>CAMBEP010000021.1 GCA_945865635.1 Candidatus Kuenenia stuttgartensis
AGATCGGCGTGTGATTGGGTCGATTTAGGCTGCATAAATCCCTGAGTTTTTCAAGCCATGATTGGGTTTACAATAGAGATTATACCATACAATAAACGAACTAACTACTGTAAAATCAAGTGTTTCTGTTGTTTTTCAGGGACGACTATTTAGGTTCGGTGCTGGCTGAATTTATTCGTGCAAAACTGATGAGGCAATCGACCAGTTTTTCAACTGAAACGGTGATGCCGCACGAGAGCAAGGTGGCCTTTTTGAAAGATGCACAGGCGGCCGGTTATCGGACCTACTTGTATTATGTGGCCACAGAGCACCCGGATATCAATTGTTTTCGAGTCCGTCAGCGCGTGTTGCAAGGGGGGCACGATGTGCCTGAAGAGAAGATACGGGAGCGATACAGGAGATCGTTAGACTTGGTGATGGATGCCGTGAAATATACAAACCGGGCTTATTTTTTTGGTAATTCGTATGGCGAGCAGCAGGTTGACGAGATGTGGGTGGCGGAAGTGACGGAAGCAAAGTTGCTTGAGCTGAAACAGAATTGGATTCCGCAATGGTTTCAAGAATCGGTATGGAACAAGTTGTAGTCGTTGTTTTGAAAAATGCCACGATACAAAAACCGGCGCATTTGACGATCGATCTTCTGTTTTCCATTTTGTGGTACGTTGCATGTGCCTTTTACGGCAATTCAGTGCGAGTTCTGAGATATCACAAATCCAACCTGTATAAGCAGATAGGCTCACAGTGCGAAACAAGGGTGACCGTTGGCGGTGGGGTGGCTTGAGCAAGTCAAGAGGGTCTGGTGCTTGGCTGACGATGATTTGGGTCAGCCTTGGATTTTGGTTTGGCGATGGGTTAGCGCCCCAGGGCCTGATTCAGGTCGTTCCAATAACCTGGATAGGTTTTGCCAACACAGCCTGGGTCAAGAATAACCGTGCCGGGAACTTTAAGGCCGGCGAGTGCGAACGACATGGCAATGCGGTGGTCGTCGTAGGTGGCAACTTCGGCTGGCTTGAACTGACCTTCGAGGGGTGGAATGATGGTCAGGCCATCGTAATGCTCGATGACCTCGGCTCCAAATTTACGCAATTCGTTGGCAATTGCGTCAATACGGTCGGTCTCCTTGTGTCGGATATGGGCCACGTTGCGAATGCGGGTGGCACCTTGGGCGAACAAGGCCACGACCGCGAGAGTCATGACGGTATCGCTGATGGCATTCATGTCGATATCCAGCCCCTTGAGTTGTCCGCCGGTGACTGTGATCTTGTCGACACTCGATTCGACCAGGCAGCCCATATGGGCCAGGACATGGACGAAGTCGACATCCCCCTGAAGGCTCCTGTTGCCAAGACCTTCCACCGTAACGGTACCGCCTGTGATGGCGGCCAGGGCGAAGAAGTAGGAGGCGGCGGAGGCATCGGGCTCGATGGCATAATCTCTGCCGAAATACTGGCCTGGTTTGATGATAAAGCGTTTGTTCTTGCGATTGTCGACTTTTACACCGAAGGCACGCATGACTTCGATGGTCATGGTGACGTAAGGGACGCTGACGAGATTGCCGTCGACCTCGATTTCCGAAGGGTTTGCAGCGTAGGGCAAAGCCATGAGCAGGCCTGAAAGGAACTGGCTGGAGACATCGCCGCGCACGCCGACGAAACCGCCTTGTAGTCCATCGGCGTCGAGCAGAACGGGAGGGCAGCCGGTATTGGCTTCACTTCGGGCGATGGCCCCGACCCGATTGAGAGCGGCGAGCAGGTCGGCGATTGGTCGTTGACGCATCCGGGCGGAGCCATCAAGGGTGTATTTGCCATGCCCGAGGGCAAGCATTGCAGTGAGGAATCTAAGGCTGGTGCCCGAATTGGCCAGATCCAGATTTGCGGAAGCGGCAGGAATCGAGCCTGCCTGGCCGACGACATCGATTGTGTAAGCAATTGGATCATGCACTGTGGGGATGCCCACAGCATTGAGAGCCCGGATGAGGACCTGCGTATCCTGACTGTCCAAAGCGCCTGTGAGCTGGGTCTTGCCTTCTGCCAGAGCTGCAATGATCAAGGCTCGGTTTGTGAGGCTTTTAGAGCCTGGAACACGCACTTTGGCACGCAGCAGAGGGCTTTTGAAGGGCTGGATTTCCAGGCGGTCGGTCGGATCTGACATGGGCGGCTCGAATATGTCGAAATAGATCGGATTGAGTAAGGTATTCTATCGTATTTGCCATTGGTTTAGGAATCGGCCGTTGCCAAGATCGTATTGACAGCGGCCTGTAAACTCTCAACGGAGAAGCCTCTGAAGTGGAAGACCTTACGGCGGTCGGTTTTACCTTGTAGCAGTTCAACCTGATTGGCTTTGCAGCCAAAAGTTTTGGCCAGGAACCTGGCCAGAGCCAGATTTGCTCGGCCATCGTCGGGCGGGGCGGTGACGGCGACTTTCAAGGCCCCATCGTGCGTGCCGACAATCTTTTCGTGCTTCGCCCCAGGCTGGGCACGCACAGCCATGCTGGCACCCTCGCTTGTGGGTCGAATTTCAATGGTTGTCATGGCGATTCCAAGCCTTCGAACAAAGCCGAGCCAACCCGCACATGTGTGGCACCTTCGGCAATGGCGGCTTCGAAATCGCCTGACATGCCCATAGAAAGGTCATTTAAGGCAATCCCTGTGCGGGCTTTGAATGATTCGGCCAAGCCTCTGAGCCGGACGAATGCCGGGCGAGCTGTCTGGCAATCGGTGCCCCATCCGGCGATCGTCATGAATCCTGTGAGCGGCAAACTCTTATGTAGGACCAATTCTGCAATGGCATCGGCCTCTGCCAAAATGGATTGCTCGGTCCAGCCATGCTTGCTCTCTTCCTCAGAGACATTCACTTGCAGGCAAAGGCTTTGGAGGTTTTGAGCCAATGGCATAAGATCGGCAATCGCGGCAAGCAGCCTGAGACTGTCCACCCCATGGATCATGTGTACCAAGGGCAGTGTGCGCTTGAGTTTATTGGATTGAAGGTGGCCGATCAGGTGCCACTGGATCTGCACCTGGTCGAGCAGGGAATCGGCTTTTGTCCAAAGCTCTTGCGGGTAGTTCTCACCGAGATTGTGCTGACCTGCATTGAGCAGATGCCTGGCCCACTCGACAGGCGTGCGTTTGGTTACCGCCACAAGTGTCACATCCGATGCGGACCGGCCTGATGACAGGGCGGCTCGCGAAATGCGTTCGCGGACGAGATTCAGATTCTCTGTAAGTCGTTCCAATTCCATTGGTTCAGCAGCTTATAACAAGAGGTTGTGATGGTGTGATCCGGCACTGCGCCCATCCAGTGGTTATACTAGCCATCAGAACCCTTGATCGGGTCATGGCTGTTTTTCATCCACGTCTCTACTTTTCAGGACCTCATTGCAATGAACACCGGACGCATTTTTGTCGTCTTGCTGGGCCTGGTCGCAGGGCTTTTGATCCTTGGTCAATTGGTTCTTGGCCAATTGATCCTCTCGGGCCGAATCAACCTTGTCAAAGCCCACCAGCATTCAGGCTATACCACCGTCTTGCTGAGCCTGGTCTACATCATTCTCAGCCTGCGGATCCTGACCAAAAAGAACTGATTCACAGCATTGCTTGTTAGATACAGTTAAGCAAGGATTTAGAGGAAAGCGGCTTCGCCATTTCGAAGCCCCTTTTCCGGATTTTTGAGTTCCCGACAGGACGAGTCAGTTCTGGCGTGGGTCGTTTGGCCAATGCACATTTGACAGATGAGCCAAGGCAAGCAGCAGTGCATGCGTACCATTTCGGCCCATGCCTTGTGCTTCCACTGCTCGATAAAGCTGTTCGGCCAGAGCCAGCCCTGGCAGAGCCAGCCCCATGCGTCGCGATTCGGCCAGGGCGATGCCCATATCCTTGAGGAAGTGCTCGACAAAGAAGCCGGGGTCAAAATTGCCGGCAATCATGCGCGGGCCGAGGTTTGACAAGCTCCAGCTACCAGCAGCACCTGGAGATACGGATTGCAAAACAGTGTTCAGATCAAGCCCTGCCTTGAAGGCATAAAGCAAGGCTTCGCAGACGCCGATCATGTTGGTCGAGATCAGAATCTGGTTGACCATTTTCGTATGCTGGCCTGCCCCGGGGCCGCCCTGATGCACAATTGTCTTGCCCATAACGATCAGGAGCGGCTGGAGGGCATCCACCACAGGCTGATCGCCGCCGACCATGATCGACAATCGGGCCTCTTTGGCACCGATGTCTCCGCCTGAAACAGGGGCATCGATGGAAGCGACACCTTTGGCCTTGGCTGCATCGTAAATCTCAACAGCCAAAGAGGGTTCGCTGGTTGTCATGTCCACCAGAACCGAGCCCGGTCGTGAGCCGGCCAGGAGCCCTTCGTCGCCCAGAAACACCTCACGCACGTCTCTGGGAAAGCCCACAATGGCAAACACAATGTCCGACGCCTCTGCCACAGCCTTTGGACTGGCGGCTCGCTTGGCTCCACGGGCGACCAGGTCGTCCGTCTTGGCACTCGTTCGGTTGTAAATCGTGGCTTCATAACCGGCAGCCATCAAGTGACCGACCATCGACCGCCCCATGACCCCTGTCCCAATCCAGCCAATTCGGGTTTTGCCTGGCGCGAATTCCAATGCCATAGTTGTCGATGCTCCCTGATGCGTCTGATGTTTTTTTGGATCGAATCCTGAATGGTCCAACGTCGATTTCATGAACCGCCCATTCGCCCTAATGCTTTGGGATTGGGCCTTGCTCTACTTAAAATACCACCAAACCCAAAAAAAATCACCAACCCATCTGGCGTTTCCTACAGACGCAAGTACGATATGTGGTATAGGAATCTGCACGCACTGCATACCTGCCGATCTCAAACTCACCGGCTCCGAAATCTTCGCTCTCAACCCAGTCACAAGGGAAATTCCGCCCATGTCCATCTCAACTTCATCGCCAAAACCGCCCCAGTGGCGGGTTCCTTTCAGCTTCAGCCTGCTTGCCTTATCAGCTTTTGTGGTGGGCGGAGTGGTCTGGCTTTCGGCTTGGGCCGAATCTTCGGCGGGCCGGATGGCAAGTTCCGCAGAACGCCTTCTGTCAGCTTTGGATGAGCCTCTCAAAGAAAAAATCTCGTTCAAGTTCGACGATGCCGAACGGCTCAACTGGCACTTCATTCCACGCGTTCGCAAGGGCTTGTCCATGAAAGAGATGACACCAGCCCAGCGAGCCCTGGCCTTTGGCCTGGTCTCGAGCGGGATCGGTGCCAGCGGTTTTCAGAAAGTGACCACCATCATGAGCCTTGAACAAATTCTCAGAGACGCTGAGAAAGGCTCAGGTCCAGTGCGTGATCCAGAACTTTATTTCGTCTCGATCTTCGGCACACCTGCCGCCAAAGGCCGCTGGGGCTGGCGTTTTGAAGGCCACCACCTCTCGATGAACGTCACTGTGGAAGATGGCAAAATCCTTTCCGCCACGCCTGTTTTCTTCGGAGCCAACCCGGGCGAAGTCCGCCAGGGACCGCGCCAGGGCTTGCGTGCTTTGGCTGACCTTGAAGATTCCGCCCTTCGTGTGGTTCAGGCCCTGAATCCAGATCAGGTCAAAAAGGCCGTGGTCGCCGAAAAGGCGCCTACCGACATTCGTGCTGCCAATTCCCCACAAGCACCGACCGATGCCGCTGTCGGAATTACCTATGGCGAGCTCAACGACGACCAGAAAAAGATGATGCAGGGCTTGGTCGGCTCCTTCGCAAACGATATGCCTGATGAGGTGGCCAAAGCCTGGCAGGAAGAGATTGTGGCAGCAGGTGTCGATAAAGTTCACTTCGCCTGGATGGGCCCAGCCGACCGAACCCAGCCACACGCCTTTCGCGTCCAGGGTCCCACCTTCCTGATCGAATTCAACAATACCCAAAACAATGCCAACCACATTCACACAGCATGGCGAAGCATGCTGGGCGATTTTGGAAACCCCGTTACCAAGTGACCAATCTGATTTGCATGGCCAATTTCAGCACATGCACCCAGCCAAAAGAAATTGAACTCAATGACCAACGCACAGCAGGTCTCGGCCACAGAACTTCACGATCTATTGAAATCATCGGCCGAGGTCATCCTGCTGGACGTTCGGCAGCCAGATGAACGTCAATACGCCTTTATTGATTCCGCTCAAGCCGCCGCCGACCTCTTTATTCCCCTTGGGGAATTTCAGGCACGGGCGGCGGAAGTGGAATCCCATAAGCCGGAAAATGCCTTCATCGTGGTCTACTGCCATCATGGAGTCCGCTCCCAGTCCGCCGCCAATTGGCTTGCCGGTCGCGGCATGAAACATGTCCTGAATCTTACCGGCGGTATCGACGCCTGGTCTTTGATCATAGATAAAACCGTGCCGAGGTATTGAAATTCGTCGCACTTATTGATATGCCGAATTAAACTTGCCATACCTATTTGAATCAAGGTTTCGGGGATTCTATTTAAAAACCTCGACTTTTAATGGATCCTGGACCGCAACGCCTTGCACAAAATCTCGTACTGTCTATTTAAACAACTTTTCGGGATGGATTAATGGCTGATCGACCCTATTTGTTCTATGAACTCACAAATTCGCTTTGTTCCAAGTGCTTGCGAAAGGTTGAGGCCAAGGTCGTTTTTCAGGATGGATGCGTCTATCTTTTAAAACATTGCCCGGAGCATCGCTCCGAACGTGTCCTGATTTCCACCGACATTGATTATTACCAACTCTGCCGGCGAACCCTTAAGCCAGGCCAGATGCCAATCAAATTCCAGACCAAAATCGAACGTGGCTGCCCTTATGATTGCGGCCTCTGCCCTGACCACGAACAGCATAGCTGCCTGACACTGATCGAAATCACCGACCATTGCAATTTGAAGTGCCCTGTCTGTTATGCCTCAAGCTCTCCCCAGCGCCTTTCGCACAGGTCGCTTGAGCAAGTGGAATTCCTGCTCGATTGTGTCGTAAAAAGTGAAGGCCAGCCCGATGTTGTTCAAATATCAGGCGGGGAACCGACCATCCACCCCGACTTTTTTGCCATTCTGGATGCAGCCAAATCTCGCCCGATCAAGCACCTGATGCTTAATACAAATGGCATCCGAATTGCTGAGGATGAAGCCTTTACCAAGCGGCTGGCAGAATACAGGCAAGGTTTTGAAGTCTATCTTCAGTTCGACGCCATGGACGACGGCCCAATTCTAGCCCTGCGCGGGGCCAGGCTGGCTGAGAGTCATCGCCGTGCCCTTGATCGGCTCATTCAGCACAATATTTCCACCACCTTGGTGGTCACCTTGCAAAAGGGCCTGAACGACCATCAAATTGGCCAGATTATTGAATTCGCGCTGACCCAGCCCTGTGTGCGGGGTGTCACCTTCCAGCCAGTACAGGTGGCCGGCCGGCTTGACGATTACGACCCTGCCCGCGATCGACTCACACTTTCGGAAGTCCGCCAGCAGATCATCAACCAAACTTCACTTTTCAAGGCCGAGGACATTGTACCTGTGCCATGCCACCCGGACTGCCTGGCCATGGCCTATGCCTTGAAGCTCGAGGGAAGTGTCATGCCCCTGACCCGCATGATCCAGTCCAATCAACTGGTAGAAATCCTCGGCAACACCGTTTTGTACGAGCAGGATCCCGAGGTGAAGCGACTTGTATTTGAGCTTTTCTCGACATCGCATTCGCCGGAATCGTCGGCCTGGACATTGGGCCAATTGCTCTGCTGCCTGCCAGAAATTTCGGTGCCTCCACAAATATCCTACGACAACATCTTTCGTGTCATGATCGTACAATTTCTGGACGCCCTGAATTTTGACGTAAGGTCCGTCAAAAAAAGCTGCATTCATATCGTGCATCCAGACGGCCGAATCATTCCATTTGACACCTTCAACCTGTTCTATCGTGATCGGGAAGGCTTCCCGGACATCCACTTATCATCCGATTCGTCGCTGTTGAAAATCGGTGGCCTTTAAAATCGCTTACTGCACAGGAACCCGTTTGATGAAATCTCAAGAAATTCCAGATCCCCGAGAAATGAAAACCCGAGCCTGGTTTGTAGCGTCCCAGTGCAGCACCTATCTACTTTGATCCGCGTTCGGAGTTTTCAACCTGCAAGTTGCCAATATGAAAAACTGTCCGTTTTGCAATCACAAAACCGCGAACAACACAAAGAGAGAGCCTTGCCTTGAACACTGAAAACCCAAATCCACACTTCAATAAAAAGCTTTGTTCATCATGTCGATCATTAATCCCGTTGGATGCATCGTCTTGCTTGGTTTGCAACAACAGTTCGTTTGATGATCTCAATGAAATATCAGGTGCTTTAGAGGTTAAGGAAAAAGGTCAAAAGTCATCCGATCCTGCCGATCCTGATTTGACAAATCGTGATCATTCGCAAGCTGCCGAAAAGATCATCCAATCTGGGCGGACCAAAAGGCGCGAGCCAGAAAACAGGATGACGTGGCAATTTTTTGTCATTACACAAATTGTCTTTTCTGTCTTTTTCAGCGTCTCTAAATATCTTTACGAGTTGGCGGCAAACCTCGGTTCGTTTTGTCTGTTTTTCGTGACGCTGATACTGCTTTGGACGATCAATAACTATCTTACAGGTCAAAATAAATATACAGTAAAGAGCCTCTGGGGTTTTATTAACAATTTTCTGCTTACGTTTTTTATCATGTTTCTTTTCGTGCTGGCTTTGTTTTTAGCAATGCTGATAATCTGTGGCACAGCCTCTTGGTGATTGTAAATCAAATGGAGCAGAACCAGTGGAATCCCCTCAATAGTGAAAATAGAAAGAGTCGCCAGCCATTGGGAAAAGATTCGAGTGATCGTTTCCAGATCACTTTCAAATCAATCGGTTTCATTCCAACAACTCTACGATTTCATGAAATTCGGCATGGTCCCCAAAGCGATTTCATCAGTGAAAGATGTGGCCAAAACGAGACAATGTTGCAAGACTCTGGTCCATCATGCAAGATAGGGTTCGGAAGTTGTTTCACCCGGTAGGGCCTGATCCTCAAGCAGTGAGCCAGCCGTAGCCATGCAGCAGTATGAATATGCCGGTATCATGTTGGCATCGATCCTGACGGCTGTCTGGTTGAGCCGTAGGAATCAGCAAAACCTGGGATTGACGACTGCCCAAAAGTGGGGGATTCGTTATGGCGCGTTTGTGGGTTCCCTGATCGGCGCAAAGCTGCCATTTCTGGTGACAAACCCTCAGGGCCTGCTGAATCTCAGTGCATGGACCGAAAATGGTAAAACCATAGTCTTTGGGCTGGCGTTCGGATATCTAGGCGTGGAGCTGGCAAAATACATCCTGAATGTGAAGGTAAAAACAGGCGATTCATTCGCAGTGCCAGTCTCTACCGGAATTGCGATCGGGCGATGGTCGTGCTTTGTGGGAGGCTGCTGTTATGGGAGTCCGACACAACTTCCTTGGGGAGTGAACTTTGGTGATGGTGTGATGCGACACCCGACCCAGATCTATGAATTTCTGTTCCACTTATTGGCGGCCATGACATTGGCCTGGCTTCACCGGCTGGGGAAATTCCGCGGCCAATTGATCAAGCTTTATATACTGTCGTATCTGTGTTATCGGTTCCTGACGGAATTCTTGCGCCCGGAGCCAGTAGTGGCTGGCGGACTGACTTTCTACCAGTGGTCCGCAGTGTCGTTGGCACCTCTGTTTATTGGCCTTTGGTGGTGGGATGCCAGAGCGATGCCAAAATTGATCCAAACGGGTTCGGAAAATGGATTGGCTTAGTCTCGAAACTTGGGATGAGATTGTTTTTTTCTAAAATCTCGCCATTTTCCTGCTTGATTCGGCTTCAGCCGCTTGATCCGATTCTGGTTCCTGACTACGATGGCATTTATCGCTGAAAAAGGCCTGATTCGCGAGAATCCGATTGCCTGTGACGGCTCAACTCCCGCCTGCCTCGATCCCATCCTGTGGGTCATGAAGGATAATTGAAAATGTCTGTAGAGAGCACTGAACAACGCTGGCTTGGCCGTCGCCAGTTCCTGACAGCGGCAGCGGCCACTCCGTTTACCGTCACACTGGGTCAATCACTGGCCCAAGCCGCTCAGGCACCGAAAGCGGCTGCTTCTGAAACGATTCGCCTGGGCTTTATTGGCACAGGTGGGATGGGGACAGGTCTTTTGAACATTTTCAAGAATTTCAAAGATGTCCAGGTGGCCGCGATTGCGGATGTTTACGAGCCCCATGCCCGCAAGGCTGCGGAATTGTCAGGCCAGAAGCCCGATGTTTATAGCGACTTCCGCAAGCTACTTGATCGTAAGGACATAGACGCCGTAGTGGTGGCCACACCTGACCACTGGCATGCGCATGCCTCGATCATGGCGATGCAGGCTGGCAAAGACATTTATTGTGAAAAGCCGCTCTCGCACTCGATTGGAGAGGGCAAGGCGATGGTCGCTGCGGCGGCGAAGTACAAAAAAGTCACTCAGATGGGCAACTTGATCCATGCCGGTGAGAATTATCACCGAATGGCTGAGATCGTGCAGTCGGGTGTGCTGGGTCAGATCACAAAATGCCGGGTCTGGATGTTTGCGGACCGTGATTACCCCAATGGCCTGGGCAAGCCTGCGGATGGACCGGCACCGGTGGGCTGCGATTACAATATGTGGCTTGGCCCAGCTCCGTCCCGGGCGTTCAATTCGAACCGGTTCACGTTTAACTGGCGATTTTACTGGGATTACGGCGGCGGCATGCTGAGCGATTTTGTTTGCCACCTGGTCGACCCGGTTCACTGGGCGATGAAGGTGGAGGCGCCGGTATCGGTGATGGCCACCGGCGGCCGATATGGCTTGCGGGATAATGCCGAGACGCCAGACACGCTTGAAGTGGTATGGCATTATGCGGAGAATTGGGACCTGCACTGGACACATTCGGATGTGAGCACTCAGGGCAAGCTTTTTGACCGATCTGCGGGCGTACTTTTTGAAGGCACGAAGGGCACGATGGTTGGCCACTACAACGACTTCAAGATTTATGCAGAGAAGGGTTCGGATATCGTTTTGCCTGAGAAAACGCTGCCCAGATCTCCCGGACACCATCGCGAGTGGATCAATGCGCTCAAGTCCCGGCAGGAATGCTCTTGCCGATTTGCTTACGGCCACCGCGTGACCTCCGTAGGAAATATGGGTAACATAGCATTAAAGACGGGTCAGCGGCTGGAGTGGGACGGCAAGGCGGAGCGTTTTACGAACCACGAGCAAGCCAATGATCATCTGATGCGGGCGGAGTACCGCAAACCTTGGGCTTTCCCCACGGTCTGATCCCCGAGCCCCGGGCCCGTTGCGGCCACCCCGACACGAACCAGAATAAGGGCAGTCATGCCTGATCAAGAACCTGAACTAGAACCGAATCCCGAACCGACAGAGTGGCTGATTGTGCCTCCGGCAGGAGTTCCCGGCTGCCCGCTGGAAGATTGGCTTGGGGCCCTGACCCAAGCCGGGGCCGAGGTTCAGGCCAAGCGTCAGCCGGAAGGCCTTTGGCTGCTGTTTACTGAAAATTGCCCGATCCAGGGCTTTGTCAGTATCGAGCGAGGCCTGGTAGAGGCGATCAATTTTGAGATTCCCGATGGCACCACCCACAAGCATTGCGAGCGTCTGCGAAAAGCGGCCGAATCGCTGACATGGGAGATTTGGGATCAAAATGCGATTGATGGTGACAACGACTGGGATGAAGACGACCGCGACAACGATTGACACAATCGACCAATCGGATTTAGAGCTTTCACAACGAACGACCCGGAGACGCACGCAAGATGACCCTTTCCGCCCAGAATCTTCGCAAATTCCGTCTGCTCGCCCTAGCGGGTGGACTCTTCCTGATGGCATCCGCAGCGCATGCGGCCGAACTTTCCTGGAAAAAGCACACCGTCAACGACCAGAGCGAGTTTGAAGCGGCCGGCGCGCTGGATGTCGACAACGATGGCGACCTGGACATCGTCTCAGGCTCATACTGGTACGAAGCACCGTCCTGGAAAAAACACGATGTGCGCGATGTGGTCCGCCAGGGCACATACTACAACTGCTTCAGCACACTGCCTGTGGATGCCAATGCCGATGGCTTCATGGACTTCGTCACCGTGTCATATTTTGGCCGCAGTTTCGGCTGGGTCGAAAACCCAAAGCAGACCGGCAAAAAGTGGACATACCATGAAGTCGACCTGCCCGGAACGAGCGAAGCCGCCTGGGCAGTGGACCTGACCGGCGATGGCAAGCTTGACTTCCTGCCAAACCCGACCAATGCCGTGGTCTGGTATGAGCTCGAAAAAGCGGGCCCCACGCCGAAGTTCAAGAAGCACGATTTTGGTACGGCCGCAGCCGGCCACGGAGTGGGCAGTGGCGACATCAACCGCGATGGCCGCATTGACCTGCTCACGCCCAAGGGCTGGTTTGAAGCTCCAGAGAAGCCTTCAGACCAGCAATGGACCTGGCACCCTGACTGGAATCTGGGCGCTACGGGAATCCAAATCCTCGCCCGTGATATGGATGGCGACGGCCTCACAGACCTGATCTGGGGCAATGGTCACGATATTGGGCTGTTTTGGGCCAAGCAGGTCAAAGGTGCGGATGGCAAGGTTCAGTGGAAGAAAGAAAACATTGACATGACCATTGCCTCTGTTCACACTCTGCTCTGGGCCGACCTGGACGGCGACGGCGAGGACGAAATGATCACAGGCAAGCGCGTTTATGCCCACGAACGCGAGCCCGGCGATATCGACGCCCCAGTCATCGCAGCCTTTAATTTCGACAAAGCCTCTGGCAGTTGGAAGAAGCGCTCGATTTATGTCGGCGAGCCTGCCAAAAATGCCCCTAAGGACCCATCCAAGCGTTTGGCCCTGCGGGATTTCCCCAAAGGCACTGCTGGAACAGGCTTGCAATTGACCGCCATCGACATGGACAAAGACGGCGATCTGGATATTGTCGCACCTGGCAAGAGCGGGCTTTACTGGTTCGAAAATCTTTCCAAGAGCAAGTGATTTTGGGACGTTTTTCTCTTGATTCCGTAGTTTGATCGCCCCTGGAATCTGGATTGTTGACCTGCGATTCCATTAGAATTGTAAAAACAGTTCAGCTCAGGGGCTCTTCACTCCTACGAAAACGATGTGCTTTGATTTCGAGGTGGAAAAATGCCGCAACTTCCTTCGTGGGTCGTGATGATCACCTTGATCGGCTGTATGGCCCTGGCCTTATGGCTTTTTTCTCACGCTCGGGAAGATGCGCATTCTGATGTCAATGCCTGCAATTTTGATAACCCCAAAGAGCGTCTCAAAGAACTTGAAGCTGCCTTTGCCGCCGGCATGATGACCGCCGAAGAATTTCAGAGACTATCTGAAAAGCTTGGCGGCGATCAGCCCAAATCGACTTCGGGCCTGAGCTCGCGTATGCTCCCGAAGACTTGGGACGATCTCCAATCCAAGCCCGATCATTAAGCCGGCCCTGCCTTGAATGGATCCTTTTTTTTTCGGGCTGGCGTGTTTACAATGCTTTACCTGATGGATCATCATAAATCCTTGAAACTCTAAACCTATGGCCAAAGGCTCAGGGAGATTAGGATGAGCCGAGACCAGCCAATTCATGACCTTCCCAGCACCGAGGACGAGCGAGACCTGATTCACAAAGCCGTGGCCGTGATTGCCAGGGGTGGTCAGGTGGCTCTTGCCCACCCCTCAGGTTTGGTCAGGGTGCTGGCCTCAGCGACATCCGCGAAGCCCGCCTGGAGCACTTCCGAGATCCCGTTTCAGCCCGACTTTGCCATAGAAATTCTCCACGGCGAAGCCCTGAGGGACTGGATCTCCGAATCCGACCAGATCAGCCCTCTTCTGGCCAGAAAATGCTGGCCGGGCAAGATCAGAATTGCCTACAAAGCCGATCAGCCTGCGACTGGTCTGCTGGGCTCGCTTCCCTTCTGGATCACCGCGGCCGCACTCAGGAATGGCTATTGGATCCTGGAATCATCGGATATGCGTTTCACCCAATCCCTTATGCCACTTGTTTCAGGCCCAATGATTCAGACCTGTGTTCATCTTGATTTGCCAGCGAATTTGGAATTTGCGACACTTGCCTCTCACTTGTCAGGCCACAACTGGGATATGATCATTCTAGATCGATCTGCAACCGCCAACATCATGCCTGCCACGGTACTGGTGAATCAGGCAAGCTGGTCGGTCATGGACGCTGGCGACATTGGCTCTGATCAGGTGAAATCGCTCATGGCAACCCGCATTTTATTTGTCTGCACTGGCAATACGTGTCGAAGCCCAATGGCCGAAGCCATCTGCAAGCGGCTTCTGGCCGAGAGTCTGCTTTGCAAGCCTGAAGAGCTTGCATCTAAGGGCTTTGAAGTCTCTTCGGCAGGTGTTTCTGCAGGTCATCGCCAGCCGGCTTCTGCCGAATCGGTAACGGCACTTGCCGATGATGGCTACCTGCTCGAAAATCATGCCAGCCAAATGGTTTCCGACGACTTGCTCGCCAATGCCGACCTGATCTATGCCATGACAAGGTCGCACCGGGACCTGCTTTTGATGGACTTCCCCGACCTTTCAGACCGGGTGGAACTGCTCGACCCCGACGATTACGACGTTCCCGACCCTTATGGCCAAAGCCTTTCTGTCTACCAGATGACTGCCGAAGCCATCCGGGAAGCCTTGGAATTGAGAGCAAAAACCTGGGAATTCCTGCCCAAACCGAGTCCCTGAAATCTCTTTTTCCAGTTGCTGGCAGAAAACCGTATGGCTTGATCCTATTTTTCAAAAGGTTTGATCCAAAGTGTACCCCCGATTGCCAATTGCCTTCCGGTACACTGGTTCATCCGGATGGTTTTGGTTCTATCAATAAACGGCATTCATCTTAAATAATTCCGGCATCTTTACGAGTCGTTTCATGGCTCGCTCATAACGCTTCTGGATGGCCGACGTTTCGAAAGTCAGCCGCTCGGCAATTTCAGTCACTGTCAGATCCTCTTCAATCTTGATATGCATCACGGTCGCCAACTTGACTGGTAACTTGCTTACACAGCGTCCCAGCACCTTCTTTAATTCCTGATGGCTTGCCAATTCGAGAGGGTCAATGCAGGAATAGTCCTGTAAATCCAATTGTCTGTCCCGTTGTCCCCCATCCAAAAAGTGGCCCATTGCCTGCAGGCTGACTTCGCCACGATTGGTCACGTTTCGGTAAGTCTGCTTGCAGATGTTGCGGGTAATGCCTTCCATCCAAGCCTTTAGCCCCTCTGGGCCACTGCCCTTGAAGTTATGGAGGTTGAGCCAGGCGACCAGAAAGACATCCTGAACCACGTCGGAGGCCCCATACTTTACCTTGACATTTGCGGGCAAGGCCTTGTCTGCGATCTTGAAAAGCCATATTTCATGAGCTAAAAAGACCTCTTCAACCATGCGTCGATCCACCGGTTGGAGCCCCACTGGCGAGTCGTCATCACAAAACATGAAATCATCAAGACTTGAGGTGAGAGTCATTGAAGCAAGCATCATAAAATCTCTGATGGGCCGGACGAGGTGTAAAACGACCAAACCAAACCCGCTTGAGCGAACCACAACCACAAATCCCAAAAGCCAATACAGGCACCTTGATTATCTTCAACACTTTATGATATTGAAGGTTGGAGCCGATCATCGGATGCGGACCTGTACGACTGACGACTTGGAATGAGGGGTGCATGAAGTTGGCATCAGGCTGGTTTTGGGAAGGTGTTGTCGGTCAGGCCACACCAGTCCCTTCTTATAAAGACCCTGAAAGCACAAAAGCGCTCGAAAATCATCGAAAGTTTTTGTTTTTTTTTGAGATTCTTCTAAAACTTTGAGCAGGCCCACCCAAAAGGCGGCCAGTTTGGCTGACGGGCGGAGACGGGTGGGACCTCAATTTTTACCAGCCAATCCCAGCCAGAGCAAAGACTTCTCGCCCCTCCTCCGGATCGACATTTCCGATCTGGAGAAGATAGAATATATTTTCATTGTTCAGTAATCTTTATGTGCTTAAAAGAGTGCAAAAGGTTTTGTCTGTTTTGTGGTGAGTTGCGCAATTACTATAAGGTGAATGTGTTTTTGCGTGAGGATGTGGGCGTCCCGTTTCTTAAACAGGTGTAGGAACTGGATTGGGGGGCAAGATCGATGTGAGGTTGAGCAATGCGTATTCAGATCGTCCAATATTGCGCGAAGAATTGAGGATTTGACTCTTCGGCAGGATAGGCCGTAGGATCTCGGACTCATTGGAACATAAGTTTTGACAGTGTCTCTCAAGACATTATCATAGTAAGAGGTGAAAGATATTGGTTGCACAAATTGAGGCCGAATCATGAATGCAATCCGATTTGGAATTCTACAGAGCCATAGAATTGGAATAAGATGATATCCTCATCGGATCCGAATCATTCAAGAAAGAACGCACCCCGATTTTATCGGGCTATCCATAAAATCTATCTGATTCTTGCTATATTATTGAGCTTGATGATTGTAACCCGATTGTTATGGACCCACTCGCAATTCTGGCAGATGCATTTCAGCGTGAAGTCTGCGAGTATAGAACTATTACTACTGATTTTCTTATGGGCTTTGCATTTCTGGCCTTCGAAAAGATGGGCGATGATATTACAGATGGAACTGGCAGGTTTCGTGATTCTGAGCGGGCTATTTCTCACAGAATGTGTTTTACTGCACCGATTTAATGGCACGGCACTTATAAGACTTATGAAAACTTATGACGGCTCGACGTCTGTTTATTCCAAAGAAGCGATTTACGCAAGGCTTTTGAAATTTGATGGGCTTTCCATGGCCATTTTTATCCCAGATACGAATGCTGAATGTCAGATACGTGATGTCCAATGGAATCATTCGGTAGACCATCGCGGCATGCGCAATCCGAGCCCAATTCAAACGGCTGACATTCTTCTGATTGGCGACTCTTATACTTATGGATTTGGTTTGGATTTGAGCGAAACTCTTGCAGCCCAACTGGAAAAAGCCACTGGCCTGAAAGTGGCTGTGTTGGCCAATGCCAATTCCGGCATGTTTCCTAAATGGCTGCAACTCAGGGCTTGCATAGACGAACTGAAACCAAAAGCCGTTGTCTGTCTGGTCTGCCATAACGACCCACTGGACGACTGGATAGATGCCGGCGAAGCCTGGAATGAACGTTCTGCGACTTGGTCAAATGCAATGGAATCACCACAACCGACCGTCTTGCCCAAACCCAATCCCGATCAATTGAAATACATGATCCAACTGCCCCTTTTTCGCAGCATGATTTCACCAAGCGCATCGCAAATTGCAGGTCTCATGAGAATCCTCTTGCGTGGCCAGAAAATGGACCCCCGATTTGATCCAAGCCCGCCCTACTGGCCGATTCTTGAGGCCCAGACTCATGCCATGCCGTCGGACGACCATCCAGGCTGGCCTATTACATTGGGTTCGTTGCAGCGTATTTCTGAACTCTGCCAATCCCGCCAGGTGAAAATGGCAACTTTGCCGATCATGCCACCGAAGCTTGGGCCGAACGTCAATATGGCTAACTTTTTTGAAATGAAATCCAAGGAGCTCAACCTGCCGATGATTCCCTCGCGAGAATTGACAAATCACCCCAACTATTTTCTTCCTACTGACGGCCACTTCTCGCCCGAAGGCAACAAGGCCGTTGCCATTTGGATAGCCAATTGGTACCAATCTCTCTCAATTCCAAAATAAAGCCCTGAAAGAGATGGCCATTGAGGTACGGTTGGCAACCAGAAGAAATGTTCAGGCTTATGAACAAGGCTTACTTTGGTGCAGGTCGCCTGAACTGACTCACACGCCCCCAAATGCTTTGTATTGAGATCGCTACGAACCCGTTTTGATGAGAATGAGAGCCATGCCGGGGGATGAGTCCTGCAACCTCTTTTTCTATAATGACTTATAAATCGACAGGGTTCCAGTTTCTACTCAAGCGGGCTTGTGAATTACGCCCCCTGAGAGGTCTAAGCCCAAATCTTTGTAAATGATTGCGTTTCGATGATGATCGAAAGCCATGATTTGGCCCACATCGTATTGGTGATTTGGTTTTGGCTTGTTCCTTAGTAAATCCTTGAATCACAAGAGTCTGATAACTCTGCAACCTGAAGCGTTCCTCTCATCCCAAACCCGTAGTTAGAATTTCTCAAAGAGAATTGTCTTTCATCGCCGACTTGCGCAATATAGAATTAGGCCTTGCATAAAAAGATACGAACCGGCATAGAAACCTCAACCAAGAAGAAAAACATGCCAATCATCGGAACACAGCAGTCGCCAATTCAGATAATGCACGAACAAACATTCCATGCTCATTTTCCATTCTCATACTTTGAAATCGATCGATACGAGGTGGAAGGTGATGTTGAAGGTGTTTTTGAAGATCACAATTTCGATTTTAATACGCCTCCCAAGGGATTGACCTTCAATAGAGAGCCCTGGTATTTACACAAGATGCATTTGCATGCGCCTGCGGAGCATCTGATCAACTCCTATGCTCCGAACCATTTTGAACTTCACCTGGTACATTACCAGTCGGACAAACCGCACCCCACAGGTCCAAAGGTTGTGATCAGTGCCATGTTTGAAATCGCTAAAGAGAACCTCAAAGAGATCAAGAACCGTCATAGTTTTCACCATTTGAATAAATTTCACAAGGATATGACCAAGAAAAAAACCAAAAAGTGCTATCCTCCGCTGGAAGAACCAACCCACCTCATTAATCCGAATGACTTTTTACCGGATTGCACCAGTCGTTGGTATCATTATCAAGGGTCATTGACTTCAGGAACTTACAGCGAAGATTGCGACTGGTTCGTTTTGGACGATAAATTCCAGGTTTGTGAATCTCATGTTCAATTCTTGTGCGAGACCAAACAAAAGGCGAGGCCAATCCATGCTCTCGATCGGCGCTTCATCCTCCGTAACTTCGAATAAGCCGGGGCTGAATTACAACCAGACGGATATAGTGATGTGTATCAAGCCTTTCATAAACTAAACCATTCACTTGGGCTTGCGGAAGATTGCTTTCAATACACCCACCCGGCCAACAATGAATGCACTCTAATGGCAACAAGCCAAAGGATAGCGAATTTGCAACCCATCAAAGGAAACCCACTTTGAGTGAGTTTTGAGATTAGCCTAGCTAGTCTTAACAAGTCTCCCGTCAACTATTGGCGGGTCAATCTCGTTTCATCAAACCAAAAAAGGTGAAAAATGTCTGATAAGAAGCTCCGTTCAGCCGATGCTCTTGTTAACATGTTCAGCAGTAATCCAGAACTCGTTGCTGAATTAAGAACCAGTGACTCTGTAAAAGCACTTGCAAAGGTTGCAAAATAAGTCACAAGTCCAGCTTTTGTAAACGACCAGACGCTATACAGAATAGCAGTCTGAGTTCTTGGATTTCTAGCGATTACCACTTCTCTGGGGTCGCTCATACTTGCTGGTATTAATAAAGAGATCCCACAGGTGCTTGTGGCTTCAGGTTCTACTGCTGTTGGTGCATTAGTAGGCCTCTTCGCACCTTCACCGTCATCAAACAAATAATTCCCGATGGAATTTTGAGCGGCCTAATGGAAGCGATATGACAGCGAACTGAGAGATGGGACGGATTGAGATCGAAAGTGTGAGGTTTTCTCAACAAAACAAAGTGATCATGGCTGCAAAGGGATGTTTGAACGCACGTTCCACAGATGCAAAGCGACTGTTAATTTGCATGTAAGATCGAGCGTATTTCGTTCTGCACGGGGCCATGAACCAAATAAACCTGATGGCTATGGATTGGGAAGTGTTGCACACGTCCCAAACCTGGCTTAAATTTCTCTAATGAAATTTGTCCCTTCGCTGTCGACTTGCGCAACCTTTAAGATCCAGGGAAGAACTTCCCGGTAATCAAACCAGATCTTCAAAAAAACGAGTCGTTCGGTTTTGGATCTGTTATCTACGAAAAATGGTCGAATGCGTAAACTGAGTAACTTGGGTTGCATTATAATCTTTGGGGGGTTTGAGTGATAAAAATCGACATGAAAGTAAATTAAATCCTCAGGCTTGACAATTGTAGCCATGTGATATATTTGAGATACCCCCCCAGAGGTTTCTGTTTTAAAAACAGATCGCAAGATTGAAAATCCGTTAGAATTCCTAAGAAAAAAAGGCATGGTTACGATGGCGAATAAAAGGTCCGCGATCAAACTTTCCAGACGACAGGCGATCCCTCTTCAAAACCTATTGATGAAGCCGTCGATGGCTCCTGTGAATGCCGTGTCGGGAATTCTGAGCCCGATCGCGGTTTGGCTCCCGAAAACCAGGGCGAATGTCGCCAAGGCGGTTGCGCTTTCGCAAACCGAGAGCGTTGCCTTTAAAAGCAGCATGCAGGCGGCCGCCAAAAATGATCTGGTTGGGGCTGATAGTCGTATTGTGATCAATCTTAGCCAGTTGAACAAAATTAAAATCCATCTGAATGTTGTGAAGGCCGAAGCGGGAGTCAGTATTGGAGATTTGGCCAGAAGCCTGGCGGATCATCAACTTGCCCTGCCGCTGGGCGACAACCCTGAGCAAAGTATCGTTGCCAACCTGGTGCGCGATACTCCATCTCTGATTGAGATGACCCCTGGGCTGATGCGAGTTACGCCTTCATGCCTGAAGCGTACTCTTGGGGCATTGTCCAGCCATGTGATATCACTCAGAGTGGTCACACCGGATGGCAAGCCGATGACGCGCATGGGCTCTGATGCCCTGCAATGGGCTCAGAAGCAAAAGGCCGTGATTACGGAAATCACATTCAGGGCTTCTTCTTCTGAAGATTTATGGATGTGCCGAACTTCTTTTGTTTATCCGGGGAGAGATTTGTTTGGCAAATTCGTCAAAGCCTTGTTTCTAAATCAGAGGGTTTCTCAGAAGACAGACCTTGTATTGGACGCATTCTCAGGGCGTTACGACATTCCGATGGTTCGAATCACGGCTGCTGGTGGTTTGATTGAGGATCAGGCGATTTTGGAGAAGCTTGTCACTGGGGCCCTGGCGGATCTGCCGCCCGAATACGCTGTGGATAAAGCTGTCGACTTTGAAGTGTGCCGTGGCTCTGATGTTATGAAGAACATCATGGCCGTTGGACTGGGCATTCCTGAGGATCCGGAAATTGAGACGATCAGGGACCCTCTGACGGTTTTAGAGAATGAGGATCAGGCAGAATACCTTGACTCAGCGATTGAAGAGATTGATCGAGGACTGGCTTTCAGTGACGACCAGACAGGGAAACTCCATAAAGGCCTTCGACTTGCAAAGCGACTTCGGATCAACAGCGACGGGCTTTTATCGCTTAGTGGAAAAGAGTACAGGCGCCGGGTCCCGGGAGATTGGACGGCACCTGAGGCAGCGATGATGCCGATGGTCTCGCTGATGTCCATGCCCTCGCCTAGGTCCGTGGTCCGATATCTGCTGAATCTGTTGGATTTTTTCTCAAAAACCAAACCACGTATTCCTGATTTCAAGGGAGATATTTACATCCCTGATGACGGTAGAAGCTATTTGGCCCGATCCAGGCAATATGCCACATCCTCCTTTCCCAAGGCCAATACAACTCCGTTCATGGTGGCTTGCCCGACAGACATTCCGGACATTCAGGCGGCCATCCGGTATGCCCAGGCCAATCATAAGCGCATTGTCGGACGAAGTGGCGGTCATCAATACAGCGGAAAGTCATCAGGCGATCAATCGACGATTGTACTCTCGATGGATGGGGATAACTTCAAGCAATTCCGGCCCATCTCAGAAAATATCATCGAGGTGGGTCCGGGTGTCCGGCTCACTCAATTGGCGGCATATCTCAAGGAAAAAGGAATTGCGATACCGCACGGTGAGTGCCCGATGGTATGCGTGGGTGGCCATGCACAGACAGGCGGCTTTGGGCACTTGTTTCGATGCTTTGGCCTGACACTGGATTATGTGAAAGCCTTTACCATTGTATTGGCCGATGGGAGTGTGCGAACTCTGGAGCGGCCCAAAGGCCCCCCAAAAACCGCCGATGAAGAGCTTTTCTGGGGCGTGCTGGGTGGCAACGCCGGCTCATTCGGTATCGTCATAAGCTATGTGTTTGAATGCCTTAAGGACGGCGATTACAAGTCGTCGTTCAGCTATACAGCACGTCGTAAATACGATAAAACTTTTTTCCGGACCATGATGAATGTGACCCAGAACTGGACGAAAAGTGTCGAAAAAGGGACACTGGCCCAGGGCATCGATTTTACAATCGCCCTTGAGTCGAGATCCTCAATCTTAATTTATCCGATCCTCGTGATCGATCTGGTCCAATCGGAGACAAATCGATTGGGAAGGCCGGCGGACGGAAGTGCGCTCGATGATGTCATTCAGGCTTCGGATCAAGGCGATGGGATCTATCTTCCATTTCTGAAGTACACCAGCCAGGGCAAGCATACGATTTCAACGATTTCCCAGTCTTTGGTGCGGGATTATCCAGCGACAACAAGCACAGGTCGAGAGTTTGATTATCCTTACAAGAAACGCCTCAACTGTACGACCAAATCTCTGACAACGGCGTTCATTGAAAAGTTTGTCGATCTGGTCGACAAGGTCTTAAAGCAGGATGATATTTATCTTGTCTTTGAAATGATCATGGGCGCTGGCAAGTCGAGCGATGTGGAACGCTGGAAAGAGACTTCGATTCCTCGCCGGGATTTCGTATTCTGCCTGATGTTCGACCTCTTTTATAAAGACGGCTACGAAGATGTGGCAACGGGTTTACAGAAAGAAATGCAGAAAATCATTGATACCGAGTACAGCCAGGACCAAGAGCAGAAGCTTTTCTGGGGCTCATTTGGGTCAACGGATATGACTGACGACAAAGTCAGGGATTGCTATTACGACGACATTGATAAATACAAACGTCTTCAGAAATTAAAAAAGCAAGTTGATCCGGGCGACCTTTTCGGCAGTAGTTTTAGCGTAAAGCTGCCTTAATGCCTTGATCAGAGATGAACCTGAGCAAGAATTTCCTCTTGTCTTGTGACAGTTTGTCGCAGGATAAGAGGAAATACATTTGGCCGTGGTGAGCGGAACTCTGGGGTTATTCGTCGAGGCCCATTTCCCGGGCCTTTTCCTCGATCAGTTCTTCGAATTGGTCGAGTTCGTCTTCGTTGAGCTCGCGGGTGATCAGATAACTGCCGTCGATCCATCGGCCCAGGTCGATCAGTTTGCAGCGATCGGAGCAGAATGGGAACGACGGCTGATTGTCCAGATTCTCAAACAGGAAGAGTTTTTTGCAGATTGGGCATGCCATCGATTTGTTGGTCATGACTTGCCCGACCCGCCTGATGGTGATGATGATGACGAGCCTGAGCCGGAACTGCCCGACGAGGACGAGCCACTGCTTGCAGCCGGAGGCGGCGGTGCCGAGGATGCGGAATCGGCCTTGGCGGCCTTATTGTAGGAGTCAGACCGATAGTCGGTGATATAGAAGCCGCTGCCCTTGAAGAGGATCGCTCCGCCGCCGCCAATCTTGCGCCGGAGCTGGTCGGTTTCGCACTTCGGGCAGTGCTTCTGGGGGTCGGCCTTGATCGACTCGTAGGATTCAAATTCGTGGGCGCAGCCGTCGCAGATATAGTCGTATGTTGGCACTGTGTGGATTCCTTTGTCGATTGCTTCGCTAGAGGCTTTGTTTCAGCCGGCCACGGAGACGACGACTTTGGATGGCCGGAGGACCCGGTCGCCAAGTTTGTAGCCTTGGGCCAAAACCTGGATCACAGTGCCGTCGGGATGATCGTCGCTAGGCCTCTGCATGACGGCTTCGTGTTCATCTGGGTTGAAGGGTAGATCCTGGGACTCGATCGGAACCACTTTATGCTTGGCCAGGGCAGCCAGAAGCTGCTTGTGGACAAGCTCCAGCCCGGCCAGAATGCTGGACGAGCCTGAACCCCCGCTGCGGGCGGATTCCAGGGCCCTGTCAAAGTTATCCATGACATCAAGCACATCTCGGGCCACGGAGCCGATGGCCTCCAGCCTCCGGATGTCGATCATGGATCGTTCCCGGCGGAGGGCGTTTTGGAATTCGGCCTGAACGCGGAGGAGTTGATCCTTGAGCTCATCGCGCTCACGAGAGACTAAAACCAATGGGTCCTCAGCAAAGCTCGTCTCAGAGTCTTCAATCAAGTCGTCCAGATTTTCGTCGGGCTGCATTTCAGGCCTTTCTTCAGAAGGTTTTGACGGTCGGCGAAACCGGTGGGGCCATCGTGACATCAGCTTTTTTCTTCAGATCGAGTGGTCGCATCATCGGATTCGGTAAAATAGCCTCTGAGTTTCTCGAAGAAACTTTTCTGTCGCGGCATGACCGATTCATGATCTAACTCGGCAAATTCCCTGAGCAATTCTTCCTGGCGTACAGATAGGTGGCGTGGTGTTTCCACCACAACTTCAATGAGCTCATCGCCCCGACCGCGACCGTTGACGTCGGGAATGCCCTTGCTACGCATCCGGAAAACTTCGCCACTCTGGGTTCCACGAGGAATATTCAGCTTCTCGCGGCCATCCAGTGTGGGCACTTCGATTTCGGCACCCAAGGCGGCCTGTGAAAAATGGATTGGGAACTGACAGACGATGTCGTTGCCACGTCGTTCAAAAACATCGTGAGGCTTGACGTGAATCTGGATCCGCAAATTGCCTCGCGGTGCACCAGGATCGCCCAACTCGCCCTGATTGCGAATCTGAAGCCAGATCCCCGTATCGACCCCCGGCGGGACTTCCACATCAAGCTGCACTTTTTCCTGAGTACGGCCTGTGCCACGGCAATCGGGACAAGGGTCGGCGATGCGCATCCCTTCACCGCCACAGGCTGGACAGGTGGTGGCGACCTGAAAAAAGCCACGCGACTGAATCACCTGTCCTTGCCCACCGCAATACGTGCATGTGGTGGCTACGGTTCCCTTGCGGGCGCCTGAGCCATTGCAGGACCGGCAGGGTTCGCCGCGATTCATGGTAATCGTCTTGCTGACACCCTTGGCGGCCTCAAGCAAGTCAATCTCAAGCTTTATGGCAAGATCGGCGCCTGGCTTGGGGCCTCGGCGGCGCTGGCCAAACATGTCGCCAAAAAAGGCATTCTGAAAGATTTCGCCAAAGGCCGACATGATGTCTTCAGGGGCCGCAGACGCAGGCCCGGACTGAAGGCCAGCGTGCCCATAGCGATCGTACTTCTGACGATTGCCCTCGTCGGAAAGTATCTGGTAAGCTTCGGCAGCCTCTTTGAAACGCAATTCCGCTTCGGCATCGCCTGGGTTTCGGTCCGGGTGATTTTTCATCGCCAGTTGGCGATAAGCTTTCTTGATATCTTCAAGGGTGGCCTCACGGCGAATGCCAAGCACTTCATAGTAATCGCGTTTCGTTGCCATCGTCCGCCCTGTTAGTCCGCCTCGAAATGAAGCGGGATCATGTTTTTTTGGGAACTGAGTGGACCGCCAGTTGATCCAGATTTCGTGAGGGACTGAAACAACCCCAAAGAATTTTAGCAAAAATGGGAAAGGCCGTGTGAACGACCTTCCCCATTGTCTTGACCTGCTCCAAGGGGAGCAGGAATCAGATCAACCGATCATCAGCGGACAACGCCTTCGCCCTTGGACGTTTTTTCGTCGTCTTCCTTGATGCTGGTGATCATGACTTCAGTCGTGAGCATCAAGCCAGCGATCGAGGCGGCATTCTCAAGAGCAGACCGCGTGACCTTGGTCGGGTCGATAATGCCCGCTTCAAGCATGTTCACATACTCGCCCGTATTGGCGTTGAAACCAATGGGGCCAGGGCTGTTGCGCACTTCGTCGACCACGACGCCACCATCGATACCGGAGTTCGATGCAATGTGACGAATCGGTTCTTCAACAGCACGCAGAATGATGGCGGCCCCGATGCGTTCATCGCCTGTGAGCGAATCAACAACGGCCTGAATGGTCGGAATGGCCTTCAGGAGAGCGGAACCACCACCTGGAACAATGCCTTCTTCAGCCGCCGCCCGGGTGGCATGAAGGGCGTCTTCGACGCGGGCTTTGAGCTCCTTCATGGCGGCTTCCGTGGCGGCACCAACATTGATCAGGGCCACACCACCGGAAAGCTTGGCAAGACGTTCCTGGAACTTCTCGCGGTCGTATTCGCTCTCGGTCTCTTCAATCTGACGACGCAGTTGATCAATCCTGCGCTGAATCTCTTCGCGGGATCCACTGCCCTGGATGATCGTGGTGGAATCCTTGCTGACCTTGACCTGCTTGGCGGTTCCAAGCTGATTGAGGTCGACATTTTCGAGCTTGACACCGAGGTCATCGCTAACCACCGTGCCGCCCGTAAGGATCGCCATGTCACCCAGCATGGCCTTGCGGCGGTCGCCAAAGCCAGGGGCCTTGACAGCGACTACGTTGAGCAGTCCACGCAAGCGATTGACCACCAGCAGGGAAAGGGCTTCGCCGTCGACGTCTTCGGCTACCAGAACCAGACCACGGCCAGACTGAGCCGTTTTTTCGAGCAATGGAATCATGTCCCGAATGTTCGAGATCTTCTTCTCGTAGAGCAGAATGTAAGGGTCGTCCATGATCGCTTCCATCGTGGCCGGACTGGTCACGAAGTAAGGGCTCAGGTACCCCTTGTCAAACTGCATGCCTTCGACAAACTCCAGTGTGGTGGATGACGATTTGCCTTCCTCCACTGTGATCACACCGTCACGACCAACACGCTCCACTGCATCGGCAAGCATATTGCCAATCGTGGGATCATTGTTTGCCGAAATGGTGCCGACCTGGGCGATCTCTTCCTTCTTGGAGACTGGCTTGGCCAGTTTCGTCTGAAGAAATTCGACCGTTGCCGATACGGCTTTTTCAATCCCGCGACGGATCGCTGTCGGATTCGATCCACTTGTAACCGACTTCAACCCTTCACGATAAATGGCTCGTGCCAAAATCGTTGCTGTGGTTGTTCCATCACCGGCCACGTCGGAGGTTTTTGAGGCCACCACGTTGACCAGCTTGGCACCCATGTTCTCGAACGGATCATCCAGTTCGATCTCTTTGGAGACCGTGACGCCGTCCTTGGTGACCGTCGGGCCACCAAACGACTTCGCGATGATCACGTTACGACCGGTTGGCCCAAGTGTGGTTCCAACGGCATGGGCCAAAATGTCGACACCTTCGAGCAACTTGCGTCGAGCGGCGTCGGAGAAGAGTAGCTGCTTTGCCACGTTTCTGATTCTCCTTCTATCTGTTCGAGGTCGTCGGACGATTCAAGTACGGCATGTACCTATTCAAAATCTGCCCGACAACCGCTCGCAAGTGATAATGCTCAGTTCACAACCTTGGCCAGAATGTCAGACTCACGAAGAATCTTGACTTCCTTGCCGTCCACCTTCACGTCGGTGCCGGAATACTTGCCGAAAAGAACTTCGTCGCCCACCACCACACCAACGGCAGCACGATCACCGGATTCCAGCAATTTGCCAGGACCAACAGCTATCACGGTGCCCCTCTGGGGCTTCTCTTTGGCTGTGTCAGGAAGGACGATCCCGCCAGCAGTCTTCTCTTCAGCCTGAATCTGTTCAACAACAACCCGGTCTTCCAAAGGACGCAGAACGGCCATTTTTAGGTTACCCTTTCTTAGTGATTCGATCTGATCATGTTTTTTAGAACCTGCCAGGCCGGTCTCATGCGGAACTTTTCCACGAACCGGCCCAACAGTCTGGTTTTTGACAATGCAGCCTGGTTGGTATCAACCAGATCACATCATGCCAGGCATCCCCATGCCGCCCATGCCGCCCATGCCACCACCGCCACCATGGTCATGGTCATGGTGGTCGCCGCCGGGCTTTTTCTTTTCTTTGATTTCGACAATGATGGCTTCGGTTGTCAGCAGGAGGGCAGCAACAGAGGCTGCGTTTTGCAGAGCCGAACGAGTCACCTTGGCGGGATCAACGACGCCGAAAGCGAACATGTCGCCCCATTCGCCGGATTCAGCATTGTAACCGTAGTTGGAATCGGTGCTTTTAGCAATACGATTGACAATCACGGCACCGTCGATACCGGCATTTTCAGCGATCGAGCGGGCAGGCTGTTCGCAGGCACGCTTGATGATCTGAACACCCAGAGCCTGGTCGCCCGAAAGCTGGAGCGAGCTTAAAGTGGCCGCAGCGCGGATCAGCGCTGTTCCACCACCGCTCACAACACCTTCTTCATTGGCAGCCCGGGTGGCGTGCAAGGCATCTTCAACAAGCGCCTTACGCTCTTTCATCTCGGTTTCGGTGGCGGCACCGACATTGATCTGTGCCACGCCGCCTGCAAGTTTGGCGAGCCGCTCCTGGAGCTTCTCTTTATCGTATTCGCTGGTGGTGGTGCCAATCTCGCGCTTGATCAGGTCCGTTCGGCCCTTGATCGCTTCCGAGGTGCCTGCACCCTCAACAATCGTCGTGTTCTCGCTGGTGATGATCACTTTCTTGGCTGTGCCAAGTTCGTTCAGATCAACACTTTCAAGGTCGATACCGAGATCTTTGAAGATCGCCTTGCCGCCGGTCAGGACAGAAATGTCCTCCAGCATGGCTTTACGGCGATCGCCATAGCCCGGGGCCTTGACGGCCACAACCTGAAGAATCCCGCGAAGCTTGTTCACCACAAGCGTTGCAAGGGCTTCACTCTCGACATCCTCGGCAATGATCACCAATGGCCGTGAGGCTTTGGAAATGGCTTCGAGGATCGGTATCAACACCTTGGGTGTGGTGATCTTCTCTTCGTGAATCAGAATGAACGGATTCTCAAGGACCACTTCCATCCGGTCCTGGTCCGTCACAAAGTGAGGGCTCAGGTAACCGCGATCAAACTGCATCCCTTCCACAACCGTTACAACTGTTTCCGACCCCTTGCCTTCCTCAATGGTAATCACACCATCAGGACCAACGGCTTCAAACGCTTCGGCAAGCTTCTCACCAATGGTGATGTCGTTATTGGCTGCAATGGTCGCAACTTCGGTCATCTCTTTTTTGGTCGAGATCTTCCGGGATTGCTTTTTAATGTCGGCCACAACGGCTTCCACAGCGGCGTCAATTCCCCGCTTGAGGCTCATTGGATCCGCACCGGCTGCCAAATGCTTCAAGCCCTCTTTAAAGATGGCCTCGGCAAGTACCGTCGCGGTGGTGGTGCCATCGCCAGCAGCGTCGTTCGTCTTCGAAGCAGCTTCCTTGACCAACTGTGCACCCATGTTTTCATAGGCGTCGGTCAATTCAATCTCTTCGGCGACGGTCACGCCGTCCTTGGTCACGTTCGGGCTTCCCCAGCCCTTGTCGATCACGGCATTTCTGCCCCGAGGCCCCAGCGTACTGCGAACCGCTCGTGCCAGCTTGCTGACACCAACGGCTAACTTCTGCCGAGCTTCCTCGTTGTAGGCTAGCATTTTCGCCACGGCGAACTACTCCTCAACGAAACCATCTTCATCAAAGTGATACATTCGGTGGACCACTCCACACGATGTCTTGGGCTCCCGACATTCACCTTCGCAAAGGCTCTGTCAGAATAACTGAAGATAACTTTCATGCAAATACCGTGCCGACGACTTTGAAACACTTCTAAATCACTTTCTCAGTAATGCCTTACAACCCTTTTGACTTTGAGTACCTGTCCTGGCAAACTGCCAGAATGGCAGACCTGAATTCCCGGTTTTCAGGGTTGGCCGGGTCCTCACGGGTCCGACCGCCCGGGCCTTGCTTCCATTTTTTTTTGCCGGGGAACAGGCCGTAGAACGATCGAGACCGATTTGTCCAGCTCATATCGACAACGTCAATGCCCCAAATACTTCGAAATCTACAAGACCTTGACGAATCAAAAGGGAAAATCGGCATCACATCCGAACGAATGCCGATCTTGAACAATGTGGTTCGTTTTGCGAGCCAAGGCACTCCATTCTCTGATTTACGAAAACCGCTTGACAGGCGGCGAAACAGCGGCTCATTTAGTGAATTGGCGGATTGGCTTTCAGCGGATCTTTCAGGCCCTGACCTGCAACGAATTCGACGAACTGCAACATGCGATCAAGCTCATCCCTTGGAATCGGCGAATCAGGCGGCCCCTGAGGCAATTCGTCCGAGAGCAGTGGATCCAATTGCGGTTTTTCCCGGATCCATTCCCTGAGAAGCCTGGCATCAGGAGCCCTGGAAGGGGCGATATCGTCGCGGACAAAGCATGGCAGAATATAATTCAGTTTTTTTAATATCTCCAGAATATCCATTTCTGTTTTCAGGCCATCGTACAAATACGTATTTAATGTAGATGCAAGAACATTGGAATGAATCATGTTAAGATGTTGTATGAATTGGCCCAAGCTCGAAATTCCTGTGGACTTATCGATATTTATTAAAGAACTGCCATTTCTCAAGTTTTCAACAGCCCACCAAAGTTGCGAGAATATTTGCCGGTACTCACTTCCATCAATCCTTCTTAATCCAAGAAGATTTTCCTTACTGACTTCAAACCTCCACCAGACATAATCGAGATTTTGTAAGATCAACCCGATCCAGAATTCCTTGCAGGCGGCCTCGCGTCGGGTGAGTCTCAACGCATTGTGAATCCGGGGCGCAAGCCACCCATCCGATTTTGATCGTTCCTTGCAAAATTCCTGCTTTTTCATCACAGCATCGATGAGCTTGCGAAATATGACCAGATTCTCTGTCATATCACGATTAAAATGAATTGGAACAATATATTGACCCAATTCTGCATCTGAATATTGTGGCTCCCCTTTTCTGAAAGAATCATCCAGAATCTTGCGAACGTCCTGGCGATAACCATCGAATGTAAATTCACTCATCTGAGGCCCCAAAAAGTTGACTTGGCTCTTGTTCAGCCTTTTTTTTAACCTTCAACACGGTTTTTAAGCGATCCACAAAACCCTTCTTGACTTCGGCTTCGGGGGGATCGATTTTTGATTGGGTTTTCGACCACTTCTGCCAGTGGGCGGCCAAATTCGATCGCCGTGCCATCCAATCGCCCAAGGCGACATCCAGTCGAGTCCAGTTTGCGGGTGTCAGGCCTTCATGAATCCAGTCTCCTCCTTCATTTTCAAGCCAATCCGAGAGCTTTAGGTTTGGTCCCAGTATCAGTGCCAATATTTCCATGACCTCTCGCTGCCAGGCAGGTGCGGACCAATTGGCAAGCTCTCCTCCCGATTTACGAAGGCTTTGAATGGATTGGTGGGCCAATGCCATCCAGGCTCCGCGAGCCACATTGTTGGCGGCCATGTTCCGCAATGTATCGCGGGCTGGATCTTGGCCAGCGGTTTCGTCTTTTAAAATCTCTTGAAATCCGGAGATGGTTGAATTGAGTAGAATTCTAGGCGTTTCAGGGCTCATGTCGATGGCGGAAAAAGCGTTCTGATAATGACTGAGCCAGTCCAGGTCCGCATAATTTGAGAAATCGACCCAGTGCATTTGCATCCCACCATCGCGATGAAAACTTCTGGGCGGATCAAGATAGATGGTCCACGGCGAAGATTCCGCAGCGACCCGGCTTTTGAATTGAATTCCTGGTTCTGCGAGGTCGTAAGCGAGCCAGGCTTGAACAATGGCTGTCGCGATGACATGGTCACGATCAACAATTAAGGTGCCACTCCATTGGTCCATCTGATCCGATTTTGAATGGTTCAATTTTAAAGATATTCTGAGATTTGTAGGCCGGCATTCAAGGGCTAGCCAGGCTCTGAGCTCTCCGTGACTGGAGGTAAAGTTTGCGATGGTTTCCTTGGCTTTATCTGGTTGGTATCGTAATGAGAAATCCATTTTGGCGGATTGCCATTGAGAGTCTCCGGTTCGTCCGAGATCTGCGATATTAAAAGGGGATTGAATTTTTTCGGATGGGAGTAATTGATCGTCCAAATGAACACGATCGAGGATCAGGTTCAAATCGCCGGTCAGGGTTTTGTGAGGATAAAGAACGGATCCGTGCATGAAGTTATTCTCGGTTGTATTACGTGAAACGGATTTCGGATTGAACGAATTCGGGGGTCAATTCTTCGATCTGATCCTCGGCGGAATCGACTTCAGCGGGCTTGAGCACCAGCGTAACCCTTGATAATTTTGCGGAAACCGGATGTGTTGAAGCATCTGAAATGGCAATCAAATGAATGAGACTGACTCTGGGAGGCACAACCAATATTTGATTGGCCTCGACAATGACAGTCTTTGGAATGACGACTGTCAAGGATTTCCAGAGGATATCTTGATTCTTGCCGGAGTCGGCATCAAATTGCAGGACTGGCCTTAACCTCTGCACCTGTTTGCTTGTCTTGAGTTTTAATTTGGCATGAATATTCCAACAGTTTTCCTGGTCAATCTCGCCCTTAAGGTCCTGAATTCTAGGGCTTGGCCGATCAATTCTGCCTGGAGTCTCATTGCCGAACGGAAAAAGGTTACGTAGAATTTTTGGAGCATCGTCAACAAAAGCCCGAGGTGATTCGAGGACCGATTTCAAGGCTTGTGTGATGGCCAGATGAAAGTCTCCGAGGAATTTTTTGCCGCCTTTTTTGTAATGAATCGAAAGGTCTGCCCCATCACCGTCCCATCGATCGTGCGCTGGCGGTTCCGCAATTCGTAAAAACGCTTCCGCAGCAATATCTTCAGGCTCGGAGCCGACGGCTTTTCCGGCAAGCAAGATTGCGACAAAGGAAGTTGAAGTCAGGAGATTCGATCTTGGGTCACGATACTGGACAACCATCCCACGGCCGCGAAGCATGGCAATTTTCTGGCCATTGAGCAATTGGCTGTCGGGTGGTAATTTTGCGACCAAAAGCTTGGCCTGATGGCACATTTCAAGCGATCGGGGTGGAGAATCTTTCACTGGTGGGATTTTCAGGAGCACATCTCGTACAACACAATCGCCCGGCGCACGAAGTTCCAATGCAAAGGAATCCGATTTTAGCCTTTGAAGCGTCGAAACCCATGAGGCCAAAGTCGTCGCTGGATCAACATCCTGGGCAAATTCAGGCGTCCTGGCTGCGATTGACCGGAGTGAGTCGTATCGTTCAATTGTGACTTTTAATCGTCCATCCGTCATGACTGGGAAATACCACATGGCCGCGCTGGCAGCCAGTTTATTGAGAAGTTCGCTCGCGCTGGGTGTGGATTCCGAATCGGCATCATGAAACCCGACAATGCCAATCGAAGTTCCAGTTACGCCATCTGGCCGATCGAGACCGATTTCCCTGAGCCAGACGGGATTCGACCACGTGGAAACGGCTTGATCCGCAGTTTCATTTGGCAAACCAAACCAGCCCGGGCCTGAGTAATCCACTTGATCATGCTGATGCCAGACGAGTTCCGTTCTACCAAAAACACGAGGGTTTGATTTCCCTTCAGGTAGCTCTTTCTTCTGGACACTGCTTGAGAAAAGCACAGTACTGACGCGTGAAGCGATCCAGAGCGCGGCTTTCCCAAGGCCAAATGAACCACCTGCTGAGGTGTTTTTTTGATGGCTGTCAAAATTGTTTCGACAAAGGGCCGCAAACGGTCCCACTCCAACCTCGGATCCCACCAAACCCGATGTCCCGTGCTCCTCGACAATCAACCAATCCAAAAACTTCTCCTGCTCAACCTGTTCCAGCCCCTGCCTCAATCGATGGCCAATCCGCTGCTTTGAAGCTCCTGATGCTGCGGATTGAATATGAGCATGAAGGTCCGCCCAATGTATGATCGCTTGAAACTTCTTGAGATCTTCGCCTTTAAGCCGGATCAGCCGAAACTTGAGATGAATTCCATTTACTGAATCCAAAGTTGCATCAAGGCTGTTTTGAATAACCTCGCGGGTAAATGTATCAATACTATGCTTAAAGGCCTCAAAGCCTGAATTACCAAAGTCTCGACCACCATCAGGTGGAACTTTGCGAAAAAGCCAGCCTGGATTGCCAGAAGCGGAAGTCCCCATGAAACACTTTTCAATTTCACTCTAAAGTAAGCTAGACCCAAGGCATTGTAGCTATTCAGGCTACACCCTGAGCTTCACAATACCGATAGTTTCTCGAGAGAGCAAGGAGCCAATTCAGGATTCTTCAGACGTATGACGCATGAGGCCTAGCGCACCAATCTTTACGTCCAAAACGCATTGCAAGACTGTTGCCAGACTGAAGCCAAGCCGTTATTTCGAATGACTGATTTCTGAAATCTCACATGCCCCTATTCCAAAATCGAGCCGCCCTCACCCGAAACGACTGATGTCTGCAAGTCTCTTGATCCTCTCCCTCTTTACAACGCACACAACCGCCCTGGAGGCCATCGCCCTATGAGCTGGACGGCTACGAAAACGGCAAAGCCTTCTCTAGCACCATGGGCATGCTGAATCTTGGTAAAACCTGCGATTGTAAGATGTTCAGCCCAGGCAACAAGCTGGTTGAAGAACGCTCTGGCGGCTTTGACCTGCCCGCCCACCACGAGACCTTCCACGCGGCCGTGCGGCACGGGGCCATGGCCAACGCCGATATCGCCATAAACCATATCTTTACATCGCTTTGCCACCTGGTCAACATCGCCTGCCGGGTCGGCCGCGTGATCAACTTCGACCCCATCGCCGAGCAGATCCAAAACGACGCCCAGGCCAACGCCATGCTCAACCGGGCCTACCGCGATGGCCATTGGGCCGTGCCGGTGGGGGTTTGACAAAAGCGGCCACGACTGGCAAGCTAAAACCTCGCGACCATTCGGCATCACAATTTCAACTCTAGCTCAAAACACAAAAAAAGGTGAGAACATGACCCCTCGATTACCACGCCTCGCATTTCTATTGGCATCCATTTTCATCACGGAAAATGCAACCGCCCAGGATGTCATTACCCTCTGGCCGGGCGGCACGCCGGGTGCCAAAGGTACCGAACCGGCCGATGTGCCGACTTTGACCGTTTATAAACCGGCTGATGGCAAAAACAAGGGAGCGGCCATTGTCGTCTGCCCCGGCGGCGGCTATGGTGGCCTGGCCGCTCACGAAAATCAGCCGATTGCCGAATGGTATGCTTCTAAAGGGCTTACGGCATTTGTATTGAAATATCGCCTGGGCCCCCGATATCGCCACCCTGCCATGATCAACGACGCCAACAGGGCCATCCGCACCGTCCGCTCCAAGGCCGGCGAATATGGCTTCGACCCCAAGAAAATTGGCATCATCGGCTTCTCAGCCGGCGGCCATCTGGCCTCTACAGCGGGCACCCATTACGACGCCGGCAAGCCTGATGCCACTGACCCCATCGAAAAACTCAGCTCCCGGCCTGATTTCATGGTCCTGATGTATCCGGTCATTGCAATGGCAACCCCCTATGGCCACAGCGGTTCTAAACGAAACCTGCTGGGCGACAACCCGCCTGAAGAACTCGTCAAGAGCCTCTCAAATGAAACCCAGGTGACCAAAGACACGCCGCCGGCCTTTATTGTGCACACATTTGAAGATGTGGTCGTACCGCCAGAAAATGCCCTGCTCTTCACCATGGCCATGAGCAAGGCCGGTGTACCCTGCGAGCTGCACATGTTCGAAAAAGGCCGCCACGGCCTGGGTTTAGGCATGGGCGACCCCGCCTTTAGCGAATGGCCGGGCCTGTGCGAAATCTGGCTGAAGCAGCGCGGATTTCTGCCGAAGTAATTCAATCGGATAACAATCCCCAAAAAAAGGGGCCTGACTGCACCCAAGCCGTCAGGCCCGATGGAAGGCACGAACAACAAGATCAAAACCATGAAACGGCAAGCATATGGCTATCGTAAGATGGAATTTTTCGAATTAAAAATCTTGTGTAACCGTTCCGTCCCCAACTGGGATTGACTTAAACTGATCTGGTCAGATTTTGCGATTTGGTTAAGGTTTTGGTCATGAATGATCCAACTGATAATCCAACTCCGACCTGCCCCGAATGCGTCAAACTTCGTCAAGAGATCGAAGTACTCAAAGCGATCGTTCATGAACTGCAGCAACGCTTGAATCGTAACTCGTCGAACTCCTCCATTCCGCCCTCGGCAAATCCGCTCGATGCCCCGAAACGGCTTCCGCGCAATCCTAGCGGACGCAAGCAGGGCGGTCAGCCAGGCCATCGAGGGCATCATCGCCTGCAATTGCCGCCCGAAAGAGTCACCGAAGTCGTCGAATATATCCCCGAAAAATGCTCGGATTGTCAATCTCCTCTGCCCAAAGAAGTCGCCCTCGATCATCCTGAACCACGACGGCATCAGGTTGCCGAACTGCCGCCTACGCCTGTCGTGATCACCGAACACCGAGCCCACAGCCGCATGTGCATGTGTTGTGGCAAGCTCAACCGGGCTGAAATTCTGCCGCAAATCCTGTCGCACACGATTGGCCCGCGACTGACCGCTGTCATGTCATGCCTCAGCGGTGCCTACCGGCTTAGTCGCCGATCGGTCAAAGAGATTCTCGAAAGGGTTTTCAACGTGCCGGTTTCGCTTGGCACAATCGTAAAGCTCGAAGCTCAGACGGCGATTTCTCTAGCCGATTCTTACGACAAGATTCTCGCTGAAGTGCGGGCGGACGAAGTCAAAAATACCGATGAAACCGGCTGGTTCAAGCGTGGCGACCGCCGCTGGCTCTGGGTGGCGGCTTGCAAGCAGTCGGCGGCGTTTCGGATTCATGCCAGTCGAGGTGCTGATGGCCTTAAGGCCTTGCTGGGCAGCAAGATTCACGGGATGGTCAGCAGCGACCGCTGGGGGGCTTACAATAAATTGCCTCTGGAACAGAGGCGAATCTGCTGGTCGCATCTGGGTCGTGATTTTCAGAAGCACTTTGAGCGTGGCGGAGATGCGAAAGAAATGGGCGAGTCGGGGCTTGAAGTTCATTCCTGCCTGTTTGCCGACTGGAACGAATTCAAGGATGGCAAAATCGACCGATCGGTTTTGATCCAGCGAATGGATCGGATTGCGGCGGAATTAAGAACGCAGCTTGAAACGGGATGTCGATCTCCGGACAAGAAAACCAAGACATTTTGCCGAAAGCTGTTGAAGGTTTATCCTGCGCTGTGGAATTTTTGCCGGATACCAGGAGTGGAGCCGACGAACAATTTCGCAGAGCGAACAATTCGTGGCGCGGTGATTTGGCGCAAGGGCAGTTACGGACATCAGAGTCAGTTGGGAGGACAGTTTGTTGAACGAATGCTGAGCGTTGTGACGACGTTAAAACTAATGAGCCAGAGCGTGTTGGATTATCTTTACGAGTCGGTTAAGTCATACCGTCAGAATCAGATATGCTTGCAAATGACAAACCAATTGTGATACTAAACGGATACTAATCGCTCAATGAAAAAACGGCAGTTGACGAGTCACCAAAGGCGTGCTAAACTCGTAATTCACTTTTAATCATGAGCGGTGCAATATCTCACATCCCGGATGGACAACATTCTTATGCCCGCCTCGATCACATCGCTCCCTTCCCTCTTTTCCTTCGTCACCCGCAAGCGTCGTCCAGCGAGAAGCCGCCGCGGGATTTTCAATGCCCAGTTCGATGGACAGGATCGTTCGCTTTCCATGCCGACGGTGCAGCTGGGCTGCGACATCCTCGAGCAGCGGATCGTGCTAACAGCGGCAGCGGCGATTGATAGCAGCTTCTTCGAATTCACGGCTGGCACGATCACGAGCTACCAGGGGGCGGCAGCTAAAGTTGTCATACCCGCGACCATCAACGGGACACCCGTTAAGGAAATTGCCGGCTCCGCGTTCGCAAACCATACCGAAATCACGAGTCTTGTGATTCCCAGCAGCGTGACCAACATCGACAACAATGCGTTTAGCGGACTCACCAACCTGACCAAGGTTAAGATTGGTGCAGGCGTCCAATTCATTGGAGACTCGGCATTCCGCGACGCGTCGCTCCTGAAGGAGGTGAAGTTTCCGAACAGTTTAATATCGATCGGCGACAACGCGTTCCGTCACAGCGGCCTGCAGGGCGTGACGTTCGGTAAGAAAGTTGAGTTGATCGGTGATCACGCGTTCGCCGAAAACACCTCGATGATGAAGTTGGTGATCCCCGGAACCGTCAAGCGTATCTCGGCTGGCGCTTTTCAGGATGACGTTTCACTGACCGTCCTGCAGATCGGCAAGGGGGTCGCATTCATCGGCGACTCGGCCTTTGCCGGCATCAAAGCACTGCGGGCCGTATCCATCCCCGGCACTGTCAAGACCATTGGCTCAGAAGCTTTCGCTGGCGACACGGCCATCCAGTACGTTGGTTTCGGCAGGGGCATTCAATCGATCGGCGAATCAGCGTTCGCCGGAAACACCGCCCTGCAAGCCGTGGTGATCCCAGGCTCGGTCAAGACAATCGGGGAAGGTGCCTTTCGCGGCGACACGGCACTCGCCAGAGCCGTGATCCGCCACGGCGTGGAAACCATCGAAGCAAATGCGTTCCAAGGCAATACCGCCATGACCGGCGTCTTGATTCCGCACAGCGTGAAAGTCATAGGACACAGTGCCTTCGAGGGCAACGTCGCCATGGCAGGGGTGGTGATCGGGAATGGCGTTCAGACGATCGGCAACAGGGCTTTCTATGGCTGCACGGCCCTGACCTCCGTTGTGCTCGGTGAGAGCGTTACCTCACTCGGCACCGATGCGTTCGCTAGCGGCCAAAATGTAACATATCTGTCGCGGTCGTTTTATGTTAAAGCGCCACCGAAACTGCCCTCGATGTATGAAAGTGCTGGAATGATTGTAGCTGCTCCCCAGGGGCAGACACATTATTTCTACAGCGTCAAGGCGATTGAGGGCGTCCCTGTTATCAACTTCACCCCCTCAAAGATGGCGAAGACAACGTCATACATCACGGCGCAGCAAGCCAGAGCCGACAGCCGACGAGCGGCCTTGGCTGAAAGTGTTGGTCAAGTCGCCTTAAGTGACATGTGGCCGCCACCAGGGACAACCTACGGAACGTACGTACATTACACCGTTTCTTTGGGATCCTCTACCTCGACATCAAATATCTCGGCAACCACAGCTCAACTCAGCGCAGCCGACAGCTGGGCGATTGAAATGCCGACGGGTGACACATGGAACCATGTGATTTCTAACTACACGGGCCCTTCCACTGCGACGAGCGGCACAAATAGTATTCTCGTCCAAACCGGAGACAATTTTGGCCCAATTGTCAGTGGCTACAGCACAACGCCCACTGGAACTTACAGTTGGACTTTCTCGAATGCCACGACGGGTGCTGTCTACACGATACATTTCACCGTGAGTTGACGGACCTCGCTGTCCGTTGACAGAGCCATCCAGGGCCATGCTTGGTCGGCCGCAGGAAACGCCGAGGGTTTCCTGCGGTCGACGGCTTATTTCCTGAAGGAGTAGTTACGACTTTTTTGTGACAAGTCGACGAAGGGTGCCGCAAAGCGATTCATGAAGGGTTGGCTGCAACGGGCAAGAGCTTCAGGAATCAAGGTCCTGATCACGTTGGCGAAGACCTTGGAAAGCCCCATGGAAGGGCTTCTAACCTGTTACGACCACCCGACCAGCTCAGGCCCGATGGAAGGCACGAACAACAAGATCAAAACCATGAAACGGCAAGCATATGGCTATCGAGACATGGAATTTTTCGAATTAAAAATCCTGTCAATCCACGAGGCCAAGTACGCTTTAGTCGGATGAACCAAAAATAAAACCCAAAATTGTCGGCCCGATGCCCTAATCGGGCATGCTCGAACAAACAAACCCGGCTGATGCTGGTTTCAAATGGTCATGGCTTTGAGAGCAACTCGTCAATCCGCCACGATGCCGCCACGGCGGACTCTTGATTGATCCATTGCCTGGCCTGGTTTAAGCAGGCTTCGATTTCCGTGTCAAAGACAACCGGTTTCACAAGCCCATGGATGGATTGATGTTCTGGAATAAGTGCGATGATCATCCGGGCCATTAATTCGTCAAGCCCCATGCCGGTCTTGGCGCTGATTCCAAGAATGCCTGAGGGCAGATTTGAGGCTTCCTGCGGGCTGATGAGATCCAATTTGGTCATGACGGTCAGGTGACGACTGGCGTGGATTTCGATTTCCCCATCTGCTGCATCTGGCTCGAAAAGGCGGATGACCAGATCCGCCCGACTTTGCTGGCCGCGTGCCAGGGCAATCCCGGCCGCTTCCAATGGATCTGCCGCAAGGTCTCTGAGACCCGCCATATCGGTGACCACAAACGGCCATCCATCGATGGTCAGGGCGACATCGACGAGATCGCGAGTGGTGCCCGGAACGGGGCTTACCAGTACTCTATCGTATCCAGCCAAAGCATTGACAAGTGTGGATTTTCCGGCATTTGGTGCTCCCGCAAGGGCGACTTTGAAGCCACGGCTCAATCGAGTGCCCCAGGGCGCTGTGAGCAGCAAGGAGTCGATCCTCGAAATTGCGGCATGCGTGTCATGAGCCTGGATGAGGTCACGAATCTCAACCAAGGCATTTCGAAGCGATCCATCCACCTGATTCCAAATCACTTGAGCAGCTTTTGGGGCGTTGGTTCTTTGAAAATGGTCGAGAGCCAGGCGTTCCAGCCAGCCGACGCCTTGATGCTTCAGATACTGGCCATGATCCGCCAGGTGAATGCCTTCTTCTTGAAGCAGATTCAAGATGGATTGAACAAGAAGGGGGCTGCCATGACCTTGAATTTCGACTTCGGGGGGCGTTGACAGATTGCTATCCGTAACGATCAGGGCAACCACCTCGTCCATCCCAAACCACCCGAGCCTTAATTCGCCTGGCTGACTTTGGATCAGGCCCCGGGTTCCAAGCTTGGGCCGAAACAGGCGATTGGCAACCGTGACGGCGTCAGGGCCCCAAAGTCTTAGCACGGCAATGGCGCCGGGAGCCTCGGCGGTAATCTGGGTCACATGAGTTGATTGATGTTGGATAAGAGCAGTCATACAGATTGGCCGTCGAGCCCGGCTGCTGCGAAGTCTGCCAAGCCCATCAAGACCAGGTCGTCAACCACCTCGGCGTGTTCGGTCGAGGCCCACCTGGCAAATAAAGAGGCGTCGCCGCCGGACCAGATTTCCCATGAGTCAGGCAAGCTTCCGGCTCGCGCGATAAGCTCCTTGGCAGTCCCCACCTGGCCCCAGAAGAGACCTGCCTCGATGGCGGATTTTGTCTGAGCCCCATGCGCCAGCGGTGCCTGTGCGATTGCACCAACCTGCATTAACCCTGAAGTGCCTTGATCCAAGGCCTTTGCGGCCAGTCGATAACCAGGGGCGATGGCTCCACCGATCCAGACTCCATCGGTATCGATGCGTTCGACGGTCATGGCTGTGCCGCACATCACCACAATGCCCGGCCCCTTGCGATTGTGCAATCGCAAAGCGGCTCGGATGGCAAGAGCCCTGTCCACCCCTGTTCGTTCCGGGAAGTCGAGCCGGTTGTGGACATCCACATCCATGGCGCTGGTGAGGATGCTTCCATCGGCATCCTCAGCTTCGGTTTCTTTCAGAGCCTGGTCCAGCAGTCCGACAAGCTGATTGAGAGCCACCTGATGGACGCTTGCAAGCCAGATGCCGCTGATTGACTTGCCCTTAAGCCACTGCTTGAGAGCCTCGGCCTGGTGTTCGATCCGGTCTGTGGGCAAGGTCAGCCGCTCGTCCCAGGTTTTTGTAGAATCAAGGAATAAGCGATCCACGGAATGAGCACCACTGGCCAGCCACACAAGTTTTGTGCGACTGTTGCCAATGTCGGCCAGAACCCAGCCGCCCTGCCTTGCGGGATTCATTCCTGGCTCTCTTGAAGCAACAGGGCTTCGTCTGCAAGTTGGCTTTCTGGAGCGGCTTTGATGGATAGATCAGATTCGGCCACGGTGTCAGTGATGGCACTGACTTTTTTGGGCAGATTGATGGCGGTCAGGACCGATTCCGGCTCGGGCTCGACCAATTGACCAATCTCAGCGAGCCGATCGCTGATCTCATGCATGAGTTGGTTCATGCCCTTGCCCGTCACGGCTGAGATGGCCATGACAGGTCGGCCCAGTTGCTCCTCGAATTTGGCTTTGGCGTCGTCAGAGGCCGTGAGGTCCATTTTCGTCAGAACCACCATTTCAGGCCGCTCAGCCAAGGTGGGGCTGTAGAGCCGAATTTCTTCGCGAATCGTCTGGTAATTTTTCCAAGGGTCCGATTCATCCATCGATTCACTGGCCACGAGGTGCACCAGGAGCCGGGTGCGCTCCACGTGTCTCAAAAATTCGTGGCCCAAGCCATGGCCAGCATGGGCCCCTTCGATGAGTCCAGGAATATCGGCGACGACAAAGGCATCGTCCCGGCCTGTATGGACTGTGCCTAGGTTTGGATACTTGGTGGTGAAGGGGTAGTCGGCAATTTCCGGATGAGCATGGGAAATACGCGACAAAAGGGTGGATTTGCCAGCGTTCGGGAGCCCGATCAGGCCGACATCGGCAATGACCTTCATCTCGAGAATGATCCAGCGGTCTTCGCCGATGAAACCTTTTTCAAACTGTCGAGGGGCACGATTCGTGCTCGACTTGAAGTGGGCATTGCCAAAACCACCCTTGCCACCGCGGGCAATGACCACCTTCTCGCCATGCTCTTTCAAGTCTTTCAAGACGTGGCCGCGCTCACGGTCGCGAATAATCGTACCGACGGGCACTTTAATCACCATGTCGTGGGCGGTCTTGCCATGACAGTCCGCACCCATGCCGTTTTCGCCACGATCCGCCTTCCAGTGCCTCTGGAACGAAAGGTGGGCCAAGTTCGAATTACCGGTGTCGGCAATCAAGACCACATCGCCACCATGACCACCATCGCCGCCATTAGGGCCGCCCTTGGGAGCGTATTTTTCGCGACGGAAGCTCATTGCGCCATTTCCGCCATCGCCGCCTTTGACATAAATCGTCACTCTGTCGACAAACATGATTCAGTTCTCAAGCCTTGATTTGGCTGGTATCTGACGCGTCACCAGCCGACTTTTGTACCGAAATTGATACGAGCCGCCGATCCGCACTCACCTGAGCAAGTTCTGCTGATATCCAATAATCCGCCTCTGTCAACCAAAAAACAACCGGTCGGGGCAATCATGCCCGCCGGTTTTCGTTTTTTATTGGGATTTCTCTGCCACCCAGAACCAAGTCAGGCAGGAATTTCTGTCAGGATGTTGATCCGGCGACCTTCCTGATCGAACTTCACAATCCCGTCCTTCAGTGCAAACAAGGTGTAATCCCTGCCAACACCCACGTTCTTGCCAGGGACCCAGCGTGTCCCCACCTGGCGAACCAGAATCGATCCGGTTGTGGCAAATTGGCCACCGTACATCTTGATCCCGCGACGCTGTGCATTCGAATCGCGACCGTTGCGGCTCGAGCCCTGACCTTTTTTATGTGCCATGTTTCAACCTGTGAGTTCGTTGATGAACCGCCCTCGCTGCCCATCAATCATATCCAGCTACGCGCAGAAATCAGGCGCAGCAAATCGTGGTTTCTTTCGATACCTTATTATGTTCGTCGTCATACCCAATTGGCAAGTCCAAATTTTGTCTCTTGTTCTTCCAATTTTCCTGTGTTGGCGAATAATCCATTTGGGCGACCCGGTTTCGGCCGCCTATAATCACTTACATCATGCAACCGATTCTCCAACGGACCGACAAAGGCTTCTATTGCCCACCTGGCGATTTTTACATCGACCCCTACAAGCCCGTCGATCGCGCCATCATCACACATGCCCATGCCGATCACGCCAGATCCGGCCACAGACACTACCTCACCGCGGCCGATGGATTCGCCTTGCTCAAGCACAGAATGCTCGCCAGCGCACAAATCACCCCCCTGCCTTACGCGCAATCGACCAACTATCACGGTGTCCGCATTTCGCTCCATCCCGCAGGTCATGTGCTCGGCTCAGCGCAGGTCCGTATCGAACACAAAGGCCAAATCGCTGTAATCACCGGCGATTACAAGGTCGAACCAGACCAAACCTGCGCCCCCTTTGAACCCCTCAACTGCCACCTGATTGTCAGTGAATCGACATTCGCCCTGCCCATCTACCAATGGCAACCACAATCAATCCTCTTTGACCAGATCAACAGGTGGTGGGCCACGAATCAGGATCAGGGCCTGGCAAGCGTTTTAATGGCCTACTCACTGGGAAAGGCCCAGCGCCTGCTTGCAGGAATCGACCCCACAATCGGCCCAATTTATTGCCACTCTGCCATCGAGCCAATCAATCAGATCTATCGCGACTCTGGAATTGATCTGCCCCAGACCCTTCGCGCCACCGACCCCCAACGGGCCAGATCACTTGTCTTGGCACCCCCTTCCGCTTTGGCATCGCCATGGATGAGCCGCTTCAGACCATTTTCGACCGCTTTTGCCTCAGGATGGATGGCAGTGCGAAGCAAGCGCAATCGCCCATCGGTCGACACCGGTTTTGTTCTCTCCGATCACGCCGACTGGAATGGGCTGATCTCGTCCATCAAAGCCTCAGGTGCGCAAGAAGTCTGGCTGACGCACGGATATTCCACCGCCCTGGCACGCTATCTACGCGAAATCGGACTGGATGCAAAGTCTGTCGATACTCGATTTAGAGACGAATCCAGCTCCGCCGGCCACGATCCTGCAGGCAATCCGCCAGACTCCATAATTCCAGAACTAAAACCCGCAGGCGAGCAATGATCCACTTCGCCAGGCTTTATGACACCCTTGACACATCAGCCAGCACCACAGCGAGCGTGGACGCCCTGGTGGATTATTTCCAAAAGGCCTCTCAATCCGATTCCGCATGGACGATTGCATTTCTCATCGGCCGAACGCCCCGTCAAGTCATCAGTTCAAGGCTCCTGCGCGAATGGGCTGCCGAAGAAGCGGCCATACCGATCTGGCTCTTTGAGGAATCCTACCAAGCCGTGGGCGATTTGGCAGAAACGGTGGCATTATTGCTCCCACCACCAGAATCTCGGAATCTGGTCGACCGGCCACTGTCAGGCTGGCTCGAAAACCATTTGCAAGTCATGGCAAAAATGCCTGAAGATCAAAAGAAACAGGCCTTAATGCAAGCATGGCGGTCCATGACCGTTGCAGAGCGATTTATCTGGAACAAACTTCTTACGGGCGAATTACGCATGAAAGTTTCGCAAAAGATTGTCACCCAGGCCTTAAACAGATTGACAGGCCTTGATCCATCAATACTTGCTCACAGACTTCTGGGCGAATGGGTCCCGACCCCGTTTTTTTTCGAGAGGCTGACTCACCTTGAATCTCGGGAAACCGACCTGAAGCAGGTTTATCCGTTTCATTCAGCGGATATCTTGGAAGATCCTGTTGAAACCCTTGCCAGCCCATCCAATTGGTCAGCCGAATGGAAGTGGGATGGGATCCGATCTCAACTCATCCACAGAAACCATCAAATACATCTCTGGTCAAATGGCGATGAATTGATCACCGAGCGATTCCCGGAATTTCAAGCCGTATCAGAATTCTTGCCCGAAGGCACTGTGATCGATGGAGAGATTCTGCCATGGGACTTTAAATCCGATCAGCCAATGGCATTTGCGGAATTACAAAAACGGATCGAACGCAAGACAATCACAAAAAAGCTCCTGGCCGAAATTCCCGTGCTTATCATGGCCTACGATCTTTTGGAATTTCAGGACATTGATATCAGGCACCTGCCGCTGATTGATCGCCGGGCAAAACTCGATTCGATTCTCCAATACCAGAAGGGATCCAGACCGATTAGATTTTCCCAGAGATTGAATTTCAACTCTTGGGCCGATCTCGGCAGTCTGCAATCAGCCTGCCGATCGCAAATGGCCCAAGGCCTGATGCTCAAACAAATCCATTCCCCATACCAGGTGGGCGGCATTCGCAAAGCCTGGCGGAAATGGAAAGTTCCACCCATGACCATCGATTGTGTCATGACCATGGCCCAACCAGGCAGCATCGGCGGGCAGCAGGCCACGGTCTATTCGGACTATACATTGGCCGTCTGGGACAAGCCGGGAGGCTCTCTGGTCACGGTCGCTAAAGCCTGTACCGGACTCACCGATGCCGAAATCAAGAAAATTGACGCCTTCGTGAAAAAGAATACAACCGAAAGATTTGGGCCTGTCCGTGCCGTCAAGCCCGTGATTGTCATGAGAATTGAATTCGATTCGATCCAGCACTCTCCACGCCACAAATCCGGAATTGCCATCCGCTCACCGCGTATTATTAGAATTTGCGACGACAAATCACCGGAACAGGCCGGCACTCTTAGCCTTTTGCAACAATTGCCTGGCATCCATTCGCAGAATACAATCCTGCATCAAAATCAAACCTCAATCGATTGAAATTCCATGCAACCTCAAAATCGTCCCCCTGCACGTATACATCCCGCCGCTCTGCCTGACAAGGATCTTGAAAACCAGTGCGAAATCCGATTTGAACGCCGCAGCGGACCAGGTGGACAGAATAAAAACAAGGTGGAAACCGCCGTCATTTTCGAACATAAACCCACAGGAATTCGTGCAGAAGCGAACGAAAAACGATATCAGGGCGAGAATCGCGAAGAGGCACTCAAGCGTCTTCGATTCAAATTGGCAATTCATCTGCGTACAAATACAACACCGGATGAACTTCCATCGGCATTATGGAAATCGCGAATTGCCAAGGGCGGAAAAATTGCTGTGAACCCGAAAAACCCTGACTTTCAAGCCCTTCTGGCAGAGTCTCTCGACTTCGCATCCATCTGCCAGTGGGATGCCAAAACGACAGCAGGGATGCTGCAATGCACAGCATCCCAACTGATAAAATTCTGGAAGGATTCCCCGGAAGCATTTCTGATGGTCAATCGCCAACGCCAAAGCCAAGGGCTTTCCAACTATTTCTGACTGAAGCCCGCCGATATTCGCGGGTCGCTTAAATCAAGACTGTAGAGGATCTGATTATAATCATATCTCGGTGTCGGGTTGTCGTTGCCTGAAAACAGGGTTGTGTAGGTCCCTTCCAGGAAAATCGTTTTGCCGTCCTCAGAATCAATCTCGATATGATGTGCCACATTATAGAAACTATATTTCTCATGGGTCATGATTTTGACAGGGTTTTTCCAGGGGCCCATCTTAACTTCGGACTCCGCATACCAAATCTCACCGAGGATCGACGGTTTCCCAAACATCTGGCCAAAAATCATCAGCCACCGCTTGCGATACTTGTTCCAAGCCACTGTGCCGCGCGCTGTCAGGATTTCATCGCCGGTATCCGACTTCATCTGGATCGGGCATTCCTCAAATCGGATCTGTTTTTTGGCAATCCATTCCTGCTGGGACTTCTGATCCCAGGCCCTGGCCCTGGTTCGCCAGCGGAATTGCAACTTACCGCTGGAATCGCGATCAATCGTTGTCATTTCAGGTTTTGTTCCAGGTTTCAAACATGTCCAATATTCATATTTGTCCGGGTCCTGATAATCCTCCAGCGTGGCTTTTACCCGGCAATATGGAAATGGGTCCATGAAATAAACCCATTTCTCTCCATTTTCCGTGATGCGCAGATCATGGGAACCATCTGGCGGGCCGATCGGCTCAGGCCCAAAACGTCTTAGCGACTCAAACTGATTCAATTCGTCATTCCATACGGCCACACCACGCTGATAAGTCTCAAGCGGTGGTTTTATTTTGGAGTACCAGCAAACCAGCTTTTCATTTCCAGTTTGATCAGCTACGGTTGTCATGGCACCTGCCCAGGTTGGGCCATCGCCTTTCATCCGGCAGGTTTCGGCTGCAAGACCTGTCTTTTCGTCCGTAAAATAACGGATCGGGATGGATAATAAAGGGCTCCATTGGCCTGGGCCTGGCTTTGGCGTGCGTGCTGATGGCGAATGAAAGTTGCCCAAGGGGTAGCTCAGCCGGCTTGTATCACCCCAGAGCCAATGCAATTGATTTTTATAGGGCGTCATTTGGACAGAATCCTGCCCCACGACCCGGGCGCGAGTGACTGCCTCTGGATCGTCAAAATTTACCAGTCCAGCCGACTGGCTTTCTGAGAGTCGGCCTGATCCTGTGATTCGATAGAGCCTTTGTGCAATTTGAGTTCTTTTTAATTTCCATTGCACCTTACCTCCAGAGCGCATCCGTTCGCGTCGGCCGCGATAACCAAATCCATCGGCCTGCATTTCATATCCATGCGACCGAACTTGAAAGAAGACCTCCTCACCCATCAAATCTGGCTCATTCCAAGCCGTCACACCATGATTATCCGTAATATGGCGCACATGGTTCACCGTCGTGATCTCCACAAGCGGGACAGGGCGATTCGTGGCTTCATCGAGAACTTCAATGATAAACGGCTCAATGCCTGGAATTTCAGATCCCGCCCAGCTTGGACCTGAAATTGCAAGCCAGCCCATGCCACAGATGCATAAAAATTGCAATCGATTCATGCCTGAGACTCTTTTATTCACCTGTTGTAAGCCAGTTTGCTATGGCCTTGGCATCTGGCATGGAATTGATTGGATCCTGCTTCAACTGGCTCTCGGCCCCTTCAAATCGGAACACGGTTTCGAGTTTCTGACGGTCGAGACTGCGGGACGGCGCTGAAATCCAGACAGGATTTGGAGCGCACAAGCTTGCCGCACCCTGCAAGCCACCAGCCTGGGCCCAGCCGGAAAACTTCAGTCGAGAAGGAACGTAGGCACCCTCTTTTTGATCATCCCAGCCATCGATTGCCGCAAATGTTCGGCCCACGCCGCTCAGGACAGGTCGCACCCAGAGGGCCAGAGGGCCGCCTCCATGCACTCCGGCCAGGTGAACCAACCTCGTGCCGGACCGGCTTTTTGCAAATCCAATCACAGTGGCCAGATCCTGGGCCTGATCCTGTGCCAGACTCGGATTATAGCAAGCATAATGGGCCGTTTCCGGACGGGCTGTTGCGGGTTTTTGTGCATCAAATGCATTACCTGTAAAGAGAGGGTCATAGGCCAGAACCGAAGCGCCCGACTGAATGATGAGATCGGCCAGGCGACTTAATTTCCCGTCGCTGGAAATCAACCCGGCAATTCCTTTGGGTGACGTCAGAACAACGCTCACCCCATTGAAATTGTCAGGCCAAAGCTCGACCACCGGTACGGAATCCTGCACCTGCTTGCGTCCGACTAAATACCGATGGATCTGCACTCCTTCCCGAAGAATGCCCGATTGCCCGACACGTGTGACCAATTGATTTGCTGATGGCTCGCGCACACCAGTGCGCACTTTGTGGGCGATTTCAATGAGCTTGCGATTTGCCTCCCATTCGACGCTGGTTACGGGCGAAAGCAATTTCTCAACCTGTCTTTTCTGGGTCGCAATCAGGTCGCGTTCCAATTGCTGTGGAGTTTTCATCTCTGTCGCAATTTTTTTATCTTCTGCAATTGTTGAAAGTGTCTCCGCAGTTTCGATTTTCAATTCTGGCTCGCGCAGGGTGTCGGAATATGGCAAATTCTGGAACCACTGTGCAAAAAACGGATAAACGGCATTACGCGAGACTTTATTATAATTATGGTCGAAATTAAAGATTGAGGAAACAATTCTGTCGCTTTCGCCATAAAGCCCATAAACTTTTTCGAGTTTGGGATGAACAATTGTCATCGTATTTTTGGTCCAGTCGCCGGTTGCGCCCACAATACGCATCGGTTTCGGGGCAAACATGGCACCGATTTCCACATTGTCGGTTCCCAGTCGCATTCCGTCAGCATTTTCACAGACGCAGCCGCCTTGAAAACCTTCGGAAATCATGACAACAGGAGCGGCCACTGCAATGCGGTCATCCACAGCATTCACCAGAAATGTTTGGGTTCCACCTCCCGATTCACCCGTGCAGCCGAGCCGGGCGGAATCCACATCTGGCAGAGTTTCCAGCCAGTCGAGTGCTCGAATCGTGTTGAAGGTTTGGAATCCGACGAGATTCAATCCCCAGCGATTGAGCTGATCGTTGGAAAATTCGTGTTTAAACTGCTTGGAATCGTTGTATCCAACCATATCATGCATAAATACGATAAAGCCGAGCTTGGCCAGTCGAATACAACGTGCCTGAACGGCTTCATTGATGCGCCCGTCCGCATAATGGCCATGTGGCGACAAAATTGCAGGCAGCTTTCCGAGACGGTTTTTGGGCCGATATAGGTTTCCGCTCAAATGAAACCCGGGGAGTGTTTCCAGAGCCACTTTTTCAATCGTATAATCGCCGCGATCAAGCATGCCAAAAACTTTAGGATGCAGAGGGGTCTTGGGCCACATGGGCAAGAGGCCATTGGTCACAAGAATTTGGTCACGCAATTCCTGTTTCCGAGCCTCCCACTCCTTCAGGGTTGCAGGCGGCTGAAAGTCTGATCCCTCGCGGTTGGTCCGGATATTTGTGAGGCGAGCATCGGGCGTGACTTGCGCTGAAATGGTCAGGAGCTTCTCCGCAACATCCAAAGCATCCGGATGATCCGTCAGCAGAACCCAATTTGGCGCGTAAACCGGCAATTTCGATTTCTTCTTCTCAGCTTGTTCGGTGGAAGGGACGGCAGATAGCTTGATCAGATATTCCCGGCCCAGGTCCAGCTTGGCTTTGCCGATAGTACGCATCATTCCGCTTTTTTGGGAATTTTTTGGTATTTCGCCAGGCTTGAGCTCGATGGAATGATTCACGACACTGACGGACCAGTCTCGGCCAGTGGGATCAATGACTCGAACCGTCAGAGATTTCGCAAGCTGACCAGTGTCCACTGGAAGTGTAAATTTGGCTTCGCCTTCCAAAACGGCAAAGCCGGTGACGACCGCCACAGACGCTGGCGTGGCCGTCTTCTGAGCATGCGTTTGGAGTGCACCTGCAAAAATTGCAAACAATGCAGAAATGGCTGGATGGATGCGGTTCATGATGGTGGGTGACCTGAGCGTTTGTGGCGGATGGTTTGCAAAACCTTGCGATAGCTGTATCATACGATTCAACATCGCAATAGTAAGGTGCTCATGAACCGAAGGCGAGAGAAATTCTTCTCGATTTTTCGAGCACCCTGAAATTGGGTACCGCCGCCTCAGAATCATTAAGAACGACGCGCAACGGAGAATCGCCTGTGATCGCCCAACGAATCCTGCTAGGAATCAGCTCCATTTCGCTTGTCTTCATACTTTCGCTGACTAGTTCGTCAGTCGATTGGCGGCCTGATTACAGACCACCCGCGCTGGCCATCAAAGGTGCCCGGATTCAGGTCAAACCCGGCCAGACCATTGAAAATGGCACCATCATTGTCCGTAAAGGGATCGTCGAATCCGTCGGTGCTGCTGACAAGGCTAAAATACCGGCCGATGCGTTTATTGTGGAAGGTAAAGGCCTGACTGTATATCCAGGCTGGATTGATGCTTACACACTCAATGGGCTGGGAGCGGGAGTTCGCTCCAAGACAGGATCTGGTCGAAATCTACCGACATCCGAATTTGCATCCCCATTCACCCCGCCCGACGACCGTATTGGAATCACACCGGAATTTGCCGTGGCAGATTCTTTGTCGTTTGGCGATCCTGCGGCCGAGGCACGCCGCAAGCTCGGTTTCACATCGCAGATTGTGGCACCCGGCGGAGCCATTTTAACCGGTCAGGGCGCTCTGGCCGCCACAACCGGCCAGCCAAGGCGCGAAGTGGTCATTGTCCCGAGGGTTGGATTACACATCAATCTCAGGGCACCATTCGAACCAAATCCAGCGAGCGAAGGTGCGCCAGTCTCGCCATCAGGCCGATTTCGGGGCGGGCCACAAAACCAGATGCAGCAGCCAAGTGGATATCCCTCGGCCCTGATGGGTGTGGTGGCGCACCTACGGCAGCAGGTTCTTGATGCAAAACACCATCAGGACCTTTTGAAAAACGCCAAGGCGGAAGGGCAATCGCGCGTGGCGTCCGACCCGTCTCTGCAAACAATTCTGGAGGCCATTGAAGGCAAGCTGCCGGTCTGGTGGCAGGCGGAAACACTCGACGAAATCCATCGGGCACTGGATTTATCGAAAGAATTTGGTTTCAAGCCAGTGATCGTCGGAGGCAGGGAAGCGTTTAAAGCAGTAGATCGATTAAAATCCGAACAGGTTCCGGTGATTCTGCGACTGAATCATCCAGCCAAGCCCAAGGTCCCCACGCAGGAAGAGTTTGCAAAGAAGTCTGCGGCAGATCGGGTGGAACCCTTGCGGGTCCAGCAGGATCATTTGGATCGCTGGAAAAAACGCGTCGGTACGGCGGGCGTGCTTAACAAATCGGGCATCAGGATTGCATTTTCCACCGATGGATTGCAACGCTCAAACCAGTTTCTCGAAAAAATTCGCGACCTGATCGCCGAGGGCTTACCTGAAGCGGCTGCTGCAGAAATTCTTTCGGCTGGTGGGGCCTCAATGGCGCATGCCGAAAATCGGCTTGGAACGCTTGAGCCTGGAAAATATGGCCACCTTGTGGCTTTGACAGGCGGCTTGAACGACAGCAAATCCAAGGTCCGGCTGGTGGCAGCCGATGGATTCCTTTTTGACATGGATGCCCCAACCGTATTGCCGAAAGAGCCGGAAAGCCCTTCGGGTGGAGGTTCTGGCCGTGGCCCCGGGAGCAGGGACCAGGCAAAATCGTCGGCCAAGGAAGCGGAAAAGAAATCCGAATCCACCAAGACGGATGAGGGTTCGAAATTGGCCAACAAACCAGAAACCAAAGCGGCAGCCAAGCCGAAAGATGCAGCTTCAAAATCACCGGAAACAAAGTCGGCTGGATTAAAGCCTGATGCTGACAAAGCGAAATCCAAGGGAAGCGAGGCCAAGCCCCTGACGGCCAAGACGGCTGAAAAGCCGTTTGTCGACACCTTGACGGAGCTTGAATCCGATCGAGCGGTTTCACTGAAAACAGGCGGCAACGTTTTTATTCGGAATGCCACGGTAATCACGCTTGGCAAACCTGGGACATTGCCCAAGGCTTCGATACTTGTCAGGCAAGGCAAGATCCTTGAGATCGGGACAGATCTCAAAAAGCCGGACGGCGTGGCGGAGATTTCGGCAGAAGGGCTTTTTGTGATTCCCGGCATGATCGACACCCACTCACACATGGCCATTCAGGGGGGAGTGAACGAAGCCACTCTGTCGATTGTTCCTGAAGTGCGTGTGAACGATGTTGTGGATGGCGACGACCCGACCATTTATCGAGCATTGGCTGGCGGAACCACATCGGCAAGGCTATTGCATGGGTCGGCAAATACCATTGGCGGTCAGGATGTCGTTATTAAATTAAGGCCTGGCCAGGCGGGCCGGGACTTGATTTTGCGGGATAGTCGGCGACCACAGGGCGTGAAATTTGCATTGGGTGAAAATGTGACCCGCCGGGTCGGCCGCTTTCCGGTCACTCGAATGGGTGTGGAAGCGACCATCGAACGCGCTTTTCAGGACGGAGCATCCTATTCCAGGCTATGGAGCGACTGGAAGCAGGCCAATGCCAAAGATCCAGCCAAAGCTGGCCCATCGCCCAGACATGACCTGCGTCTTGAGGCCCTGGCAAGCATTGTGAATGGCGAAATGAAAATTCATAGCCATTGTTATCGGGCCGATGAGATTTTAATGCTTCTGCGCACGGCAGAGCGGCATAATATTAAGGTACAATCGCTTCAACACGTGCTGGAAGGCTATAAGGTGGCGGCTGAGATTGCTGCGCACGGGGCCAGCGCCTCGACATTTTCCGACTGGTGGGCGTATAAGATTGAAGCATTCGATGCTGTGCCGGCGAATGCAGCCATTCTGACGGAAGCCGGTGCCAATGCCGTGATCAAAAGCGACGACCCTGAACTGGTCAGGCACTTGAACCTTGAAGCTGCAAAGTCAGTAAAATATGGTGGAATGGCGGAAGAAAAAGCCTTGGCCATGGTGACAATCAATGCCGCCCGGGAGCTTGGCCTGGATCATCGTCTGGGAACGATTGAGGTTGGGAAAGATGCGGATCTGGCAATTTTTGATGCACATCCACTTGACACTTTAAGCCAGTGCCGATTGACACTTGTCAATGGCGAGATTCAATTTCAGAGTGATCGCAATCTGGCCGATGCCCTGAAGCCGAAGAAACTTGGCAATCTGGCCAGACGGATCAAAAAATCGCCTCAGATTGAAGCCCATTTCAAGGAAGATGTTGATCATCGCAAAGTGCGGGCTTTTGTGGGTGGGCGAGTTCACACTGTGGATGGGCCAACCATTTCGGGGGGGGTGGTTATTGTCAATGGAAATACAATCCAGGCGGTTGGAGGGCCTGAAACGAAGGTTCCCAATGGTGCGGAGATCGTTGATCTCAAAGGATTTGATTTGTGGCCAGGAATGATCGATTCGGGGAGCAAAGTTGGCTTGTTTGAGGTTGGCAGTTTGAGAGAAACGCAGGATGTGAGCGACTCCGCCACATTTCAGCCGGAACTGACAACATCATCGGCCCTGAATGCCGCGAGCGAGCTGATACCCGTCACGCGTGCCAATGGAGTTTTAAGCGTATTGGCCCAACCAGCAGGTGGATTGATTTCAGGCCAGAGTAGTGTGGCAAACCTGGATGGCTGGATTGCATCGCAAATGGTGATTAAGGACAAAGTTGCATTGCATGTGCAGATTCCGTCGTTTATTCCGCCACGAGAGCCATCGATTCGTGCGGTTGGCAGGACATTGTCAGGCTGTGCGTGCGAAGAGATGGCGACGAGCCAGGACCATTCCCATGAGGCCATGGCCGATGAACCTAGCCCCGGGGGGCCAGGCGATGCCGAGCGCAATCAGGCCCGGACACGGCGGAGGCAGCGTCTGGAAGAGCTTGCAGATCAATTTAAGATGGCGATTCGCTATCAGGAAGCCAAATCGATGGCCCAGGCGGATCGGCGCAAGTTTAAGACCGACCCTCGCATGGAGTCGCTTATGCCTTATGCCAAGGGCGAAAAGCCAGTGATTTTTGAAGCCAATCACAGGTCAGAAATTCTTGATGCATTGCAATTGACCAAGGCTTTGAATTTGAAAGCGATCATATCAGGCGGTCACGAGGCCTGGAAAGTTGCCTCGGAACTGAAATCTGCCAATGTACCAGTCCTGATCGGTGGGGTCCTGAAATTACCGACGGAATCGTTTGACCCCTATGACTCCAGCTATACCAACGCCTTGAAATTGCACTCTCAGGGTGTGAAATTTGCGATTCAGTCGGGTGGTGGTGGACCAGATGAAGCCACTGCGGCGAGAAACCTGCCCTTTGAAGCGGGCACGGCCGCTGCTTTTGGTCTGCCTGAAGAAATCGCTCTGAGAAGTGTGACATTGTCACCGGCGGAAATTCTTGGAGTTGCTGATCAGCTTGGTTCGATCACGCCCGGAAAGAAAGCCAATCTGGTTGTGAGCCGCGGCTCGATCCTTCAAGCCACCACAGTCGTAGAACTTCTGATTATCGACGGCCGGGTGATGAAACCCGAAAGCCGCCACACAAAACTTGCCGAAAAATATCGGGAGCGGCTCAAGCAGGTCAGGGCGGGCCTAGCCCCTCTGGGTGTCGGCGCCAAGAAATAAGTCTCATGGTTGACGTAAATCTATACTCTTCGCGACCATTAATGACACTTTTTGATCGCGACGTTGCCGGAGGCATCGCAGCCAGTAGCCGGTGGTTGAGGAGCGTTTCAGCGACAACACCACCGGACGACAACGCGGCATAAGGTCTTGCACCCCTGCCGGGGTGCCAGCAGCTTTTACCCCCATCTCATAACCGGAAGGTTTCGCTTCGCTCAACCACCGGCGACTTGCTTTGTTGCCTCCGGTATCATTCTGATACGATGTATCATGTGTGGCCGCGACTACTATAATTCAGAAAAAAGATGGCCTATGGGCCACTTTTTTTTATGGAAGTACAACTTCCAGAGCAAGACCAGTCAATGCGGAACAGGAATTAGCAAAAAGACTGAGAAACGCAGCTTTTGGGAATTTGATATTCAGGCTTTTCTGAATTGGATAGACTTCGAAGAGTACAACGCACGTTTCCACAAGCCACCATGGCCAATTCCATTGTGAATAGGCTTGATTGGCGATTGGATTTGTCAGGGCATTGATCCAGAACAGGTCGCAGAATTGGGCTTGGCCAAACAGGTCGGGCACCAATCGCCATAATACAAGCGATTCAATGCACCACGAGGCAAGGATGAGAAGGAGCCCCATGGTGAGAATCGGAATCAAATCAGGCACGTGTTAATTTCGGCGTCAGGATTTGCGGTTGCGAAATCTCAGGGAAAGCGCACCAAATGCAATCGCGGCCGAGACGGTTGCAAAAGCTTTTTGCCCCGTTGCCGTGGTTTTTAATTCCTCTCGCTTGCGAGGTTCATCATGACGGATCAGGGCAGCCTGTAATTTTCCGTCCATAATCCGCAAGTGATAGATGGTGAGAAACTCGTCCTTATCCGATTGGTCGACAGCCTGAATCTGGCTCACAAGCTGCTCTGATTTCAGGACGCCAGCCGGTGGATTTTCGAGAACTTTAATATCAACCAGGCCTTGGGTGTCGAGCTGGTTTCGAGGTACAGCCAACAAGAAGAACCCCGAGTTGGTCATTGGTGGGCGCTTCCGGCGGATTCCGCTGACCTGCACAATTCCCGTCTTGTTCAACTCCTCCTGCTGCTCTTTCCAGAGCGGACCGGCGGTTTCATTCAATGGATAAAAAAAGAATTTGTATTCATTCTGGTATTCTTGAATGTTATCGAAATGAATTTTGTGAGAGACCCGCTTTGAATTGGGTCGCAACAGGTCAGCCCTGGCAGAGGATCGACCTGTAACGATGCCAGCCACAGTTCCTGAAAGCAATATCCTGCGCGAAATGGATGTCATTTTCGTTGACCTTGTTCCTTTGGCTTTGCATTAAATCTGAAACCGGATTTAAATTTGGAAGAGGGGGGCTGAAAGTTCAGCCCTCCCCTTCCAGATGGTTGAGTCAATCGACCACGCGAACATAAAGTTCGCGAAGCTGTTTCAATTCCACTTCGCCGGGCGCGCCTGTCATCAGGTCATAGCCTCTGGCGGTTTTGGGGAATGCAATACAATCACGAATATTGGTCAGGCCTGAGAACAACATCACCATGCGGTCGACCCCAAGAGCGATTCCACCGTGCGGTGGAGCGCCGAAGGAAAGCGCGGAGAGCAGGAATCCGAACTTTTCTTGAGCCTCTTCTGGCGACAAACCCAATAGGCTGAAGATCTTGGCCTGAATCAAAGGATCGTGGCATCGGATGGTACCGCCGCCGCATTCCTCACCATTGACTACCAGGTCATAAGCCTGTGCCCGGACTTTGGTTGGATCCGTATCCAGGTAGTGCAGATCTTCAGGCAATGGCATGGTAAAGGGGTGGTGTTCCGCCACATATCGCTTCTCTTCGGCGTCCCAATGCAGCAGTGGGAACCGAACGACCCAGGAATAGTGATAGGTGGATGGGTCGTACAGCTTGAGTTCGGCTCCGAGACGAATCCGGAGGTTTGAAAGGGCTTGGTGAGTCACGCCCTGAGGCCCGGCCACGGCGAAGATCATATCGCCAGGCTTGGCAGAGAATCGCTCGACCATTTCTTTTTGCACATCTTCAGGGAAGAATTTCGCGGTCGGCCCAGTCAGGCCGGCTTCTTCCACCTTCAGCCAGATCAGGCCCTTGGCACCGAATTCGGCGACATAGGCCGTCAGCCCGTCGATTTCTTTACGGCTGTATTTGGCTCCGCCCGGGGCACAGAGGCCGCGAACGCGGTCGCCGTTCTGGACTGCGATCTGGATCACCTGAAAGCTGGTCCGGGGCGCAAGGTCTGCCAGGTCCTTGATTTCCACATCAAATCGCAGGTCAGGGCGATCGACCCCATACTTCTCCATGCACTCTTGATAATCAATGCGAAGGAGTGGCAATTCAGGGGCTGATCCTGTGAATTCCTGAGCCAGATTGGCGACGAGTGGCTCCATGGAGGTCATGATGTCTTCGTCTTGAACGAACGACATTTCCACGTCCAGCTGGGTGAATTCCGGCTGACGATTGGCCCGAAGGTCTTCGTCGCGGAAGCAGCGGGCGATCTGGAAATAGCGGTCCATGCCAGACATCATCAAAATCTGCTTGTAAAGCTGCGGAGACTGCGGCAGGGCGTAAAAATGGCCCTTGTGCAAGCGGCTAGGGACCAGAAAATCGCGTGCCCCTTCAGGCGTCGAGCGGCCCAGAATGGGCGTTTCAAATTCGAGAAATCCTTGATCCGACAAGCTCTTACGCATGATCTGGTTCATCTTGTGCCGCATGATGAACACTTTTTGCAGTTCAGGCCGGCGCAGGTCCAGGAAGCGGTATTTCAGGCGAAGCTCTTCATTGGCATCGCCCTTTTGGATGTCAAACGGTGGTGTGGCACTTTCGTTATAGACCTGAAGTTCGGAGACCCTCATTTCCACCTGCCCGGTGGCCAGCTTGGGGTTTTCTTTACCGGTCAGACGCTTGGCAACGGTGCCCTGAACACCGATACAGAATTCGCTTCTGAGGTCGCGGGCGGCGGCGATCAGAGCCTCGCCCTGATCAGGCTCAAACACGACTTGCGTGATGCCGTAGCGGTCTCTGAGGTCGATAAAAACCAGTCCGCCGAAGTCGCGATAGGCGTCCACCCAGCCATTGAGAATCACGGTCTGGCCGACATTTTCGGCAGTCAATTCACCACAGTTATGCGTACGTTTGAGCATGAGCCACTCGTAAAATCCGGCCAGTGGGCCGAAACCAATCGGGAGGTAAGCATTCAGGTGGGCCAACGGATGCACCCACCCTAACATATCTCAATCCAAGATATGAAGATGCACCTAAGCTATCGCTTTTGCGGTTTTTTCTCAAGTCAGGAGTCGGCCAATCCCTGAGAATCCGGCTCTACCCTGATTCTAGTCCGCTCTGGTTAGTCAAGAGCCTGCCACGCAGTTTATCGCCAGTTGAGCAACTGGGTCACCCCATGGGCTGCGTGCTTGGGATCAAGCGACGAGAGAGTGACTTCCGCACCACCTTGAATTGGCACAAACTTTGTCCAGCCAATTGGTTGCACCGGGTTATGCGGATAACCGACTGCGGGAATATTGATCAGCTTAAGCCCTTCATGCTGCCCTTGTGGATTCCAGACATGCGTGTGCCCGAAGACGACAGCTTTCACCTGAAGGCTTGGCAAAATGGCGTCGTAAAGCCGTTTTGTGTCTGACAGTGCCTTGTCCGTCTTCAAGTCAGGATTGTGGTGTACGTACACAATCGTAGGCGTATCCGTCTGGTTTGAAAGCGTTTGCGCCAGCCATTGGGCTTGGTCCGCACCGATGGCACCCGGGGTGAAATTTGGTCTCTGGAGCGAGTCCAGAATCAGGAACCGAAGCCCGGCAATGGTCAGGTCTGATGTATGATGGTTTTCGATTGCAGTCACACGACCGGACTTGATCAAATCGGAATCGCCCAGAATCTCGCGGAAATTCTCACGATTGTCATGGTTGCCCAAGGCCAGATGAATTGGGATACCTACGGAGCTTAGGGGGGCGAGCAATTTCATGAGCTGAACGTAATCACCTTTCTGGCCGTCGGCAAGAGCCAGATCGCCGTCGATCAGAACGGCTTTGGGGGGAATGGCTTCCGCCAGAATCTGACGGACGGTTTTCTTGAGATTCTCCGTCATGTTCAGGTTGTGATTGGTTTTTGAGGGGTCGGCAGCAATGTGGGTATCGGATACGAAGGCAATCCATGATTGCCCTTGAGCTGCTGCTTGAGTGCCGGGGGGCCTGAACTGGCCCGCTGCCATCAGTCCCAGTGCCGACAACGACCGCTTCAGCCATGAGCGGCGGCTGTAACCCTGATATGCAACAGAAGCGTTTGTGGGAATCATGCTGAAGGGCATTGCGCACAGACCTTTCAAATGGAATCGGCTGGAAATCGGCCATGAGGATGGATTAAAACGCCGAGTCATACTATAACTAACCTGATCGCTTGGTGCGTATCAACTAGCGATGAAATTTGCGTGAATTTTGGTGGAAACGCTCAGAGCCCAATTCATGGATATCCAGTCAGGCAATCATGAGATTTGATCCGTTGAAAGCTCTGGAAGACGCGGAACTGATGCCGCCTGGGCGTTATCCCGGCAGTTTGAGTCAGGCAGAGGCCACTCGTTTATGCAAGGATTTGCTGACGCGCCGGGGCTGGCTTGTGGATTTTCAAACCATCCGGGTTCGATACGCCACAGACCTGATGAACATGGCCTGCCTGACATTTTTCTGGATACTCATTGGTGCCCTGCACTTTGGGGGGCTCTTGGAATTGTATTGGTTTTGCTTGTGCTCCATAACGATCATGATTCTTCACGAACAGGAGTTTTTCCGGCGATGGGTCAGCGTCAAAGCCACAGCCGGAGAGATCACGGCCACGCTTGAAGGCCCGGCTCAGGAGACTCCTTTTTTTGACGTTTATGTGAGCCTGAAGAGCCAGAAACCGATTCGACAAAGGCGCTGGCAGTTCTACATCTCACCGGCTGTGCGCCTGGTTGGCCTGCAATTTCTTGTGTGGTCAGCCAATCTATGGATTTACCCATCGGGCTTGCAAGAGCGATTGGTTGGCATCATCTGGTGTGGAAACCTTGGTATTTTTGTCTGTTTTTTGTATCGACTTCTGAAAATTTATCGGGAGGAGCAAAATGGCAAGATATGGCCTGAGAACCGCGAGTCCATAGGTTTCGTGCTAGAACTGGCGCGTGCCTGGGCCATGAAGCCCTCTTCAAGTGTGCGTCTGCGTCTGCATTTCAAAGCCTGTCAAAATGGTGAGGATCAGAGCCCTCAGTCAGAACCATCGGGAAGTTTGATGGCATCCGGCGATGCCAGGGGTTTCTCCGGGATGTCTCAATTATGGGTTTGCCAGCCAGGGAATTTGCCAAAATTAGGAATTTCGGAATTGGCAGGCACCTGCTTGCTGAGTTCCGTCTGCACCGACTTGCGGATCCCGTTCGATGATCAGAGTTCCCTGAATTCCAAGGCTTTCAGCGAGATTGGAGGAATGCTTGAGGATGGCCGGTCTGAGGTCGATCCGCAATCCATGATCTGGATGGCACAGGTGTTGCACCAGTCGGCCCTGCGTTGGGCGAAGTCTTTATGATTTATAGACATGCAGTTTTTGCCACGGCCAGCAAAGCAATGACGGTGGTGCTGGGCGGGGGCGTGTTTAGGAGGCGTTCTGCAAGCTTTCCGTTGACAAACGCGTTGACGGTCTTGTCCGATTGTGATTATTATAGAGAATTAATATGGCGATGGTTCGGTGCGAAAGCCCGCTTGCCGGGATTCTTCGAACCGAACCAGACAGCTCAGATCCTGATTGATAAAACAAAAAAGAGAACCAGCCAGCGATGAACGCGCCGGAAAAAAAGCCAGCCAATCCTCCGGAACATCTTCATGAACACGCGATCGAAACGCACATGCACAACCCGGATGCCGATCGAACGGCTCTGGAGCGTTGGGTTCGTCACAAGCTGACTGGAGGCCCGGTTGCGTGGGGTCCATGGCTTGGCGGATTCCTGCTAGTGATCGTGGCCATTGCTTTTCTGAGTCAGGGCGGATCGGATGGCAAAGCCGGGGAAGGGGCTTGGACGAAGCTTTTAACGGCGCAATCGGCCGTTGAATACGTACAGATTGCCGACGATGCCAACACGGGTTCGGGGGCGGCCTGGGCGAGTCTTCTGGCCGCGAATCAGTATTACAACCAGGCCATCAATAGCTTGCTTGTGAGCCGCGAGACGGTTGAGCTGAACCTTGGTAAAGCCAAGGATGCCTACGAAAAAACCATTGCCCGCGCCACGGGTGTGAATGATTCGGATCTGGCGAACCACGCCCAATTGGGTCTGGCACGCACGCTTGAGATGCAAGGCAAGCTGACAGAAGCCATTGAAGGCTATCAGAAAGTGGCGACCGCTGCCGCCAGCAACCCGATTGGCAAAAAAGCTGCCGGATATGCTGAAGCCCTCCAAAAGCCTGATGCCAAAGCATTTTATCAGGCACTGGCCACTTACAAACCACAGCCCCCTGTGAACGGTCTGGGCTCGGGTCTAGGTGGTGCTGGTTTGGGATCAGGCCTGGGATCGGGACTTGATTTACCGCCAAACCATCCTTCGCTGGACGGCCCGACGATCAACACATCGCTTCCGGCCCTGCCGAATCCTGGCGACCTGTTGAAAGATCTGGCCCCACCACCGGCATTATCCAAGCCCGCCGCATCGCCATCGAGCGATTCCCTGAAGGATCTGGCTCCACCACCGGCCACCAAGTCGGCCACTCCGGCTGTGGAACAACCAAAACAGCCCATTACGGGCGAAAAGCCCAAATAATTCGGCACGCGGATCATTACCAAATCCATTGGGAATCGGGTCACACCAAAGTGGTTCGATTCCTTTGCTTTTACTGAGGAACTGAGGTCCGAAAAAAAATGGATCCGGACCTGATCGAATCGCCCGACACCTTCACGGTGGAATCCGAGCTGACCACCCTGCCCCGCCTGGACGCCTATCTGGCTGTCCGTTACCCAAGCTTTTCACGTGTGGGCATTCAAAGGCTGATCGAGGCACAAGCTGTAACCGTCAACGACCGTCAAATGCGGCCTTCGTATAGAATTCATGCCGGTGACGTGATTTCCGTCAGTTTTCCTGACCTTCCGGACCGGCCGGAACGTGTGATCGAGCCGGAAGATATTCCGCTTGACGTCGTTTACGAAGATCAGTGGCTGACTGTCATCAACAAGCCGCCCAACATGGTGGTGCATCCCGGGAAGGGCAACTGGAAGGGGACCTTGGTCAATGCACTTCAGTTTCGCTATTCCAAGCTCTCGTCGGTTTCCGGTTCGCACCGGCCTGGCATTATCCATCGCCTCGACCGAGACACCACAGGGCTGGTTCTGGTCGGCCGCGACGATGAAACGCACCGGGGACTGGCCTCACAGTTCGAACAACGCACGATTGAAAAGAATTACATTGCTGTAGTTTATGGCGAGCCAAGCCGGGACCGCGACTTCATTGAACAGCCCATTGGTCCACATTCCAGCGTTCGCGAGCGCATGGCGATCAAGCCAGTTTCAGAAGGCGGGAAGGAATCGAAGACTTTTTATGAAGTCATCCGGCGATTTGGCAAATATTCGGTGATCAAATGCGAGCTCCACACAGGCAGAACGCATCAGATCCGCGTGCATCTGGCCTATATCGGGACCCCGGTTGTGGCCGACAAGCTCTATGCCTGTAGGGACAGAATCACGTTTTCAGAAATAAAAGGCCTGGCTCAGCCTGGTTCCAGTGTGGAGGGCGAAGAGCCCTTGATTACTCGACAAGCCCTTCATGCACATACCATTGCGTTCATACATCCGAAAACGGGCAAACGCATTGAGCTTGAAGCGCCCTTGCCAGCCGACATGGTCCAGTTGATCGAGGCCTTGGAAAAGCTCCCGCCTGCGCCTGTCATATCGAAAAAAGGCCGATTTTGAAATGCAATCGACCAAGCCCCAAGAATACATCAAGCGCTGAGTTGAATCCAACCTGACGGGGAACTCAATCGGGGCCAAATCCTGAAAGGTTGCAAACTCTGGCGCGTTTCGTGCATAATCCGTGGATATCCTGCATTCAAAAGCTGGCGAATGCCTGGCTTTCATCAAATTTGTAGAGCGGAGCAGTCATGAGCGGTCCAGAGAGTGGTGGCAAAGCCTGGGGCGGCCGATTCCATGGCGGCACCGACAAACGCGTGGAAGCCTTCAGCGAGAGCATCTCTTACGACCGAAGGCTTTACAGGCAGGACATTGCTGGATCCGTTGCCCACGCCCATATGCTGGCTGCTGTTGGGATTATGTCCAAAGAGGAAGCCGCTGCGATTGAAAAAGGCCTGCTTGAAATTCAGTCGGATATTGAGGCTGGCCGGTTTGAATATTCGATCGCCAAAGAAGATATCCACATGCACATTGAGTCGGCCCTGATCGCCAAACTGGGCGACACTGGCCGCAAGCTCCACACGGCCCGAAGCCGCAACGATCAGGTGGCGACCGATTCGAAGCTTTGGACACGTGAAGCCCTCGACCGGATCGACCAGCTCCTGGCTGGCTGGATGAAATCGCTGGTCAAGGCAGGCCGGCGTCATCAGAATGCGGTCATCCCCGGCTTCACCCATCTTCAGCGAGCGCAGCCGGTACTTGCGGGCCATTATTTTTTAGCCTATGTGGAAAAATGCCATCGCGACCGCAGTCGCGTGGCCGACTGCCGCAAGCGCCTTAATGAGCTCCCCCTGGGCGCAGCGGCCCTGGCGGGTACCAGCCTACCGATCAATCGTCAGATGACTGCCAAATCGCTTGGTTTTGATCGACCTGCGGCCAACAGCATGGATGTCTCAAGCGATCGGGACTGGGCCATTGAAAGCGTTTTTGTCCTGACCATGATCCAGCTCCACCTGTCAAACTGGGCTGAGGAATGGATCTTATGGACCACATCGGAATTCGGATTCCTGGCCTTGCCCGACGAATATTGCACCGGCTCGTCGATCATGCCACAGAAAAAGAATCCGGACGTATTGGAGCTGACAAGGGGCCGCGCTGGCCGTGTGATTGGCGACCTGATGACACTGATTACGGTGGTCAAAGGTCTCCCACTGGCCTATAACCGCGACTTGCAGGAGGACAAAGAGCCTCTCTTTGATGCCTTCGACACAGTTGAGGCGTGCCTGGCACTGGCCGCCCTGATCACTGATGGAGCCCGCCTGCGGGAGGACCGGATCAGGGCCCGGATTGGCGAAGGTTTTCTTGATGCCACGGCATTGATGGAGGCTCTCATCAAGCGCAATATTCCGCAACGATCCGCCCACGAGCTGGTCGGCCGCCTTGTGGGGCTGGCTGAGCAGAAGGGCTGCAAACTGGCCGACCTTTCCGAGACGGACCTCAAGTCGGTCGATGCCCGGCTGGATGGCTCCTTACGCGACGAGTTGGGTGTCGATCATGCCGTGGCTGGCTATCAAAGCGAAGGTTCGAGTGCGCCCGGCGAGGTGGATCGCCGATTGAAACACTGGGAACTTCAGCTTGGCATGAAAAACTGATCCATCGGGCAGACATGATAACGGAGGCCGGCCTCAGTGCGAGTTCTCATCACAGGCATCACTGGCTTTGTTGGCAGGCATCTGGTCGAACATCTGGCAGAGGCCGGCGATGTCATCATTGGGCTTTCACAGCACGGCCAGTGGCCTGCCGAGTGGAAGCTGAAGATGGAGAGAGTCGCACGCCTTGAAAAAATCGACCTCGCCGATGCCGATTCTACGGAAACCCTGACCGAACTGATCGATCGCAAGCAGCCTGAGGCCATTTATCATCTGGCGGCCCAATCAAACCCCCAAGCCAGCATGGACGACCCGCGCGGAAGCTGGGTGGTGAATCTGGGCGGAACATTGAATCTGCTGGAGGCCGTGCGGGAATCGAGCGTTAATCCACGCGTGCTGGTTGTCAGTTCCGGGGTGGTTTATGGCAATCCGTCCGCCGAAAATATCCCGGTTCGTGAAGATTGTCCACCTCGGCCAATCAATCCTTACTCGGCATCAAAAGCCGGTGCCGATATGCTGGCGATCCAATATCATTTGGGTTATGGGCTCAATACGCTCATTGCAAGGCCATTCAATCACGCTGGCCCGGGGCAGTCGGCTCGCTACGTTCTGGCGAATCTGGCCATGCAGGCGGCGGAAATTTCGGCGGGTGTGAAGCAGGAAATGCAAACGGGGAATCTCGAAATCACACGAGATTTTACCGATGTGCGCGACATTGTTCGCGGCTATCGAATTTTATTGGAAAAAGGGCGTCTTGGCGAGATTTATCACTTGGGGCGTGGCGAGGGGACAAAACTGGCAGGTGCCTTGCAGGCCCTGCGTGATATCAGCGGCCATGCCTTGCCCCAGATGGTTGATCCCGCGCGGCTACGGGGCGTAGATCTGCCTTTATTGGTGGCCGATGTCTCCAAAATTCGAAATGATACCGGCTGGAGTGCCCAAATTCCGATCGAGACAACAATGCAGGATTTATTTGACGGATTCAGGGCGAAATACAACTGAGATCATTCAAAGGCAGGCGTTTGTTTATTTCCGCCTGCCCGAATTTCAATTCAACGAAATCTGATCAAAACCCTTGCGGGTCGACCACTTCGCCGCCTGATTTGCTAAACAGGGCCTTGAGCACTTCCCGGCTGATTCCCAACTTCAGGAACCTGACGGATCCGTCGACAAAAAGCACGTTGTATCCGCCTGGATGCCTGGAGCCGATCATGGCCGAGGGATCGTTGGGGCTGTATTCGATGTCCACTGGCTTGGTCCATTCCACGGGTTCAGTGCCTTCCACAAGCATGATGGTATTTGAGGTCCCATCTAACACAGACGCTAAACTCGTCCCTTTATTAGGCTCAAACATAGTCCCCTTGCCAGATACGGCCATATAGGTGGTCATGCCTGGTGGTGTTGAATGGCTTGGGCACGCATAGGGCTTTGGCATCTTGCTGATCAAAGTCTTGTTGTGCGGGCTGTCCCAAGGCTCATCCAAATGAAATTGTTTGTAAAGTTCGCCTTCTTCCAAATATGGCAGAATTGCGACTCGCCAGCTCAATAGCGGCTTCCCATCCTTATCGGTGATCGCCTGCTTGGGAAATGCTTTATCTTTGGCTTCCGCAATGTGCATGGCCAAGCCGAACTGCTTAAAGTTGTTGATGCACTGGGCCCGCCTGGCCGCTTCGCGGGCGGATTGAACTGCTGGGAGCAGGAGCGAAGTCAGAACTGCGGCAACAGCCGGGGCCGCGACGGTGGGAACGGAATCTCGCGACTCAATCACCAGCCCGTCCTTAGTCACTGCCATTGTCATCATGGCTGGCTTGAGATAAAGCTGCATCTCCTGCGGCTTGGGAATCAGTCGCGAATTGATCTTGATCGGGAAGGCTTCAGCATTGCCTGCTGCGGCCATCTGGGCTTTTAACTGATCCATGACCGAGGGCAACAAGGCCAATGAGGCGGGCAGGCTTTGGCTGTCGTCTCGAACCTGCACCATGGCCATATTTGCTGGCAGGCTGGGGGCCAGATTCGCATATTTGCCTACAAATTCAAATTTCTTGCCCCGGCCTTCGGCCACATTCAGGATGTCGGACACGGTTTTTGGATTCATGCCAAAGACCAGCGTTTTATCGCCGATCCGAAACGACGGGCTAATTTTTCCAAATTCTGGAGGCACAAGGCCTTTTGGCAAATCCACAATCCAGTTTCGGGTCGAGGTTCCGACCTTCTGGCGACGGATCTGAACTTGCCCCTCAACCGGCTTGCCCTGTTGGGCCATGGCCTGGTTGGCAATGGCCTGAATCACTGGCAGGAGTTTATCGATAGACCCAGCCAGCAATTGAGGTGACTTGACCTGCACGCTGACAAACATGGTCTCGGCCGCATTGACTTCTGAAGAGACTTTTTTGGTGCCATAGACGACGGCTGGACCAATCAGTTCCAGCAGATTCGTTTTCAAGTCGAATCCAAGTTTCTGACGGAAGTCGTCCTGCATCTTCTCCATATTGGCTTCCATACCCGGCTGAACGGTTTCGCCGAGTTTCCCAGCCTTGGCCATGATTCCGGCAGGATCAAACGAAATGGCGGTAAAGCTGGTAGCATCCGAAGGCACATTGGCCAACGACGCCTTATCAAGCGCCGGTGTATCCAGCAATGAGAGAATGCCCTTGCGTGGTGCGGGTGCCAGGACTTTACATTCACTGCGTAACTGATTGGCCTCAAATCCCATACGGGCTTCAATCTGCTTCAGGCCATCCAGGCCCAGTGCCATGGCCTCGGGCGGCAGGGGGATCGCCGAGATGTCCAAAAACGCCCTTAGAATCGGCTTGAATGTTTTGTTCGGCTTTGACAGAGCCCGAAACCTGGCATGACTTTGCAGGTTTGGCTCCCTGCCTTCAATGGCCGCCATGGCGGCTTTTGAATCGCCAAAGAGAAAGACGACATCGTCGGTATCGTTAATGAGCGTGATGTCCGTGCGGTCGGTGGGCTTGATGACTTGCCGACTGCCGTTTTTCTCGACCTTGATCCGACCTGCCATGAGTTCTGTTTGGATCATGTTTTGAAAAAGTGTGCTCAGCTTTCCCTGACCGCGGCCGTGTTTCAGGATATTGGGCAGGGCAATCACAACTTGAGGCTCCTTAGCACCTTCCCGCCAGTGCACACTCAGGCCGCCCCCCTCCTGTGTCAGGGCTTCAGCCAGTCCATCGATCATTCCCTGAGTGAGTTCAGGGCTTTGGGCGTCATTCATGGCCTGCTTAGCGATGGCCTGAATCTGGAGGGCTATGTCGTCGACCAGATTTCGGAGCAATGTTTTGTTTAGAAGGCCATAGAGATCGGTTTTTTGCCATGCAACCGACTGGGAATTCAGGCCGTCGAATTCCATAAAAAAAACAGCGTCCGAGCTCGGCATATACTTGACGACGCTGGCCGATTTCTCCTGCGCCGGCAAAGCAAGCGGCAACAGCACAAGGGCCAGTGTCAAAGCAGAGCGATACAAATGACGGCGAATCATCGATCAATTCTCCAGAATCACAACGATTAGCAAACGTGATTGTCAGGTCTTGGTTCTATCAGATAAGAACCGGAAAGTCGTGTCAAGCGATTGATTCGAGGAAATTCCGCCCGGGCGCGAATTTATATTCTTGAGGTCGATCAGAGAGAAAACGGGAATCGAAGTTGTGCGGGACGAAATTTTCGTGTCTCTAACGCTGGTCCTGGAAAGATTCCTGAGGCGGCTGAGAATTCGGATTTTTCCGAAAAATACGTATACTTGGGGTCGCTGGTGAGGAACTTCTGGGACTGCGCTCTTGCCGAACCCCCCCTAGAAACCTCATGATGTTAGATAAGTTCCAAAAGAAACATGCTCGGGGAAGACTTCAGATCTTTGGATCGAACCAAAGCATGAAGTCATAGCGAATGAATTTGCGAATCTTCGGTTCCGCTATCATCCGATTCGTCTCGATAACACGATTCCGATTCATTCTCAAGTCTGTTTTGCAGGGAACTGAACGTATGGGATCAGGCATTCGATAGTGGCGTAAGCTGTGTTGGGTGTTTTCTGGGATCGATCAAAAAGACCGAATGTGCAAAGCTTTTTGGCATTCGCGAGATCGGTTTCGGGAGTCTCATGAAATCAATCTATTCGCACCATGCTCTAGGGGAGCAAGCCTCGATGAGTCAGTCCGACATCATCATTGAGATCAAAAACCTGACAAAAGTTTACCGGGACTTCTGGGGTCGCCCCAAGGTTCAGGCACTCAAGGCACTCGACCTGCAAGTCAAACGGGGCGAGATCTTCGGCTTGCTGGGCCCAAACGGCTCTGGCAAGACCACAACCATCAAGTTGCTTCTGGGCCTGCTCTTCCCGACCGAAGGCGAAGCCCTGATCTTCAACGAGCCGACCACAAACGTAGCCAAGAACGAGCGTATTGGCTATCTTCCGGAAGAGTCCTATCTGTACAAGTTTCTGAACGCTGAAGAGACACTCGACTTTTATGGTCGACTATTCAAAATCAGTGGTTCGGAGCGTCGCAAGCGAATCAACAAGCTGATCGACATGGTTGGTCTGAACCATGCACGGCACCGTCAGTTGCGTGAATACTCCAAAGGTATGCAGCGGCGCATTGGGCTGGCTCAGGCATTGATCAATGATCCAGAACTGGTTTTGCTTGACGAACCAACATCGGGCCTGGATCCGATCGGGACCGCCGAGATCAAAGATCTGATTCTTGACCTGAAGGCTCAGGGCAAGACGATTGTTCTTTCAGGCCACCTTCTGGCCGACATGCAGGACATTTGCGACCGGATCGCAATTCTCCACAGAGGGGAACTAAGGGAACTGGGTCGGGTTCAGGATCTTCTGACGGTTCAAGACATTACGCAGATCAAGGTCAGAGATTTGCCGGATTCGGCCATCACCGAGATTCGTGACGTGATTGAACGCCACCAAGGCCAACTGGTCTCTGTGGATCATCCGACAACGACCCTTGATGAGCTCTTCCTGAGAATTGTTCGAGAGAGCGACCAATTCCCTGGCCGTAGGCACGTTGCTGACCGGGCCAAGACCGAAGCGGGTCCATCGACCAAGTCATAACGACAAAACCAAGGCATTTTTCATCGCTGGCAATTGAGCAGATCAGAAAAGGTCTGATGGCTCGTTGCTGCGATTGAAATGGATGTCTCCTCTGCCTTTAAAAAAGCGGAGTGATTTCGCGTCATATCACGATCCATAAGACGATCATTTCAATCGTGACCCTCGGTGGGATATATAAAACGTGTTGGACTCCATACTTCTCATTGCTCAAGCCAACGCAACTGCGCCGCCGCAAACTGCGAACTGGCTTATGAATTTCATGAGCTGGGTCTACCTGCTGGGTGACCCGGCCATTACAACCAAAGGCCTTTTGGGGTCTCTGCTGACATGGCTTAAAATCATTGGCCTGTTTAGCTTGGTGGCATGGATCGGTGCTCGTGTGATGCAGGCGATCAAGGACCGAATCTCCCTGCCAGCCCTCTCAGGCATTGCGGCGGCCGGGATTGTGGGTGGCCTGATCAGCCTTCTCCTTCAAGTGCTTTTAAGCACAGGACGATTGGCTCTTCCGATCATCTCGGGAGTATCACCGGTCGCCATTCTGGTCATCCTGTCGATACTGGCCGTTGTGGCATGGCTTGAGGCCACCTTGTGGATCTCAATGAGCCGTCGCGAATCTCAAGGCGACAAACTGCTCCTGATCGCCATGCACGTTGCCCTGGTCTTCGGCATGGCTTCGGGGATTTTCATCGTCCAGAATTTTGCCCAGGTTCAGGGAATCAAGATCTCCATTCTGGAAGGGATTCAGCAGGGCGCCCGAATGGGTTTGACCTACATGGGTTACACCTCTCTGGCGATGCTTGGATATCGATTGGTGGCCGAGTTTTGGAACATCAATCCAATCAGGACCCTGGCAATCGCCTGGCTGGCCCGCAAGGAAGCCAACCGCCGAATGTGGGCTCCTTATGTTGTCACGGTAGTTTTCCTGGTGGTTCTGGCCTTCACCCACTGGTTCCTACAGCCACCAAGACCCGCAGAAATGAGCCGCCTGTTTGTGGGCACGCTTACTCTGCTCTGCTCGCTTCTGATCACCCTGATGATCATCTTTCTTTCGCCGCTCTCATTACCAACGGATATCCAGCAGCAGACCATCTACACGATTGTCTCCAAGCCGGTGAGCCGTCTGGAAATGATCTGGGGCAGAATCATTGGATACATGACCCTGGTCACTCTGATCATCGCCATGTTCGGGGGGATCAGTTACATTTATCTGATCCGTCAGGTAAACAGCACGATTCGCGCGACGAACGATGAAGCCGCCTTGGTACGCAGTGGCAATGTCCTGCGGGCCAACCAGCTTGACGAACAGTCTGAACAACTGACAGCCCGGATGTCGGCCCGTGTGCCTGTCAAGGGATCGCTCCTCTTCCGCGACTCAAAGGGAACGCCCCAGATCAAGGGGATCGATGTCGGTCAGGAGCTGGAATATCGGACCCACGTGGAAGGTGCCACACCATCCAAAGGCATCTGGCGATTCGGGGTCATTTCGCACCCGTTTGACGAAGTGCGAAACATGGTGGCCCGCGACGCCGGCAAGACCGCTACTCCGCCTCAATACCCGATACTCGATCGGCGTATTCTGGTGGACAACTTTCTCAAGTCGGGCACTCTGGAATTCGTTGACAACCAGATTGCCAGCCTGAAGTTCCAACAGTCTCAAGGCACAAAGGGGCTGGAATCTAGAATTGACGCCTTGCAGACTCAGCGCCGACCTCTGGCCAACCAGGATGCCGAACTCAAAGCCAAACTGAAAGCGGCTCAGGCTGCAGACAATCAGGCAGAGTCCGATCAGATTCAGCTCCAACTTGCCGAGATCCACAGCGACCCATTCAAGGTTGAGATGTCGTTCACGATTTACCGGACAACCAAGGGGCGTGTCGGTGAACCCGTTTTTGCTTCGATGAAGGTGATCAACCCTGTCACCAGCGAGCAATACGAAAACGCCTTCCCAGTCAGGGAGTACTACACAGATACCCAAGTCATTCCAGCTTCATTGCTGGTGGGCAGCAACGGGTACCTGAACATCGAGGTTCAGTGTGTCAGTTCCAACCAGTATTTGGGCATGGCCGAGAGCGACCTTTTCATTCTGGCTTCGGACGGTTCCTTCTTCTGGAACTTCTTTCGTGGCTTGGCGGGTGTCTGGTTGCAGGCACTTGTGCTGACATCGATTGGCGTATTTGCCGGCACATTCCTGAGCTGGCCGGTGGCACTGCTCACCACGATTGCCTTTTTCATTGGCGGTCAGGTGGCCTTCGGCTTCCTTCAGGAATTTGCGATCCAGGCTCAGACTGGCGGCGGGCCATTTGAGTCACTCTTCCGCTTGCTATCGCACGACAACCAGATGTCCGACCTCACCCCGACACTGCCTGTGGTGACAGCCAAGACTCTGGATTCTCTAATCCTGCCGATCATGTCTCGACTGGTTTACGTCGTTCCCAACTTTGCTTCACTGGATGTCTCCAACTCCGTTGCCGACGGTTTTGCCGTGACCGACGAAAAGATGCTTGGCAATGCCCTGATGGCACTCGCCTATGCCCTTCCTTTCTCTGTCGCCGGCTTCTTCGTGCTCAAGAATCGTGAGGTGGCCGCATGACAAACATTTTCGGCGATCGCAAAATCCGATACTGGATTATCATCCTCGTTCTGTTTGGGATCATGTATCCCTACAGGCAATGGCTGACAGATGAAAAAGACAGGCTTGACCTGGGTGAAGCCACAATCGGCAAGGTGGATACCGGTAGTTTCATGTTGAAACTGGCACTTCTGGGCGGTGCCCGGGGTGTTGCTGCGAACGTGCTCTGGACCCGTGCCATTGAGCTTCAGCGGATCCAGGAATGGGACCGGATGAAGACGACGGTCGACTTGATCACCAAGCTCCAGCCGCACTTCCTGGCTGTCTGGACCTATCAGGCCTGGAATCTGGCTTACAATGTCTCTGTCGAATGGGATGCCCCGGAAGACAAGTACGACTGGATCAAGCAAGGGATCAACTTCGTTCGCGATGGAGTTTCCAAAAACCAGAAGTCACCTGACCTTCAGTGGGATACAGCCTGGACTTACTACCACAAGCTGGGCTTTGCGGACGAAGCGATCATCCTCCGAAAGATGTTCCGCGACGATCTTGATGAAAAGTTCAAGACGAACCCCATCAACAAGTCGGTCCAGAACGACAACTTCCAGGTGGGTGGGGGCTGGTTCGATTCCGCCGTGAATCTCGCCGACTCAGGTGCCAACCGACTCAACACATCGATCGAAAGCTCGGTGGAATATGTCGACGCACCAACTCAGCGAAAAGGCCGGGCAGGCGACCTTGCCTTCCGCTCCATGCCGGCACACGCCCAGACGCGTTATGCTCTGAGTCTGGAGAAGGAATCCATGAAGGACGTTCCTGCCACATTCGGCGAACTGGCGTCTGCAGAATGGAACAATGCCCTCCTGACCTGGAGAAAGTTTGGCGCTTACATTTATGAAGCTCCAAATGATATCCCTCTGGAAGACAAACGCCAGGTGAAAGTCAAGATCAAGATCATCGACGGCGAAAACTACCAGGTTTTCGAGAATATGACAAAACCGGCATACTGGGCCGATGAGTTTGGCAAGGTAACCGAAAAAGATGCCATGGCTCTGGCAGAGAACAAAAAGCACTGGACCGACCGGTGGGGTACCCAGATGAATTACCCTTACTGGACCGACCGCTGCCGTGCGGAATTGACATCCGAAGGCGTCAGAGCCCGCCAGATGTTCTATTTGGGCACCAAAACTTATCGCCAGGCAGACTTCCAGGCCGCCGTCAAGTATTATCGAGATGGTCTGAACCTCTGGAAAGACCTGCTCGCCAGACATTCAACCTATGCCAACGATGAGTTGAACCACAAGGATACAGGCCTGATCGTCAAGCGATACAAACGGGCCTACCTCCAAGCTGGCCTCGGAAGCGAATTGCCTGCCGATACTCCGTTCCTCCAATTCCTCAAGATTGCGGAAGCCGACAGCTCCGTGGATCCGTTCGATGCTCAGGAAATGCTCCCTCCTTCTTCCACTTCCGGTGCAGGTGCAGGTACAGGTGCATCGCGGGCTGCTGCTGTTGGCGGAAGGCCAGCAAACGCCCCTGCGCTCAAGCCCAGCACTCCAAACGTCCAACCATTGAAATAAGATCCACCGACAAAATCAGGTAGGATCCTCTGAGAAGAGCAGGCGGGCAGTGATGCCCGCCTGTTTTTTTTCGTTTGATATCGATGGTTCACCCGCGCTTGATCTGTTCGAAACCCCTTGTGCTTTCTAAAATAGGTAAATAACGGCATCGCCCTGCGTGTACCAAAGCTTCAGCCGCCTAAAGTCGCGAAGCCCGGGCTGAAGCTGGCTCGAACCTAAGGTCGGATTACCAGGAGAGTTCCAGAACCATGTCTGCCAGCACCTCTGCCGAATCGAACGTCATCCGCGTTGGACATAGCCCTGACAGCGACGATGCCTTCATGTTCTATGCCCTCACGCACGACAAGATCGACACCGGTGGCCTGAAATTCGTTCACCAGCTTGAAGATATCCAAACGCTCAACAACCGCGCCCGCCACGGCGAACTCGAAGTCTCAGCCGTCTCCATTCACGCCTTTGCCCACCTGGCCGATACCTACGCCCTGCTCTCCTCCGGATCCTCCATGGGCGACAAATATGGCCCCAAAATCATCACCACGAACCCTGATCTGACGATGGACGACATTCGCAGCGGCAAGGTCAAAGTGGCCGTCCCAGGCCTTTTGACGACCGCCTACCTCTCATTCCGGCTCTGTTTTGGCGATGCTGCACCTGTTGAGGTCGTACCGTTTGACCAGATCATTGAACGAGTGCTGGACGGCACTTACGACGCCGGTCTGATCATTCACGAAGGTCAGCTTTACTACCCTGAAAAGGGCCTTCGCCAGCTGGTGGACATGGGTGTCTGGTGGTACGAGACCACTGGCTTGCCACTGCCCCTCGGCGGCAATGTGGTTCGCAAGGATCTCGGTCAGGAACAGGTCGAAAAAATCGCCCGACTGCTCAAAGAGTCGATCGTTTATGCCCTGGAGAATCGCCAGGAAGCCCTCGATTACGCCCTGACCTACGCCCGCGACCTCGACCCAGCCCTTGCCGACCGCTTCGTAGGCATGTACGTCAACGAATGGACCGTCGATTACGGTCCAATCGGCCGCGAAGCCGTTCAGGTTCTGCTCGACAAAGCCGCTGAAGCGAATTTGATCCCCAAGCGGGTCGATGTTCAGTTTGTTGGCTGACTTTTTGCAGCAACTACTTTTGACAACAAAATGTCGCCCACCCGAATAATCGCTGGTGGGCGTCCATGTAACTATATGTCGAGCTTCAGCCCACGCAACCGTGCTCGGCTTGAGCCGGCGTTTCGCTCAGGTAATGGCGATCCTCAAGCTGCATCCGGTCCATTTCGCCAAGGAACCCGGAGACGGAGCTTTTCGGTAATTCGTCGGATTTGTCTCCACTTGGCAGATTTGACGAATCCAGGCCTGAAATTGACGGATTCGATCCCGTGTCGTATCGAGTTCTTCATCGTTGCCGATCATGCCGCTTCTCCACCAGTTCCATAATTCCACACTCGCCGCCACCGCGTTTTTTCTGCCTAAAAAGGCTGGAACCGGCATGATCAGGCCTCATGAGCCTGCATGGGTGAAAAAACAACTGGAACGCAGGCTGCATTGCTGATCGAATCCATGCGGGGCTCGTTCCTTAAGATTCACCTCGTCCACCGCTTGACGCACTCCGGCCACTCAATCAGAATGAGACCACCCCCGCCAGCCGACATTCCAGCCCAGGCTTTCGCTCATCTTGTAGAAGCACACCATGAATCCGCGAACGTCTCAAATGCAATCGAAATTTCTAAATCGCGTTTTGATGACGCTCGCCCTGCTTGCATGCCATCCTCTGCACAACAGGGCACTGAACGCCGCCCAGCCGAACAAAAACGTCGTCCTGATCGTGGCCGACGACCTTGGCATGCAACTCGGCGCCTATGGCGACCCGCACAAGGCCACACCAAGGCTCGATAAATTCGCCCAGTCGGCCGTGCGCTTCACGCAGGCCCGCTGCACCACAGCAAGCTGCTCGGCCAGCCGATCCGTCATTTTGACAGGCCTCCAGAATCATGCCAGTGGGCAGTTTGGCCACCAGCACATGCCAGCCGATTTTCACACGCATGAGACCACCAAAAGCCTGCCCTTATTATTGAAAAATGATGGATATCGAGTGGCCCGGGCGGGCAAGCTCCACGTTCAGCCGGATTCGGTTTATCCGTTCGACACCGTATTTGGGCAAAAACTTCCAGGAGGCCCGCATAATACGGTGGCTCTGGCAAATTCCGTAAAGCCATTGCTTGAGGAAAAGTCCAGGCAGCCATTTTTTCTCTATTTCTGTCCGATTGATCCGCATCGAGCCGCCAAGGGGTTTGGAAATCAAGCCATGCAAGGCGTCAGCCCGTTGCAATTTGATCCATTTAAAATTTATCTACCTGCATTTTTGCCTGACACACCTGCTGCCCGTACCGAATGGGCCGACTATTTACAGGCCGTCAACAGGCTTGATCAGGGGGTCGGGCGATTATTGGATCTCATCTCAGAAACCGGTCACGACAAAGACACGCTCGTGATTTTCATGTCCGACAACGGGCCTCCTTTCCCAGGCGCTAAAACAAGCCATTACGAAGCCGGTGTACGACTACCTCTGCTGATTCGCCAGCCCGAGAAAGATTTTGAGCCTGGCGATTGCAATGCATTGGTCACCTGGGCCGACATTCTTCCGACCATCCTTTCATTCACTGGTACCACCGCTCCAGACCCATCCAAGGGCGATATGCTGCATGGTCGATCGGTATTTGAGTGGCTAAAAAACCCTGCGAACCCGGATTTTATCGGACACGTTTTTCTTTCCCACACATTTCATGAAATTCAAATGTATTACCCGATGCGCACAGTGATCAACAGCCGGTTTAAATTGATCCACAATCTGGCGTGGCCTCTGGAAGCCCCGTCTGCATCGGATTTATTTGAATCACTCACCTGGCAGGATGTCTTGAATCGCAAAATCGAAACTTATGGCCCACGCACCACAAAACAATTGCAGCATCGCCCGGAATGGGAGCTTTATGACTTGCAGAAGGACCCAAACGAATCAGTCAATCTAGCCTCTGAAAAAGCCTACAACGCGACTTTTTCAAGCTTGAAGATCCAATTGCGCCGGTACCAGGAACTGACCAAAGACCCCTGGCTAAGCAAATGGAAGTATGAATAAACTCTTCGCGGCCATGAATGGCACTTTTTGATCGAGACGATGCCGGAGGCATCACAGCCTGTAGCCGGTGGTTGAGAAGCGCTAGCGACGACACCACCGGAACACGATGCAAAAAAACTCTTGCACCCCGGCCGGGGTGCAAGCCTCTTTACGCTCACAAATCCGGTGGTGTCGCTCCGCTCAACCACTGGCTACACTCTGTGATGCCTCCGGCATCGTTTGCAGACGGATGCGTCATAAATCCTGACTGATGCAAAAAAACTCTTGCACCCCGGCCGGGGTGCAAGCCTCTTTACGCTCACAAATCCGGTGGTGTCGCTCCGCTCCACCACCGGCTACAATCTGTGATGCCTCCGGCATCATTATGATGCGATGTATCATGTGTGGCCGCGACAACTATAAACCCATTACAATACCATGTTTTTTTGGCGAAGTGCTGCTCAACAACAGTCTTGAGGGCGGCTGAATTGAATTTC
>CAMBEP010000022.1 GCA_945865635.1 Candidatus Kuenenia stuttgartensis
CTGGTATGGGACGGACCATCGGCCCTAAAACCAAATCCATTGATCTATCAATTTATTAAGGCTTTATAACTTATGCGTAACAACGAGGTCCTCTGACCGGGTTCGCATTTGGTGAGCCTTTTGGTGTAGGCACGGTCCCCTGACCGGGCTCGCGCGATCTATAACGCTGGTTCGTCGATTTCTCAAAGCAACGTATGGTTGAGCGGCGAGCCAGGTCAGTGGACCTGGCCTACACCAAAGACTTTTTTGCAAGCAATGAAAATAGGATCTTTGGCCATGAGCCAGACAACTAATGGTACATCAAATCTGGAATTTATTCTTGGCCTGTTTCTTAAGAAACGACGAAAGCGATAGCCAAACTGGTTTGGCGTGGAATATACAAGTCGTTGATTATTGGTACAACAAAAAAGCCGAGCCATAAATGGCTCGGCTTTGAATGATAGTGGGCGCACGAGGATTCGAACCTCGGACCTCACCCTTATCAGGGGTGCGCTCTAGCCAACTGAGCTATGCGCCCTCTCAACAAGGATAAATATACCTTTCCCAGGGCTCTTGGTCAAGTGCTTACCGCCTAAAACTCGGGTATTTTCTGAGAGATTCTGATTTTTGGGCTCTTGGACCGAGTGTTTTGGGCGACTCAAGTTTCTTCAAATTCAAAGCTTAGGATCAGGCCAAGAATAACTTGCTCATTTGGTGATCCTTTGGTGTAGGCACGGTCCCCTGACCGGGCTCTCGCGATATATACTTGTCGCGGTTAAAAAAGAGACATCCCGTAAACAGAATGATGCCGGAGGCATCAAAGAGAGTAGCCGGTGGTTGAGCGAAGCGACACCACCGGTCTGAAGCTCTAAAAAAAAAAGCTGCTGGCACCCTGGCAGGGGTGCAAGACCTGATGTCGCGTCGTCGTCCGGTGGTGTCGTCGCCGATGCGCCTCAACCCGCGGCTACTGGCTCCAGATGACTCCGGCATCGCTTTGATCAAAAAGTGCCATTCATGACCGCGAAGAGTAAAAATAAAGCTGGTTCGTCGATTTCTCAATGCAACGTATGGTTGAGCGCGCGAGCCAGGTCAGGGGACCCTGGCCTACACCAAAGACATTTTTGCAAGCAATCAAAGCAGGATCTTTGGCCATGTGCCAGAAAACCAATGGTTCATCAAATCTGGAATTTATTCTTGGCCTGTTTCTTGACGGATTTAATGAGCCTGATAATTCCAGTTGCAAATATTGCACGAAATTGCTGGTGTGGCTTGTAGTCTTAGACCGATTTTCATTAAGATTGTAATAGAGTCGTCCTAATTCGTAGAGGTCCGTAAAGGTCGTATGAACTTGTCACCTGAAGAGACCCGCAATCGCCCCAAGCTGTTTGTCGATACGGTAGGCTGCCAGATGAATATTCTGGACAGCGAGCTGGTTATCGCCAAATTACGAGCCCAGGGCTATGAACTGACAACCGACCCGCTCCTGGCGGACACCATTCTCTTCAACACCTGCTCTGTGCGTCAGCATGCTGAGGACAAAATCTATTCCGCACTCGGGCGGATCAAGAAGCTCAAGCAGCGGCGCCCCAATGTTGCCATCGGTGTGCTTGGCTGTATGGCTCAGAAGGATCAGGACGAGATTCTCAGGCGAGCTCCGTTTGTCGATATTGTGGTGGGCCCTGGCCAGCTCTCGAAAGTTCCGGAACTTCTGGAAAAGGCGCGTCTGGAGAAGAAGCCACAGATGGCCGTAAGCCGTGCCAGGTCCGGTGGATCCAAGCTGGAGATTGTCGAGAGCTTTGAGGAGTTCGACCCCTTACGCGAACAAGCCATGCGCATGAGCCCTTATCAGGCCTTTGTACGCATTATGATGGGCTGCGACAAGTTCTGTACCTATTGCGTGGTGCCGGCCACGCGTGGCCCTGAGCAGAGCCGCGACCCGCTTGAAATCATTGAAGAGACCAAACTGCTTGTCGATCAGGGTGTCTCGGAAATCACCCTGCTGGGCCAGACGGTCAACAGCTATAAATTCACCACCACCGATGGCCGCCACTGGCGACTCTCAGATCTGCTTTATGCACTCGATGGGATCCCCGACCTGCGCCGGATCAAGTTCATTACGAGCTTTCCGAAAGATATGACAGACGACCTCCTGCAAGCGGTGCGCGACCTTCCCAAGCTCTTCCGATACCTGCACGTGCCCGCCCAGAGCGGATGCGACGAAATGCTCAAGCGCATGAAGCGTCTGTACACCGTCGCCCAATACGACGAAATGATGGGCCGGATTCGTGAGACCATACCAGGCTGCGCTGTCTCAAGCGACTTCATCGTCGGCTTCTGTGGCGAATCCGAAGAATCGTTTCAAAAATCTGTGCGTCTTGTAGAACGCAGCCGATTTAAAAACAGCTTCATCTTCAAATATAGCGCCCGGCCCGGTACCAAAGCCCACGAAATCTATCCCGACGACATTCCGGAAGAGACCAAGAAACGCCGCAACAACGACCTTCTGGCGGTCCAGAACTCGATCAGCGCGGAAGACAATCAGGCCCTGGTGGGCCAAGCATTTGAAGTGCTGGTTGAAGGGCCGTCAAAGTCGTTCCAGGGAGATGTTGAGTCCGCCAGCGGCCCCATACAACTCACCGGCCGAACCATGACCGACCGAATTTGCCTATTCGATGGCAATCCCCGGCTCATCGGTTCATATATGAGCGTCAAAGTCGTTTCGGTCACTGGGGTATCGCTCTTTTCAGAAGTGGTGACAGACCGCATTTCCCACATCAAGCCGGTTCAATGGTCCCTACCCGTGATTTCTTGAAATACACGGATAAAACCAATGCCAGACTCACTCGGACTAGATCCCTCTGACCCGAACAGCCCGTTCATTCATGCCCTTTGGGAATGGATGGACGATTCGGATCATCAAGGCTTGATCACCAGGACGCCTGCCGAACTTGCCGAAATCATCCAGAATCGGCGATTCCGGCTTGCCAAACCCGCTTCATCGGACCAGATCAGCCAATGGCACGATTCCCACTCCCTAAAACTCCCATCCAGCCTTCAAAACTGGCTGAGAAAGTCCAATGGGCTTCTGATTGATGGATATCAGTGGATCCATCCGGTGGGTTCCATTGGCCCTGCCATCCGATTCTCTCCCTCACTTTCGCTTTTGATTCAGCCCTTCAGTTGGTATGAGTTCGGCAACCCGAATGATTCCCCGGTCAACTTTGACTTGATCCCGGATTCAGCCCGCAGAACCAGCGATGTGCCGGTGTTTGTCGTAGGAACGGAAACGCCTGCGGATCCGCCCCGAATCATTGCATCAAGCTTCAGCCACTGGGTCATCCAACTGATCGAATCAGGCTTTCATGATGATTGGTCGAACTCCCCGGGCATCAACCTGGGCGACCCAATTCATGACCATTATCGTAGAAAAGTACCGCCTAAACTATCGCCCAGGCTATGCAAAATCTGCAGGGAAGTGGGAGAGATGCTGACTTCCGGTGCCGGGGAGCGATCGGTCATGCGAACATATGGCTTGACGCACGAGGAATTTGAGCAAGTTGTAGACGCATTTCAACACAGGTGCTTAAAAATCGCATCCGCTTCATCCAAAAACCATTTTTAATTTCATATTAAAAAGATATTGAGCCCTGAAATGGAAATGATGGATGAATCCTTTTGGTTCGACCCAAGTGTTCTGAAATCAGGTCTATTAAATCAAACCATTCATTTAAGAGACTTAAAAGATATTAGAAAACGGCTTGACAATGACCAATTGACAACTCAGTTGTTTCTAGAAATATCATTTGTCCTTTCTCAAATCAACGCACCCGCGCTAGCTCTGACATCTCTCGACCGGCTTTTGGCAAACACTCCAGAGCCTGGAGAAACGGTCAACCAATGGCTTCGAGAAAAAAGCCGATTCCATCGATTTATCCGAATGCTTGGATCAAGCTCGTTTTTGAGTCAGATTCTTATTCAGCAATATCCTGACATCATGGATTTAATTACAGTTGAGAATCAGAAAATCCGTCGCGAGGAGCTCATTGAAATTGCAATCAGCCTGACCAGCAACCGACAATCAGAAAATGAAGTGACATATGCCCTTCGAAGGTTCAGGCTACAATGGACAGTGATGATTGCAACCGCAGACCTGCTGGATCAGGCGGCGGTCAGGGAAACCACAAGGCGAATCAGTGATTTGGCTGATGCCTGTCTTGAAGCCGCATTGAAATGGTCGTTGGAACGAGCCAAAAAGCGATATGGGACGCCTTTGACGGGCAGCGGCGAGGTGTGTCAGATTGTGGCTATTGCATTGGGGAAATTGGGCGGAGTTGAACTCAATTACAGCTCGGACGTGGATTTGATATTTATCTGCGACGACGAAGGTCACACACAAACCCACCGGCCCATTCGGTCATCAGAATTCTTTTCGCGAGTCATCAGCGATTTCCTTAGAGTGCTGGGAGGCTCTGCGAGTTCGTTATTTGTATTAAGAGTGGATCTCAGGCTGAGGCCGGAAGGAAATCAGGGGCCTTTAATCATGAGTCTGGAGCAGACTCTGGCATATTATGATTCGGTAGGACGAACATGGGAACGACAGGCATTGATAAAGATGCGTCCATGTGCAGGATCATTGGCGCTGGGTGAAGAATTTCGAGTTGCAATTGAGCCATTTGTCTATGAGCGATATCTGACTTCGATGGAAATTGCCGAGATTCAGGCTCTTAAGCGTCGGATAGAGCACAGGGCACAATCAACTGGAGTTTCCGAGTGGGATGTCAAGACGGGCCATGGAGGAATTCGTGACATTGAATTTCTAGTTCAGTTCTTGCAACTTCTCAATGGCCGGAACCTGAGAGAAATACGTAATTCGAATAGCCTTGAATCCATGTGGAGCCTGCGAAATAATGGCTGTTTGAAACTTGATGAGTATGAACGATTGCAACAGAATTATATTTTCCTAAGAAAGATTGAGCACCTTTTGCAGCTCTCAGATGATCGGCAGACCCACAAGATTCCAGCAAATCCAGAATCTCGGCGACGACTTGCAAATCAGATGGGATTTCTGGCAGGAAGCGTCTGGGAAGGGCCGGATGGGCCGTTTGAACGGTTTTCCAGGGATTACAAGCGTAGGACATCGGAAAACAATGCGATTCTCAACAGGCTTCTCCATCACGCCTTTTTTATGGATGAACCGCAGGGCTCTGACCCTCTGTCCGACTTGATTCTAGACCCGGAAATGCCTGAAGATATTCGGGTTCAAGCGCTGAAGCCCATTGGATTTTCCAATCAGGTGGTCGCATTCAAAAATCTTCAGGCGATGGCAAGAGAAGAAAACCCATATTTCTCTACGCCAAGATGTCGTCACTTTTTTGCGGCATTGATCCCAAAGCTATTAAAATCGATCATGACGAGCGCTTCGCCTGATCAAACCCTAACGGCTATGGAGAGCATTTCCAGAGGTTTTCCGGGTAAAGCAGAGTTCTGGGAAAGCCTCAACTCAAGCCCTAGACTCATTCAGGCGTTCACAGAGATTGCAGGTCTTAATAAAATCGCTCGCGATTCCATGCTTACCAGGCCTGAATCGATCGGAAACTGGGTCAGGTTTTCTCTTAATGATCAGCATTTAACTTGTGAGGAAATACAGTCCAATATCACCAGTCAACTCAAATATAAGCGTCATGACAGGTCTGTTCTGAGAGATACAAGAGATGATCTCTGGCTGAGGGTTGCATTACAGCACCGATTCCCATTATCGGGCAATGATGTGCGTAATCTCACCAGTCAGTTATCAAACATTGCAGATTCGATCATTCGTTATTATGCAAATCAGATTCAGGAAGAAGGGCTGATTCGATGGAGACAGATTACCGGCCAGAATGCAGGGCCAGGAAGCTGGCATATCATCGCATTAGGTAAACTTGGTGGAGAAGACCTGCTGTTTCACAGTGATCTTGATTTGATGTTTTTGCATGAAGTCAATCCGGAAATCATTCAGAATCGATTGAGACTTTCTTCGGAATCTTATTTTCAGGATCTTGCTGCACGACTCATTCGTGGCCTTGGTGGCGTTGGACCGAAATTTGTCTATCGCATTGATACTCGCTTGCGACCGTTCGGATCCTCAGGCCCACTTTCCATTTCTGTTGAACAATTTGAAAAATACTATCGGTCAAAAGACTCAAGACTCTGGGAAAGATTTGCTTTATTGAAGGCAAGACCACTTTATCTGGATCCTCTGCACAAAATCGACATCTGCCAGCTGGTCCGTGATATGACATTTCTGAATGACCATTCACCGGCGGAAATTGCAGATGAAATTCGCTATTTGCGTGATAAAACCCTGAATTCCAAGGACGACGCGACATTTGACCTCAAGCGAGCCAAGGGCGGCATTCATGAGGCAGAGCTCTTGATTCAGGCATTGCAAATGCGACACTTCAGAGCGTCAAAGACCATTCCAAAAACGAATATTCTGGATGCTATCCAGCAATTGCAAAATCCTGGAATTCTCAAGCCTGAAATTGCCAATCGCATTTCACAAATCTATTTGTTTTACAGAGAGATCGAAACTGTCGCAAGAATCTATCGTAATCGATTGACAAGTCATCTCGTCATACAGAATGAGGAGCTTCCCTTTCTTGATCAAATGATTGATCAGAATTCTATTTTCCCTGGGCTGACCATTCCTCAAAAGATCCATGCATGCCAAACGGATTTGCACGAGATTTTTCAAAGCCTTTTGCAAAGTTTATGAAAGGCAATAGTCTTTAAGAGAGTTTTCCGTTGAGTTTCAATGGATTTGAATGATCTTTACGAGTGATCTATTGTTTATTTGGCTTCTGGAAAGCCGGCATCAAGCAAGTCGGAAAATCCGGGTTTCAAGGCCCGAACATCATAGCCCTTCTGCTTTAAAAGTGTAGAGGCTTTCAAGGCCCTGACGCCTGCCCCGCAATGCGTGTAGACGATTTTCTGCCTGTCAATCTTGAGCTTCAGAAATGAGTCGCCATTGCTCTTGGTCAGCTCGCTCATGGGCAAAAATCTGGCGTCCTTGAGATGCCCATTTTCCCACTCCGCCTTTTCACGAACATCCAGCATCACAGCCTTGCCGGATTCAATCGCGGCTTTCACCGATTTCAAATCATCTTTGGTGTGGGTTGGTTGCGTTTCCTGAGCCTGCGCACCTTGCTTAAAAGAGAGTAGCAGGAGGCCAGAAAATAAGCACTTCAGGAAGTCGTTCCGGATGATCATAATCCCAGTCTTTTCTCTCGTAGGAATTGGTCGCCTACAGTCGGACGCATTCCACGCGCCCAATCTGTGATCGGCAATAAGTTTCGCCCGTCGGTCTGGATTGATTTTAACTCAACGCCATGGCCATCGCCACAAGCCACTTCAATATGATCTTTCGTGATTGCAATTATCTGGCCTGGTTCCGCACTGCTTTTGACGTCAGAATCTGATAAATGGGAATGGTGAATCATAACCAGAATTGATTTATGATTCGATTTTGTATGAAAATGAGAGCGGGCCAAGGGCCAAGGATTCATGGCCCTGATAAATCTGTCGACTTTGAAGGCGGGTGCGTACCAGTCGATAAACGACTCTTCCTTGGTCAGTTTCGGGGCCCTGCTCGCCGAGCTTCCATCCTGATGGATTGGCTCGAGATTGCCTTCCAGATAATTTCGGATGGCTTCGCCCAATACCGGAGCGCCTATTTCAGCCAGATGTGCTTCCAGAGTCAAAGCATTATCCTCCGGGCCGATTGGTGTAAAGGCGATGGCCAGCATTCCGCCGGCATCGACCTGGGCTGACATTTGAATGACAGTCACGCCCGTGTGGAGATCGCCCTGCTCAAGGGCGCGGGCCACGGGGGCAGCGCCTCGATATTTGGGCAGGAGTGAACCATGCAGATTGACACCTCCGAACGGTGCAATTGATAAAATATAAGGCTTTAAAATCTGACCATAAGCGACCGTTACAAGCAAGTCAGGCCTAAGCTCAGCAAGGGTTTGGGTGGCTTCCGGGGAATTTAAATCTTCAGGCTGCAGGACGGGAATTCCTTGAGCCTGTGCGAAGCATTTGATTTTACTGTGAATCAATTGCTGCTTGCGTCCCTGTGGCCGATCAGGCTGCGTGATCAATGCCAGAATTTGCCAGCCATTTCGACATAAATATTCAAATGACGGTAAAGCAAAATCCTTTGTGCCAAGAAAAACAAGGCGTGCGGATTTGGCATCGGCGAGTGGAGTAGGTTCTTGAAAATGGGTCATGCCGTGGTTTCTCTCGACCCTGAAGGGCGCTCGACCCCTGCTGGCAAGCGGGGCGGCAAAACGGGTGCTGGTACGACTGAGGCGGTTCGGATCAGATTGACTTGCGACTGAAGGGTCTCTGTCGAGGCCAGTGCGCCGATCGATTGAGACTCTGCAAAGTCTTTCTCAAACTGACGAATCTGCTTCGAGACAGTGGCCCGCTTGAGAACACTCAGATAGTCGATAAAGAGCTTGCCATCCAGGTGGTCGATTTCGTGCTGAATGGCGCGGGCATAAAGCCCATCGGCATCGACCTCGACCAGCTCGCCCTTGAGATTGTATGACCTGACCCGGACCCGTTTTGCGCGATGCACTTTGCCATAGAGTGCCGGCAGGCTGAGGCAGCCTTCCTCGCCCTCCTCGCCCGAATGACGCTTGATAATCTCAGGATTGATAAAGACTTGCTCGTGTTCGGGCTGATTCGGGTCGGCCATCAGATTCAGAATGAAGAACCGGAATGGAAGACCCACCTGATTGGCTGCCAGACCGATCCCATAGGCTGCATACATCAATTCAAACATTCCACGAATGGTGCTCTGGAAGTTTTGATCCAGTCGCTCCAGGGGTTTGCTGACGGTTCGCAGAACCGGGTGCGGGTACTGAACAATGTGCAAGGGTTCGGACACGTTTGGAATCCTGAGCAACTAGAGACTGGAGCGAAAGACTGGCTTGAAAACTGTGTGTAGGACGATGACCGAAGCGATTATCATGCAAGCCCATAAATTGATCGTGGAGAGTGGTTTAGGATTTGATTGAGAATTTGGGGCACCTGACGTTCGTGAAGGAGGTCATCCTCGATCATGGCGGAGAGGGCTTTGGCCAGGCCCCTGCGGACGATTTGAAGATTGCCGTAAGTCCATTCCACACTTGGGGCATGGCTCAAAAATGCAGAGGTTTTTGAGGATGGAGCCACTTGCAGCCGCAATGCGATTTCTCTGGCGATCAGGTCGGTGACAAATCCACCATTTGAGTTTCCGACTTGAGCCAGATTCGGCACATGGGAGGCCAGATGATTGATGTTGAGGGCCAGTTGCGATGTGCCGCTCAGGATTGCAAACGTTGCTCCTGAAAAGGTTTGGAACAGCTTTGTCATCATGGCGGGGCAGGATGTGGGCTGGAACGGAGAATGGCCTGTGGCCAGAATCTGGACGGTTTTGCGATTCTCATGGTGCCAGCCGAGCAAGGCCCATCCGGCGGCATGGACGACTTGGTGAGTTTCATCGTCGGTCAGTGGGACATCGCCGTTGGCGCGATCGAGAAGCTGATCGATGGTGAATTCGTCGGGTGGGCTGAACCGGAACTTCATGGGAAGGCGAACATTGGAGAATTGGACCTGGCCATTGACGGTGTTGTCGAGCCATGAGCCGATCAGCCGATTGAGATGCACGAACGATTTTGGGGCAGCACCGAGTGTTTTATGCAAATGGCTGACATAGCCGGGCTTGGGAGCCTGCTTGTGGGCGGCTTGGGAGTAATTTTTGTGGGAGAGTAGTGAGGAGGCATCCAGATAATATCGGGTGGTCACGCCGAGAGCGTCTTCGGCATCGGCTGAATTGAGGGCTGTGGAGCGATTCTGGAGGTTTGTGGCGACGATATCGATATGAGCCTTGTCTCCCAGAACTTCGCCCGCCCAATTGGGCCGAAAGTGTGCAGCCGAGACCGTGTCGGCGAGGGCTTGGAAGTTAGAGAGCTCAATCATGGGCTCCGTGAAGTCGTAGAGGTCATTCAGGATTCGGAAGAATCGCCATGAGGTGGCCGTGTTGCGGATGCCTGGCAGGTAAGCCAAGGCGGCCTTGACCCGATCAAGAGGCTCTTTGGTCGGGCAGGTGGCATCTGCTGGCATGCCGACGGATTGTAGTTCAGCCTGAAGTGCAGGATGTGCCATGAGTTCTGCGAGCGAAGCGGCTGAGGGCTGATCGAGCTGAATCTGGCTGTAGGGGTCGACGATGCGTGTATCGTCGAATTTTCGGGCGATTCGTTCGACCTGGCGTGGTGGATCCGTAAACATCCGGAAGAGTCCTTGGCAGATTTCGAGATTTTTAGAGTTTCAAACCGGCAGGAATTCTGGTTCTTGCTCTTGCCTGAACTGCATTGAAATCCATGATATCGAAATGAGATCGGATTTTGAATGAAATTCGATGCATGGCAGAGAAAAAACAAAACCCGGAGCAATTCTCCGGGTTTCTGACTTGGAAAAGTCGGAACAGTGAGGCGACTTATTCGGCAGCGGCTTTTTTGGCTTGCTTGGCCGACTTGCGAACAGCCTTGGCGGCGGCCAGTTCGGCTTTGATTTTTCCGGTAGGGAAACGTTCGCGAAGACGAACAGCCTTTCCGGTACGATCGCGTAGGTAATTGAGCTTGGCACGGCGCACGAGGCCGGAACGCTTGACGACAACGTCGGCAATTCGTGGGCTGTGGATAGGGAATTTACGCTCGACGCCTTCGCCTTGAACAATTCGTCGAACGACGAACATTTCACGGGGGCCACCACCGGATCGGCCGATGACGACACCGTTGAAGATCTGGATACGCTCTTTGTCGCCTTCCAGGATCCGCACGTGTACATCGACGGTATCGCCGATTTCAAACTTTAGAATGGAGGCGCGAACACTTGCGTCCTCCACTTTCTGCATCAACGCATTCTGCATGTTCAAAGATCTCCGTGCTAGTGATTTTGAGCCGCTTCAAACGACATCGAGTGATTGAGGCGGATTCTACCAAGAAATGTATCCATTGTCTTTTGTTCGTCGCTGGCTTTCGCGCCATTTGGCAATTCGGGCATGGTCGCCGCTGAGTAGAATTTCCGGCACACCCAGGCCCCTGTATTCGCGGGGTCGAGTGTAATGGGGATATTCAACCAGTCCGCGGTCGTCATGAAACGACTCGTCGGACGCGCTGGAATCATGGCCCAAGACACCTGGCACGAGCCGCATGACGGCGTCAATCACAACCATTGCGGGAACTTCGCCACCGGAGAGTACATAATCGCCGATGGAAAGCAGTTCGGGGCTGAGGATGTCAATTGCACGCTGGTCAAACCCCTCGTAACGGCCGCAGATGAGTATCAGGCGTCGTTTTTCGAGAAGTTCGCGGGCCTTGGCCTGGTCAAAAGTTCGCCCGCCGGGCGACATCAGGACCACGTGGGCCGGGGCTGGGTCGTCTTTGGCAATGGCTTCAACCCCATCCACAACGGGAGGGGCCATGAGCAGCATGCCTGGACCACCACCAAAAGGGCGATCATCCACCTGTCCGAACTTGTTTACGGCCCATTGACGCAAATCCCAAAGACGGACGTCAACAAGCTGGTTGCGAATGGCCCTGCCAAGGATGGACTCGGTCAGAAAGCCGTCGAACAAGCCTGGGAAAAGCGTGAGTACATCGAATCGAATTGCCGGAGAGCCGTTGTCGGAAAGGTCGGTCATTGGATTTGATCGGCCTTATCTTTTGAACGGATCGCCCGTTGGATTCCAGAAATGACTCAGGCCTTTTTGGCGGCTGGGTTGGTCACACCATGTCGCTTGAGAATGACAGCCACTTTTTCTGATGGCTGGGCGCCACAGGAGAGCCAGTATGCAGCTCGTTCCTTGTTCAGCACTTCGCGGGATTCAACGTCGCGAACCAAGGGGTCATAGTGGCCCAGTTCCTCAATCACGCGCCCATCGCGCGGTGACTTGGCATCCATCACACAAATACGATAAAACGGCCTATGCAAGCGGCCCATCGACTTCATCCGAATGCGAACCATGCTGTTCACCATCTCCATTGAAACGGTGGGTCGATACGTTCCGAACATAACGGAGCACTCGTTCAACCCACTTCACCAACCTCTATGCAATACGTGAATCGTATCACATCTTTCATCGGCCATTGGGCCGTGACTTCTCAATGACTGCCCTCTGAGGCCAGTCCATCATCCTGATTCCCTATTTCCCGTCACGCCGACGCTTTCTGTCGGCCTTTTCGCGTTCCTTGCGCATCTTCTCTTTTTCTTTGGGGCTCAGACGCTTGCCAGTGCCCGCCTTGGGCACCCCAAACTGGGCACCGGGATTCATCATTCCATTGCGGCCCATACCCGTCAATGCCCGAACCCTATCCATCAACGACATTTGCGACATCTGCTTGATAAGAGCTGCCATGCCGTCAAACTGCTTGATCAGGCTGGAAACATCGGCTGGATCGACCCCTGCACCGGCCGCAATTCGCCGACGACGAGCAATGTCGATCACCCCCGGTGTCGATCGCTCCCGGGGTGTCATCGAATCAATGATGCCTTCAATCCGGCGAACTTCCTTGTCGGCATCCACCCCTTCAAGCTGGCCGGCCATCTGGTTCATGCCCGGTATCTTGCCCAGCAAGTCCTTGACAGGGCCCATTTTTTTCATCTGAATGATCTGGGTGCGGAAGTCGTTCAGGTCAAACTTTCCCTTGGAGAGACGCTCCTGCTGAAGGGCAGCCTCTTCGTCGGTGATGTGACGCTGAGCCTCTTCCACCAGGCTGACGATGTCGCCCATGCCCAGCATTTGACCCACAACCCTGGCTGGATCAAAACCTTCCAGCTTGTCGAGCTTCTCGCCCTTACCCACAAATTTGATCGGAACGCCTGTCACCTGACGGATCGACAAAGCCGCTCCACCACGAGCATCGCCATCGAGTTTCGTCAGAATCACACCGTCAAGGTCAAGCGCCTTATTGAAAGCGTCTGCCGAATTGACCGCATCCTGGCCCGTCATCGCATCGCAAACAAAATATACCACGTGCGGCCGCAACCGTTTTTCAATCTGCTGAAGCTGTTCCATCAAGTCGTCGTCAATGTGAAGACGACCAGCGGTATCCAGAATGATCGTGTCCCGATCAAGCTTGTTCGCCGCCACAAGGCTGGCCTGACACAGCTTCACAGGGTCGCTCGCACCATCCTCGGCAAAGACCGGTACCCCAACCTGATGGCCCAGGACTTTGAGCTGCTCAATGGCCGCAGGTCGCTGCAAATCCGCCGCCACAAGCATCGGCCGCCGATTGTGCTTCTCAACAAGCATCTTGGCCAGCTTGCCCACCGTTGTCGTCTTGCCTGACCCCTGAAGCCCGCAAAGCATGATGATCGTCGGGCCAGTCTTCTCGAATCGGATCTCCGTATCGCTCTTGCCCATGATCTCCAGCAGCTCGTCGTGAACAATCTTCACAACCTGCTGGTCTGCCTTGATGCTCTTGATCAACTGGGCGCCGACCGCCTTTTCCGTGATCCGATCCATCAGCTCCTGAACCACACTCAGGCTGACATCGGCCTCAAGAAGCGCAGTCCTGACCTCCCGAAGCCCCTCCCGGATATTGGCTTCTGTCAGAAGTCCCCTGGCCCGGAATCGACCGAACGCGGAACCAAGTCGTTTATTCAGATCGTCGAACATGCCCTGAACGCCGTCCAATTCAATGGGTGTCTCAAGATTCCGCTCATGCGCGGTATCCCCAACTTTCGGAATGCAGTAATGTACCAGATCTTATCGAAATTGCAAGGATCCTGCTTGAGATTGTTGAAATTCCAGCCACTTATTCACTCACTAAGGGGCTTCCTGCATATTCTTTAGATGTCATGTCAAAGTTAAAGGCCTTATCTGTAAAACCAATCCATGCACTCATTCCAAATCCAAGGCCTTGATCGATGCTCCAGAAACCGGATTCGGCCGAGCCACAACACCCTTTGGAAATTTTACCTCATATCCGGAAAATTCCGGACGGGATTCCCGATAGTCGGTGCTGATGTACTGGGCTCCGCTGGCCAGGGCCCGCTCGCTCTGAAACGGATCGTTTGTGCGAGATTGCCGGGTGTCGGAATCGGCCCGGGTACGTACCAGATGGCCCGACCGCACGAGCCTCTGAATTCTCTCAAAATCTCCAACAGAATCATTGATCTTGAAAAATGAGGCCGCCGGATGCCCCTCCGATGGGGCCGTCACAAAGAGACGCCTCTGACTCAAATTCTCATGCCCCTCAAGATACAAGTCTCGTATTTTCCCCTCATTATCAAGCGCGAACATGACCTTGCCACGCACCTTGTCAAGCTCAGGCCAGCCCTTACCAGAAATTGCAGCCGGTAGAGTGGGATAACTCCCACGCAGATCATCAGGCGTGAAGAGCTCGTTATGGCTGAAAATCGAGTCAATCTCCAGATCCACCTGATCCAGAGCCTGCTTGTCAAACACAAAAGGCTTGGTGGGAAGGCCGGGAATCGCTCCGTCCTTCAATTCCACAAGTATCATTAAAGGTATATGTCTCGGGCGACTTTTCGACCATGTCCGGACCTGAGCCAGAGCCTGCTTGAAGGTCGGGGCAGACGAATGATAGTCCATGTCCTGTACATGCAGCACCTTCAGGCCAGGCTTTTGCAGATGCCCATTTGCATTTGGGTCGGGGCCCGGATTCTTGCCAAGTGTTTTCAGGGTCTTTCGTAAAAAAGGATTGGAATAGTGCCCGCCGATTGGATCATGAAACAGGTCGAGTTCAATCTGACGAATTCCAAGCGTTTCGAATTGTTCTGCAAGTGGCCTGTGCGAGTAATCCAGTGATTCAGCAAGTCGCTTGCTGGTGGACTGGATCAGTTGCATTAATTCAGGATGTGGCGCAATGTGATAGGAATTGTGGGTCCCGATCACCTGAACCTGATTCAGTCGCGGCTCACCCGCATTGGCCATTTGCAATGCAAAAAGAGTTGATATTGAAAGAATCAGAACAGATTGAAATTTATTGATCATTTTTTGATAGCCTTTGCGTTGGATTCGCCCCAGACCTGGGGCGCCTGAAAGCCATTCGGTTTTGGGCGTGCCTTGGGCCTGATGGCCTGTCTGGCAAATTGATCAAGCCTGGTTTTCAATTCCAAGACCTTTTCAGGTCGATCCGTTGCAAGATTTATTGACTCATAGGGATCAGCGTTTAAGTCAAATAGCTCGACAGATCTGACGGCCGCTTTTTTGGGTTTGGCCTGCTTTGATTTGGCGGGCTCGTCTCCGTCCGGATTCTCGTCGCCATTTTTCACCACCAGCTTCCAGTCCCCTGCCCTGATGGCTCCTTGATTGGGTGTTGAATTTAATAAAATGGCATCGTGAGGCGATCTCGCACCAGCCACAATCACAGGCCAGATATCCATCCCATCCAGCGGTAAATTCTGGTCCGGGGTTGCTCCTGCAAGCTTGGTCAGCGTCGGGTACCAGTCTACAGCATGGATCGGCTCGCGGATGGTGATGCCGGCATTAATATGATTGTCCCATGTGGCAAAGGCGGCAACCCTTACTCCGCCTTCATAAAGCGTGCCTTTGCCAGCCCGAAACCTGCCATTATCCGTGATTTTGCCCGGGCTCGGGCCGCCATTATCGCTGGTGAAAAGGAACAGGGTTTTATGCCTTATGCCTGCACTTTCCACCGATTTCACAATCCTGCCAACCGCTTCATCCATCGCTGCAAGCATGCCTGCATAATTCCGTCGCTCGCCTTTTAAATGCGAATATGGCTTCATATAGGACTCAGGCACCTGATGCGGCGCGTGTACGGCATTGAACGGAACATAAAGAAAAAAAGGCGATTTCGAGGCATTTTCTGCCACAAAACGGGCGGCATAGTCGGCAATCAGAGTTGTGCTGTATCCTATATCGTGACTTGCTTTGTCATCACTGTGCCAGTCAAAACCGCCATCACGCGTATGATCAAAATAATCGATTGCCCCATTATAATGCCCATATTGATGGTCGAACCCGCGCCTTGTGGGCAAGTATTCGGGCTCGAAATGGCCCAAATGCCACTTCCCCACAATCGCCGTTTTGTAACCAGACTGTTTCAAGGCTTGAGACAACAATTGCTCGGCCAGTGGCAGCCCATACTGGGCCCAGGGCCGCACCACACCGACCTGAAGACCATGACGCATAGGATATCGGCCTGTCATCAGGGCCGCTCGGGTCGGGCTGCATACGGGCAAGACATAATGGGCGTCGAGTATGGCGCCGGCCCGGGCAAGATGGTCCAGATGCGGTGTTTTGATCTCGATTCCACCCATGAAACCGCAATCCTGACGCCCAAGGTCGTCGGCCACGATCATCACAATGTTTGGCCTCTCATCGGCTTGCACCGAAATCGATGAGGCCATCAGAGCGGCCATAAAAATGACAAGCCGGCGAATCGGAATTCGACAGGTCTGATCCAAACCCTTTTGCATCTTTTTATATTCCATCAGATCTCTTGAGCATTTTATTGGATGAAGAGCCACAAGGCCTTCCGTAAATCATTCTGCCAGATTCGATTTGCCCACGCAACCCTTTCGATTTCTGATCAATGCCAGATCAATGAAATAGAAACAGGAAAAGAATCAGAAAAACGGCTGTCTGCCAGCAAAAAATAGCACTTCATTGGCTGTATGGGAATTTAGTCGCTCCAGATTGACTGCACTTCCGCACCACTGCGGCTGCCCAGGCTTTGCCAGGTGGCTGAATTGATAGAGTTTTTCACATATTTGACACTGCCATCGCACAACAGAGAATTTATCCCGCCTGGATGCCTGCTCCGGGCCGCCATGTTTAAAGAGAGATTGACCCAGTCAGCTGGAGATTTATCGCTGTGCGGCAGACCACCGCGACAATCCGGCCGATTGTCGTTGGGGCTTCTTCGATGATTGTACATACTGTGTCCCGGCGCTCCATAAAACCATTTGACACCTCGTGTTGGCTGAAAACCGGGTGGCGAGCCTGTCAGGCATAGCATTTCATAGTCCGCATCCGAAAATATTGGAGGACCATTGCCCGCCGTATTGTTACCAGTAATCACAAATCCGCCGAGTGGATCCTGCCGGAACAGGGCTAAGCCGTTGAATCCCGTTGGAGCACCCGTCGATGACCGAATCGTTTCGCTGACGGCAACCGTTTGCGACGTGCCATCCGTGATCGACGCAATACGGACCGATGAATTCTCAAAGAAAATCCCGTTCGGAGGGCTCGCCGAATTTAGGGCATTTTGTATTAAGGAATAACCGGATCCAGCATTGACAGAATAATTGTGCGATGCATAAGCTCCACCACCCACCTGGACAAGCCATGGACCAGTATCCGATGGGCAAAGCAAATGCTTTAATGGAGTGGTGACAACCGTCATATTGGCCACAGAGTTTGACAATGTGTAGTCAGGGTCTGGATTTATGCTGAAATTTATGGAACTGTATAAGACCTGCTGTTCCAGAAACGGCAGGAGCTGCGAATGAGCCCCCCAGCAATGGCCATTTCCTGCAATATAAGTGTTGATCCTGCCAGGTGGAAACAGACCATGAGCCGATTCATAATTATGGAGGCCCAAACCGATCTGCTTGAGATTGTTTGTACACGCCACGCGCCGAGCCGCTTCGCGAGCCGATTGAACCGCCGGCAACAAAAGCGATATCAAGATGGAAATGATCGCAATCACGACTAGTAATTCCATCAATGTGAAGCCACTCAGGGCTCTATTCCATGAATATTTGGGTCTTATCTGCATGAGCAGTCAGTCTAAAACAGCCGTTTACAGAATAGTCTATGACAGGCCATGCCCATGTCAAAAATCCTAACATTACCTTTATGCGATGTCAATCGGCACATTGCCAAGTTGCGACTGGTTCAGTGGGCGTTGGAATCATGGAAAATTGAGTGTTTGTCTCTCGCTGACTAGTGTTAAGAACGGATACAGGCTATCGTGCCTCCGGCATCGGTGAAAAATGTAACGATCATGGCCGCTCAAAGTATAAAACGTGAAACTGGTCACACAGGAGGATCATGGATGATCGTGGATCTGTTCCTTGGCAGACTCTCTCTTTCTACAATTTTCAAGTCATCTTCCGACGAAATCTTGAATCGAATTCGTATGGGGACGCAACCACGCGAGGTAGAGATTTCTGACCGATTGCCCAATCCTTATCATCCACGCAGAGTACTCAAGTTGCTGGGTGAAAGTTGTGATAATTCTTACTTACGGAACAATTGGATCACAAAAAATATCAAGACATTAACCGAATCACTTGCCAATGGAATTAAGCCGACTTAGAATAGGGACGTGTGGCATAGGTGTCGGCCAGAACTGGGTCGTGGGTACTCATCGGGTTTTACAGGAACTTATCAAGTCCTTTTTTATGGGAACACTCGTTGATGGGAGTTCAATGGGATAAGTCTGAACAAAATTTCAGATCGGATTTTCTCAGGTCAAATGGTGGCCTATCCGTAGCTTAGGATCAATTCAGGATTGATTGAAAGAAGAAGCGAGTTCATGCCAGCGTCACAAGCTTTGAAAAAACGGGTTTTAATTCTTGACGACGACAAGAAACTCTGTCGACTCATCAAGCTTTCTTTGACCAAGGAGGGGTTTGATTGTGTAGTGATGAGTAACGGGCTTGATGCGATCCCGAACATCAAGAATAATCTTTATGATATTCTATTGCTTGATATCATGATGCCAGCCATTTCCGGGCTTGACCTATTGAAAGAGGTGCGCGAGTTCAGCACCATACCCGTGATCATGTTGACGGCATTATCGAATGTCAAAGACAGGGTCAATGGATTCAATCTCGGTGCTGACGACTACATTGTCAAACCTTTTTTTACTGCGGAACTGGTCGCAAGAATCAACAATGCGTTGAAGCACAGACTGGTGACTCAGGACCTTACGAACAAGATTACAAAATTTGGTCCGATTGAGATTGAAAGGGCGTCGCACATCGTGAAGCTTGATGGTGAGCGGCTGATGCTTTCGGATATGGAGTATCATATATTGATGATTCTGATTCACAGTTCCGGCATACCTCTGGATCGCAAGACCATCTATCGTAAACTCATGGGTCATGAGCTGGATTATAATACACGAAATATGGATGTGAAGATTGTCCATTTACGAAAGAAACTTGGGCGATGGAGCTCTATGATTCGCACGGTTTGGGGCATAGGATATGAAATCGTGGTGGTGGATTTGCCATGAGAACGATCGCAATGAAACTACTCTTGGTCCTGATTTTTTTCCGGTATCTCGGCGTAGTCATCCGGGCGATCTACTTAAACACTCCACTTGGAGAGATCTGGCTTTATCCTTATCCTCTAATTTTTTCGTTCGTAACAATTGTTGTGGTCAAGACTTTAATATCCGACCCACTTGTCAGGATCGATCAGGCCATGTCGCGATTTCGGTCAGGTGATTTTGATGAGCGAATTGACTTCAAAAGGAAAGACGAAATCGGAAATATTGCAAGAACATTCAACCAACTTGCAGATCGGGTCCAGAGCCTGATCCTTTCTGAACGAAGAATGACCGTGAATCTTGCCCATGAGATCAGGCAACCCTTAGCCAGAATGACTTTACTGATCGATTTACTGCCAAAGATTCAAGACGAAAATGAAGCACTTGATTCCTTGAGAATTGAGGTCGAAGAGCTTTCCTGCATTGCATCAAGCCTTTTGAAGTTGTCCCAATATGAGCGTAAGGAGTTTGAACTCACGACTGAAGTCTTTAGCCTGGAGAGCCTGCTAAAAGATATTACGATGAAGGTCAAACCACTGGCCACGAAAAAGAATTGTGAACTGGTTGTGACTTGTCATGCGGATTTGCATATAAAAAGCGATCGGCCCTTGTTAAGAATTGCCATCACGAATATTTTGGAGAATGCCATTCGATATACAGCCCAAGAGACAAATATCCATCTCGATGCGGGAACCACTACGAACAGGAATTGGATCGAGATTAAAATCAGGGATTTTGGAATGGGTATTCCTGAGCAAGATCTGGATCGCATATTCATGCCATTTGAGCGGATTGATCCTTCACGTGACAAGGAATCAGGAGGAGTGGGGCTTGGTCTGTCCATCACGAAATCGATTGTGAGGTATCTTAAAGGGGAGGTTTATGCAAACTTGTGCGTACCCTGTATGGAATTGACCATAAGAATTCCGAATTAGTCTTATAAAGAGAGGAGTTTTTTTGAAACGGGCCGCGACCAAAGTGTCACTTCATCTGATTGCGAAAATCTGCTGCCTTCAGAAATTGAATGGTACCTGAGGGGTCCGACTCAACATGTATTGGAGTCTCCAGAGCCTTGATTCGTATCAAGGCAAGCCCGATGAACTCGGACGGATTTGATGTTTCTGCGATCGAACGAATTTGTCCAACAGTTTGACCCTCAACATTTTGAATATTTTTTGTGCCTGAGAATTTGACAGAAGCATCGGTGCTTTCGGCAGGTTTCCAGACGAATCCCATCAAAAGCCGATTGACATGGCCGAGCGCATCGAGCCTTGCCACAGTCTCCTGGCCGAGATAACAGCCTTTATTGAAGCTGATAGAGGTTGCATCGCGATCAATTTCCTGGGGAAGATTGTCAATAAGAATATCTTGTCCATAAATGGGCCAGGCATTGCGGATTCGCAATCGTTCAAATTCTTGATCTGAGCCTTTAAAGGCGTTTGTATTGTCAGAATGAAGAAGGGATTTGATGATCGAATCCTTGGAACCTTTGGGCACGAGGAGCACAACACCGTTGTGATTTGTCAATTGATCCGGAAATTGATATCCGGGGACGGTTTGATCATAATGAATTTTCTGAGTTTGATCGGTCCTGGTTTTTGTGAAAGAAAAAAGCGATTGCTGGACGGACTCGCCGAATAATACCAATTGATCGATTTCACTGGTGATATCTTCGATGCTGGAATTGTCAAAGATGGAATATTTGGCGAGAGCCTGGGAAACGTGCTGAAGGCTATCTGGGTTGGATCGGATCAGGATTTCGTCATTGAACGTGTGGACCGTACAAAATCCAATGGTCTTGCCTTGAAGGTTTGTAATGAAGGTTTCGCTTGAGGTTTCAGGAAGCATTTTTTTAATGTCTTGAGTAGACATGTTGTTGAGCGATTTCGCGCGGTCAGGGCCTGAGATTCGTAGGACTGACCAATCGGTCTGATCAAATATTGCATTCATTTTGTGTCTCTTGGTCTGGTTTGATAAATGATTGAAACTGTGCGATTGGATTAGTTCTGGATTCTGACCCGATCCGCCTGTTCGATGAGAAGCCATTGACCACGGCTTCGATTTAATAGATTTGCGAGTTCTTTTTGACTTTCGAGGTGAATCAGATTCAAGTCATCGGTGATCGATTCAGGGATATTGCTGAGGATGTAGATTTTTTGATCACTTGCCAGTTTTAAAAGTTTCCGGAACAATCGCTGAGCGGATCGATCGGAAATGGTTTCACCATGTGTGGCAAGACTTGCCATGGAGTCGATTGCCGCTTCTTCAAGATCCAGACTTAGTACGACCTGATTGAATTTTCTTAACAGCAATGTATTTCTGATGATTTGGAGCAATTCCGGCCAGCCGATTTTAGCATTAGAATCGCCATAGGCAGAGAGTAAGACATTTTGAGCGTCTGTTTGCTGGATATTGCAGTTCCAATTCTTATTGATTTGTGGATAAACCATTTTTTGGATATCGCTTGGTCGTCCGGCGACGACGGATGCAGGTCCATCAGCTCCTGGCATGATTGTCACTGCCAGGTGAAAGCCGCCAAGCCAGAGAACTTCCTGAATTTCCTTGAGGACCTGCTTACGTTTTCTGGGATTTTCGCGAAATCTTAGTTGCAGTGCTTTTTGGGTTTGGAAGTCGCTGAAGGTGGGCCATAGTCCGTGCAAGAATCCTTTTTTCATTCCGTCGCCATGTGGCTCGGCGGCGATGACTGGGATAATGACATCGGAATCGAGCATATTGCGATTTAAATAGACCCGTGTACCGGCTTGTGTGCTGGCCAGGTAAGACCAGTCCTGGATATTCGGGGCATTGTGAATGACGACTAGTAGATCTGGTCCGAGTGCAGTTTTCAGGTTATCAAATTCGTTTTGTTCGCAGATGATGACAAGATTTTTGGTTTTGACGCCGATTTGTTCAAGTTCGTGAATCAGAGGGATGAGGATTGGGAGGATCAGACTGGATTTGCCTGAAATTGGCAGAGCGACCCGATCATCGCCGACCATGAGTTGTGAGGCTGCGATTTTGTAGAGGCCATCGGAGCCATGCACGACTTCCCGGACAGAGGCGTGGATTTCGGCAGGCGAGAGTGACCGAGGTCCTTTCCAGTGTAGTCCGATCAGGTTCTGATCGACATCGATGGGGAAGTTCTGGCTGTTCCAAACGATGTTCAGAAGTGACTTTTCTGACAATTCAGGCCTCGAGTCTCATGATATTTGGTCGCCATCATCTTTCTCAGACATCATAAGAGACCTACAATGAAGTGACAAGGTGTGAAGTGTGATCGCCGGGCGGGTAATTTTCTGATGGGAACCAAATCGGCGCCTGCTGCGTCAAAAAAGTCAGAGAATTTGAATGAGCGACTTAAAGACCGATGAATATTGGGTTGAGCGATACCTGGCAGGTGATGCTGGGGCGTTTGATCATTTGGTCGAGAGCACTCAAAACCGGCTTTTTGCGAGCATTCTGAGGATAGTAGGATCACGCGATGAGACTTTGGACGTACTTCAGGACACCTATCTGAAGGTATTCCGGAATATCCACAGATTTCAGCGTGGATGTTCTTTCTATACATGGGTTTATCGAATCTCGGTGAATCAGGCGATCAGTTACCGGCGGAAGAAGCGTCTGCCGAGCCTGAGTTTTGGCTGGAGGGGGGATAACAGTGGCGAGCAAGACATGGACCCGACTGACCCGGATTCGGCGGAAAGCCCTCTGGAAAAACTTTTGGTTGAGGAGCGTAACGTCTTTATTGAGCGAGCGTTGAATGCGTTACCACCAGCGCAGAGGGCGGTTTTGGTGATGTGCGACTTTGACGGCTTGAAATACGACGAGATTGCGGATGTGCTGGGGGTGCCGATCGGCACGGTCAGAAGTCGTATTCATAGGGCTCGTGAAGAGTTGCGTAAGAAGCTTGAGCCGTTTTTGCAAATTGATCCGGAGACAGGGCGCGACTTGGTCAAGCCCCGGCCGGTCATGAGAACATACGGAATTGGGCTGGGCTCGGATGAGCTCTTGGAAGAATCTTGACAATCAGACCAGAGGCGGCCGGACGATGAACCAAAGGCAGCAAGCCCTTTTAAGTCGACTTGTAGATGGCGACCTGAATGATTTGGAGACGGCGGAGATCAAGGCCTTGTTGTCAAGCGAACCGGATGCTCAGAAGTTATTTCAGGAGTATTTATCGGGAAGTCTGGCGATTTCTGCGCTGCCGCGTCCGTCGATACCTGTGGATATGGTCGATCGGTTGCGGCCGTATCTGACTGATCGGCGGTGGGGCTGGCTTAGGGATTCGACTGCCGGAACGATTCCGTTATGGGCAGGGGCGTTGGGTGCAGGCACGTTTTCATTGATTTCGATCATGAGCTTGATGGCTTGGAGAGATCAGCCGCCGGTATCGGAACAGACGCCGAAGAAGATGGTGACGGTGGCGATTGGCGACGCCCGCAGCGACGAAAAGCCAGTCAAGGATGAGCCAGAGAAAGCTTCTACTGAGGCATCCAAACCGGCGACTGTAGAGGTGGCTGCGAATGTTCCCTCGATGGAAACAATTCTGAACAAGGGGAGTAGGAGCGATTCTGCTCCTGCGGTTCGAGCGGGTCAAGGATTGGCCAAAAGCCCGGCCGAAAAACTTTTAGAGAGGCTGGGAGAAGTTGACCGGCGAGTAGCGATCCGGATCCACGTTCCATCGATCAATTCCAAGGTAGATCAACAGGTATTGGCTGAGCTAGCCCAGTTCAGGCAAACCCGGAGTGTGGTTTTAAGGATGATGACGGAGGACGAGGCAAGCAGTTCGAATCAGAATGGTGGGTCGCTGATTTATTTGGGTCTGGTTCCGACTGGATCGGTTGACGATCTTTTGAACAGGCTGAGAGCGACGTATAAAGAGGGAATTGAGCTCGACAGTGCTGATGAGTTCCGTCGGATCCAGGGACTTCTGGCGGGCAAAGCGGAGGTGGTTGAGGAGTCGATGATGAGCAAGGCGCTGGATGGGCTTGTGAAGCTAACGAAAGAGCAAGAGGTTTTGAATGACCGTCTGAAGCTTGGGCCACGCAAGGATCAGGTGGGCGACGCAATTGCTCAGCCTCTGGAATCGAGCACGGGTGATGCTGTGAGCCAGTCGATGGATGGGGTGATGATTCAGATCAGGTCAGATCTTTTGTCGCCTGGGGAGTCCAGAAAGACACGAAAACGGAGTGCCGTAAAAGATCCCAAATGACTTGAAGCCATGCCGTTGGGTCTGGTTGCCCCGTGGCAGGAACCAAGATTCCAAGAAGAAAAACCAGAATACCGCTTGACAGAGGCCCCTCCGAGGCTGTATATTAGTTCTATCAAAGGGCAGATAGCTCAGTTGGTAGAGCACAGGACTGAAAATCCTGGTGTGGAGAGTTCGATTCTCTCTCTGCCCATTCCTTTGAAAAACGACTGGTTTTTTCAAAGAGTTATTTGACGTTTTTTTTGATTTAATTGTTGACCAATAATAGTATTATAGCGACATGGTTTTGAATAGTTTCGTGTAAAGGTTGGCGAGATGAAGGGCAACTTTGGAGTCGTGATCTGTATGCCCACCCCCCCGCTTGGCTGGCTCTGCGGGGAGTCTTTTGTGATACTTCAGTACAGAAACAGTCAGGGATGACGATAGACTTTGGGATCGAGCGATGGGCTTTTAATGTTATTCGGCAGGTTCATAGAAGTTTAATTTATAGGCTAAAACGAGGTCAAGGATATTGTCATCATTTCTCGAATAGATTTCATGGACGATGCTATCCAGCGTGGAGACCAACGTCATTAAATACATTTCATCTACTTCAAACACATGAAGGTAATCGATGCTGGCGATGATAATTCCGGCTGGATCCATAGTGATTCTGACCAAGGGGAAATTTATCATTTGGAGGTTCATCCACTTCATTTTTTTGGCTTCTGTAACCTTGGGCAGGGTCACCAGGACAATATTGATTGAAGCAATGCGTAGATTTTCATGGATTAAAACAAATTGACTGGCGGTGTTTTTGATAGAGATGCAGAACGAATCTTCGTCGGCTTCCTTGCAATCAAAGCCACAAGATTCGAAGATTTTGATAAACTTCTTGACACTATTTGGAATCTTGCTCTTTGGGGGCTTGGTGACATTTAAAAGAGAATCGAATGAAATCGTGGCAGGAGTCGTCGGCTTGCCTGTTGTGGATCGCTTTTTCGCCATGATCAGATGTTTCCATGGGTTTAAGAGAAATGGCTCTGAATTTTCACTCTCAGATCATCAACGGATCGTGCTCGCCGGCATTCCTGATGATTCGCTTGCAGGGTCAGGACATGGTTATCAGACGATTTGATTCTATCCAGAAAGGTCGACATCATGAAGGTGGTGGTGTCGAATTCTTTTGGAAATATGGTAGAGGCTGGCATTGCGATGGTGGCACTGACTCGGCCACTGATCAAATCCACGAGCCCTTTTTCGTATTGTGCCAATACTGAGAGCCCAGGCGATGCGAAATTTGAGCCTGGCAATAGGCTGTGGCGCACTTGGGCAGATGCACCATCCTGCCATTGCAGGCCGACGGCCCAGAAGAGCGAGGTCTGTCCATGATTTGCAAGGTGGCGTGCGCTGGTCACTTCGGGCAAGTCTGGGTGCAGGTCCATGAGCAGATCCCAGAGATGATCGCCGTGTTCCGTGAGCCAGTCGCCCGACCTGGAGGGGTTAAGCATCCAGTCGTCCCGGCCTCGGGGGGGGCCTTGCGGATGTGTCCACGAGGCCTGGACATCGACAAGCTTCCCAAGGTGGTTTGCCCTCAGAAATTGAATCAGATTTGTCCGGGCCGGATGAAACCGTCGGGAGATATCGACCATGAAGACCTGGCGGTCGAGGGATTCGATTTTAGGCAGCAGGGTGAGAAGCTGGTGGTGCGAGAGAGCGACTGGTTTTTCGGTCAGGATATGTTTGCCGGAATCGATTGCGGCTTGGATTTGAGAGGCGTGGAGGTCGGAAGGCGTTGCTATGATCAGAGCGTCAATATCTTCGGCCTGAATGAGTTCCGACTCATTGGCCTCTGACCTGGGGAGGGGTCGGCCGGCTCTTTGGAATCGGGCATTGCAGCGGCTGATGGTGGATCGTTCCGGGTCGTGGCAAGCGACTGGGTTAAAAGCAGGAATTTTCAGGCAGGCATCGACCAATTCCAGCCCGCGATGACCAAGCCCAAGGATGCCGATTCGGACAGGCGGCTTCTCTTCCGAAAAGGTGGCTCCCTCGCCCGCCAGAACAAACGGGGCGGTGACTGCGCCAGTCACGGCGCAGCCTGCCGCGGCGGAAAAGCGGCCGAAGAAATCGCGTCGCGAGACGTTATCAGGCAAAGGTTTCGATGATTTGGAGCGGATGGTCATCGGAGGATGGGAATCTCGGAATCTGTTCAGAAATATGCCGAGTGGTCACGTCAATTTCAGGCTCGACACTGCCCTGCCCCACGTGGTTATGATAATATATGGGATCAGGCTTTGGCAAGAGGCAACCTTGGTGACCAAGGTGCAGACAATACGCAGAAATTGGGTTCGAAACGCATGGCGAAGCACATATTTGTCACTGGCGGGGTGGTCAGTTCACTGGGCAAGGGGCTGACATCGGCTTCGGTCGGTATGCTGCTTGAGCGAAGAGGCTTGCGCATTCGCTTACAGAAGTTTGACCCATACATCAATGTGGATCCGGGCACGATGAGCCCCTACCAGCATGGCGAGGTCTATGTGCTGGATGACGGCGCCGAAACCGACCTGGATCTGGGTCATTACGAGCGATTTACCAACTCGCTTTTGAACCGCGATTCGAACACAACGACTGGCAAGATTTATCTTTCGGTGATTCAGAAGGAACGGGAAGGGAGTTATTATGACGGCAACACCGTTCAGGTGATCCCACACGTGACCGACGAGATCAAGGAGATGGTCTATCGGATCGCGACCGACGATGTGGATGTGGTCATTACGGAAATTGGCGGGACGGTTGGCGACATTGAAAGTCTGCCGTTTCTGGAGGCGATTCGCCAGTTTGCCCTGGAAGTGGGGCGTGAGAATTGTCTTTATATTCATTTGACTTTGGTGCCCTACCTGAAAGCTGCCGGCGAGCTCAAGACCAAGCCGACCCAGCATTCGGTCGGTCAGATGCGCCAGATTGGAATTCAGCCCGACATTTTAATCTGCCGCACCGAGCACCCGATCCCCCAGCACGAAAAAGACAAGATTGCATTATTCTGCAATGTCGACAAAAAGGCAGTGATTGAAGAGCGCGACAAAGAATTTACAATCTACGAAGTGCCGCTCTCGCTTGTAAATAACGGCCTTGATGAACTGATCGTGAAGCGGCTTGGCCTGAAAGCCGGTCCTCTGGATATTGCAGACTGGCGGGCCCTGGTGGATCGTGTCAAGCAGCCCAAGCATGAAGTGACGATTGCAGTGGTCGGTAAATATATCAAGCATCGCGACGCTTACAAATCTGTTTATGAATCATTGGACCACGCTGGAATCTCGCATCGAGCGAGAGTCATGATACGAAGGGTGGAATCCGAGGATATTTCCAGTCAGGGGGCCGAAGCACTGCTGGGCGGAGTGGATGGCATTTTGATTCCGGGCGGCTTTGGAATGCGCGGGATTGAAGGAAAGATTGAAGCCATACGTTATGCCCGCAAGCAAAACATACCATTTTTTGGTATTTGTCTGGGCATGCAGTGCGCTGTGATTGAATATGCACGCGAAGAAATTCATTTGAATGATGCAAACAGTACGGAATTTGATCAGGATACGCAAAATCCTGTGATTTCTTTAATGGCCGACCAACGACAGGTCAACGAGCGGGGCGGAACCATGCGGCTTGGCCTCTGGCCATGCGTACTGACCGAAGGATCGCTTGCCCACAAGGCGTATGGCAAAACAGAAATTCAAGAGCGCCACCGGCACCGCTATGAGATGAATAATGATTTCAGGGATCGTCTGAAGCAGGCTGGCCTGTTGCCGACAGGCATGTCGCCGGATGGCCGGTTGGTTGAAATTGTGGAATGCAAGGATCATCCGTGGTTTCTGGCAGTGCAATTTCACCCGGAATTTTTGTCGAAGCCTACGAAGTCGCATCCACTGTTTCGCGATTTCATTGGCGCATCGCTCAATAAACGACTCGCCAAGCGGCATGATATTGCTTGATTTCAAGCATTTTCAGGTTTCAGACCGGAAAAAAGTCTGACCATAAATACCGGCAGAAGGAGAACCTTGAGATGCTTGAACAAGAAACAGAATTTCGAGGTTATCTGGCAGGCGCCGGTGAGCATTTGCAGGTTCTAATCCGAATCAGCGACGGACGCATAAGCTCCGTCAGATTTGAACCTCAGGCGGAATTGGAAATTGGGCACGCACGAATCTGGATCGTTCCCGCCGTCTGGGACATTCAGACCAATGGCCGGTGGGGGATTTCATTCAGCGACTCGACCATCACCATTCAGCAAGTCATTCAAATCATTCGGGCCCAGCCTTCATTAGGCACAACACGGCTCTTGCCAACCTTGATCACAGCCAGCAGGGCCAGTTATCTGCATGGTGTTTCAACCATTGCCGCAGCTTGCGATTCTGACCCGCTGGTCGATCGAATGGTGGCCGGAATTCATCTTGAGGGGCCTGCGATATCAGGAATGGATGGATACCGGGGGGCTCATCCCGTCGAGCATGTGAGGGACTGGACCTTATCCGAATTCCGCGAATTGCAGGAAGCCTCAGGGAATCGAATTCGATTGATCACCCTGGCCCCAGAGCGATCAGGCAGCGTGGAATTCATTCGATCAGTTGTGGCGGAAGGTGTGGTGGTGAGTCTGGGTCATACAAATGCAACCCATGATGAGATCCGATCTGCGATTGAAGCCGGGGCTAGGTTAAGTACGCATTTGGGAAATGGAATTGCAATGCAATTGCCACGTCATCCAAACCCGATCTGGAGCCAGGCAGCGGACGACAGTCTTTTTGCATCGCTCATATGCGACGGGCACCATCTTTCCGGCGATGTCATTCGGGTCATGGCACGAGCCAAGAGCGCTGATCGATTGATCCTGATTAGCGACCACAGTCCGCTGGCAGGCATGCCGGTGGGGACTTATGGTCCATGGGCGGTGGACGAATCCGGCAAGATTGTGGTCGCCGGAACGCCTTATCTGGCTGGTTCGAATCAGAATCTGCCTGAAGGAGTGGTCCAATTGATGAAGTCCACAGGATGGGATTTCGCAACAGCAGCACGCACCATTTGCACCAATCCTGCCCGATTGATCGGATCAGAATTGCCTGCACTTGCCATTGGAGAATTATGGGAAGGCTCAATCTGGGCCGTGGACGAATTTAGCGACACAGCCACTATTCAGGTTCTGGAAACATGGGTCAAGGGCGAACATTTTGATGTGCCCTGCCCTTGAGCGATTGCCAATGGAAAATCCTCCCATTTGAATTTGGAAATGTAGAGGGGCTTGATCTGCAAGTCCCGATTTGGTTCATTCCGTTGATCCATTTTTTTAAATACGTCCATCGACCCTGAATTCCTGCAATTGAACTTCATCAAGTTCCACACCAAGGCCGGGGCCAGTGGGCACCAGTGCCCCTTCAATACCCAGGCTCAGTGGGGTTTTCAAAAGGTCTGCCACATGATAATGAGGGCCAAGAATATCGGACGGATATTTTTCGCTGTCAATGGATGCCACTGAAGCCGCCAGGTGGATCATGGCCGCCGTGCCAATTCCAAGCTCAAGGTTGCTCCCGATATGGCAGGAGACGCCGGCCGACCTGGCTGCATTTGCAATTTCAATGGAATTTGCAATTCCGCCATTTTTGCCGGGATAGATGCTTATCACATCCACCGCCCCGTCGCGGATCAGGTTCCAGGTGTCGGCCAGCGTAAATGCACTTTCGTCGGCCATGATCGGTATGCCGCTGGCTTGCCTCAGGCGGGCCATGGCGGCATTGTCGCCGGGTGCAATGGGCTGTTCGGCTATCAGAATATTGAGCGGTTTCAGGCGTTTTAATGCAACTCGGGCCGTGGCCGGGCTCCATCCGCAATTGGAATCGATGGTGATGCCGATATCAGGCCCGGCAGCTTCACGCACGGCCTTGACACGGGCCACGTCGGCCTCAAGCTCGATTCCGGTTTTCACCTTGATGGTTTTGATGCCCATTGCGACAAATTCTTCGGTGAGCGATTTGACCTGATCCAGCCCAAATGCGCCAATGACCATTTTTGTGGGAATGATATTGCGTACCTTGCCGCCCAGCAGCACATAAACCGGAACGCCGGCGGCCTTGCCCGAGATATCCCAGAGAGCCATTTCCACGGCGGCCTTGGTGAATGGGTTGAGCTTCAGGGCTCTGTCCATGAGCAGGCGAGCCTGATTAATGCAAGTGGGGTCGAGGCCGACAAGTTTTGGGGCGAGAATTTCGCGGATGGCCCAGATGCATGAACCGGGCGTCTCGCCGCTCCAGCGCGGGGCCACGGTGGCCTCGCCCAGACCGATGATGCCTGAATCGGTATGCACCTTGATAATGACATAATCCGAGGTAATATGCACGCCATGTGCAGTGAGTGTATTGCGGTTGGGCTTGAGTGGTACCCGGACCTGAATGGTTTCAATGGCTGTGATTTTCATGGTCGTGGATTCTCGGTTGAAGGATTTCAAGAGTTTTCCGCAGCAATTGCGGGCTTGTTGGGGTTTAGGACGAGGCACGAGATTGCGGCTGAGAGCTGGATGGAGACAATCAGCCAGAGAAAATAATCCCAGTTGCCTGTGCCTTTCTCAAACATCTCGAACATTCGTCCGACAATCTTTGGGCAAAGCCATGCCCCGATGTTTCCGGCCATGTTCATAATGGCCAGCCCCGTGGCGGAATGGCCGGCGGTGAGGTCGATGGTGCAGGCCCACTTGCCGGGATTTGCAATTCCCGTAAAAAACATCCCGACAGCGATCATGCCAACGGCCATGACCGGGTCGCTGATCCACGACGAAGCCATGGCCGCCAGGGCACACAAAATGAGCGACGCGCCGGGCAGAAGGCAGCGGCTGAGCCATTTGCTGCCGGTGCGTTTCAGGATCAGGTCGATCAAGTAGCCGCCCAGAAGGCTGCCCAGGACGATGCCGACCAAGGGCATGATGGTCAGGTCGCCTGCATTGGTCAGATTCATGCCCCGGCCCTTGATGAGATAGGTCGGGAACCAGGTGATGAGGATGGCATAGCCAAACGACTGAAAAAATGTCTGGGAATTCAAGGCCCACATGCTGCGAGATTTCAGCATGGCACCAATTGCGGCACGTGTGGAAAGTTTTGGTTTTGCCGGCAATTCCGCCTGTGATGGTATTTCGATTGCATTTCTGCTGCTGGCCTGAATCAGGTCCCGTTCCGCCTGATTCACTAGGCTGTGCAATTCCGGCTTGTTGCGAAACCAGAGCACAAACCATGCAGACCACGCGATGGCCACCAGGCCATAGCCGAGAAATGTTTCTCGCCAGCCGAACTGGGTGAGCAGGCGGGTTGTCAGGAGGTTGGCCAGGACCGAGCCGGAGGACATGCAGGCGGTGATGATGGAGCTGGCCATGCCGTGGCGATCAGGCGGAAACCAGTCACGAATGGCCATGATGGTCACCGGAAAAAGCCCGGCCTGGGCCAAGCCCAATGCAATGCGCGAATAATACAAAACTGCGCTGCTGGGAGCATTGGCAGATGCAATCGTCGCCAAGGCCCACAGCAAGCCCATCAAGCTAAGTCCAAGCCTTGTTCCAAGCCTGTTGCCGAGCAGTCCGGCCGGGAGCTGGAACCAGAAATAGCCGAGAAAAAACGCGCTGTAAATGTCGCCCATGACGGGGTCTGAGATCAGAAGGTCTTGCTGGATGGTCGTACCGGCAGGCGAAATGCAGACCCGCAAAAGATACGCCAGTATGGCACCAGCCGCCAATGCAGCCAGGATCAGAAATCGCACCCGGGTGGCTTTTTCAGTGGTTCGGCCTGTCATTGGCGGATGGTCCTTTGGGCGGGTCGTAGGTCTGAATCGGAATCACGCCATTTTTTTTTATGAAGCAAGCGTATTCTCGGAATCGGGTGCAAATCAAGTTCCGCATCTGGCATAGTCTGGCCTATTGGAACAAACTATTGTATGATCCACAACATAAAACATGACAGAAAGCCGTAAAAGTGTCGGGCAACAGCTCGAATATAAGGCTAAAAAAAACGAGGTCCCCATGCTTGTTGACATTCACACGAATCTGATGTGGTATCCAGACCATTATTCCGAGGAATTTGTCGCAACCTCGTGGGCCGCCAAGCAGGCCAAAATGCGGCTCACGCCTGATGTTCACTGCGATGTGAGCGACCTGAGCTGGAAGCACAATTTCGACTGCCGCCCGGAACAGCTCAAAGCAGCCACCAGCCAGTGCGACAAGGTCATCGTTTTTGCAATTCAGGCCCCTTTTACAGGCATTTATGGCTCGCAAGAAACCGTGGCCGAATTTGCCAGGGCCAACGCTGACCGCTTCCAGGCTTGGTGCTCTGTGGACCCCAACGACCCGGCCTGTGTCGAGCAATTGCACCATTTTGTCACGTATCTCGGCATGAAGGGCTTGAAGCTCGGCCCTGTCTATCAGAATTTCGACCCATCAGACCCCAGGCACCTGCCGCTCTTTAAAATGGCTGAAAAGCTTCGCATACCGATCAACTGGCACCAGGGCACGTCGTTCGTCAGGCCCGGCCCGCTGAAGTATTCCAACCCTGTTCTGCTGGAAGATATCGCTGTAGCCTGCCCTGATCTGCGCATGATCATCTCGCACATGGGCCACCCGTGGGAAACGGAGTGCATTGTCCTGATCCGCAAGCACCCGAATCTCTATGTCGACACCAGCGCCCTGCACTATCGACCGCTGCGGCACTATCAGGCCTTTATCACGGCCATGGAATATGGGGTCGAAAACAAGCTCATTTTCGGCTCAGACTTCCCCTCAGCCACCCCCGAACAAGCCATCGCCGGGCTGTGGAAGGTGAACGACATCGTAGAGGGAACCAAGTTCCCCCGCTTCCCCGATGAAGCTATCCATCGCATTATCTACGAGAACTGGAAGCAGTTCATCCAGTTCTGATAACTGTTAAACATCCTGATCGAAATCTATCATTGGAAAATTGGAAAAAAAAATGACATTTGACCTATCCCGGCTCGACACCGTTCAGCTCGTCCCGCTCACTCCATTTTCAGCAGACGGCTCACACATTCTGACCGACGAATTCGCCGCGTTTGCCAAGTGGCAATACGATTCCGGCATGCGGGTTTTCATCCCTGGCGCGGGCACCGGCGAATTTCATTCGCTTTCGGCCCAGGAAGTGGCCACTTGTGTCTCAACCGTGCGTTCGGCCGTCGGCCCTGATGCCGTCGTCATCGCCCCCATCGGCATGGGCGTGGGGCACTCGATTGAAATCGGCAAAAAAGCCATCGACGCTGGTGCCGACGCCCTTCTCGTTATGTCGCCGGTTCATCCCTACCTCAGCGACAGTGGCCTGCTCGATTACTTCGAAGCCCTCATGACGGCCCTCCCCCTGCCCTTTCTGGCCTATAAGAAAGGCGCGGCGCCCAGTGATCAACTCCTGCTGGAACTGGCCCAGACCGGCCGGCTCGTCGGCGTCAAGTATGCCGTGAACGAGGTGGACTCCGTCACCCGCTTCATTCAAACGGGCCGCGGCACTGTCGGTGTCTATTGCGGGACCGCCGAACGCTTTGCTCCGTTTTTTCACCTTGCGGGCGCAACAGGTTATACCTCAGGCGCAGGCAACATCTGCCCGCGGCTGACCCTGGCCATGCATGCCGCCCTTAAAAACGGCAACTATCCGCAAGCCATGGACTATCTGAAAACCATCCGACCCATCGAAGATTATCGCGCCCGCTCTGGAGATTCCTACAATATCGGCATGCTCAAGGCCGCCATGAAGCTCGCAGGCCGCAACTTCGGCCCCGTCCGCCCGCCCCAGCGGCAGCTCACCACCACGGAAATCCACGAAGTGGAAACCCTTCTTCAGCCTATACTTGCGGCTGAATCCGCATTGGCCGGCGGCTGATCTTACGCGTTACCGTTTCTCAGGCTCATCCGCCTGAAAGATACTCCCTGCGAATCTTCGCGCCCACTGTGCCAATGCCGTAATAACCTACGGATATTTGCCCGACGTGCGTCAAAAGGTCATAAGCCCGCCAGCGGCTCCAGCCGTAGTCGCTCTCCATCCAAAGCGCAAGCAGGGCATAAGCATGCGCGATGGACCGCTCCATCGGGTTACCGCTCACGATGGTCATGATCTCGTCCGGCGTCTCAATCCTCGGCCACGACAGCTTCAAGCCCTTCACCAGACGCACTGTGATCGTCGTTTCGCCCGCCATTTCAAGGCCAGTGGCTGATAGCTCGCCGTGTCCCATGGCAGCATGCAGGTCGCCCAGATAGAATAGCCCGCCCTTCACAAAAACCGGGAAGTAAATCGTGTTGCCGGGGCACACTTCCACAATATCCAAGTTGCCGCCATGCGGGCCAGCCGGGCCGGTCGTTGGGCATCCCCAATCCGGCGCAGTGCCAAGGCAGCCGACCATCGGCTTGTAGGGAATCGTGACCGTGTCGCTCCAATAAACCAGTCCGTCCCGGATCTGGCTCACATGTGTCCCATGCGGGCAATCCGTCCCCAGCCATTCGCAAAGCTGCTTCGGGTCGGCGGTTCGCGTGGCACATTGGCCGTCTGTCGAACGAATCTCATGAATCGTCACTGCCAATGCATCGCCCGGCTCGGCCCCTTCCACATAAATCGGGCCCGTCATCGGGTTGCTGTAAGGCATTTTGGACTTGTCGCGGCGGTCGTTGTTGGTCTTGATCTGCCCCGTCAGGGCGTCCTCAGAGGCCACCACCAGCGTTTCGCCCGACTCGATCCGGCATCGTGGTTCGTGATGCCTGTTAAATTCATACTGAAGCGGCCCGATGGTCAGTTTCTTCATCTTTTTTTTGCCTGGTCTCAGATCAAGTTCTGCTTTTTTTAAATACCTCTGAAAGTCTCATTCAGACGCTGTATTATCCCGAAACAGACTGGCGACATCCTGCAAGGCCTGGTCAGGCAGGACAAACGAATCGGCCAGGATATTCTGGTCGTCCACAATCACATCCATGCGGTAGCGAGGGACCAGAGAGACCGCAAAGATCTCTTGCAGGGCGTCGTTGAATTTGACATAGCCAACCGTCTGCCCTGTGTTAATATCCACCACCCAAAGGCCGCATGCGCGTTCTTCAAGAGGCCGATCCGCAATTTCAATCCCGCTGAAAGTCGCACTTTCACGAACCTGCGAAAGCCCAATAAATGCCAAAGGACCCACGAAATCAAGGCCCCGGGTGAAGCCTGGCAGGCGTGTTACTTCTTGATATCTTCCAGTCGCCGGGTCAATCGTGCCGAAGCCGCCGCAGCCGGAATTCAGGACCCAAAGCTTCCCTGCATACCACCTTGGCGAGTGCGGCATGGAAAGCCCGCGTGTCATGACCTCATTGCTTTGAATGTCAATCAGAATGCCTCCATCCTTCTTTTTGTCACGCCAGCCGAATCGGGTGTCCGACTCGCCCAGAGCCGTCACATAACGCGGCATATTGTCGCGTATGGCCAAGCCATTCAAGTGGCACCTGTCCTCGGGCGCGATGGCACTCACAAACTTCGGCCGCCACACTGGAACAAAGCTGTAAGATGACTCGCGCTTGCAAAGGCACGAAAACCGCGTGTTCACAAAAAGCAGTTCAAGCTCGCTTGCACTGCCGTATTTCGAAACCCAGGCCATCTCATGAATCTGGATATCGCCTGTCTGGTGCGACCGGCACGGCAGATACGCCGCTTCGTAAGTCCCGACCGGTGGCATCTTGCGTGCCACAGCCGGAAGGTCGTGGAACTCAAGAATCTCGGTCTCCACACCAATCGCCATCCGGTCGCCACGAAACGCCAGGCCCATGGGCCTTCGAAATTCGCAGTAATGCGTATTGAGTGTCCCTTCATCATTCTGGCCCAAAATCACCAGCCGGCCAGCCTGATAGGTTGTGATCACCACCGACATCCGAAGCTCGCCCAACATCGGCCCCATATTCGATGAATGAATGCTGCCTAAAACCTTTGGTTCATCGTCTGCGGCTTGCGTTTCCATGATATCCCCTGAAGCATGTGGCTCAATCTGACAAACTTGTTTCTTGCTCACGTAATAATATACAACATCGTTAGGCATATCGTCAGCTGCCTGGTTTGAATCATTAACTTTTTTTTCACGCAACCATGCTTCGCCAAACCAATCCTATCAAACATCTGTTCATAAGCGAAACAGCCAGATCACTCCAACCGGCCTCACCACCCCCTGACACGCAATATCCCCCCGAACCATACAAGAAATATCTCCATTGCCACCATTCTCGTTTCTGACTCGCCCCCAGCTTCCGATGTCACCCTGCTTGCATGGTATCAAGATTTTTAAAATTTAGTTGACGAGACACTTGAGTTTTACCGATAAATTAGAATATGGATAAACGCCAATCAGAATCTGGCCCAGTGTCATTGGTCTTGATGTTTCTCGGGTTTCTGAATCTCTCCCATCTCCGTTGATATACCGTTCATCAGATTGCCACCAAAGGGTCCCGCTGCATGATCAAGCTTCCTACCCCCCCCCCATTTACCGGGGCTTTCTTCAAGCGGCTCAGCCGCATTGCTTGCAGCATGCTGATGCTGCTGGCACTCGCCACACCATTGCCAGCGGCCGACATGCTCTATGTCTCGTTAGACGGCGACTACATCGTCTCTTACGACACCACAGGCAATGATGGTGCCACAATCGCCGCCAGCGAGGCCTTTTTTGCCGGCACGAATCTGTCCCTATCAGTCGGCCTGGCGTTCGATTCCTCGGGTAACCTCTACGCCGCGAATTACGGCAACGACACCATCAGCAAGTTCGATGCGTCGGGTGGATACGTCAGCAATATCAGCTCGAATCTGAGCGGCCCATGGGGCCTGGCGTTTGATTCTTCGGGCAACCTCTACGCCGGAAATCCAAATCAAAACACCATCAGCAAGTTCAATTCCTCGGGTGGATACGTCAGCAATATCAGCTCGAATCTGGGCCTTGTAGGTGGCCTGGCGTTCGATTCCTCGGGCAACCTCTACGCAGCAGATTACGGCGGCACCATCAGCAAGTATGATGCATCGGGAGGTTACGTAAGCGATATCAGCTCGAATCTGAGCGGCCCAATTGGCCTGGCGTTCGATTCTTCGGGCAACCTATACGCTGCGAATGACACCGACAACACCATCAGCATGTTCGATGCGTCGGGTGGATACGTCAGCAATATCAGCTCGAATCTGGACAAGCCATACGGCCTGGCGTTTGATTCCTCGGGAAATCTCTACGCCGCGAATACCGGCAACAAGACCATCAGTAAGTTCGATGCATCGGGCACATTCCTGACCTCTTGGAGCACAGCTTCCTACCCCAAATTCCTCGCCTTCCAGCCCGTCACCGTCCCCGAACCATCCACCTACGCCCTGGCCGCCATCGCCACCGGTGTCATGGCCTATCTGGCCCGCCGCCGCAACAAGGCCCGCACCGCCTGACAACCGCCCAAGGGTGGGACGGCAAAACATTGCCGCCCACCCTCGATTTCATCCGCCAAATCCGCCGGATAACCCCGCAAATGTCGGCCCGATGCCCTCATCGGGCGCGCACGACAAATAAAAAACCGCCAGAACAATGAAGGCCCGATGCCCTCATCGGGCGCCCACAACAAATAAAAAACCGCCAGAACAATGAAGGCCCGATGCCCTCATCGGGCGCGCACGACCCACAAAAACGGCGAATAAAAATTAATAAAATAATCGCAAGGCCCCCTGATCGCGCGAGCCCGGTCAGGGGACCGTGCCAACACTTGAAAACAATAACAATGAATCAGGCGTGCCCAAGGCGCATTTTAATAACCAGCACTTTCGATGAATCGCTGAAACATGGTCGAAGCGATCACCATGCCGGAATAGACCGAAACGGTGTAATCCTGTTTATGGATTTCCTTAGTATCAACCGAATTTAAATTTTCAAGATCTGATGATCGCTGAGTGAGTCGAGTGGCGAGCCACACGGCAAGGACCATCCAGGCAAACTGGTCAAAACAGGCTTGCTGCGAGGTGAGCAGAAAAACCCGCCCCAAGGCGTCACGAGTTTGTGATATGCTGGAGAGGTCGAGTTGCCTGACGAGATTGACAAAAGCCCAAGCCATGGATGCTGAAAGATAGAAAACGAGATAAAGGCTGATTGTAATCCAAAACCAGTTTCCAAATGCAATTTCCCGTTCACGTTTTCTGACAGTCAAAATCCATCGCGAAGCACCAAGAATCAAGCCAAATGCTGTGAGGGTATGGCCCATGATAAGTCTGGTCCAGACACTCACGGGTGGGTGGTTTGAGAGCCGGAATTTTAATGTCGAATCCTCGCTATGGGACTTGATTAAAGCAGCCGACAGGGCCAGTGCAGCGATGATTAGCATTAGGTCCGAGAGATTGGGCAAAACCCGTTTGGGAGATACCATCTGGGAATCAGGAATCGGCCGATCGGGGTTTACCATTTTTTGGGTGACGTTATACGGATTCACGGGCCTTCCACCATTTGTAGCGGAATGCAACAAGTGTGATTAAATGGCAGATAAGGCTTATGAGCAAAGAAATTCCGAGGGAAATCACATAAATTTGAACATTGGCAAATGCCAAAGGGCGTACCATGGGTGTGATGGCAGCGCCGGTGGCTGTCAGGCGATTCCCGACAATGGGTACGCTCAGAGCCGATGCGTAAGGGCTTGGTGTCATGCACCAGCGGAGGATATCGTCAGGCGTATTGGGAAATATCGTCAAAGCCCATTGATAGAGGCCAATGGGTAATACAAATAAAACCAACAATGAAAGATAGGTTGCGATGATCGCAACCGAGGTTTTACGAACCAGGCTGGACCACATCAGACCGAGCGATGACGTGACCAGGCAGGTTGCAAGAATGATCAGAAAGAATGGAATTATGCTAAAGAGTTGGATCTGGAGCTCCCGGACCAGTGCGTATCCGAGTAGAACCTGCTCCGTGAGCAACAAGGTGAGAACGGTGCTCACTCGCAAGGAGGCCATCAATTTTGCACGGACAATACGGCCCGGTGTCAGCAATGTTGTCAGGAGCAGATTAAGCGTCTGACGCTCTCGTTCCTGAGTGATGGAACCGGCGCTGAAGACCGGACCGACCAGCAGATTAAATGTCAGGACATAGCAGATATACCAGCCCGGCATGGTTTTCCAGAAGAGGAAAGCCGCCATGAGGGGGATGGAAAGAAACATGCTGACCTGGATCACAACCCGAAGCATGAGTGTGCCCTGGCTGAAGATCTCGCTCCGAAGCTCTTTGTCAAGCACTGGATTCGTGCCATCCGGCATCAGATCTAAACGCTTCGCAGGGGCGAAGAGCTTGTCGGGGAAGAGGTCGCGATCAATCACAACACCGATTGCATATTTCTGTTCCTCTTTTTCATCCACGACATCCTTGCCTTCGCTGCCGACATCGGGCGGCTTCAAGAGCCTGAGATTGATCAGCCAGATCACAATGGTCCAGGTGGCCAGTGTCCACGGAGGAAGCAGGGTGATCGTGACAAAATTCCTGAGAATGACATTATCGGTAGAGGCCAGATAAATACCCGTCATGGCAATGGGAAGAATGATCAGATAGCTGACAACAAGCGCTGAACTGGTGCGGCTGAAATAGCTGGAACAGGCCACACTGATGAGCCCAAAGGTGCCGGCGGCCAAGATCAGGACAAGATAGGCCCGGGCCACTTCCGAAAGCAGGATCCCGCCCAAAAGGTAGCCAAGAATCATCATCGGAAGGCTTGAAAACAATAATAGAATCAAATAGGTCAATGAGCTGAGAAGTTTTCCGGTCAATATCCAGGATGGCTTCAGTGGGCTGGCCAGTAGGAGCTCGTATGTCTTTCGCTCTTTTTCGCCAGTGATACTGCCGGCTGCAAAGGTCGGAGCCACCATGGCCACAAGCAGAAACTGGCCATAGAAAAACAGGTCGAAAAGCTGGCGGGCCGCGGAAACGCTTGCCCCGATCCGGCCATCTTCCGACTGCGGCCAAGCCACAAGCACTGCGGCCGAAAGAAGCCCGGAGTAGAGAAATTGCAGGATAAATGCACGGTGGCTTCGCAAGTTCACGAGCAGCTCGCGCGAAAGCACTGGATTGTCGCGAATCATGCCCATCGTGTGTCAGTCCCTGATTCCGGATTGAATTTCCAAGGATTTGTGCAGGAGTCTCATCTTCAATTCACAATCCCTTTGGTAATCATCATGAAAACGTCTTCCAAAGAGATTTGCTCTTCGTCAAATGCCTCCACAATCGCCCCTGCATCCATCAAGTGTCTCAATAATTCTGCCTGAGCCCGACCATCACCTTGAAACTCTGCTGAAATCGTCGTCTCAATGGTGTTCACGGAATCGGCCTTGACGGCCAAATGATTCTTTAAAATCGATTCAAACTGACGAACGTCCTCGTTAAGAATCCGAACCTTGATAACCCGGTGGGATCGCAATTGCTTTTGAATATCCTGAATCGAGCCGGATGCAAGCAGCTTGCCTCGTTCGATGACACCAATGGAGGTGCAAAAGTCCGCAAGCTCGGAAAGAATATGGCTCGAAATGAGAATGGTTTTACCCATTCTTCGGAGCTCGTTAAGCAAATATTTCATTTCCAGGCGTGCGCGTGGGTCAAGGCCCGAACTCGGCTCATCAAGAATCAGTACAGGAGGATTATGAACCAGAGTCTTGGCCAGGCAGAGCCTCTGTTTCATCCCTTTGGAAAGGCCGCTGACATAGTCATCCCGCTTGTGTGTCAGGTCGAGAAGCTGGAGGACCTCTCCAATAATCCGGCGCCGATCGATGCGCGGAATTTCGTAGGCGACAGCAAAAAAATCCAGAAACTCCCAGACTTTCATGCCATCATAAACACCAAAATCGTCGGGCATAAAACCTATCACACGACGAACGGCCATCGGGTCATCCGCCACGGAATGGCCTGCAATTCGGGCCACTCCCGATGTCGCCTTCAGCAAGGTTGCCAAAAATCGGATCGTCGTGCTTTTGCCTGCACCATTGGGACCAATGAAACCAAAGATTTCTCCTTCACCAATCGAAAGATTCAAATCGTCGACGGCCATGAATTCGCCGTAACGTTTCGTGAAATGCTCAACCTCAATCACTCTGGGCTCCTTGCATTCTTGGCTTATGGCTTCTGGACCGGGCTGTTCTGTTTTTTCGGAACAGATTCAGGTGCGGGGCCAATCATGATCCCGCCCCGGTATGCCGAAATTGGCCCGCCGCGTGGTATTCCAGGGCCCACAGGCGGTTGGATTACCTCAGGCTTCGGGGCGACTGGGGCTTGAAACCTGTTGTTCGCAAAATCATATCTTGGTGTTGTCATGTCAGGGCCGGGCCCACTCTTGAGATGTGCCAATACCATGGTAAAACCACGCACACGATCAGGCGATGGAGTCACCTGTATGCCATCGATCAAACTGTCAGACCATGCAACCAATCGCCATGAGTCAACATCGGCATCGCATTTAAATTCATTCCCGATCAGAATCCTGCGGAATATTTCCGGATTCAGTTTTCCCATCAATTCCGATCGACTTGTCGAGGATTTCAGCTCCAATTCCGAGGACGATTTTAATTCTTTGGATTCACCCGCCCCTAAATCACCGATCTGAAACTGAATTTTGCCAGGGCCCACCACAGTGGCATCATGCAGGCGGAATCGTGTCTGGTTCCGGATCATTTGCTTGCCGTCGGAATTGATCAACTGGATCGGGCCCGGCAAGCCAATCATTTGTTCCGACCTATAATAGGAAAGGCTCCGGGGCTGAACCCGAAAATCGCTGAGCAGCGGAACCGGCATGAAATCAAATGACGAGTTTTCGCGTTCATCCGCCCGGCTTGCAGAATAGGCCAGTGGCAGGCAGACCGCATTCAAATCGTTCGGAAATGCAATCTGAAATGTGTCGCGGCCCGTTGCAGCCAAAGCCCCAAACCTTGTCAGGTGGCCGCGCGTATAGTCGCTCTGCAATTCCAGGAGCCCGATTTCATCGCGGCCACGATCAAATCCCAGGTCATAAGCTGCAATCCGCTCAATAGCCAATGCAAAAATCAGGGCCATGACCGGATTTGCAATCCAGGCCCATTCCTTGCGGCCAAGCTTGCGAAAGATCAGCCAATTGACCGGCACAAGTATGACCAGATAAATCAAAAGCGATTTGGCCACAAACGAGATGGCTGGAATTTTGATACCCGATGCCACTTCCAGGGTTTCCCGCGCGGTTTTAGGCAAAATGGCTTCGTCAATCCAGGTGGCCACTTCCTCATCTGGAAACACATCCTCTTCCAGGCCCGATGTGGTTCCAGTCAGTGGTGAATAGACCTGCTCATTCTGGCCAGGGGCTAGTATGTAAGGGCCGCCAGTATCTCTGGCTCCGATCCTCAGCCATGTCAAATCGGCAGAGGTCAGCATCGGTGGCCGGGCTTCACCAGACCCAAGATTTCTGGGTGGCGGCCGGACCTCCTCAGGACGCCTCAATATCAATTGTCTCACAAAGGTATCCATGCCACGCCATCGACTTAAACTTGGCTCTGTCGGGTTGATCGCCAAAATTGCAACCCGGCCACGCCCCACTCGCCATTCCACACCAAGTGTCGTCTGAGTGTCACTGCCAAGCGGAATCACACTCGCTTCCGGCAAAGGCCTTAAGCCTGTGACATAAATCGGGGCTTTCGCCTGTGTGATGATCGGCAATGGCGAATCATAATACAACGAGGGTTTGCCCTCCGCCAAATTCCATTCAGGCCGGCTCGTCCGTTTTGTTTCGAATGCAAGGACTTCAAGATCTTCTTCCGTCAGGGTGTCAGTCGGGCGATAGGGCGGGCGGTAGGCCTCTGCCAGAGGTTTCAGCGCAGTCGTGTCAAGCTGCTTGCTGGCCCCCCCCGTATCGGCAGGCAAATACGGCGCCAGAAAGCTCTCACGCAATAAACCAAGGCGCGAGTCTGCACCTCCGACAATCGTCAACTGGCCACCCCAGTGAAGCCAGTCGAGCATCGCACGTTGCTGATCGATATCCAAAAGATTCGGGTCAAAACCGTCCCAGACCAGGTGGCTGATGCTCGTCCAAAATAGGAACGACGGGGCCAGAAGGGGCTTGTCAGGGGTCTCAGGAAGCACGAACCGGTAATACTTGCCACGTTCCAGGGTGGTAACGTCGCGGGAAAGGCTTCCCGAGATGGTCGCCATCATCTTGTTCCAGATGTTATAGCTGGCAGGATCTTTGGCAAGGATCATGACCACCATCTGATGGGGCTCCATGGCCCTGACATTCGTCTGCCAGATTTCCGTGGGCCGCAGGCCGCCTTCACGATACAAATCAAGATCAAAAACCTTGCCGAGTTTCTGAGGCATATATCTGGGCGGAACGAAAAGCGGGAAACTCATTCGGGTCGGTGTGTTGCGATCCATATTTACAGGCCGGCCAAAGTTGATTTCACGCTGAGAGCCAAACAGGGAAAGCGGCTGTGTGCGAATCGACCCCTTGAAGTCCTCGCGGCTGGAGCGGGCCTCGACCGTCATCATCATCCAGTGATTCTGCTTGTAATACGGAAGCACATCAAAAGGCGCAATTTGTCCCCTGAGAAACTCGAAGGGAGGGCGTTCAAGATCGGCCTTGGCTTTTTTCTTCGCCTCAGGCTGGGCCATTTCGCGGAACTTGCGGGCCGCGGGGCTATCGGCACTCTCCAGATCATCGCCAGGCGGCTGCAAGGCAGCCTCGGCCGCGCGCATGAAGAGATAGCCAGGCTTGGCCTGCCAGGTCAAGTGCTCAGCCCAAAGCCAGAGGGCCATGATGAAAAACAGCCGTCTCAGGTGCCGAAATCGGGTTTTCATCCGTGGCTCCACAAGTGGGAGGTGATATCAGTGATCCTCAGTATAGTCACAAGGGCCCGGCACCGCAAAGGGGCAGATGGCAGGAAGCCGGAATTCTTAAGAATAAGCTCGACTTTGGAACTTGTGAGTCAGATGTCTCACTCTTCATCGAAAACCTGGTTTCAAATCAATACAAACATTGCAGTTGTTTCATGCTCCAAATACAAAACCCTCATCGGTGATGCGGTAAGGGACGATCTCGTCTCCACAGGCGCTGCCTCTGTGCTTGATGACACACAGGGCCCGCCCCAGACGGCCTGGCTCGCGTGTGCGGCCCATCAATAGAATTGTATTGGCATTGGCAAAAATATCGCCTTCCGTAATCGGCTGATCGATCAGCTCTTCGACAAACTTGTGTTGGGTTGTATAAAGATACAAGCAACCGACCTGATTTTGCTCATAACCTTGGCTGTTTACATTTGACAAATTTTTGAGAAACTGCTCGCGAAGCAATTCCCGGGCCGCCCAGTCGTGATCTCGCCTCAATATCTGATGATAAACATATTCAAAGAATTCAAATTGAATGGATTCACTGAATTTATCGGTCGGCTCGACACCGTCGACCATGATCCGGCGCGATCCGCGGATCATCGATCCGTACAGAAAAAAGCCTGCAAGTCTCAGTGTGCGGCCAAGTTCCACTTTCCAATTGTGCCAGTCGTCCGCATCCAGATCATTACGGGTCACACGCTTGCCGGCCCGGTAGAATGGGTGAAAATAATCGCCCCAGGCGAGATTCCTGTCAAAGACCTGGCCCAGGTCGCTTGGTATGTTTCCATCAAAAACCGATAGGTCAAGACCATAACGATCGGCCAGATATCCTGCATGATTTTGGGAATCGCCACGGCTGGTCAGATCCATGATCGAGCCAAGATGGCCGTCGGCTTTCAGGCCTTGATGGGCCCATGAAAGGCCGAGTTGGGTTTTACCGGCACCTGTAGCGCCGGCGATCACTGTGAGGGTGCCAGGCAGGAGGCCTCCGCCAAGGAGTGAATCGAGCGGTTCGTAGCCAAATTTCTGACGAGGACGTTTGGCGGGCGAAATGTCTAGGCTCATGATGGATTCTATGTCGATACGGATGATAAAGGGACAGGCACAAGAAACCCTTGAGTCTAAAAAATCAGAGACTCAAGAGAGGTCAACCACAGGACCGCCGGGAAGATAACGGGGCCAGGCAGGATTTGGCTTGATCAGTTCGTCGTAGAATTCCGGACGACGGTCTGCCATGCGATTGATCTCATGCAGGCCAGGGACACGAATGACCCGCTTTTGTCGAGCTTTGGCCACATCCAAGTCTGCATAAATGATTGTATCTAAAAGGGACCCTGCCGAGGCCTGTAAAAAACCGCCTGGAGCCACGATACTGCTATGGCCAATGAACGACCAGCCACGCTCGGTGCCTGATCGCCCTGATGCCAACATATAAATCTGATTTTCGAGTGCTCTGGCAATTAAAACGTGGTTCGCAAAGATATCAGCGGCGGGCGGCCAGCATGTGGGCAGAACGACGAGATCAGCTCCTTTTAGGGCAAAGGATCTGGCCAGCTCAGGGAATCCGCCGTCGTAGCAGATATGAACACCCACCCGGATTCCCTGAATTTCGAAGACTTCCAGAGGCAGGTCCCCGGGATCAACAAACCGGTCTACGCCAAGAAATGGCAAATGCAATTTCCGATAGTTGCTAAGAATGCCCAAAGGGCCAAGCGTGACTGCGGAATTAAAAACGCGGTCGCCATCACGCTCAAGCAAACCAATGATCGCATGCACATTGAGTCGCGAGCAATCGTCAATAATCGGCTTCAGGTAGAGGTTTTGAGGATCCAGAACGACCGACGCCTGAAATGCTTCCTCGCGACTGTCAAAACAGTATCCGCTCAGGGCACATTCGGGAAAGACAATCAGACTGGCCCCATTTTCGGCTGCAATTTGAAGGCGGTGGCGAACCGATTCCACATTGGCCGCCAGATTACCAATCTCAAAATCGCATTGTACGGCAGCAATCTGCATGTTTCTGGCTCCCGGATTATGTTTCACGTGTTTATCGGATTGGAGGATTCAGGAAGCAGTCTACGGAATCCAGAGGCAAAATCGGTCTCTGAATTCGATGGTATGTAAATCGTTTCGGGTTGCCTGCCGTCAATCCAGGCGTATCGACTTCAATTATGGAATTGGCAATCGGTTCGTAAGCCGCCCGAAATGCAACCGCCGCCTTGACGATGATCAATTGGGCATGGCAAGGGTCAAGCCCAAGGCTTGTGAGCTGCCCCAGGCTGAAGGGTGCGTGCCGATTCGAATTGCATATGACCAAATCGCCACGATCAGTTTCAATGACAGCCGTCAGGCCCTGATCATGAAATTTTACGCCACCATGGCGGGGTTGATGTTCCTGATATCGACCATCATGAATGAGCTTCACTCGCCCGCTGATGGCCAGAGGCGGCGCGTTGAGGTCCATTTTACCCCCTGCACTGAGACTCACGCGGTTGCCGACACCCGCCTGTACGGATTGCCATACTGAAGATTCGTCGTGCAGGACAACCCAAAATCCAGGGCCCTGCTGAGCAATGATTTCCTGAGCAATTACTGTGGAATCTGCAGAGGAACCCCCACCGACATTGTCGCCGATGTCGACCAGGATTGTAGGCCATTTCGCTTCGCGAATCGATTGCGAGACTGCGGCCTTGGAATCAGGCGGCTGGGCTGTCAGATTTTCACGCTCGATCCAGACCCTTTCATACAATTCCTGGGCGGCTTTGCGGGCAATCCTGATGTCGCCCTCGGCGACTGCAACAATGCTTGCGCCAGTGAAAGGCGAATCGGCATATGGAAATCCCGCGGCAAACTGAAGTTCCAGCAATCCGTCCGTTTCTGAGACTTTACGTCTGGAAAATTCAAGAACAGATGCCATTGGATTTCGGCTTGTATTTTGAGAGAGCAACGGAATGAGCATCGGCACAGGCATTACAAATGTATGAGGTCGAATCCCGCTGCTCAGGTACTGGCAAAGGATTTCTCCTGCAAGGATCCCTCTTGAACGCTGGTCGATGTGTGGATAGGTTTGATATACAATAATTGCATCTGCATGGTCTGCCAATTCCGGAGCGATATTGGCATGATAATCCAGCGTGACGACAAGAGGCTTTTCCGGACCAATCAATTCACGAACCCGCCGCGCGGTATGGGCATCGGCACAATGGTCCATCTGGTGGACCATCATCGATCCGTGAAGGGCCAGCAGAACTCCTTGAAATTCGCCTGCGGTCCGAAGCGAGGCCAGGAGTCGATCGAGCAATGTCTCGTATGTTGACAGGTCAATGACCGATGACGGCATGGCCCATGCGGAGAATGCCGGAACAGGAGTGAACAGGCATTTCTGCGCGGCTTCAAAAAAGCCGCCCAGTTCATGTTCGGCGTCGGCCCATCGCATGGCGATGGATGGGCCGGTGTCAATTCCGCCAGTTTCAAAGTCTTTCAAAGTCGTCATTCCAGGCGCGAAACCATTGGATTCGTGCATGAGTCCGGCGATGGCGATTCTGATTTCTTCCATGGTGGGTTACGCTTTTGCCAGGCCTGGGAGAGGGGTATCGAGCCCAAACATTCGTTCCACGTGCTCTTCACGAGGGGCGGGTGTCAGAAGGGTGACGACGGCACCGGCCAGGAATGAGAGCGAAATGCCCCAAACGCAAGGATCATAGCCGAGCAGGTAATAGGGAGCAAACAGGCCACCGGCCCCGATGCCGGAGTCGTACCCATCTGAAGCCCAGACCATTCCCACGGCATAGAGTGCCAGTGTGACCCCAGCCCCAGTGACCATGGAGGCGATCATTCCCAGACCATTGGCCCTGCGCCAGAAGGCCCCATAGGCTGCGGGAGCGAGAAACGATGCGGCCATTCCGGATGATGAGAAGACCACGATCAACTGGAGATATTCGGGTGGATTGAGTGCCAGGATACAGACCAGGACCCCGACAAAAACGGTCCCCATATAACTGGCCCGCTCGATCTGCTTTTCGGAGGCATGCGGGTTTACGAATCGCTGATAGAGGTCGCGGACTAACCCGGAGCTGATAATCAGGAGCCATCCTGAGACGGTGCTCATGACGGCTCCGAACGGGGCCGCCAGGATAAGGCCTGCGACATAGGGGTTGGCCAGAGTGATGACCAGTCGGGGCATGACTTCGTCGGTGCGTGTCAGGTTCGGAAGAATCTGGCGGGCACAGATGAAAATGAAGATCAGAGGAACATAAATGACCAGGTTATAGAGAGTCAGATAGATGATGGACCATCGCAGGGTCTTGGTATCCCGAAACGCCATGAGCCGAACGATTGTGGACGGTTGCCCCATCGCTGAAATGGCCCACATCACGAAAAATGAGAGTGCCAGTGATATCGGGTGAAAGTTTCGACTGGCACCCGGCCCGAATGCAAACGAATCGTCGCCCGTCTGTGCAATTCCGGCCAATGTGCCAGCATTAATACCACCTGCCGCATTCATCGCCAGGGGGAAAAGGATCATGACACCAACGGCCATGACAAGGCTCTGAAAGACGTCGGTCCAGATGGCGGCGAGAAACCCGCCGTAGGCTGTGTAGAAAATGACCGTGACGGAGAAAATCACCAGGCCCAGGACATAGGCCCGGTCGCGGAAGGTGTTGGCAGTCGACTTTTTGGTCTCTACCGGCTTTGCAACAGGCTCATCGCTTGAGGCGGCCGCCATGGCGCCGATCTTCTCGTCGGCTGATTTCGGTGGTTCGTTTGTGCCGATCACCTGATGGACCGATTGGGGCAGAACCAGCTTGAGAATCAGGCCACCCGCCTTGAACTGGGCGATCAGGTTCGAGGTCAGGAAGAATAGGACCAGGAGACTTGTGATCAAGCCCAATAATGGGCTTTCAAACCGCTCCCGGAAGAAGTCGGGCAGAGTGATGGCGCCGGTGCGGCGGGCCAGTTGGCCAATCCGCTTGCCCAGGACCCCCAAAACCGTGACGGGTATGACCATGTAGCTGCAAATCCATAACCCGACCACCCATCCAAATTTGTAAACCAGAGACGGGAACCCCATAAAGGTCCCGCCCGACATCACAGCGGCCGTCAAAGCCACCGCAAAGGCACCCAGTGAGCGATTGCCCAGAAAGTAGGACTTCAAAAAGCCTGTCTTCACGCGGCCGACCATGTTTGCGACAACGCCCAAACCGAGCGATATGACCATGAACAGGACAAGGGCGAGAAATGTTGCCAGTTCGGCCTGGACTGGTTCAGGAGAGTTCATGGATGTCAGCCCCTTCGCGAATTTCCTGTTCGAGTTCGTCCGTGTGGTCACGGCCCAAATCGTCGTCAGTCATGATGAAACCAGCATATACAACACAGACCACAGAACAGACCACCCACGGCACCACCACCGAAATGAAGAACCATTTGGGGATCCCAAATATGGGCTGAATGTCGGCTGAGGTGAGCTTTTGACCTGGTCGCTGATAGCCGAGAAAATAAGCGCATCCACAGACGAAAAAGGTCGCGATGGCCCAGAAGATCATGCCGAAGCGAGCATCTTTGAGGCCATTTTTGTAGACCGGGTCCTCGGGTGCTCCGGGCTGCTGGGTGGTGGTCATTGCTGAAAGTCTCCGGTAGGCATGATGCGTCTCATGGTTCTGGTATGATAAAAGTTGTTCCGAATAGGGATGGAGTGTATCAGTGGGGCGATTCCGGGAGCCTGGAAGCACTCTCGCCAGCAGGTTTGGAAGACGAATCGCCAAGCAGGTGGGTGAAGAAAAACTCGTTGGTTCTTCGTCGTGCAAAAGCAGCATCCGCAGGCCGCCGAAACCCATGACGCCCCTCAGGAACAGCCAACAACTCGAACGGCTTGCCGGCAGACATCATCGCCTGAACAAACCTCGCTGTGTGGCGATAATGAACATTTTCGTCAATCATCCCATGAATCACCAGCAATTTACCCTTGATTTTCGAAACCCGTGTGAGCACCGAGGAATCACGATAACCATCCGGATTCGTCGCTGGTGTCTCCATATAGCGTTCTGTATAACAGGTGTCATAACCGTCCCAGTCTGTCACAGGCGCCATACTCACACCCACATGGAAGCTCTCAGGAGCCTCTGACAAGGCCCGCATCGTCATGTAACCGCCATAGCTTGCACCGGTGATCCCGACTCGCGTCGGATCAACCTCCGGGAACATCTTTGACACATGCCTGACACCGTCCACCTGGTCAGCCACTTCCACCTCGCCCATTTTTCGGTAGATTGCGGCCTCAAAGGCATGGCCACGACGGCTTGAGCCGCGATTGTCCATCTTCCAGACCGCGATTCCTCGGGATGTATAGGTCAAGACTGAAGGATCCGAGCCCATTCGAAAGGTGTTCGTAACCATCTGGACATGCGGGCCACCATAAACCATCACCAGCAGAGGGGCCTTTTGCCCTGGCTTGAGATTGGAAGGCGGATAATAGCAGCCATAAAGCGTCACATTGTCGCGGCTTTTGAATTCCACCAGTCGACCGCCGGGACTGCTGTCTGAACCCGCAACAGAGCCTGTTTTGACCGCTGGACGGGCGGCCTTCTGGGCCGGCTCGCCGACTGCCGGATTGGAGGCTGAGAGCAACTGGCCGTCCCGATCTTTTTTCAGGGAGCGGCTGGGTGTCGTCATGTTTGAGTATCGGTCCGTAAAACCCTGGCCGTCATCGTCCACGCTCGCATCGTGCATTCCGGGTTCCCTGGTCAGACGCACTGGATCGCCCTGATCCAGCCCAACCCGGAACAAATGGCTCTCAAGCGGCGATTCCTGCCAGGCCATGTACCAGACCTCACGCTTGTCGGGAAAAATTTTCACCAATTTGTCCACAGCGCCTGGGCCTTTGGTCAGTGATCGCAGAACTCGGCCGTCCCGGCTTCTAAGCTGCAGGTGCTTGAAACCTGATTCCTCGGTGGCCCAGAGAAACTCGCCTGTTTTTTCATCGACCAGTCGAAAGTCTTCGTGAAGGTTCAGCCAGTCCGGCGCCTTCTCCGTAAAAATGACCGACGACTCGCCTGTGTCGGCCTTGACCCGAACCATTTTCAGAGTCTTGTGATCCCGGGCCAGTAGCTCTACGAGAAATGTCGAAGGCGAATCCCAATGCACCCTTGCCAGATATTGCTCGCCCTCACCCTTTAAAAGATCCAGCCATTTTGTGTCACCGCCAGAGGCCTTCACAAGGCCAAGTCGGACGTTGGCATTGAACTTGCCTGCAAACGGATATCGGTGATTTTCCACTGACCACTGAGTGTCGCCCTGGTGCACGATCGGATAGACGGGTATGGCCCGCTCGTCGGTCTCCTGATAGGCAATCCACTGGCCGTCAGGCGAGAACCAGAATCCGTCGAACCGGTCCATCTCTTCCTGAGCCACAAATTCCGCCTCGCCATAACTCAGACCATCCTCAGAAGCCTTTGACAGTCGTCGCTCAGACTTCTGCCCCAGATCCATCGCGTAAAGGGCGTGGTCGCGCACGTAAGCGACTGTCTTGCCATCGTTGGCAAGCTGTGGTGCAATTTCGGCACCAGAAGTTTTGGTGAGCTGCTCTCGGGAGCCATCTCGATTGACAACAAACACATCGCCACCGCTGGTGGTCACGGTTAGGCCTTGGGCATTGCTTTTCAGGGGCTGATCGGGGCGGGCACGCATGCGCTCCCTGCGTAATTCTTCCTCGCGAGAGAGCTTGGCAGGTGTGGTTTTTTTCTCGGCAGCTTGTTCTACCTTTTTCGCAGGATTCTCCTGAGCCACTGCCACAAAAAAACCATGGGCCAGAAGAGTAAATATCGCCAGCATGGTTCTGACTTGGATGGTCATCTGTGGCGGACCCTTACGCAGAAAGGAGGGATGATTCTGGCACCTGTTCATGCCAATACGGCGAGAAATTCCATCTGCCAATCTTGAAAGGCATCAGCCAAATGCACAGAGACAATGCCTGGAGCTGCCTCCAGATTGCTGAGTTCATCGATTGGCGATGATGGAATCAAGCTTTATGGTGGTGAAGTGGCGAGGTTATGTCAAGGGGCTTGCTGGTGAGATTTTCCGAGACGGTAGAGAGCCTGCTGGGCGTCCTGATTGAGAGGGTCGCGGGCGGCAATCAAACCCCACCAGGCTTTGGCCTCTGAAATATGGCCTACGGATTCACAGCCTTCGGCCAGTCGTTTTGGCAATGTCCCATCCAAAGTGGCCGTGGGTCTGGCGGCTTCTTGAATCAAGGACGAAAGCCTGTCAAGTTTTGTGGCTTTCTCCTGCCACTCTCTGGCCTCGGTTTTCAGGCCCCGGGCGGCCAGGGAGCGGGCCAGCCCGACAACAGCATCACGATTGTCGGGATCGTTTTTTAATGCAATTTGAAAATGCCGGGTGGCTTCTGCTAAATTGCCATCCGTCAAAGCGATTTGAGCCCGCATGATGGCCAGATCAAAATGATCTTCCACACCTTTGGCAAGCAAGGCCCTGGCTTGGTCAGGATCGTTTCGATCCACCGCAATCTGGGCCTTGATGGCCAATGCGTCGGGGTCTGTTTCGGCAAGCGGTTTGAGGGCTTGCTCGGCTTCATCCAGCTTGACAAGTTTTTTGAGGCTTCTCGCCAATGCAATTCTGGACCATCGATCGTCCGGATCAACGGCCAGAAACTTGGTCATGTCTGAAACAATTTCCTCGGGGTCCCACTCATTTCCGCGTGTCAGACACCAATGAAACACGTTCTGAAATGTCATCGGCGCAATGGTCGAGAGCTGGTTGAAAATTGTTCTCAATTCGCGGCGGCGTAATTGAATTCCATAAATGTAGATCAGCTCGCGCCTGGCCTGAACAATGGCCGGGTCGAGCCGAATTGCGTCCAGATAGGCTTTCTCTGCAGGCACCAGCCGATTCATCTTCAAATACAACTGGCCTGACAAAAGTCGGGCGGAAGCTGCAAATGGAGACTGATCGGAAATTGAACCAAGTGGCTTCAAGGCCTCTGCCTCTCGCCCCTCGGCGATTAGGAGACGGGCCTGAATCAAGGGCAATCGCGGATCAATGGCCTGCGCCTGGCGTTGAAACTGACGGGCCAGACGCTCGGCCTGTCCCAGATTTTTGGTGACCAGGGCCTGATCAAATTCCAAAGCGATTTGATCATCCGTCCGGGCCGCAGTGGTCAATACTGGCCAGAACCAGACCAAAATCAAACACGTGCCCCCTATGACGCCTGCTGAAACCAGATAGGTTTTGATTTTTCTGGTTTTAGACATCCGATTTAGCCACCTGAGGGGTACTGGAAATCATTTGGAATTTTTGGCCTTTTCCGCGGCCACCTGGCCTGCCGGTTCGGTGATGGCATGAATCTTGTTGACATCGAGACCGGCGTGATCGGAAATAATTCCGGATGGCCAGAAAATTCGAGCCTTCACCAGAGGCGATTTTTCACCGAGTCCAATCACAAGCCGTCTGTCATTGGCGCAGAGCATGCTGCCCCCGCCCTTGACCTGCCGGCTCACAACCCGGTCGGGATTGAGTTCAATTTCAACTCGAGCCCCTACGGCGTCGGAGTTCGATTTCTTGCCTTTCAGGTCGAATCGGATCCAGTGATTTTTGCCGGCCGGAGTATCATTCCGCAGAATGGATGGTGCGGAATCTTTATGATTAATCACAATATCGACATCCCCGTCATTGTCAATGTCTCCAAACGCAGCGCCGCGGCCGACGTGGCCCTGATCAAAATAAGTCCCAACATCGCGGGTTGCTATCCGGAATTTACGCTTCTTGCGCTCTGCAGCGCCAGCCCCTGTATTCTTGACAACATAATCCTTCCCACTGACTGGCACATTGGCCCAGATCAAAGGCTTCTCCTCGTAGGGCACTCCGACCCGGTTGCTGTCCACATGGCCATTGGTCACAAAACAGTCGGGCCAGGAGTCGTTGTCAAAGTCCGACAGGGAGCAGCCCCAGCCCACCATCGGCATGCTGTCCGTCGCAAGGCCAACAAAGGTTGTGATATCATAAAATCCATTGTTGTTCATGTTTTGATATAAAGTATTGTATTCGTTGGCAAAATTTGTCACGAAAAGATCAACTTTTCCATCACCGTCAAAATCTTCTGCATCCACACCCATGCCCGACTGGGCCTGCCCCTTCACGTCGAAGGCGGCTCCTGAAAATTCGGTCGCATCTTCAAAAGTTCCATCGCCCTTGTTCAAAAAGAGGAAGTTGGGGTTCATGTCATTGGCCACATAAATATCCACTTTCCCGTCGCCATTGAAATCGCCAGTCACCACTCCAAATCCGTGGCCATCGTCCCGGCCCACTCCTGCCTGCTTGGCCACATCGGTAAACGTGCCGTCACCATTATTGCGATAGAGCAGGTGAGGAACGGTCCTGATCGACCTCGGCGAGCAATAGAATCGGGTTCTCGACTCGGTGTCGCCACAAAAGACATCGTCTGTTTTCATGTCCCAAAGACCATAGTTTGAAACATAAATGTCAAGGTCGCCGTCGTTGTCATAATCCAGCATGGCGCCGCCGCTGCTGAAATAGGCTCCAGGCTTCAGGCCCGCTTTTTCGGACACATCCTCAAAGTGGCCCTTGCCATCGTTGCGATAGAGGCGGTTATCCTGAAAGGTGGCGAGGAATAAATCGGTATCTCCATCGTTATCCAGATCGCCTGCAATCACTCCGTGGCTGAAACCCCGATAACCCAGGCCAGAACTTGCTGTCTCGTCTCGAAATTTACCGTTCCCAAGATTCTTGTAAAATTTATTCGAAGGCGCCTTTGCCTTGTCGACTGGCAGTGGAGCATTGGTCAGAAAATAGAGGTCCAGAAGGCCGTCGCCATCGGCGTCGAACATGGCCAGCCCCGATCCATTGGCCGTCGGGAAGTAGCGATTTTCGTTCATCCCGGAAACATGTATAAAGTCGATTCCTGAGTCCTTCGAAATGTCCGTGAACCGGAATGGGCTCGGCTCCTGAGCGGACTGGGGTGTCACCGCCACGGCGCTCGACGGCCCGGAAAGCCTGTCGCCAACAACCTTTGAAGGGGCCTGGGCCGGTTTGCCCTGTGGCGATTCGGGCGGCTTTTCTACTGAGGATTTGGCCTCAACGGGTGATTTTGATGAGATCGGGGGCGGGTTGGATCCCTCGCCGCCGCCGCAACCGATCATGACATACAAAACCATGCCACTCAAGAATCGCAGAGATCTTGACCGTAAGGAAAATGCTTGGTACTGCCAAATCATGGGAGGAATCCGATTCTTCATGGATCGATACTTTGGCCGGTTTCGAGCACTGGACAGGTAGTGATTGTTGGATACATGCATTATATACAAACAGGGCCTCAATAACCATGCTTTGGATTTCTTTAAAACTGAGGTTCTCAAGTCTTGGTTTTTCATCATAATCACGCCAATTGCTAGGAAGATACTGGAAATGGAGCTCCTCTCGAATGATGATCAATCGGCCCAGACTGAGTCTTGTCATAGCAGCCGTCAATGGGCCAGAACTGCTTGCCCGGACACTCAATGCGATTGACCAGCTTCCCGAGCGAAGCCAAATCGAAGTGGTCATTGTCGGGACCGAGGCCGTCAACCCGCGGACTGTGCTCGAAGGTCGCCCTGAAAGCTGCCGGATGGTTTTGGGCGGGTCGCTTGCGGATGGAATCCCACGGCTCCGCCATGCCGGTGTCACATCTGCAAGGGGCGATTTGATCGCGATTCTGGAAGATCATGTGGATGTCGATATCGAATGGGCCAAGACGATCTTTGAGGTGATGGAAGACCCGGAAATTTCTGCCGTTGGAGGTCGTGTCGATGCCGGGCAGGACGGATGGGTAAACTGGGGCATATTCATGGCGGATTACGCCCGCTATATCAGCCCTGTGGCCGAAGGCGATCATTCAGACTTGCCCGGCAACAACATTGCATACCGACGAGAAGCCTTATTGCCACATGCAGGAGCGCTTGCCGAGGGTAAGTGGGAGAGTTGGGTGAACGACCGTCTGATTGAAAACGGGCATCGCCTGAGATCAACCAATCGGATGGTGGTCAGGCATTGCAAGCGATTCAAGCTGATTGAATTTCTAAAACTACGATGGCATTTTGGAAGGTCATATGCTGGGATGAGAATCAGCGACCTGGGACCACTCAAACGTGCCATTTACGGAGCCGGTTCGACAATTCTGCCGTTGATGCTCACGATTCGGGCCACCCGATTATTATTATCGCGTGATATTCCCAGAAATACACTTGCAAGATGCTGGCCTTTGATTGCTGTGGTGATGACAGTCGGGGCGGCTGGCGAGTGCGCCGGCTACCTGTTTGGGCCTGGGCGAAGCTTGGAGCATGTCCGATAATGCAAGCAAGAAATCACCGACAAGCCATGCAATATGATTTATCCGTACTGATCACACCGACCAAAAGTGGTGGGAGCCTGTCGAAGCTGGCTGCATCGCTGCTGCGTCATTTCAAGGCCACTCATTCCATTCAGATTGTCGTGGTTGTGCCTGAGAAGCAGCGCACAGATTCACTTTACAATCACTTGAAGGAATTGAAATCAAAAGTGGCCAGCCTGACTCTCATTCCGGTGGATGAGCATCAGAAATCGGATGTACCGCACTGGCGAGCATTGGCTTTTCAGGCTTCAAGTGGGCGAATCGCGGTTTTTCTGGAAGACAATGCGGTGATCGAACCGGGTTGGTGGGAAGCCTGGCAGAATTGTTGCAATACAAATGATTGGACGATTGCGAGCGGGCTTGTCAGGCCAGACTCGGAGCGATTGTCGCGAACGGAGTCGGCGGTTTTTTTCTGCGAATACGGGCTTTTCTTGCCAACCTCGACGGGTCGAAAAATCAAGCCATTGCATCGTGTGGCCGGCAACCACTGGGCTGTGAATCGCCAGAAGATATCGGTTGGGAATCAGATAGAGTCCATTGATGAACATGACTGGGTGCATCAGTTTACGAGTAAGGCCCAATTGCCATTCTGGAATGAAAATGCAATTGTCAAATGCAACCGGCAGATTGGATTGAAGGAGGCCTTGGCAGAACGGGCGATGCAGGGATTCCGATATGGCCGTAGTGAGTCGATCAAATCTGGCTGGTTTCGCAGGTTGAAAATGATCCATGCGGGAATTGCAATCACTGGAATACAGCTCGCCCGATTATTTCGTGTGGTGGCCCAGCGACGCATGGAACTCAGGCTATGGATCAGGGCTTTACCCTTGACCATCGCATTGATTCACACCTGGAGCCTGGGCGAATGGGCTGGCTGGTGCATGGGAGCTGTGGCGGTGGTTTTCCATCGTAATCTTCAGGACAGGACCAAAAAGGCGAGCGAGATTCCGAATGCTTTGGAACCGGCGAATGCAATGGTTGTAAAATTTGACGAACCAACCAATATCACGGTTCCCAACCCCCACTTCAGCGGGGTCAACCGCGAAGTTCATGGGGTTGTGACATCCCAGCGCTATTATGATTAACTGGCGCCAACCCCGGGCTGTATGGGTAAAGATCCCCTGCCAGGGTGGGGCTTTAAAGAGCCTGCAATATCTGACGGACAACTTTCGGGGCAGCCAGCCAGCAAAATAAAGCCCAACGTGAGGCTCGCGCGAAAGGCTGGAGCGGTTTGGGGTAAGAAATAGTGCTGTTCCCCCATCCTTCAAAAGTCGGGCCACTTCCTGGAAAACTGTCACTTGGGCCGGCACATGTTCGATCATGTCGCCACCATGAATGAAATGAAACTGACTGTCGTCAAACGGAATTTGCTCTGCATTGCAGCAGACGAGCCTGATTTCTGCCAGTCCAGCCTCATCCAGCCGTTTTCGGGCCAGGATCAGCCAGCGCATGGCCACATCCAGCCCGATGGCTTCGAGATTCGGGCTTGCAAATCGGGCCTGAATCAGGGCAGTACCGGTGCCGCAACCGATATCAAGCAGGCAATTTGATTTTTCGGTTGGTTTTAATTCATGAAAATACGCCAAATTATCGGAATGGTTGAGGATATGGTGCACCTGCCTCTGTTTATCATCGGGATTGAGTTCCGGGCAGAATTGGGCGTAATAAAAGTCGAGAAGTTCGCGAAAGTTTTTCTGAGGAAACTGTTCCACTAGAGCGTTGGCAATGAGTTGGTCTTGTTGATTTCCGCAATAGGGGTCTTGATCGGTCCTGAGATCAGGAATTTGAAGAGTCTGGGGGTAGTTTTTTCCGCAAATGCAAAGAAGCATTTCGGAATCCTGATTGGGCCAACTTAAAACGGCCTTGCAATGAAGGCATTTAAGTTTCATTGGCATTTTTATGGATTTTGGAGTAGGGAAAATTGATCATCGACGCTTTGGTGGAGGGCCAAGCTCCAGCCAGGCTGTGACAACCCTTCCCACGGCCGCCATGCTTTCGCCAGAGCAGCGTTCTGGAAGGTCGTCCATGGTGTGCCAGGCTGGATAATCAAAATCGATGATATCTGCGGTTGGAATTCCGGCTTGATTGAGAGGAATGTGGTCGTCCAGAACCGCTGGGCCGACTCGCTTGCGGAATCGACGTTCGCCCATCTTTTCGGCAGCATCCCAAATCTCGCGGACGATTTTGGGGGCATATTCCAGGCTATATTGCTCTTGAGTGATGAGCAGGTCTTTGTCAGCCACCATGTCGAGGACCAAAGCGGCTTCGTAATTCCATTTTCTCTCTTTTTTATCTGCCAGATATTGACGAGCAAAATGGCGCGAGCCCAAAAAATAATCGCCGTTGTCGCCATAGACGAGCTCTTCACCGTCGAACAAAACCAGGTCGATTCCCCACTCGTTTTCCATTTTTGGAAGGTGGTTTGCAATTTCCATGAGAAGGGCGACACCGGAAGCTCCGTCGTTGGCTCCAATAAATCGGCCTCGACGCTTGGCTGGGTCGGACTCCTGATCTGGGAACGGGCGTGTATCGTAGTGGGCGCTCAGTAAAATGCGGCGAGTGCGCTCAGGCTTCCAGGAGCCGATCAGGTTGACCATCTCCTTCTGCTCCCGGCTGGCGGGGTCCACTCCTGTAAACGGCTGATCCTTCACCGTCAATCCGTTCTTTCTGAAATGTTCAGAGACCATCTGGCGCTGTCGCTGGTTGGCTGCCGAGCCTGCGGGCCGGGGGCCTATGGCACAAATATCCTTGAGATATTGATAAGCCCGCCCCCCATCAATTGCGGAAGGTTTCAATGCACCACTGCGCGAAGTGGTCTGGCCATTGACGGGCTGCATGCTTTTTCCATCCATGATCCATATAAAAATACCGGACAAAATCAGGCCGGAGGCAATCAAGCCGGTTCTCAGGCCTGAACGGTTTGGAATTTGAGAAAATTGCATTTTTTCAGACATCCCTGGTTCATCTCTATTTTTATTTTGAGGTTTTGAGCCCCTGAGCGTTATATCCCGATTTGACTCAGGTGATTGAGCAGAGTTTCGATCGGGAGACCAACCACATTCGACAACGTTCCTGAGATCAGAGTCATGTATGGGTCTGGGTCCTCTACCCCATAGGCGCCGGCCTTGCCAGCCCATTGGCCTGAATCAAGATACGCCAGTCGTTCGGTGTCGGTCAATGGGCGCAAATGAATCAGGCTGGTTTCTACAAAGCCAATCCAGTCGTGGGCACCGGCCTTCATGAGGCAGACCCCGGTATGAATGGCGATATTTTGGCCTTCCTGAAGCCTGAGCATACGCTCGGCATCCGTGCGGTCCAGGGGCTTGTTGAGGGCCAGTCCATTGAGATCGCCGGCGGTGTCGGCAGCCAGAATCCAGCCATCAGATGCCGTTCTGGCCACATCCCATGCCTTGTTCCAGGCAAGCTGGGAGACATAATGCCTGACCTCTTGCCCGTCCAGTGGCTCAGGTTCGTCAAAACCCGAGGCCTGCACCCGGAATGGAATTCCTGATAAACGAAGCAGTTCGGCGCGTCGGGGCGAGGCGCTGGCAAGTATCAGGCTTGGATTCTGAGAGATCGGCATGTCAGGCCTTTTTTTCAGGAAATTGATCTGGGTATCTCATGGAAAAACCGATCGATTTGGCCATAGGCTAGCAGATTCGCCATCGCCCGACGAGTGGCTTGACTTGTTTTTGATCTGGAATTCTCAGAGAAACCTCTCGACCCGGAATCTGGGTTCTGATACATTTTTTCATCTCCGGGTCGATCCAAAATCAAGTGGATCACACGAATTGCCAGCAGTCTTCGTCCTGAAAAAATCCTAAAACACTGCCAGAATCGCGCCCCCTCCTCCAATCCAATCTTTTCGGAGACTTTCAAAAGTGCAATGGCTTTGCAGATTCCCAAGCCGGATTGACCTTTTGGCCCTAAGCTTCCCTCTGTGGCTCGCTTTATCCATTCAGGCACAGGGTTTAAGCCCTGAGCAAGCCGCACGCCGGATGACTGTGCCGGAAGGTTTTGCAGTGAATGTCTTTGCATCGGAACCTGAGATAAGACAACCCGTTGCATCGTGCTGGGATCACAAGGGCAGGCTCTGGGTGATTGAATATCTGCAATACCCCGTTCCTGAAGGATTAAAGCCTGTTACTATAGATGTTTATCTCAGAACGGAATACGACCGGGTGCCGCTACCGCCCCCCAAAGGGCCGCGTGGTAAGGACAGGATCAAAATTCTTGAGGATACGGACGGCGATGGCAAAGCCGACAAGGTGACCACATTTCTGGAAGGCCTGAACCTGGCCAGCGCCATAGCAGTCGGCTATGACGGGGTCTTTATTGGTCAGGCTCCATATCTTTTGCATTATCCTGACAAAAATCACGACGACAAGCCGGACGGCGACCCGGAAGTGCTGCTCAAGGGATTTGGGCTTCAAGATGCCCATGCCGTGGTCAATTCCCTGGCCTGGGGCCCTGATGGATGGCTTTATGGGGCACAGGGTTCGACCGTCACGGCCAGCATTCAGGGCATTGAGTTCCAACAGGGAATCTGGCGATACCATTATCCTTCAAAGCGGTTTGAGCTCTTTGCCGAAGGTGGTGGGAACACCTGGGGACTGGACTTTGACAAAACTGGCCAGGCCTTTGGCTCGTCCAATGGCGGATTTATCACGTTTCACATGACGCAGGGCGGCAATTACTGGAAAGGGTTTTCCAAGCACGGGCCGCTGCACAACCCCTATTCTTACGGCTATTTCGACTGCATTGCATATGATGGACAGAAGCGGGGCGGCCATGTCACACCCGGAGGGATCTTCTATCGGGGCAAGGCGTTTCCAGATCAGTTTCAGGACGTCTTTATTGGTGGAAACCTTCTTTCCAACACTGTTTACTGGCATCAGATCAAGCCCAAAGGCTCAACCTATTCGGGAACCTTTGGAGGAACACTGATTGAGGCCAACGACCCGTGGTTTCGGCCGATTGATGTTCTGACAGGTCCTGACGATGCTGTTTATGTTGTGGATTGGTATGACCGACGGGCCAGCCACCTGGACCCCCGCGACAATTGGGACAAGACCAATGGGCGAATCTACAGGATCGCTCCGAAGGGAACACCTGCGGCTCCAAAATATGATCTGACAGAGGAATCCGCCGAACAGCTCTTGGCCAGAATTGATGGCTCCCAGCCGTTTTATGCGCGTCAGGCCCGGGAGGAATTGCTGTTTCGCAATGATGTCTCGATCGCTCCAAAATTGGCGGAAAGCTTGTTTGACCAGGCTCGCCCTGAGGAGTCCAGGCTCAACCGACTCTGGGTCCTGGGATCGATGGAAAGAATCGACAACCCATTGGCCATGAAGCTTTTAAGGCATCCTTTACCGGTGATCAGGGAATGGACGGTGCGGTTTCTGGGCAATGACTCGCGCCTGAACAGGGCCCTGGCCGACACGCTTGAGGAACTGGCATTTGAGGAAAAATCGCCATCTGTGCGGCTCCAGCTTGCGGCCAGTTGCCGAAAGTGGCCAACCGGCATGATGTTGCCAATTTTTGACAAACTCACAAAGCATGACGAAGACACTGCGGATGGATTTATTCCGCTGACACTTTGGTGGACGGCCCAACAGAAATTTCTGGAAATGCCAGACTTGATCATGGCATGGCTGGGCGGGTCGGAGATTCGCACCAGGCCGTTGGTCCAAACCATAATTCTACCGAGACTTGCACGAATGATGACGGCAGAGGCAAGCCCGGATTCATGGGTGCGGCTGGACCGGCTTTATGAGCTTGGAACGACATCCGAAAAGTCAATCATTGCAAAGGAGCTGGATCAGGGTGCGACCTTGTCGTCGTCAAAATTCCTGACAGGGGCCTGGAAAAAGCGATTGGCCGAGGCTTCGGCCACAGCCCTGCCGGACGACCCCATGTTTCGAGGTGCACTGAAGTTTGGTCAACCGTCGGCCGTCGTTCGGGCGACCACTCTGGTGCAGGATCAAAAGACACCCCTGGCCACTCGTAGAGCCTTGCTGGTCGGCTTGAGTTCTGCAAAATCGGCCGCAACAGACGCGGTCATGGTCCAGCTCCTTCAATCGGATCAAACGCCGGTGCCGCTTCTGGGCGATGTGCTGGGCGCAATTGTTGGGGTGCGAAACGACGCCCTGGCCGACCTTCTTGTGTCGAGATATGCAGGGTGGCCCAAGGAGCTTCAGATCAAGGTGGTGGCCACCTTGTCAACCCGTCCGGTCTGGGCCATGGCTTTGCTCAAGGCGATTGAATCGGGAAAGGTAGAGAAAAGCTTGTTGACGGCGTCTCAAGCTCAGAATATCGATCGGCTGGGCGATCCGGCTTTATCGTTGAGGCTGGTTCAGATTTGGGGCCGGCCATTGCGACAGACGAGCGAATCACGAATTCGCCGAATTGCCGAGGTTCGCGGAATCCTGCCTGAGGGTGATAAAGGCTTGGCCCTGCGTGGCAAGGAGGTTTTCAAGAAAAACTGTGCCACATGCCATCAGTTTTTTGGCGATGGAATGGCCCTTGGCCCTGAGCTTAATGGAGCCGACCGGGGCAATCTCGATTTTCTTCTGACCAGCATCGTGGATCCCAGCTCGCAGATTCGCGGCGAATACCAATCCGTGCAGGTCGCCCTGAAAGATGGCCGCGTACTGCATGGGCTGCTTGCGGACAGGTCCGAGACGATTGTGAGTGTGATTGATGCCCTGAGGCAGATCACCAAAGTGCCGAAGGGGGAGGTAGAGGAGCTCAAGGTTTCCGATGTGTCGCTCATGCCGGAAGGGATTCTCGACAAGCTTTCAGACACGGAAATTCGCGACCTGTTTCGCTATCTGCAAAGCCCGATACCGGCTCAGCCGTAAACCATTGCAAGGCCTTTTTTTCTGTCAACCGGAATTTGGCCAATCGGGGCCGATTGAGTTCCCCTCCCACTGCCTACTTGACCAAACGGCCTGAAATAGACTAATTTCTAGGATATGCAGAATTTCATGATCAGGTTTCGTGGCTCGCGGGCATGCGGGGCCTGAATTCGTGAATTCTCGATCATTCTTCAGATCTCGCTCATTTCATCCTGCTATAAAAACAGAAACAAGCGATGTCCAACGACGCAAAACAGCCATCGGATGAGCCAACTGAACCACAAGTGGAGGTCGATCCTGTTCAGGAATCGGCTCCGCCTGAACCTTGGACGCCCGAACGCGTCGTCGAGTGGAACAATTACTACAACATTTATGTTGCGATCGGCCTTCTGGTGCTGGTCGTTGTCAACACCTTGAACCTGTTTGACGACAGTTCGATCTTTGCCAGTCTGCGATCCGGCGAAATCACTCTCTCCAAAGGCTTTCCGGAAACGACAGACACGCTTTCCTACACGAGCGAAGGCCAGCGATGGGTCAATCTGGGATGGATGTTCGACACGGTTTCGGCCGCCACGTACCGGATTGGCAAAACTTTGACCACACCTGACAAAAGCGATCAATACGGGGCAGGCGCCGTCACCATTTTGCACTCCATTGTCAGGCTTTTCACATTTCTCATTCTGCTTTCGATTGGCAGGTCACGTCAAAGCCTCTGGGGCCGCAGCGTGCTGCTTGGGATGGCCGTTGTCATGGGCCTTGGCTCAGGCCTGGTCGGGACCGAGCTTTGGGGGGTCTTCTTCCTGTCCATTCTGCTCCGCCTGATGTTCCTGGCGACCGACAAAAACCGATCCTGGGCCTTTTGGGCCATTCCAGCAGTATTTCTGCTTTGGGTAAACTTTGATTCATCCGCAGGTTTTGGCCTCTTGCTGACCTTGGGCTGGGGCATTGGTCTGATGGTCGATGGCAAGAAAATCAACCCGTCGATCACACCGGCCAAAATCGGTCCGATTCTTGCAGCCTGCATAGCGGCGTGCCTGATCAACCCCTGGACGATCCATGCCTTAGGGGCCATCTTCCGGCTCTCGAACCAGTACACCATGCTGCCGGGCGGCATTTTAGGCTCGATCCAATTTCGCGAATCTGCGATCCGCAATGCTTTCCTGATGCGTCTGGTTTCCCTGATTGTGATCGGCTCCGTTTCGTTCTGGCTCAATATCGACAGGTTTCGGCTCGACCGATTCCTGGCCTTCCTCATGGGAGCAATCTCGTTTCTGGTCTGGATTCGTTACCGGGGCGATTTTTCGATTGTTCTGGCTGTAATTGTCGGCCTGAACCTGGAGGAATGGTACCAGGATTCGTTCGGATCAGAGGGTCGAATTGGCTGGAAGTGGACAAGCTTCTCGATTGGTGGCCGGGGCATCACAATTTTCGCCTTGTTTGGCCTGGCAGCGCAGCACATCACAGGCTATGGGCTGACGGAGGGCGCCTCGACATTCGGCCTGGGATTCAATCCGGACCGTTACGCTTTCGAGGCGGCGGACTTTCTGCGTGATTCGAAGCTGAGTGGCCAGGTTTTCAACTGGAATAGCTCGCAGGGCAACATGCTGCTCTGGCATGCCTATCCTGCAAGAAAGTCGTTTCTGGACGATCGCAGAAACCTGTTTTCAAAGGAAATTTTGAAGGAGAGAGACACTCTGAGGTCGGCCCTGCGCGACGACGAGACGTCTGTCTGGCGTCCGATTCTGGATAAATATCAGGTGACCGCCGTCATGGTTCAGGCCATGACCACATCATTCACCGAAGAGAGTGCCGTTAAGACCCTTGCCAGGCTCAGCCAGAGCGTCAATTGGATCCCCTTCTATGATGATGGAGTGGTCGTGATCTTTGGCCGATCCGATGCCAAGCCCGACGATTTGGCCTATTTCAGTGCCAATCGTCTGGATGCGGACAGGATCGTCTATACGGCCGAAGAAAAACTTCCTGCCTTTGATCGGCCTCCGTCCTCATCCAGCGTTCTGGATCAGGTGATTGCATCCAAAGCACTTGGAATGACCCAGCCCCATGCTCAGGCTGCATTTAGGCGACTAAGCCCACCTGGCAGGGTGACTGATGAGAAGGTCCCTTCTCTGCCTCCATCGCCGGCTGAGTGCATTGCGGCCATACGTGAAGCGAGGCGGGCCATTGCCAAGAAGCCCGACCAGAGCCAGCCTTATCGGATCCTGCTGGAGTCGTATCGGGCCCTGCATAATCAGGAACTGGCACTGATGTCCAGCTTAAAGCTTGAGCCGGCCAATGCGGCCCAGATTTCGATGATGCAGGCTGGCCCCAACCCGCTTGGGTTACGGTTTCGTCAAAGGGTGGCGGCCCTTCATTTTGCGATTGAAACATCGCCGCGGCCCACATCTTCTCTGGAGCGTGAATATCTTTCGGCGCTTCACGCCGAGATGGCACAGTTGATGTTGCTGGCCAATGCAGTCGACATTGGCAGGGATCACTTGCGAAAGTGCATGGAGATCGATCCTGAGGCCAGCAACACATCGGAGCGTCGCGCCCAAATTGCTGAGCTTGATCAAGCGTATGAGCAAATGGAAACCGAGATGAATTCGATGAGTCTTGAGGAGCAGGCCAATGCCTCAGCAAGAATCAACCGGGCCCTGACCATCGGCCTGACGAATCAGGCCCTGACAGACCTGCGTGAAGCCGAAGCGACTGGAACCAGTCCGGACACGATTCTTCCAATTTTGATCGACCTTTACTGCCAGCTTGGGATGCCGGATCAGGCGATCCCGTTGATCGGTAACACAGGCAACAAGTCGCTTGAGACTTCGGCTGGCCTATCGACATATCGCCAGGGGCTGGTCAGTGCCTTACTGGGCGATTATCCAGGGGCCTTTGTCGGCTGGGGCAATGAATCGATTCCGGTCACACAAGTGGACGAGTTGAGGCGTGGCCTGATGGCTGGCCAGATGTGGATGCTTGGTGAATTGGGCACAGCCACACGGACATTCATGGAACTGCCAGACCAGAGCCGAACGGTGGCGGCCCGTCTGTTTGACCTTGGGCTGATTCAGCTTGAGGGTGGAATGCCTAAAGCCGCGGCGGAATCGTTTACCAAGTCATTGAAGCGTGAGCCTTTATCGGACATCAGCCCGATTGCCCGCTACTATCTTGATAAACTGGGCAAACCGTTTCCAGAAACGCCTAAATTAGCAGATGTTGCGGCACCAACGGTGCCGACATCCGCACCGTCTGCACCGGTTTCGGCGGCTCCTGTATTGGCGGTTCCGGGAACATCAGCCAAGCCAGTTGTACCAGAATCTCCTCAAGCGAAGCCATGAAACTGATCATGAAACGCTTGACCGAAAACGGTTGTTGACCGATAATCTGTTTATATGGATGGAATTCTCATAAAAAAGGTGTTCGGGTCGCTCCTGACCGACTCGCACTTTAAATCGCTGATCCTCTGAAAGGTAAGAAACGACATGGCTTCTAAGTCGTTGGCAGGCAAGCCCAGAAAAGTCGTTCCGAAGATCATGGCCGTGATCCATGCGGACGGTTGCACAGGTTGTGAAGCCTGTGTGGAAGTCTGTCCGGTTGACTGTATTTATAAGGTTCCCGGTGAAGATTTTGCATCGGTTCAGGGCTGGTGCGATATTGATCTCGACCGATGCATCGGCTGCAAGCACTGTGCACAAGTTTGCCCGTGGGATGCGATTGACATGGTGCCGACTCAGGATGTGGCCTTACATGTGGCCTTCAAGGGTGGTCCACCGGAATATGTGGAGCGCCACTGGGACGACCTTGTCGATGTGGCCCATCGCAATGCCGAAGTGCTGGTTACAGGAAAGAAATAAAAACTGGAGTCAAATTCAGTTCTGCGACTTGAATCGGCATGGATTTCGTCTATACGAACATCATGTCTTTGAGTGTGAGTTGGTTCAACCGATTTTCAGAATCTGATGATGGAGTATAACAAACGATGGTTCGCAAACCGCTTATGGCATTTATGGTGCTGGCAATCGGCACGAATTTCGCGATCTCGGCCGATCAGGCTTCGATCCCTGGCAATTATCAGGTCCAGATCCCCGATAGTTCCAAGATTCACGATCAGCCCATCGAAGTACAGGTCCCCAAGGGCTTGCCGATGCTGACTCCCAATGCGGTTGTGCCTGCTTCCAATCCATTGACGGCTGGCAAGATTGAGCTTGGCAAGCAGCTTTACTTTGACCCTCGGGTCTCATCCAATGGGACAGTGAGCTGCGCCACCTGTCACAACCCTGAAAAAGGTTGGGCGGATGCCCAGAAGCTGACCATCGGGATTGGTGGAGCGGTCAATGGCCGCAATTCACCGACAGTTTTGAACACGGTTTACAGCAAGAATCTGTTTTGGGACGGTCGGGCCCCTTCCCTTGAGGCCCAGAGTCAAGGCCCTCCGCAAGCGGCCACGGAAATGGGCAAGCAGACCCACGAGCAGATCATCGAGCGTCTTGCAGCCATTCCCGGATATCAGATCCAGTTCTCCAAGGTCTTTGGTACAGGGGTGACTCTCGACGGATTTGCCAAAGCCATTGCATCGTTTGAGCGAACGGCTTTATCCGGTAATTCTGCCTATGACCGCTATTCGACTGGCGAATTTAAGGCTCTGAGCGAATCGGCCAAGCGTGGAATGATTCTTTACGGCTTGCGACTCGATCAGGAAGACGAGTACCAGCCTGAGAATGTAACCTTGAAGAAGGCCAATTGTACGAGTTGCCATTTGGGCACCAATTTTTCGGACGACCAGTTTCACAATCTTGGTGTAGGTGCCGACAAGGATGGAAAACTGGCCGACCTTGGCCGATGGGTGGCCGAAGCCGTTGGTTCGAAGAATACTGCCAGCATTGGCGCTTTCAAGACCCCTACTGTTCGCGATGTGACCCGTACGGCACCTTACATGCACGACGGAAGCGAAGCGACCCTTGAATCCGTAATTGAATACTACAATAAGGGTGGCAACCCAAACCCTTATCTCAGCAAGGACATGAAGCCTCTGAAGCTGACAGATCAAGAGAAAAAAGATCTTGTCAATTTCCTAAAATCGCTGGATGGGGAGGTGGTACCTGTGGCTTTGCCAAAACTTCCGGCAGGCCCTGACGGATTATCGCCCGACCCGCGAGCCGCATTGGCTGTCCCAACAGCGACCAAGGCGGCTGCCCTGAAATTGAATGTCCATTCAACCATTCAAGGCGATTGATCTTTTGACGTACTTCTCAGGGTTACATGCATTCCATGACGAATGAACTTAAAGCCGTCGACAAACAAGTCGGCGGTTTTTTCCTGTCTACCTCACGACTTTGGCCCTTGCTTTGCCTTTTGGGCCTGATGCTGGCCTGTCATGGACAAGCCTTATTGGGTAGTCGTCAATATGGCTTTCGCGATGCAGCCCATTTCTATTATCCGCTCAATCAGCGGGTCCAGATGGAGTGGGACGCAGGCCGATGGCCCTTGTGGGAACCTGAGGAAAATGGTGGTATGCCGCTTCTGGGCAATCCCACAGCAGCCGTTTTTTACCCCATTAAAATCATCTTCTTTCTTTTGCCATACGCCTTGGCTGCAAAAGGGTACATCGTTTTTCACCAAGTGCTTTGCTGGTTCAGCATGTGGCGATTGGCTCGTGGCATTGGCCTCTCCACGATGGCCGGCTGGCTGGCTTCCATCACCTATGCGTTTGGCGTTCCTGTACTGTATCAATATTGCAATGTCATTTTCCTGATTGGAGCCGCCTGGCTGCCGCTCGGCATGCTTGCAGGCTGGCGATGGATTGATCAGGGAAGCCTAAGAGCTTTGTGTGGTCTTGCGGTTGTAATTGCCCTGCAAATTCTTGGAGGCGATCCACAAGTTGGCTATCTTACACTTTTATGCCTGTTTGGTCTTGCTTTCTGGAATGGCTTGAGCGACTTTGGGCGAATTCGGCTTTCCAAATTATTGCATCCAACATCGCTTCTAATGATTCTCTTGCTCTTCACGTCAGGAACGATTCTGGCCGCCCAATTTCCGATGCCACCGCGAACCCTCCGTATTGGTGGTATTGGAACGATTGAAAGAATTGCATTTAGCCGCTCGTTCTGGCAAATGATCGGCTGGTCATGCGTCGGGCTATTTTTCCTGAACAAGTGGCGTAAGGGCCGGCGAAGAGAGACGATGCCCCGAATGTTTATCGGGCTTGGATTGGCAACCCTGCTTGGCGCTGGCATGACAGCCGTACAGCTCATTCCTGTCTTTGAATATAGCGCACTTTCCGTCAGGTCTGCACCTGAGGGGCCTCACGACATTTACCCTTTCAGTGTTGAGCCTTATCGTGTTCTGGAATTCCTTTGGCCGCATTTATTTGGAGTCTCGGCCACTGAGAATCGGGCGTGGCTGAACCTCCTTCCTCCGGTAAACAATCACAAGCAATGGGTACCCTCACTTTATCATGGTTTGCCAGCATTCCTTCTTGCCATTTCAGTATTTGGATTCAGAGGTGTTGATTCGCGTACAAAAGCAATTTCTGCCTTGCTTATGATCAGTGTGATCGGAGCCTTTGGTGAATTCACTGGCCCGCTCTGGATCTTAAGACGTATTCCGGCCCTGGAAATTAATAATTACGTTGGCAAAGCCGATGAAAGCCAAGTGGCAGCACTTCGACTGGATGGGTTTCCACGTGACGGTGATGGTGGATTTTACTGGCTTTTGGCCGAGATTTTCCCAGGCTTCCGGACATTTCGCTACCCTGCCAAGCTTTTGACATTCACATCGCTTTGCATCGGGCTCCTCGCAGGCCTGGCGTGGGATTTGCGGGATGACGAAAGACTCATAAAAAAGCTCCGCTTTGGCACGGCTCTGGTTGTCATTTTCTCAATTGCCGGACTGATCATCATGGGCGTCCAGCTCGGCCCCATCAAGCAATGGATGAGTCAGCATCCGGTCGCACAGGCATCGATTTATGGCCCGCTTCAGACCAACAAGGCCTTGCTTGAAACAGCCATGTCGCTGGTTCAAAGCACGATTGTGGCCCTCTCGGTATTATCGCTGATTAAGCGTACAGACCAATTCCGATGGGCCATTCCATTATTCTGTTGCCTGGTCTGCACGGATTTGGCCTGGTCCAATTCAGGTCATATCCGGATGGTTCCACAAAGCCTGTTTGAAGAGCCTTCCAAAATTGTAAAACTGATCGAAGCTGCGGAAGCAGATCAGCCCACACCGGGCGGCTATTACCGAGTGCACAGGATGCCGATCTGGAACCCACCGGGGTGGAACCTGAAAGGATCGGACGACCGGGTTCGGGACTTTGTCGAATGGGAGCATTCCACCATCCAGCCCAAATATGGGATCACACAAGGGGTTCAATACACCATAACAGAAGGCACTACTGAGCTTTATGATTACTGGTGGTTTTTTGGTCCGTTTTTCCGCAAATTGACGGAGCAGACGGCTGCTTCGCTGAACGCCAAAGCTGGAGACGAGGTGGCCTATCACCCGAGGCGTGGTTTTGACATGTGGAACACGCGTTATTTCGTGGTTCCGGGCTGGCCAAGCGACTGGAAGGACGACAAGCGAAGTTTTGCGTCGTTTTTGTTCGAGTCGGAAGTGATTTATCCTGACCCTGACTTGAAGACGAACACGGCACGTAAAAATGAATTTGAAAACTGGGCGAAACAGGAAGACATCCAGATTTTCCGTAACAAGGCGGTTTATCCGCGAGCCTGGGTGGTTCATGAGATGCGAACATACCCTACGATTGTTGGGATGGCCAGGCGAGATCGGGAATCGGTCTCCTCAGAAATGCTGTATCAGAACGACCCGTTTTGGTTTGATTCTGGCCGGGAAGTTTTTGACCCGAAAACGCTGACATGGATTGATCAGGCGGATCAGAACCGGGTGCGTCCGTTTATGACCGGCAAAGTTCGGCCTGGTAGTTCCGAGAAGGTTGTGATCGACACGTATGACCCACAGAGGGTGGAAATGACGGCCCAATTGGACAAGCCCGGCATGGTGATTCTAGCCGATGTCTTTTATAGTGGCTGGAAGTTGACAGTGGATGGTGAGCCTCAGGAGGTGGTCCGGGCCAACCGCATGATGCGAGGAGCGCTGGTCCCCTCTGGGGTGCATAAACTTGTTTATCGTTACGAGCCGGGATCGTTCCGAATTGGCGGTGCCATTTCAATGGCAAGCATGACGTGTATTGCGATTGCATTTCAAGTTGGGCGAAAGCGTAAGCTGGCTTGAGATTTCAAATCACAACTGTCATTGAAAACCCGTAAAAAGAACTCTTGGGGAAATCTTTTTTTGATTCGTGCGTCAAAACCAGAAATTCTAGAAAAAAAGTGGTCCACCTTGTAATGCGCATTGGGATCAAGGATATTGAATAAGGCGGATTGGTTGGCGATTCTTGATCGATTCTGATTTATGAGGAGATTTGACCATGATATCGGGAATAAGGCTAAGCTTATCCATTCTGCTGTTTTGTACAGCCTTATCTGTGGCTTCCGAAACTGCGATTGCGAACGACCTTTATGTCTCCAACTATAGTGGTGGTCTGATATACAAGGTTTCGGCCGATGGCAAGGTTAATACGTTTGCACAAGGGCTTGAAGGCCCGCGGGGGCTGGTTTTTGACAAGTCCGGGAATCTTTATGCCGCCAACTACAATGGCAATACCGTTTCCAGGATCAGTTCCAGCGGAGTGGTCACGACTTTCGCAACTGGCTTCAACAACCCATTTGGTCTCGCGTTTGGTGAGGCGGGCATGCTTTACGTTTCGAATTATGGAGGTGACACCATTTCCAAGGTCAGCCCGGATGGATCCGTAAGCGTTTTTGCCAAGGGTTTGAACAAGCCGATTGGTATTGCATTTGATGCATCCAACAATCTGTTTGTCGTGAATTATGGCGACAATACCATCTCCAAAATTGACAGTTCTGGTCTCTCCGCCCAGTTTGCAACCGGCCTGAATGGTCCAAGAGGGCTGGTTTCAGACCGTTCCGGAAATCTTTTTACTGCCAATTACAGTAACAACACCATTTCGAAGATTACCAACAACGGAAATGTGAGCCTCTTTGCAAGTGGCCTGAGTGGGCCACGCGGCCTGGCGATCGATTCCAACGGAAATCTTTATGCTGCAAACAGCACCATGAATTCCATCTCCAAAATGAATTCCAAAGGCAAGGTTTCCGTACATGCAACAGGGCTGAGCAGTCCTTATGGCTTAGCAATCGCCCCAGAAAAGGCACACTGATTCCCGAATCGTTCTGCCAAGCCAGGAAATTAAAAAAAAAGGTTCATCCGACTGAAGCGCGCAAACCCTTGAAATAAAATGGACATGCTGACCCTAATTAGAGTTGTGTAAAAGTCTCTATGTCAGGAGGTCAGCATGTCCACCAGTCTGTTGTATCACGGTTTCGGCATCATTGGCTATGACTACGTTCGGACTGATTACCAGGACGGTCACATCCACTTCATCATCCGTCAACCCAAGGCCAGTCTGCGTTGTCCGGCGTGCGGCTCTTCAAAAGTCAGCCCAAGAGGCAGTGTCACGAGAACGTTTCGAACGGTACCGATTGGATCTCGTCATAC
>CAMBEP010000023.1 GCA_945865635.1 Candidatus Kuenenia stuttgartensis
TGCGATGTCAAGTAAAGGCCAATACCTGAAGGCGCTTTTCAACTGATCACTCACTGCCATCGAAGAGGCTTGCGGGAATGCCGGAGGAGATTCGTTTTTTTGAGAAATCGAACGTCAAGGATAGATTTTCCCTCTCGGCTGAATTAGGCTTGAACCATACACAACCACAACTTGGCATAACAAAGGGCTTGTTCAATGCTGGCGAAGTGGATAGAGTGTTAATGTGTTCATTATATGAACGATGTTCACCAGTTCACCAAGGATTGGCGACGGGAGAGGACACTGCGATGGGTAGAAAAGCAGCAATTGGCGATAATCGCACAGCAGCAGCCGTTTCAGCAGAGCAAAAGGCATTGATGAATGCCTTGAGCCAGATTGAGAAGGCATTTGGCGTTGGGGCCATCATGAAGATGGGTGAATCGGCTGTGGCAGAAGTGGAGGGAATCTCAACTGGATCGCTCTCACTGGATCTGGCGTTGGGCGGCAAAGGCTTACCGCGTGGCCGGATTATCGAGCTTTTTGGGCCGGAATCGAGTGGCAAGACCACTTGCGCCCTGCACGCTGTGGCTGAGGCACAAAAAGCCGGAGGAGTGGCTGCATTTATTGATGCCGAACACGCCCTCGACCCATCTTGGTGCCGACGGCTTGGGGTCGATATCGAAAGCTTGCTGGTCAGCCAGCCATCAAGTGCTGAAGAGGCCCTTCAGATTGCCGAAATGCTTATTCTGTCAAACGCCGTCGACATTATTGTGATCGACTCCGTGGCCGCACTGGTGCCGAAAGCCGAGATTGATGGCGAAATTGGTGACACCTTCGTTGGAGTGCAGGCCCGCTTGATGAGCCAGGCCTTGAGAAAGCTCACAGGCGGCGTTTCGAGATCCAAATGCGTCTTGATCTTCATCAACCAGATTCGTGAAAAGATTGGTGTGATGTTCGGTAGCCCTGAGACCACACCCGGCGGCAGGGCCTTGAAGTTCTATGCCAGTTGCCGAATCGATGTCCGCCGCATTGGCCCCGTTAAAGATGGCGAAGTCATTACAGGGTCAAGGGTTAAGGTGAAAGTTGTCAAGAACAAGGTAGCACCGCCGTTTCGCGTCTGTGAATTTGACATTATGTACAACAAGGGCATTTCGGCCGCTGGCGATCTTCTTGATCTCGCTCTGGCCGATAAACTGATTGAAAAATCTGGCTCATGGTTCAACTACGGCAGCATGCGACTTGGGCAGGGTCGTGAAAACGTCAAAGAATATCTTGAAACGCATCCAGAACTCTTTGCCGAACTCAGAGCGCTGATCCTCGAAAAGAATCTGGCCCTCTCAAGTGCGCCAAATTCGGGCATCTCTCCTGACTTGGACGACGAAGAAGAAATCGAATAAAAAACGAATCTCAAGCCGCTGAGGTGAACAAGACAGCGATCTCAGCGGCTCATTCGTCCCAGAAAAAAACCAATGGCAAACGTGGCTGCCATGCCAAACAATAATCCCGCAACACTCAAGCCACTGGATTGGCCCGCTTTATAGACGGTTTGTGAGGCCTGCCTCAGATCATCCTCGTGGTAATTTTCTCGAAGTCTTATGTCAGACTCGTTTTGGCCCCCCGATCCCTTTGGGGCAACTGTCTCTATGGAACTGCGGCGCGGATTCTCTGCACCCGCAGAGTCCGAAGAACTCTCCCGCAACTGATCAAGTTCCAAGTCACCTATCGCCAAAACAATCCCCGAACCTTTGCCTGAATCAGGCTCTTGGTTCAAGTTCTCCCCACCCGCACCCTTACGCTTTTTCCTAAGCAAGGATTGCAGTGCTTCGGAAGCTTCAAAACCTGACTGATAACGGTCTTCTGGCAGTGTGGCCAGCATTTTGTCGATCACGGAAACAACGCGACTGGGCAAGTCGGTCAGATAATCCCGGATAGGTGTCGGCTTGGACTGGATTCGCATGGCCAGCCGGCTGATCGGATTTTCATGCTGAAACGGCGATCGCCCCGTCATCAGATGATACATGCAGCAAGCCAGACTGTAGAGATCGCTTCGACCATCAAGAGCCTTGCCCGACGCCTGCTCCGGAGACATGTAATCAATCGTGCCCACTGCGATCCCATCGGCTGTCCGAAAGCTCTCCTCAGGGTCCACTTCCATCAAGGTGCCAAGTCCTAAATCAAGCACCTTGACGATTTTCTGATCCTGCGAGTACATCAGGTTCGATGGCTTTACATCACGATGCAAAATGCCCTGTTCATGCGCGTGGCCAAGCCCAAGGGCCGCCTGTGACGCATATCGAATCACATCCACCGCAGGCAGAGGACCCAGCTTGAGCATTTCGCCAAGGCTTTTGCCAGGCACAAATTCCATGACAATATAGAACATGTTGTCCACTTGATCTGCATCGAACGCTCGCACCACATTGGGATGATCCAACCGCGCAACAAGCCTCATCTCTCTCATAAATCGAGAGACGACTCGCTCATTACTGATCAGTTCAGGCGAGATCACCTTGAGAGCTACGATTCGGCCCATAAGTTGATGCTGGGCCCGATAAACACGACCCATGGAACCTGATCCAATGCGGTCGAGAATCGTATAACGACCAATCACCAAGCCCTCAGCCTTACCTGCCAACATCCGCTTGGCCTGATATTCCGTCAGCCAGCGCTCATACACCATGCGCGACGCCAATTCCCGGGCTGTTGATGGCCACTTGCCAGAATCAACCTTCTGACGCAACTCATCCCATTGACGGCTCGAAAGTATTCCGCCAATAAGCAGTTGGGCCCCAAAATCGCCCAGAAGCTGATCAATCGATGTCTTCGCTGGATCTTCGCCCGCCACAAATCACCTTTTCTAGAACTTGCGACAGCCAAACCTCTTAAAAATCTATCCGCCTCCTTCTATCAAGCTCTTCAATATTATCAGAAATCTTGCTCGTTGTGGATGACTCCAAGCCTTGAAACCTAAGAAATTCAGACACGCCACAGAATAACCGACCTCATAACTCCTAGAAAAAATCGCGATGCATACAAATCAACCACAACCCAAACTATTGCGCAACAAAAAGGCAATCGACTGCTTTGTAACGCCTATTTTTAAAACAAAATGTTCGCTCCAACGAGTCAGCCCGATTTCTCAAGCTCTGCAATCATTCATCAAGATCACGCACTGATCCATAAAAAGGCACACTCTGATCTGACGCGCACTAAATACGCACATGGGGTGTACAAACAATTGGCATGCGAATTGCAGTAACGTCTAATGTTCGAGATCAATATCGAACAGAAGTTTCGCCTGGCATATTGGCTCCATTTTCTCGGAGCAATTCAAATATGCCACCAAGGCGAATGGCGATCCTTTCTTGTCGACTCATTCCTGTCGGCAATTCCCCAAAAACCTAAATCACATTTTCACTCAAGCGACTCTGAAGTCGCTACCTGATCTCCATTCGAGTTGCTCTTGAGAGTATCTCGTCAGGTCAGTTCTCAATTGCCCAAGACCTCCGCTTCAAGTGAGGGGGGCATCCGCTTGGATTCGGTTTCGGAATTGACTGAAGCGATTGCGATATCGCTGGTTTGCCTAACAACATGGAGCCTGAAAAGATGCGTATTTCGATCTATGGCATGATTCGCCTGACGACTCTCTTAATTATGGTAACCACAATGACCGGCGTTGCTGTGAATCGACTGGTGCCAAGCAATCCTATAAATTGGATCCTCGATTTCGGACAACCCTGGACGGTTGCCAAACACAACCTTCATAAGCCAGCCGAGCAGAATCTGATTCTGGATCTGGAACATGATCAAGAAATCCTTTTGCCGATAAAACCAAACGAGAAGTTGGAATTGATTTCGATCAGTCCGTTTTCCAATGAAAAGGGCAATCGCCAAATGGTTTGCCGCCGGCAATCATCCTCCTTGAATGGCTCTTCAAATCTGCCTGGGGATGTTGAGCTTGTGCGCATGTCGTTTCCGAACATGGAGATTCTTGAATCCAGATCTGTGGATTGGCTCCCCAACAGTCTTCCAGCATGGGATATCGATACAAGCCATGGCTTAAAAACCGTATTTTCTACTGGCTCCGGCTCTTTGGTTCGAGTCGATTGGGAAGACAAACTGGGCCGGGCTGTCAGTCACAAAGGGCAATTGATCCACTGGGATGTGGATCCTCCATTTGGCAATCAAACGTTTGTTTCTGATCCAGAATGGGTCTCAGACAACAATTTCCCGAATCGCATTCTGGTTGCACTCTGGGGCATCAGCCCTGTTTCCCGAACATTTCACGCTGGCCTGGCATGGCTCGACCTGAATGAAGACCGTACCACGATTGAAGCCTATGGCATCCTGATTGATAAAGATTTAGGAATGGTCAACAATGCCCAGTTCTTTCGAAATCCCGTCTCTAAAACTGACCGCAATGGACAGACTCAAATTGCCTGGCAGGATCATCTTCGGGAAGAGTCAGGCTGGACAACGCGCACAGCATTTCTGGAAGAAGTTCCTGGGTCTACCAAACCTGCTCGGAACTGGAGACTTGGGGCCAGTCAATGGGTCGCCAGCGGATGCTTGAATACAAAAGTAGCGTTTGACGAGCAAAGTCAGAACCTCTATTTGATTGTGCCCAAATCCGCAGATTGCTACGATGGAGGTTACTGGCGTAAACATCGTCTGCTGGATCAGCAAGAACTGGTCACGCAGACGGATCGCCGCCCTCTCATTTCCATGAGAGCGGATTGATCCTGAAGCTCACGGCTTGGCCGTCTTCGGGAGATTCTAGTCTTTCGCGACGAAAGCCGTTATCGTCATGCGTTTTTCCAGGTTCCAGGTCATTCGAAATATCGCTTGCCTTCTGTTGACGGGTTTGATCGTCCTATCGTCAGGCGAAATGACTCGCGCTCAAGCCATCAAAGATGTGCGGCAAGAGGATGTCGAACGCTCCATTCGAGAAGGCATCAGGTTTCTTAAAAGCCGCCAGAAAGCAGACGGTTCGTGGTCTCAGCCTGGATTTGAGCAACACAATACGGGAGTCACCAGCCTTGTGACTCTCGCTTTACTGACAGCGGGCGAAGACCTTAAATCAGCCCAAATCCAGAAAGCTCTGGCCTACCTCAGACAATATCGGGCTGAAGATCTGGATAGTGTCTACGCTGTTTCTCTGCAAACGATGGCACTTGCGGCAGCCGAACCTGAAGCCGACAAAGTGCGGCTCACCGCCAATGTGCAATGGCTTGAAAATGCGCAGATTAAGCCGAACGACCGCATCTCATGGGCCGGCACTTGGTCATATACAGGCAGAAAAACCTCGCAGGGCGACAATTCCAACACGCAATACGCCTTGCTTGGACTGAATGCCGCCAGCGAGGTGGGTATACCCGTCAGGCCAGAGGTCTGGAAATTAGCCCGAGATTACTGGACACAGACACAAACCCGAAGTGGCGGCTGGGCCTATACACCCTCGTCCACCGGCGAGACCGGAAGTATGACATGCGCTGGCATATCGAGCATGATCATCACTGGACTGCGCCGATACCAAGGTACAGAAAGACTTCTAGGCGACAGGATCGAAGGTTGCGGGGCCGGTGGTTTTGATCGGCGGGTCCAAGCAGGAATTGATTGGCTTTCGAATCGATTCACAGTACGCGCCAACCCCGGTTCGCCGGTGGGCATTTGGCGATATTATTACCTCTATGGCGTGGAGCGAGCAGGTCGATTGTCAGGCACCCGTTATTTTGGCAAAAACGACTGGTATCGTGAAGGAGCCCGCGAATTGGTGGCTGAACAAGATCGCCTTCAAGGTTTTTGGCGCGGCAGCGACAACATTGAAAAAGACCCCCTGATCGCAACAAGTTTTGCACTCCTGTTTCTTGCCAAAGGCCGAACTCCTGTTCTGATCAATAAATTGCGTCATGCCCCGGGCTTGGACTGGAATAACGATGTGGACGATGTCAGAAACATCGTGAACGTTGTTTCCAAAGACTGGAACCACCTTCTGACCTGGCAGAGCGTGGACGCCGATCGGTCGAGCATTGAAGAGCTTATGCAGGCCCCGATTTTGTTTATGAACGGCCACGAGTCGCCGATTTTCAGCGATGCAGGCAAAAAACGGCTTCGGCAGTACATCGAGCAGGGGGGCTTCATCTTGGCTGAGGCCTGCTGCGGTCGAAAGGAATTTGACAAGGGCTTTCGCGAACTGATCCGCGAACTTTTTCCGGAAGCCGATTATGAACTCCATCCATTACAAGCCGAGCATTCCATCTGGCGAGCAAGACACAGACTCACACCTGAAGTACATCCGCTTGAAGGTGTTGAATACGGCTGTCGAACAGTGATCGTCTATAGCCCTGGCGATTTGTCGTGTTTCTGGAACCAGGATGAAAGTCAGCCTGACAACCCGACTGTGATCAAGGCCAGGCGTGTTGGTCAAAACATTATTGACTATGCGACCGGCCGGGAATTGCCTGAAGACAAGCTGGCCGTGCGTGATGTCCGTGATTTCAAGGAAGCCAATTCTGCCAAGCGCAGCGTTCTCCACATCGCAAAACTCAAGCACGCAGGCGACTGGAACATCGCTCCCCTGGCAGTGCCAAATCTGACGAGCTTTCTGCGTGAAAAACTGAAGCTTGATGTGGTGATCAACCATAAGGAAATCCTGCCCTCAGACCCCTCTCTGGTCAATTACCCGCTCGTCTATATTCATGGCAGGAATGCGATCACTTTGCTGAGCGATGAGATGGAGCGTCTGCGACGCCATGTCGACCCGGGCGGTGGCACAATTTTCGCAGATGCAGCCTGTGGTTCCCCCACATTTGACACCTCATTCAGACGCCTCGTCGCCGAGCTTTTTCCCAAGAACCCGCTTCAGCCAATCCCGCCTGACGACGAGCTTCTGACTGGCAAGGTTGGTTATGAACTGGCCGATGTCCAGTACACCAAAGCTGCCGGTGGTCTCAAAGGCAAACCTCAACTTGAAGGTGTAAAGATTGGTGAAAAATGGGTGGTGATCTACTCGAAATTTGACCTGGGATGCGCCCTGGAACGCCAGGCAGGTCTTGAATGCAAAGGCTATAATTACGAAAGTGCTTTGCGTATCACATCAAACATCGTGCTTTATTCCACATTGCCCTAAACCCCCTCTCAGACAAATCCATCGATGAACACGCATAAACCTGTCATTCTCTCACTGACCAAAATGCACGAAGCAGGCCTAGGCCTATTGCGGGAGGCCGGCAACCTGAAAATGTCGAGCGGTTGGGACCAAGCAACTATCTGTCGCGAAATCCCAGGTGCAGACGCACTTGTCATTCGGACCCAAGGCGAAATCAACGCCGCTGTGATGGATGCTGCTGGCCCTTCCCTGAAAGTCATCGGCAGGCACGGTGTCGGGTTCGATCATGTGGATATCGACGCTGCAACCGAGCGCGGTATCCAAGTGGTTTACACCCCCGGTGCCAATTTGGAAAGTGTTGCAGAGCACGCCATCAGCATGATGATTGCCTTGTCAAAGTTCTTTATGCCGTCGATCGAGGCACTGAAGCAAGGCGATTATTTCGCCAGAACGAAATGGATGGGCCGCGATATCAAAGGCAGGTCGCTTGGTATTATTGGCTTTGGAAGGATCGGGAAGCGACTTGGCGAAATCGCCTACCAGGCATTCGATATGAAGGTCCAGTATACGGATATCATGGACATGCCAAAGCATGCCACCGAACGTGCCGGTGGTGCCCAGAGAGTCGACCTGGACACGCTTCTGGCGACCAGCGAATACATCAGCCTTCACGTTCCGCTTGATTCGTCCACCAGAAAACTGATCAATCGCGAAACCCTCGCCAAAATCCGGCCCGATTGTATTCTGCTAAACACCTGTCGTGGGCCTGTGGTCGATGAATTGGCCGTCGCGGAAGCGCTCGATGAAAGCCGCCTATTTGGCTATGGAGCTGATGTTTATGAAGTCGAGCCACCACCAGTGCCAGGCCATCCGCTGATCGGCAGAACCGACAACGTGATTTTAACTCCACACAATGCCGCGCAGACCGAAGAGAGCCTCATCAATATGGCGCAATGGATGGCTGAGGACGTTTTGCGAGTGCTTCAGGGGCAGCAGCCAAGATATCCCGTGAACAACCCTCAGGCCGTTGCAGCAGCAAGACTTAAACTCGGTCTATAAAAACCGGAATCACGGATCACTATTCACCCGTCCAAAATTCTCTGTAGGCTCCAATCAACCGGGGCCTACAGACCTGATCTTTCGATCATGCTGATTCAGGTAATCGACTAGCTTCTCAGTAAGCTTGCCGGACCCATCCATTCGTGGCACTTTATGCTGGCCACCAAGCTTGCCCATGGACTTCATCCACTCGCGAAATGTGCTCGAAGAAACTTCGATGATTTCCGGTGAAGGAATGCCCACTCCCTCAGCCCTGTGAGCTTGATAATCGGCATTCCTGAGACACAGTTGAGCATCGAGTGCATCGCGAAACTGGCCAAGATCCTCAGGCGACTTCTCGAATTCAACTACATATTTGTGAAATCCAAGAGCCCCTTGAAAAACGGGTCCAACGTGCCATTCCGCGACCGACGAGCCCATCGACTCGGCCACGGATGCCAGCGAGAGTTCGATCTCCTCACTGATCAAATGCTCTCCAAAAGCAGAAAGACTATATTTGGTTCGGCCTGTAAAAGTGATCAATGGCGGATCGACCGACTCGAACCGAACCGTATCACCGATCAGGTGCGACCACATTCCCGAGCAAGTACTCACCACGATGGCATAATTGATACCTGTTTGAACATTGCCAAGCCAGTGACGGGTGGGCTGTGCGGAATCAAGTTCATCAACTGGTACAAATTCATAAAAAATACCGTGATCATAGAGCAGCCGCAGATGTGGTGTTGCCATATCCTCAATAGCAATAAAGCCTTCAGAACATGGATAAGTCTCTTGCAAGCGAATTTTTTGGGGGTCGCCCAGTATGGCTTCGAATCGAGATCGATAGGGCTCGAATTTAACCCCTCCGTGAACTACCATTTCCAGAGTGGGCCAAACCTCTGACAGAGTCGACTTGCCCGTGATCTGAAAGATTCGCTCAAAAAGAATCAGAAGCCAGCTTGGCACACCACTCACAAGAGTGATTGGCTCGCGAATTGATCCCTCAGCAAATTCCTGCAGTTTCTTCTCCCAGTCCGTCTCCAAAGCCAGGCTAAGCGGCGGAAACGTATATGGTCGAAGTGCTTCAGTCACTTCACGAGCAGCAATTCCGGATAAGTCCCCCTGCATGACTCCCGGCGAAATCTGTTCAAGGGCGGTCGAGCCGCCTAGAAAGAAAAACCGGCCATGAAACAGTTTGGAATCCGGGCGAGCGGCAAGGTGCTGGGCCACCATCGTGCGGGAAGCAATGAGATTGGATTGAACCATTTCCCAAGTGACAGGGATATATTTCGTCGCCCCCTGCGTCGTGCCACTGGTCAAGGCATAGAACGGAATCAAACCTGGCCATGCAAGATTCTCGGCTCGCGGAAAAACATTTTTAAGATATTCGTCCCAGAATTTCTCGTATGTTCGAATTGGCACAGCCGACTGGAAATCAGCAGCACTGCGTATGGAATTGAATTGATGATCTTGGCCAAAACGAGTTTTGGCGGCTTTTTTAATGAGCTTTTTAAGTAAAAGCTTCTGTGCTTCAACGGCATTGGTTCGTTTAAGCGAACCGATACGCCAGCCTGCCCAAGCATGAAAGGAATTGTTCACAACGGAACGAACAGCCGGGTTTCCAGTCAAGGTCTGAATCAGGCTCATTGAGGAAACCCCGGAGTGTTCCGTCTTTTTTTCTCAGACGCTCATGGCGGATTTGGGACCACAACAGTGATACGCACCGCCTGGTGGAAAATTACGTGGTTCAAACTTGAACCTGACGTGCTCAAAATGACGGCGATAGAACTTGAGATAAACCCAAGGCATTTCCGTAATTTGGCTAAACGGGCCACCGGATTTGAGAACTTGGCCAACACTTTCAAAAAGGGCTTGCTGAAGCGCTGGTGGAAACGAGGGTATGGGAAGGCCCGAGACCACGGCATCAACCTTTGCAATCCCTCTGGCCGCCAAAATTTCTGGCAGATGGCAGACATCACCTTGAATGACTTCCACATTCGGTGTCCCGGAAAATCGTTCCGTCAATCGGCGAACAAAATCAGGGTCTCGCTCGACAGCCAGAATTCGGCAATCCGGGCGTGCTTTTTCTACGATCACCTGGGTGATGGGTCCGGTTCCGGATCCTAATTCCAGTACGGTATTGGTATTGGCCCAGTCAATATTGGCCACGGTAGCCAATGAGAGCTGGCGGCTTGAAGGTGCCGGACTGGCAATCGCCGTACCGTGTTTGAGAAACTTCCGCAAGAACAGTGTAAAGTCATTCATGCTATGAGTCTGAAAGGCTTAGCCGAATGCAGTTAAGCAACGGCGACATCTGGAACCGGAAAGGGTCGAAGCACATCAAAAGGTCACTGCCCACGAGCAGAATCAGACCTTCACGGGAACATTCTGAGCGGCTTGTTTCAACCAGCGAGTGGCGTCGATTTGTGGTGGTATCGACGTGAGCTTATCACGAAGATACTTCGACACGAGGCCATTAATCAAGCGTGATTTTTCAATCTGTGGTGCATGACCACATTTAGGAATGACAACCTGACGAGCTCGAATCAGCCTGTCGGCAGCACGGATCGACCCAGGAACGTCTGAAAGCACTTTGTCATCGGCTCCCCAGATCACAAGTGTCTGGTGGGGAACCTGTTCGAGTAGATCAGCAACCGAGTGGCCAACCGTCCCACGAAGCGTTTTCAGAACGCCTTTTTTCCACTTGCGGTCCTTGAACTTCTTTTCATAAGCCGCAATGAGATCATCATTTGCGAAATACTTCTTATAAAAGACCGAGGAGACCAAGGTTCCGTAATTCGCACGGCTCACACCTTCAATCACGGGCAAGTTTTCATCGCCATAGAAACCGGATGGCGCCAGCAAAACAATTTTTCCAACTTTTTCCGGATTGGCCACGGCGTAGGTCAAGATCACCTGACACCCAAGACTTGATCCGACAAAATGGTAGGGGGGTTTCTGGACAAACTCGTCGAGAAAAACCGCAAGCCGTTCCGCAAGATAAGGAATGCTGACCTCGCCACCTGCCTCAATGTGCTTATGGAGTGCATCTCCATTATAAACAAGGAGTTCTGGAACCTTAATGTCGAAGTTCTTGCTCCAGTCAGGGCGGTTTGAATTCCAGCTCTCGGATTGCTCCGCGAGGCCGTTGACTAGGATAACTGGTGGACGCCGCTTGAATTTTGACATCAGGCTGAGTGAGAAGAACTGACTGACACGGGGCTTTCGCATGGCGATGGTCGCTCCGGAACATCCGACTGAGTGAGGTTCTATGCCGTAAGCTGGTGGCCGGAACCAATTCTGGTGTCACCCATGATTTGGCAACTTACATAGAATAGCATCTGGATTGCCCGGATGGCAAAGGAGTCGGTTCTCTAATTCCAAGATTCTATGTCTGCCATGACATTATTAGCGAGCAGGTCAAGTTGGACGATCGCTTGCAGAATACACGATCAAGCTGGGTTTAAGGATTGCTCTATCCATGACAATTCCCCTATACTTCTCAAATGGAAGGCAACCGGTTGACACCGGAAACATGTCCTAGGCAAAAATAGATATGGCTCTCATACGAAATCATCATTTCGCTTCACTTGCAGTCGCCGATCAGGTGATGATTTCGGAACACTTGATAAAACCATCCCCCCCTTTTGAGTCGGTGCGAGGAAAGATCGATGAAGGTTCTTATAACCGGTGGTAGTGGGCTGATCGGTCGCCAGATTGTCGAACGACTAGTGACACGCGGCGATCAACCGGTGATACTCTCGCGACGGGCTGACGAAATTCGCCGTGCCCGTTCCATGAAGGGCATTGAAGTCATTCAGGGCGACCCCACTGTGGCCGGCGCCTGGGAACTTGGATTGGAAGGTTGCGATGCCGTGATCAACCTGGCTGGACACAACCTCTTTGCCCAGCGATGGAATGCCGCCGTCAAAGAAAAAATTCGGGACAGCCGGGTCCTGACCACCCAAAATCTGGTCTCTGCCATCTCTCGCTGCAAAACTCCGCCAAAAACACTTGTTCAAGCCTCGGCAATCGGCTATTACGGCCCCAAGACAAACGAAGAGCTGACGGAAGATTCACCGTCGGGCACAGACTTCATGGCTGTTGTCTGCCGCGAATGGGAAGAGGCTACAACTGGCCTAACCAAGATGGGCGTGCGTGTGCCAATCGTTCGAACAGGTGTCGTTTTGGCTAAAGGAGAAGGTGCCCTGGGCGCCATGACACCGATATTCAAGTGGCTACCGGGCGGGGCCGCCCCCGTGGGCAGTGGTGGCAAACTTGCTCCGGGCAGGGGCGAGCAGTGGTTTAGTTGGATACATATTGACGATATTGTCGGAATCTTTCTGACTGCGCTCGACCACACATCGGCCACCGGCCCTATCAATGGCACCTCTCCAAACCCTGTTCATTTTGCAGACTTCGCCCGGGCCCTGGCCCGTGTCCTGCATCGCCCCTACGTCCCATTCGGACCACCTGACGCTGTGCTCAACCTGATTCTTGGAGACGTGGCACAGGTGGTCGCAACTGGCCAGAAGGTCTTGCCTAAAAAGGCGGTCGCTCTTGGCTACACTTTCAGGCATACGGATGTCCTGGAAGCTCTTCGAGCCATTTTCAATCCATCCAAGCCTGCCGAAAAGCCGAGTTCCAAGTCACACGCACATGCGGCAGCCCATCATTGATCAAATCTCCATTGGATTTCAACAGCAGAGCCTAACCCAGCGGCCCTTTTTGAATTCATCAAAATGGGCCGCCATCATTCTGGAGGCACCAACGCAATGCTGGCTTACATTTGGCTCTCTTGCTATCTGATCGGGCAAATTCCGGCTGCCCCCGTTGCGGCGCCTGCAATTGATAAGAAGGCGATTGTCTCCGCCCTTGAATCCGTGGTTGCTGACTCCATTGAAATGGCCCAGGAATCTGTTGTTGCGATCTCTCCGATCCGCCGAACCGGCGGCTCAGTCACAAATGCAGTGAAAGGGAAAACAGCTCCCATCGCAGCCGATTTCAGGCCGATGGCAGGTGTTTTTGACCCGATGTCGCAAGATTTCCAGTCATTTGATTACGGGTCTGGTGTGGTCATCGGCCCCCAAGGGCAGATCCTGACTGCATTTCATATTGTCCAGGGATCTGAGCTCATTCTTGTCCGGGCGGCCAAACACCAAGAGTTTTATGCGGAAGTGATTGCCTCCGACCCCCGCAGCGATCTTGCTGTAATCGTTCCTAAAACGTTACCTGTCAATGGCATTGGCAAACCACCGGTTTTGAAGCCGATCAAGCTGGGTAATTCTGACAAACTCCGACTTGGCTCGTTTCTCGTCGCGCTTGGCAACCCGTTCAATTCTGCCAAGGATGGCCAGTCTTCCGCCGCATTTGGAATCTTGTCGAACCGAGCAAGACGCCTTGACCTAAACATCGAGGAAGGGGTCACTGGCAGGCAATTGCGACATCTCCCAACCCTACTCCAGCTCGACAGTAAGCTGAACCTGGGCATGTCGGGCGGCGCGTTGGTCAACATGATGGGCGAACTGGTCGGATTGACGACCACCGGCGGAAATCCTCAGAGTTTCGATGCACAGGCTGGCTACGCCATTCCTATCGATGCCTTGACACGTCGATCCATTGCGTCTTTGATCGAAGGCAGATCTGTCGAATACGGATTTTTGGGGGTTTCCCTGAATGCCTCCGGCAACAATGTCATCAATGGTGTTTCTCCAGCCACACCAGCAGCCAAAGCGGGTCTGATGTCTCAGGATGAGATTATTGCCGTGGGCGACTTCCCGATCACGGATGGCGATACTCTGGTCCTGGCTGTCAATTCCCTGCCAGTAGAAACGCCCGTAAAAATTCGGATTCGCCGTGATGGACGCGAGATCACAAAAGACCTCATTCTTGCCAAATTTCCGGTTACCGGCGAAGTGATTGCCACCAATAAGCCGGTGCCTTGGCGTGGAATTGAAGTTGACTTTCCCTCAGTTGGTGCCATCAACCAAGGACCGCTTGCCGAATTGCCACTCCAGCGAACTGGTCAGCCTGATCACGACGGAGTTCTGGTCACACGAGTCGAGCAAGATTCGCCCGCGTTTGGCTTACTGAAAATCGGCACCCTGATCGTTTCTGTCAACGATAAACCCGTAAAATCGCCGCGAGAATTTCGTGATGCTGTGGAGAATCTCAAAGGCCAGGTTCGCCTGAAAACGCCTGACTCAGATTTTGAGATCCCCGAATAAGGCTCGGCAAAACAATTGCGAGAAATCAATCCACAAGCCTTTATATTCCTTGAGACAGGCTTGTAAAAACTCCTGCAATCAGCCCGACAAAAGCAATGGCAATAAAACCCACAATCAGACCCAGCCCCACCGTAATGATGGGCTGGATCAGGGTGGAAAGGCTTTTGATCATGACGGTGGCACGCTCTTCATAGTCGGTGGCCATGCGGGTCAGTGCTCTAGGCAAATTGCCGGTGGTTTCGCCAGTCTCGATCAGGCCAATGACTTCATACGGAAATCGTCCTGAGGATGCAAACACCGGGCTGATTTCATCGCCTTCGCGTGTTGCGGCTTCTGCCTCTATCAAAGCGCGTTCAAACGGCTTGAGACGAACAACGCCCGCGGTCAGGGCCAAGGCATCAGGAGTGGCCACGCCGGCCTCAAGCAGAGCGCCCAGCATCCGTCCCATTCGCGAAAGATCGACAAATTTCTGGATCTTGCCAAAGATCGGGACATACCAGTAAATTTCGTCAAGAATGGTCTGACCAGTCTTGGTTTTATAAGCCAGCCAGATTCCCACAACAGTGCCAAACAAAAAGAAAATCGGAAGCAGCGGGCCCATCACCATCATGGCCTGATTGAACTTGAAGAGTAACTGGGTGGGCAGGATTAAGTTGCCGCGATTTTTGGGCGGGATCATATCCGCAAGTACACCGTTGAAAAGCGGGCCTACAAAGACGGCGATCACAAGCAAACAAAGCGCGGCGGCCGAGAGCACCATGATTGGATAGATCGATGCTGAGGCCATATTGCGCACAGTTCTTGCCCGAAACTCTTGAATTTCAGCCAGTTCCACCAAGATCTCAGGCACGGCGCCACGACTTTCAGAAGCCCGAATCATGTTCACCGCCAACCGGTCAAACGCCTGAGGTTCTCGTTCAAATGCCTCAGCCATGCTCCGGCCCGACTTCACGGCATCGATCATGCGAGCTATGACAGGCCCCAAAGCCCGGCCTTTGAAATGCTTCTGCAAACTCTTGAGTGATTGGGGAACATCCATTCCTGCCATAAGATATTGGCTGAACTGGCGATAGAAAAGCGCAAGCTGCTTGGTGCCAACCTTGCCAAAAAGAATGCGTTCGATCAATGACGGACCACCTGATGCCGCAAATTTCTCGTCATCTTCCTCGCCCTCAGGCCTGCGTTTGGATTTTACCGGGCGAAACGAAACTTCGCTCTCTGTGGAATGCAAACTACTTTGCGGCTTGGGTTTTGATCGCGAAACCGGTTCCCGGCCTGAAGATTTTGCGGGCTGGAATGTCGTTTCGTCCCTGTCGTCTTGAACCGGCCGGGGGCGTGATCCCGAGGCTGATCCGAACTCAGGAGGATTCGAGCCACGCGAAGGGTTCGGGCGAAAGGTGGAACCACCTGAGGGTGCTGAGGGCTGTGCTACTGGGGCAGGGGAATCAAGCTCATAAGGTGTCAGGTCATCGTCGTCGAATTGGTTTGCCATGAGTGTTCGCCTGATTCAAGCCTGAAAAAAGGTGTCCGCTGTATCTATTCTCATTGATTATTTACCGAAGCCTGAAATGGAGCAAGCGTTAGCAAAAAAAAACGACTCGACAAGTTTAAATCTACACGTCGTTATCCGGGATCCTGTATAACATAAAAGCCCTTCATCGTATGTGATCCGCCAAGTCCTGATTATGATGAGATCATCTGAAACCACAAAGGATGTAAGAGAGGTAGATCCATGTCAGAACCCCAAAATTCCAATGGGCTGATCCAGAAGATTTCGTTCTTGACTTTTTACCGAAAACTACAGGGCAAAACCCTCACTGTTCGGCAAATCTTGTTGCTTTTTCTGATCCTGATCATCGTCAGTAATGGTTTCATGATGGTTCTGCGAGGTATCGGCTTGCGTTCCACTAGAAAATCAGTAAGCGAAAGTACCAGCTACTCGATGGGTTTTGGTGCATCGCCTTATTTTGCGACTCCATCATCCCCAAGAGCAACATCGGCTCCACTTCCCAAAAAAGTCACTGACCAGCGTTCGGATCAGATGGCCGCTGCCGCTCGTAAAGGCGGCCCCAATATTGCTGAAGAGTTGATTCAGGATGCGACCGGAGGGGCTCTGGCAAAAGCTGTTCAGGCCGATCGTCGGATCATCTACACAGCCACCGTGGATTTAGTCACTGAGAATTTTGCCAAAGTGGAGCCGCTGCTGCTTGAGATGATCAAGACCGCTGGCGGATTTGTCGCAGAAACGAACCAGACAGGTGCCTCTGGTGGCCATCGCAGCGCAACTTGGCGCGTGCGCGTCCCAGTGAGCGAATACGATGGATTCCTGCAAAAGGCCCGCACTTTGGGCGAATTGCAAAGTGTGATGGTCAACAGCCAGGACGTGACAGAAGAATTTGTGGATGTCACTGCCCGCATCAGTGCCAAAAAAATTCAGGAACAGCGATTGATTGACCTGATCAAGAATGCAACCGCCAAACTGGAAGACGTGCTCAAAGTCGAATCAGAACTGGCACGGGTCCGGAGCGAGATCGAACGCATGGAAGGCCGAATCCGATTTTTGAAAGATCAGACTGAGTTGACGACGGTGACCATCAACGTGCGCGAGATGAAAAACTACACACCACTGGAAGCCCCGACTTTTGCGACCAGATTGAGACGCACTTGGGAAGCCTCCACCGAGGCACTCGCCAATAATACTGGCGAATCCATTTTGGGCCTGGTGGCCTGGGTGCCGTTTCTGCCAATTTACATTGTTGTTATTGGCCTTGGGCTGTGGATTGTCTGGCAAATATGGCGTAAAATCCGCCCATGGCTGACGGCCCATATCTCCTTTTCACCGAAGACCAAGAGCCTCCAACCCACACCTGCAGCCACACAACCGCCGACGACCATTTGAGAGAGACCATGTCGCACGAAGTTCCTGCCGATCAAGTTCCAGAAAACATCGAACATGATCCCGAAGGCGGATCCCTGTTCCTTCAAATCTTCGTCTCAATGGCGGCTGGAGTCGCACTTGGCCTGTTGCTGGGCTCGCGTCCGACCTTGCTCGGCCTCCAGACATCCAGCCTGCTTCTGTTTTGCCAAACCGCCAGCAAACTTGTTCTGCAACTTCTCGCTGCTCTCGCCACACCTCTCATTCTGGTAGCCGTTTCTCATGTTTTAATGACCTCTGACATCAAAGGCAAGCAGGCAGGACGACTCGTCTGGCTCCTGATCTCAAACACTTTAATCGCTATTTTCATTGGCCTTCTGGTCATGAATATCCTTCAGCCAGGCCAATTCGCCAAACTGCCAGAACCAAACGTGGCCAAATCCGACATGCCCAATGTCGGCGTGCTCGACCAGATGCTCAATAATATCCCCAAAAGCCTGCTCGGCCCACTTGGCGATTCCAACAATGTGCTTGGAACCATCGTGATTGCTGTGGCCTTCGGTATCGCCATGCGCGATTATCGCGACAAGCTGGAAACCCTGGTTGAAACGGCCTTGAAAGTCATCCTGCGAGTCATCGGCTGGGTGATCCAGCTTGTGCCTCTGGCCGTCTTTCTGACCATAACCCATGTGGTCGGAAAAGAAGGTTTTGAGCCTTTCGTTGCCTTGGGCGGTTTTACGGTCACTGTACTTATCGGATTATTTCTTCAAGTGTCGTATTACATGGCACGAATTCGGATCAATAGCTGGCCCCGGCCTGCTCAGGTTCTGCACGCCATGCGCGACGCCCTGGTGATGGCCTTTTCCACCGGCAGTTCCACAATCACCATGCCGGTCACCTTCAACTGCCTTCGCCAAAAGCTTGGTCTGAGAGAGCAATCTGCAAGCATGGGTGCTCTTGTGGGTGCGAACTTCAATAATGACGGGACCGCTCTTTATGAAGCCATGGCGGCCCTCTTTATCAGCCAGATGCTTGGCCGACAACTCGATTTGAGCCAACAGCTTCTGGTCGTGATCACTTCCGTAGTGGCCAGTGTCGGTGCTGCGGGCATTCCAAGGGCTGGCCTGGTGACGATGACACTCGTTTTTCGGGCTGTTAATCTTCCCCCCGAGTACATCACCATCCTCTTTGCAGTCGACTGGTTCCTTGACCGTTGCCGTACCATGGTCAATGTCATGGGCGACGTGACCGTAAGCTGCATTCTCGATGGCAAAGAATCGGAAGAGGCAGAACGGATCCGCCAGGAAATTCAACCGGGATTCCCGGCCGTTTGACCATTAAGAACAATGGGTTTGAAGCCTTGCTTGACAAGGATTTACAAGCGTGTCTTTGGCTTTTTTGCAAGCCCTGAAAAACCAACCATAACCAGTAAAACCAAGCTCAATGCTGCGGACCATCGCATCATTTCGTGGTTAAATCTGGCTGCGATCAATCCCTGTACCATGACGACCTTCAAGGCCAACCAAACATAATGATGCACTCCGGGAAAGACCTGTCTCAAATCCTGCAGTAAATGATAGCTTGCAAAGACACCGGGAGCCGCCGAATAAGTGCCCACCAGAAGGCCGATGCAAAGTGCTGGCCATCGTCCCAACGATTGGATGATGTCCATCATGGTGGGAACAGGCGTCCCCGGCATTCCAAAAGTGGCGAGGCATAATAGGCCCATGGCAGCGACCACAGTCAAACCGATTCCCAATCCGGTCAATCCGCCCAAAACCAGATCACGTTTTCGTTTTAATCCCATTCCCCAGTCGGCTGCAAACAGGCCGATGATCGAACCGTAACTAAATGTCCAGAAAAAAGCATTCCAGAAACCTTTCGCGGAATCTGCAATGACCGGGACAGGCATGATCAGGCTGATCTCGCCCAATTGCAAATGCTCTATGGCTTTTAGGAACAAGCCTGACAGAACGGCAGCAATCAGCATTGGGACATAATCCATCAAAGCGGCAATAATGCGCAACATGCCATAGCCAATTGGGATCACCCAAAGAGCCCAGGTGATGGTTGTCAGAAATCGAATCGAGTTTGAAGGCGGGTAGCTCACGAACCCCGTGACCGCCAACGAACGAAAGTACCAGTCGGCAGCCGTATCAATTGCGATTGTCAGAATAAACATAGCCACCATGCCATGTGTGCAAAGCACAACCCAGGAACCGACCTTTGGTCCGAAGGCTTCCGCAACAATCTGCCGAACCGGCTTTTGCCTGCAACGTACAACCAAAGCTGCTGTCAGAAACAACGGCACAGACGCCCATGCACCCGCCAGGGCGCCAAGAAACGAATAGCGAATGCCACCAAAGGGCAGTGATCCAGCCGCAAGCCCTTGCACCCAAGGCAGCCAGAGAGCCATAGCGATCAGGCCTGGGGTCAGGCCTTTGGTCCAGTCTCTGAGGGCTTCAGGCTCTGTGGGTTGATCCCAGAATTGACGCCACACAGGTGTCTGAATTGGTTCCGGATTTGGCGGCAAGGACGGATCGGTCATTTTTTGTCTGCCAAAAGCACAGGAATGGGAAAAGGCGAGGAGCATTCTCCTCGCCCTTATCGTCAGATCATGCCCGAAAACCCGCTCTGAATTCAAGCCTTGCGAACTCAGGCTTCGGAAACTTCGCCGGGAATGCCGCCAAGATCGGGATATTGATCTCCAGCCACATTCACAGCCTTGTATCCGCCCTTACGCTTATAGTAAAGGTTCAGCAGACCATAGCAAAGGAACATGGTGGCGGGCACTGCGGCAGTGATGCGGAGTGCTTTTTTACCACCCTCCAAGCCAGCTTTCTTGACCATTTCCTTGTCAGTTGCGGCCGTAGCCTTGACGCCGTTCCACCACTCCACCAGCTTCTCTTGAGCGGCGATGGAATCCGCGCTGGCCTTCTGGTTCTTCAGCAGTTCCAAAGCGCGTTGGGCTTCTTTGCCTTCGTCCTCAAGAACTCCAACTTTCTGGCCATTCAAGCCGACCGTTTTCAGCGATAAAAAGGTGTTTTCGTTGTCAGCCTTATAGCGGGAGTAAACCGCTTCTGACTGACCCTTCAAGGAGTCCGAAGCGTTTTGATCCTGGAAGAAACCGATACCAGGGCCACCCAGCAACCCTGCTGAAAGCATGCCCACTCCGCCGGCTGCTCCGATGGTGATGGCTCCGCCCTTCGGGAATTGTTCAGAAACCACGGCCAGCATGGTCGGCCAGAGGAATGTTTTTCCAAGCCCATAAACCGTGGCCGCAATGATGCACATTACCACACTATTGGAGAACGATAGCAACAGAAGCCCCGTAGCACCAAAGAATGCAGAGGTCATCAAGAGACCCAATGGAGATGTTTTTTCCACAATCGGGCCTGCAAAGAACCTTAGGGTAAACATCAGTCCTGAGGTATAGACGAAGAGCAGAAGGCCGTTTTGGTCGCTGTTCATGATCGAGCCGGTGATTTTGCTGATCCAGCTATCTGTGCCAAGTTCAACATATCCGACCATGGCATGAACGATCAGCAGGAAGGCCAATACAACGTGGCCCAGCTTGAAGCCTGTTTTATAGCCGAAGCCGATCGCCAAAGCGGCGCCGATCAGGCCAGAAACCAATGGATCCAGGCCAAGGTCGTTCTTAAAGAACAGGGACAGCAGAACACACAGAACGGCTGCGCCTAAAAGACCAAGTTCGCCCAGCATTTCTTTGTAGGAAACGCCCGACTGGCTGGCTTCCGTCCTGGGGAACTTTTGGCCCAGAACCATGAGTCCGTAAAACAGCACCGGGATCAAAAAGAGTGACATCTGGATCTGCCAGGCCACGGCCTTTTGGCCTTCTCCACCAACCATAAAGTAGCTGGCAAGGCCGCCCACGATCAATCCACCTGGCCAACCGGCGTGAAGGATATTGAGGTAATGCGTCTTATTTTTAGGGAAAAGTGTCGCAACCAGTGGATTCACTACAGCTTCGGCAATCCCGTTACCAACGGCGAACAGAAACATGCCCCAGAACAGGCACTCATAAGCCCAACTCTTACCACCGGCAGCATATGCAGCGCCTGTTAATAATGTCAAAAGTGCCGAAACAATGTGCATTGCAAAAGCGGCTGCCATGAGCTTGCCAAAACCGACTTTATCCGCCAGCAGCGACGATAGCAGAATGATGATTCCGAAGCCGGTCAGGCCGCCGCCAGTGATCTTTCCAAGATCGGTTTGTGTAAAGCCATATTGCTCGGCCCATTGGCCCAGAATCCCGGCGCGGATGGAGAAGCCCACTCCAGCGGCGAGAATGGCCATAAAGCCTGCCCAAAGCAGGCGCTTGGCGTTTGGAACGGTCGAGCTTTCGGATGTTGCCGTCATGGTGATTTTGCCCATAGATTGAGTGCGAATTGTTGACCCGAAGCATCACTTGGGAACAGTCGGAACGCCTGTCATGGCGCGAGCATCCCCAGCAAATGGAAAGGTATTGAGAGATTGGGAAGGATGAGCCCGCAATTGGAGGACACCGATCCCTTGTGAGGAATCGATTGCGGGTTCGCAACCTGATAGATTCGAGTTATAACGCACTTATCTTGGATCGGCAAGCGTTATTAGCGGATATTTCCATCAAAGACGTAACGACTTCGCCACCAGATTGAGCTGAATATCATTCGTACCAGAATAAAGCAGGCTGCCGATGGAGTCTCTGAGATCTTTTTCCACCAGGTTTTCCGTGATGTATCCAGGCGCACCAAAGGTCCGAATTGCATCCAGAGAATTGGTCACAAACGACTCGCTCACATGATATTTCGCAATTGCTGATTCTGTCGTCGCATCCTTCCCCTGAGCCTTCAGCCAGCCGATCTTATAAACCAGCGGGCGGCACGTCTCAATCCGGATCTTCATCAAAGCCAATCGGTGCGAAACCGCTTGAAACTTGCTGATCGACTGCCCAAACTGCTTGCGCTTACGGGCATAATCGCAGCATCGTTCCAACTGCCTGCGCATGGTACCCAAAGCCGCCGCCAGAATCGCACCCCGTTCCCACTCCATCGAGCAATTGAAAACCTCAGCCCCACGCCCCTCTCGGCCCAGCAGAGCTTCGAGCGGGACCCGACAATTCTCAAGTGCCAATTCGCCCATCGGCACCGTTTTCATGCCCATTTTGGGGATCGTCCTGACCACGCGAAAACCTGGCGCATCACGCGGAATGATAAATGCGGAAATGCCCAAAATGCCCTTCGCCGGATCTGTCGATGCATAACAAACGTAAACATCGGCCACAGGACCTGCTGTGACCCAAATCTTCCGGCCACTGATGACCCAATCGCTGCCGTCACGAACCGCTGTGGCCAACATGCCGAAAATATCCGAGCCAGCCTCAGGTTCGCTGGCCCCGTTGGCCCCGATGTAAGTGCCGTCGCACAGGCCCGGCAGCCATCTCTGCTTTTGAGCTGGGGTGCCATAAATCAGGATCGGAATTGTGTTTGTCCATAAAGTTGCATTCATAGCGAAGATCAGGCCACTGTCCTGACTGCCATAACCCAACCCTTCCATGGCTGCAATCGTTTCCGGCAAGCCCAGCCCCTGTCCACCATACTCCTTCGGCACCGGCAGGCCAGCCACACCAAAACCAGCGGCCCGACGCCAACCCTCACGCCAGAATTCGGCCTGGGCGTCACGCTCAAGAATGTCGTCGTTGAGCTCAGCCTTGGCAAATGCCGCCGCCCGATCATGCCAAGACTTCTGTTCCGGGCTAAGTGCAAAATCCATGAGCGATGATCCTCTTTACCAATCTTTCCATCGTTGCCTGTCGTCTGATACGTGATTCTAATGCTCTGGCTTCGGAAAATATAGCGAAATTCATCGCTGGAGTAAATATGGACATCCCTATCATATTATATTTCGGTCTCCACTGTCTGCAAATCCATTGAATTGATCGACTCCTCCCGTTGCGTTACATTGGTGCCTGGACCTTCTAATCCGCTTCGTCTTGCCCAGCCTGCTTTCGCCCCCATTCCACTGGAGCACCCCAGACCCATGATTCGCCATATCTGCCTGACTTTATTGAGCACAAGCCTCATCGCGCTTCCTGCCCAAGCCAACGGCTGGAAAGCCGGCGTGGCCAAGACAATCATTACCCCCGCCCCGAACGGCTGGATGTCGGGCTATGCTGCCCGCAAAGGGCCCGCCACTGGCAAAGCCCACGACCTTTGGGCCAAAGCATTTGCATTGCAAGATGTGAATGGCAAAAAAAGTGTGATCGTGACTCTGGATGTCTGCGGAATTACTCGCGATGTAGAGCTGCCTGTTGTGGCTGAAATTGAGAAGAAAACCGGCATCCCCAGAGCCGGGATTGCCCTGTCCGTTTCGCACACACACTGCGGGCCGGTGGTGGGCGACAACCTGATTTCCATGTATCCACTGACAGCCACAGAACTGGCAAAAACCAAGGCGTATACCGACGTATTGAAGACCAAACTCGCCAGTGTGGCCATAGAAGCTGTAGCCGGCTTGCAGCCAGCCCAGATTTCGTGGGGGATGGGCAAATGTAATTTTGCAGTCAATCGACGCGAAAACCCTGCCGACCAAGTGCCTGCCCTGCGCCAGAAACTCTCATTAAAAGGTCCGGTTGATCACGATGTGCCTGTTCTGGTTGCCAAAGGTGCCGACGGCAACCCGCTCGGTATTCTGACACAATATGCCTGCCACTGCACCACTCTGGACTACGACAAATACTCAGGCGACTACGCGGGATATACGCAGATCGAGCTTGAAAAAGAATTTCCAGGCGCTGTTGCATTATTTGCAGCCGGTTGCGGCGCCGATGCCAACCCATTGCCCCGCCGCAACGAAGAAATGGCCATCCAATATGGCAAGGAACTGGCCACGGCCACTGTGAATGTGGTCAAGCACGGATTACAACCACTCTCTGGCGATCGGCTCGGTGTCGCTTTTGAGGAAATCCCTTTAAAACTCTCAAAAATCCCGACCAAGGCCGAGTTGGAAAAAGAACTTGCCGACAAAAACATTTACATCGCAGCCCGCGCCAAAGTGCTTCTCAAAAAGCTTGCAGACGATGGCTCTCTAAGCCCAACGTATCCTTATCCTGTTCAAGTCTGGAAACTGGGTACTGACCTGGACTGGATCCTTCTGGGTGGCGAAGTTGTGGTGGATTATAGCCTGAGGCTCAAACGCTCAAACGGCGCCAACCGCACCTGGGTCACTGCCTATACCAACGATGTCTGTGCCTATATCCCCAGCCTAAGGGTGCTCAAGGAGGGTGGATATGAGGGAGCCACCTCGATGATTTATTACGCTCTGCCAAGCCCTTGGGCCGAATCCATTGAGGAAGAGATCATCGCTTCCATTGCTAAATTACTAAAATCACTGAATCCTTGACGGATCAGAAAAAAGGGGCTGCCAAATGGCGGCCCCTTTTTGTTTTTTTCTAAAGCGAAAAGCACGTTGCTTTACTTCAAATCCGAGGGTGCCGGTTGCAATTGACGTGTCTGTCTCGCCTTGCCCTGTGCACCTGCGGGTGGCTTCACGTCGATGACTTCCAGATTGGCCCCGTAAGGCAGCGACTTGAGCCCGTCCTTGACCTTTGACTCATCGCCGACAACCAGAATCGTCATTTTGTCGAACGGCAGGTATTTGCCGGAAACGCCATTCACAGCAGCCGCATTGACCGACTCGATCTTCGACTGATAGGTCGAGAAATAGTCGTCAGGCAAATTGTATCGGACCAGATCCGACAAGGCCCCGGCCATCGCAAAAGTGGTATCAAATCGGCCTGGAAAGCCTTTGATGAGCCTGTCCTTGGCAAAAGCCAATTCCGCAGCCGTCACAGGCCGCTTGCTGGTGATTTCCGTCAATTCCTTGACTGTCTCAATCACAGATTCTTTCGTCACAGCCGTTTGCACGCTGGCACCGGCACTGAATGGCCCCGGGCCCTGATTGAATGCGAAGCTGGAGCGAGCACCATAGGTGTAACCCTTTTCCTCGCGCAGGTTAAGATTCAGACGGCTTGAAAACTGTCCGCCCAGAACAGCGTTCATCACCACCAGAGGGAAATAGTCAGGCGTGTTGCGAGCCACACCTACAAGACCCACACTGAGCACACTCTGAGCAGCAGCCGCTTTGTTCACAAGATACATCCCTGGCTTTTTCTCAGGAGCAGGAGCGGGGATCTCCATCTTGACCGCATGACCACCCTTCCATTCCCCAAGGTTCTTTTCGAGCAAGGCCTCGGCAGCCTCGGGAGTAATGTCGCCCACAACAATCGCTGTGACATTGGCTGGGTTGAAAAGCATCTTGTAATAGGTTTCGGCCTGCCCTCTGTTTAAGCCTCGAATTGTCGCGGCGGTGCCGTCGTTATCTCGGCCGTATGGGTGCTTCTCGCCGTAGAGCAGTTTGGGGAAGAGATCGCCTGCAATGCCATTGGCACTATCAAACTTTCGGGCCAATGCGGAAAGCCTCTGAAGTTTAAGCCGGCCCAGCTCTTTTTCCGGGAAGCTGGCGTTGAGCAGAACATCTTTGAAGATCTCCATCGCCTTATCCGTATGTTTCGTCAGCGTGGTTACCGAGAAACTTGAATTCTCAAGCCCACCCCCTGCATTCAGGTCGGCACCAATCATCGAGAGCTCGCTGGCCAACTGCTGCGTATTCCGCTTGGCAGTGCCTTCCGTGACGAGGCTCATGGCAAGGCTTGCAAGCCCCTCCTGACCCAATGGCACATTGACTTCGCCGCCCCGGGCCGCAAGGCTGACCGTTAAAATGGGCAGCTCATGACGCTCTGCCACCAGAACGCTCATGCCGTTTGAGAGCTTGCGGCGTACAATCGCAGGCGGAATAAATATCGGTGTCGGACCCGCTTCAGGCTGCTTGGTCCGATCAAACGTATCCTTGACCTCTGCCAGATCCACTTTCGGCAATGGAGCCTGCTGTGACTTATCCACAACTGCCTCCGGAGCACGCTCGGCCGGTGCCCCCGGTGTGACGTCCAACCGCACGCGATTGGCTGTCAGATATTTTTTGGCCACCCTTTGAACGTCAGCCTGTGTCACCTCAAAAAGCTTCTCCATCTCCTTCTTGTAAGCCAGCGGATCGCCATCGAAGAAGTTGTTTGCATGCAGAAATTCTGCCTTGCCGTGGGCCGATTGCAGGCCCTTGATCAAGTCGGCCTCCTCACTGTTCTGGGCCTTTGTCACTTCTTCAGCCGTGGGGCCTTCTGCAATGATTTTAGCGATCTCGGCGTCAGCAAGCCGAACCAGCTCGTCGAGGTTTTCGTTCTGATCAGGCCGAGCTGTGATCGACACCGTAAATGTGCCGCTCAAAACCGAAGCTGGGTGAAATGCCATCACACTTGCCGCCAGTTGGCGGTCGTAACTCAAGGCCTTGAAAAGCCGATTTTCTTTCGGCAGTTGACCAAGAACAGAGGCAAGCACATCCAATGGCTTCTCGTCCGGGTTGCCGCGTTCGACTGTCGGCCAGGTCAATTGAGCGCGGGCCAGAGCCACCCGGTCGGTCATTTTGACAGACTTCGGTGCGGCCAAAGCTGGCACCATGGCTGGCAGCTTCGCCACTTCAGGGCCGCGGGGCAGGGGGCCGTAATACTTTTCAACCCAAGCCTTGGCCTTGGCCGTGTCAAAGTCGCCAGAAATAACCAGCGTGGCATTATTCGGGCTGTAATAGGTTCGAAAAAAGTTGGATACGTCGTCCAGGCTTGCGGCTGAGAGGTCGGCCATGGAACCGATCACACTGTGATAATACGGGTGATCCGATGGATAAAGTGCTTCAAGCATCTTCTCCATGGACTGGCCGTAAGGCACGTTGTCCACCCTCTGTCGGCGTTCGTTCTTGACCACTTCCCGCTGGTTGTCAAGCTTCTCCTGACTCAATGCAGGCAGCAGAAAGCCCATGCGATCGGCCTCAAGCCAAAGGGCCAGTTCAAGATAGTTTGACGGCACGGTTTCGTAATAGTTTGTGCGGTCCGTGTTGGTGGACCCGTTGATCTGGGCACCAATTTTTTCGAGGGGCTCGAAATATTCCTTATTGTGATTCTTCGAGCCTTGAAACATCAGGTGCTCAAAAAGGTGGGCAAAGCCAGTCCGGCCCTTCTTTTCATTTTTTGAGCCGACCTTGTACCAGATATCCACATCTACCACTGGCGTGGACCTGTCCAGATGCAGGATCACTTCCAAACCATTGGCGAGGCTGTATTTTTCCACTTTCAGCTCGGGCACCTGCGGCTTCCGCGGGGTCGTTGCCTGGGCATAAATCGGGGCATGCGCTGCGGCAAAAAGCATGACGGCAGCAAGCAAAGCACGTTTGAAGATCACGGGAAGAATCTCCGAATGGTCAAAAACTGGAGCAGGGCGGATTGCTTCTGGCCAAATTCCGATGTCGATCCAGACACCCCGGAAATTGACCCTCTGTTCTGATTACAGATCATCAATGAAACAGGCTTATCGTGTCAATTGATTCGTGTACCTAAATCTCGAAATCCAGAATACCTCTGAACTAGAGCGTCTCTCTGATCACCTTCTCTGCAAGTCCGAAGGAAAGGGTCATGCCCGATCCCGAAGGGCCATTGACTATCACCACATTCTCTTCTGGAGCCGCTGTAAAATACGAATTCTCCGAATGCTTTGCATAGACTCCATTCCAGCGGGTCCCGATGATCAAGCCGTCGAGGTCCAGAAAAGTTGCCAGATATCGCAACACCAGATCGTGAATTCGCTCCTTGTCATAAGGCTCTATCTCTGCTCCATATTCGTGGGAATCTCCCAGAGTGATTTCCCCCGTACCCTGCTGGCTTACCAACACATGAATCCCATATTTTTCATACTCAGGCAATTCTTCAGAAAGTCGTTGCCTCAATAACGGCAGACTGGCACAACCAGAAAACGACTTGTAATGACATAGTGTCAATCCCGCAGCCATCATGACCCCGAGCCGCTCTTTGGAATTCGGCAGTTGGGCCCTCATCATCTGCAACTTGCATTTGATCAGGCCTGATGTCGCAAAAACCTCGGGATAGAGCGTTTCAAAATCCTCGCCGGAACAGACCCAAACCCGGCCCGGCTTCACCTTTCGCCCTGGCCCCACTCGCCATTGACCATCGTTTAACGGAAGACCCACAGCGCCAAATTGAAATTCAACTCCATATTTTTTGTTCAAATAAGCCGGCATGCCCCAGATCACTTCGCGAGGGTCCACACAAACTTCGGTTTTGCTCCAGAGACCAGACTTCAGGCCATGGCTGTGCACACGTGGTATGCGACGGCGCACTTCTTTGGCGCTCAGCAGTTCTCTTTGTCTCGCAATGTCTGGTGATTTCTCAAGCAACAAAGTCTGATATTCTGCAAGAACTGTGGCTTCGTCCTCGTGATAGGCCAAGTGCAGACTGCCTGCCGAATCATGCCAGAAGCCTGCCTCGGCAACCACATTCAGCCAATGGGCCCGACTGGCCATGGCCATCGCTTCCATTTCGCCCACAGGCTGACCAATCGGCCAGACCATCCCAAAATTCCTGCACGAAGCCCCCATTGCCTTGACGCCTCGCTCCACCACCATCACCTTCCTGCCCATCCGGGCCAGATGGTAAGCATGAGCCAGACCAAGAATGCCTGAACCGACAACCAGATCGTCCATGTTATCGTTTCCAAACTTCGTTCTTCTGTAGATCAAAAAGCCAGTCGACAGTCCCATCTCATGTCAACTTTTGGTATTATGGTGTTTCGACCTTGAACCTCGCAACCAATTGTTCAGGTCAATGCGTGAGCCAATACAGGTTCTGTCAAATGCCAACTCTGGCAGGGAGAATACCCCAAGATGACCGCTCGCAACTTGCTCAAAACCACCTTGACCGCCTTCCTGTTGATCCTTCTGGCAAGCCAGACACAAGCTGCCGAAGATGGTTTCCTACCAATGTTTGACAGCAAATCAACCGCAGGCTGGACCAAGCCTTTTGACTGGGGCGAAGTGGCTGTAGTCGATGGCGAAATCATTCTGACCGGCAGCAAGAAATTCTTTCTCGTGACCGAAAAAACCTACAAGAATTTTGTTCTCGAAGGCGAAGTCTTCTGCCCAAAGGGTGGCAACAGCGGGTTCCAGTTTCGCTGCCATTTCCAGAAGAACAAGCTCTGGGGATATCAGGCTGAGGTCGACACCTCCGATCGCAAATGGGCCGGTGGCCTTTACGACGAAGGTCGTCGCGGCTGGCTCGTTAGCCTTAAAGATAAGCCTGAAGCTCAGTCCGCTTTCAAAAATGACCAGTGGAACAAATATCGAATTGAAGCCGTCGGAGACCACCTGAAGATTTTTGTAAATGGTGTCCAGACCGTCGATTTCCATGACTCTATGGACACTGACGGCCATATTGCTCTCCAACACCACGGCGAAAAAGGCCTGACTTACAAGTTCCGCAATGTGCGTCTGAAAACTCTGCCTGATTCGCCCGCCAGCAAGGCTGCCCAGGCCCAAGCAACTGACTCCAAGAATTGAAGCCCAACCAAAGTGACCGAATCGACTGAATCCAATCTGCCGATACCATCCGAATCAAATGCTCAGGAACAACTGCCAGCTCCTCTCGAGACCCGACTGGATAAACTTGTCGTAGATCGTTTCGGCCTCTCGCGACGAGCCGCCCAAGAGGTGATCGTCAACGGCCGAATCGACGTCGACGGCTTCCTTTGTCAAGAGCCCGGTCGTTTGCTCCCGCCCGAAGCTCAGTTGACTCTTGACATGAATCGGCCCAAAGCCAGGCGAATTGTCGACAGCCCGATCCGAGTTCTTTTTGAAGATCAGTATCTGGTTGTGATCGACAAGCAGCCAGGCGTGCCCACAACACCTGCCGGTGATTGGGAGACCGACACCCTGGTGGCCCGGGTGGAGCGCTATTTCAAGCTCCGGCACGGCGATCAAAGACCTTATGTCGGTGTGGTGCACCGGCTTGACATGGACACCTCTGGTGTCATGATTTTTGCCAAATCCTATGAAGTGACCAGCAAATTGCAGGAAATCTGGCGGTCGCACGATATCGGCCGCGAGTATCTGGCCATTGTCTCCGATGCCCCGGGACGCCCCACAGTAACTTGCCGTAAGGGAATCGTCGAAACAGGCGTGCGCCGCAGACGTATCGCCAGAGCCGATGAAACAGGTCAGACTGCCGTGACCCATGTGGAATTGGTCGAAATCTTTTCGCGACGCGGATCACTCGTCCGATGCATTCCCGAAACCGGACGCACCCACCAGATTCGTCTCCACCTCGCCAATTTAGGCTGCCCAGTGCTTGGCGACGACATGTATGGTAAAAAAACCCGGCGCGACCAAGTCAAACCTCCACGATTATGCCTGCACGCCGCACGCTTGGAATTCAAGCACCCCATGACCGGCGAAAATCTGGTATTCGACACCCAATTGCCTGACGACATGGCTCATTTCGCCAATCACTTGGTCAAACACGAACGCAAGCAGGATCGCGATCGGGCCAAACGTCGCAAAAGCGACGCATTTGATTAAATCAACTCGCTCTTGAAATCAACCCACTTGCCCCTCGCCCCAAATACTGACGGTCAGCCGCCGGTTGTGGGGGGCGAGTCGATGCTCATAAACATAAATCCCCTGCCAGGTGCCCATGTCCAAGTCTCCGCCAACCACGGGCACTCCCAGCGAATTGGTCGTCAAGATGGATCGTATATGAGCCGGCATGTCGTCAGGGCCTTCGTCCCGATGCACAAACCGGCGGTCTCCATCAGAAACAAGACCCGCAAAAAAAACTTCCAGATCTCGCCGGACATCAGGCTCGTAATTTTCACATAAAATCAATGAGGCTGAGGTATGATGCAAGAAAATATTGCACATCCCACCAAAAACACCGGATTGTTTCACATATTGCCGCACTGCATCGCTGATTTCATAAGTACCCCGGCCCCGGGTACTAATTCGCAAACCATTTTGACGCATGATCATGATTCGTTTACCCGAGCCTGATTGAGAGCCGGACCTGAATCCGGGTTGTGAGAATCCCAAGATTGATTATAGTGCATTTCGATGTTGATGAACCAACGAATTGAGCCAGATTAAGGCTCAGGCTCAGAATAAATGGATGCGGTCATGAACGATAACAGACGAAAGTGGCTCCGGCGCGTTCTGGGATTGACCGCTGTAGGCATTGCCGGCCAACAATCCTGGCAACATGGCCACGACTATATCCTGACCCGCGAGTTTATGGAAATTGAGCCCGGCAAAGTCTTTCGCGGCGGTTGGCAAAAACCATGGCCCCTCAGACGGGTCATCCGCCAGCACCATATCAAGACCATCGTTGCCTTGGCCCATCCAGTCGATCACCCGCTGGTCATCATGGAAAAGCAAATCTGCCAAGAGACCGGCGTCAACTGGATCCACCTGCCAATCCACGATATTCGCGGCGACGACACACGTATCTATGTCTCTGACCAACTCGAAAAAGCCGCAATGATCATTGGCGATCCTGCCAATCAGCCCGTATTCTTCCACTGCCATCACGGTGTAAACCGCGCCAGCATGGCACATATCGCCTATCGCACCATGATGTGTGGCTGGCCCTTGGAAGACGCAGAAAAGGAAGTGGCTCATCACTTTGGACTCGTCAGTGTCAATCATGGACCAGATTATCGACACATGGAAAAGTTTTTCCAGGAACGCGTCATTCCATACCGAATCGCTCAAGAAAAAGCCGCCGCGGAACGTACCGCCGAAATGGCCAAAAGCACATCCCCAGCCCTCGCTCGTTAAGCCTTTATTCAAGCCCGAACCTAACAATCAATCCATCCATCATCGCAAAAGCTTACGCCCATCTTCTGCCCAGTCGCCAGCCAGTCGCGGCGGCATGATTTTGCGATCCCTCGAAACAGTCCCAGCCTCAGTGCTTGCAAAAACTGGCCTGCCCTGCGGGTCGTGAGCCACCACATTCCAGACCATCCGACTGCCCTCTCCCGAATGAAACTGGGTCACAATCGGCCCTGTGATCCGCCTTTCACCTGGCCTCAGGGTGATCGTTCCACCCATAAGCTTGGCAATCATCAGAAGATCAAAAAAACCACGATTTTGCTTACCCATGCGGGCATCGTTAGGATTCGCCACCATCTCCCATGCCGCAGCCTGCAAATTTAATGGCCGATCCTGATCTAAATTCGTCAATGCAAGCTGAATCGTCTTTACTGAATCTTTGTTCCTAACTTCTGACTCTCCTAAAAGGTCAAGTCTGAAACCATGATGCCTGTCCACAAATGGGACTGCCGTGATTTGAACACCGGCATCTAGCGGCGCAAGCAATTCGATCTCGATTGCCACAGGCTTTTTCAAGCCTCCTTTTTCAGGTATCAAGCGAAATAAACGTACACTTGTCCCTTGCGCTTGCCAACTTGTGGTCGCCTGAACTCCTAAAGATTCCTCATCAAAAGAAACTTCTTGCAAAGTGGCCTGAGGAATTCCCACAAGTGATTCACTCAAAAGAGCTTGGGATTGAACTTGCTTTGAACCTTCCAAGCATGCTGATCGTTCCAATAAATGCACCGACCAGCCCCGAAAAAGCTCGTCAAACGACTTCCCTGTCGCATATTCCAAATTTTTTAGCCCGATTTCAGGCGATTCAATCAGCCTTCTTGCAAAGTCTCGACCAAAAATCGATTCGCACCAGGAAAGAAACAGGTAAGAAGCCCCTCGGTGACCATGCACGCGGCTATCGCCAAGGCCATTCTGATCGTCAACAACCAGTCGATAATCATGGCTCGCATGCAAAAAAGCCGAAATCCGATAATCCAGATTCTCCCACGACCCATCCACCCAACGCTCTGCCAAATGGGCCAAACCCTCGTCCAGCCAACTCTCTTCTGTATTCCGAGATTCATTGAGGATCCGATTCGAGGCCACAACAGCATGCGTATACTCATGCGCCAAAAGACTTTTAAGAAATGGGCCCGCACTCACCCGGCTATTCAGATAAATCATATCGGTCGAATGACTTCTTGGAAAAGTTCCCCCTTTCTCAAAATCCGATGGCCTCACAAAACCATCAAGCACCACCAAACCATCACCAATCCGGCCCAACGCCTGACTCAAAACAACCGTCATCCGATGGTCCGAATCCGTGTCTGTGGCTCGACCAATTCGCGGAATCACATGCGCCGGTATCTCTTCGTCAACAATCTCCACAACCTGCGCCAGAGTCGAGTCTGAAACAATCTCAGTATCCCTCTGATCCACATAAACCAGCACATTTCTGCCGATTTTTGCAAGCTTCGCTTCAATCAATTCATAAAACGCCAAATCATGACTATCGCCCGCTTGTGTCTGAATCGCAAACGTTCGTAGCTCAAGTCGCTTCCGATCTAAACCTACAGGAACTTCCGAACTGGACTTCGATACTCTAGGAGTTTTCTCAACTTTTAAGGATTGGTTTCCCAAGTGCGACCGGAAATCCGCCAGACTCTCAGTGATGCCTTTAGGTAACTGCTGCTGACTAGCTCGCGAATTCAGCCGAATCGGATATTTGCCAGGCGTTCTGGCCGTCACTCCGACAGCGATCAACCAGCCATCACGATCGCTGCTGACCGGCAAAGTCCAAATCTGTCTCTCGCTTGTCACTCTCAAAATCTTCGCTGATAAGCCAGGATGATCCAAATTCGCAGACTCTCTGGCACTTTTTTTGGGATCAGACCCAGAAAGGCCGCCCTGGGCTGTGAGCGAACTTTGCGACCGAACAACTTCGGAAGCCACCAAAAAAATGCCGCCCAGCCAAGGGGTGATACCAATCAGCAGAAACCATCGCCATTTTTGGGAATCCCACACTGCGACGGCCTCCTTGCGCATCAATACAGACCCTCTTCAAATCGGCTTGAGAGAGCCAATGGCTTGAGAGTTCCAGCCTAACCGCTTGACATTTTCAAATCAGGGCTTAGACTGATGTGGTCAGGAATTGCCTCCCTGATCGCAGAATAAGCCGGAGTGGCGGAACTGGCAGACGCGCCAGCTTGAGGGGCTGGTGGGATTTTTTCTCGTGCAGGTTCAAATCCTGTCTCCGGCAATTTTTAATGGTGATCACCCCTAAGTCGTTCTTTCACTTCCGTGAAAGAACGACTTTTTTGTTGTACCAACCAAACTCTCTTAGTGGCCCATCCTCAAATCCAGAATCGTGAAATCAACAATGTTTCGTTCTCTTGCCCTTTGGCCAACCTCACCAAAAACCAAAGGTCCCCACAAACTTTTTATGGAATCCTAACATCTTTATTGAAAATATCTTAAAATCAAATCATGCGTGAAATCCGGTCTGTTCTCCATCAAAATCGATCATTTTATACCAGACCATTGACGATCTGTACTTAAAGGTTCGTGAGCTGTCGTATAGCAGGCCAATTCCATTCCTGAATCGACCTTTGATCGTGTCAAGAAAGATTGGGCTATGTCCCTGATAATCCAGCATTTGCGTGAACCTGCAAGTGCTTTGACACACGGCTTCTGGTTTCTTGCTTCCGTGCCTCTTATCCTCCGACTGATCAGGCGAACCAAAAATCAGTCCAAGCAATTGACGATCCTGCTCTATGGCTTATCGCTTTTTGCTTGCTCGATCGCGTCAACAGTTTTTCATTCCGTACACGGCGATGAAGCCACACTCGCTTGGTATAACCGCTTGGATCATATCGGGATCGGACTTCTCATTGCGGGCACCTATACACCAATCGCTGCCCACCTGATTCACGCAAGATCCGGAAAACAAGTCCTGACCCTAATCTGGTCCGCCGCCATCGCCGCTGCAATTCTCAGGGTGGTTTACAACCCAATCCCCAAAAGCCTGGCATCCATGATTTATCTGGTCATGGGCTGGGGAGCCGTACCCGGCTATCTCTTGGTCTGCCAGCGAGTCCCTTGGTCAAAAACCCGGATGATCGCAGAAGGCGGCCTTTTTTATACCTTTGGCGCATTTCTTCAATGGCAGAATTCACTACACCTCATGCCCGGCCTTTTCGAGGCTCACGACCTCTTTCACCTTTTCGTCATGGCGGGTTCGTTCCGCCATTATCAATTCATTGAGAGCACAGTCCTGCCTGCCTCCGATTCGGAAACGCTCGGCGCCTCAATCTCAATGGGCTTGTCAAAAACTTTTGCGAAAAACAATAAGCTCAATCAGTTTCTAGAGTTACGCAAGCCATTTCTATGGCGAAACAGGTCGAATCGCCACCAGATTCACCAGCCTTGAACCAATCCTTCTACGTTTTAACTTTCTGGAATTGTTTTCAAACCATCAACTTGAAGTATAGAATACATTCCAAACCTAAAACCAGTCGGCCTGACCATCCGGCTTCAGGTCTTAGCCATTACACACGAGTCTGAAAACTAGGATACACCTCATGAAGTCAGATCCTGGTAAGGCGACAATCAGGTTTGCTTGGACGATCACCTCTGTGCTTATCCTGGTTTATCCTTGCAGTAACCTTCAAGCACAGGCAAGCGTCAAAGAACGCCTTGAAGCCGCCAGAATTCTTCGTCAGTCGGGCAAATCTCCCGAATCAATTGAGATTTACGACGACCTAAAGCAGCAGAAACCAATTCAAGCGGATCCGAAAGCACTCGGAGAAGTCTGGCAGGGCTTGGCTCTGGCTCAGTCAGATATTGGCGGAAGAACTGTGACTCAGCCTGAATTGGAAAAGATCGCTGGCCAACTTCCAAAAAACGCCGAGCTACCCGCCATCCTGGCCCAGTGGGCATTCGACTCCGGCCAATGGGAAAAAGCCAAATCACTGATCGATACCTCACTTAAAATTGACCCCAATAACTTCAATGCCCGCTGGCTCATGGTCAGACTGCTCGACGCTCAAGGCTCAAAAGACGAAGCCACAAAATCTGCCGAATGGTTCATCAAAAAACGCAACGAGAACCCGGAAAATCTTGACGCCAATCAACTTGTAACAACAGGCCAGGCAGCCGAGCGGTTTTATCGAGCCACAACTCGTGGCGAGCAGCTTTCCGAATCCCTATCCGACATTCTAACAGAACTCTACGACTCCGCTATCGCCAGGGATGCCTATTGCTGGCAAGCCCACTGGGCCGCCGGAAAATTATTCCTTGCAGGTTATAATGAAAAACGAGCAATCCCCGAACTGCAAAAGGCCTTGCGTATAAATCCACTCGCAGCCGAAGTGATTCTGACATTAGGACGAGCAGACCTTGACGGCTACAAACTGGCCTCCGGTCGCCAGCGAGCCCAGCGTGCATTTGAAATCAATCCGGAATATGCTCCCGCTCAAATACTTTTGGCCGATTTGAATATTTCTGACGAGCGTTTTGACGACGCCCTAAAAGCCGCCCAAATCGCCGTAAAACTCACCCCAAAAGATGAAGACGCGCTCGCCCGGCTCGCCGCCGCCCGGCAACTCGTCGCCGATGAACTCGGCCTGCTCGAAGTTGAACAGGTCGCACTCGCCCAAAACCCAACACCTGCAACATTTTACTACGCTTTGGGCGAAAGGCTTGCAGACCGACGCAAATATCACGCAGCCGAACGAGCCTTCCTCCAGGCTGTCGCTGCCGACACCCGACGAGCAGATTCAAAAGTTGGACTCGGGATGCTTTACATGCAAATTGGCCGCGAAACCGAAGCGCATGTCCTGTTCGACGATGCTTTCGAAGCCGACCCATTCAATGTGCGTGCCGACAACATGCTCAAAGTGCTCGCACACATGGCCACCTATAAAGAAATCGCAACCGATCATTTCCGAGTCATTTACGACCCATCCCAAGATGAGGTTCTGGCTCAGGCCATGTCGGATTATCTTGAAAAAATCTATCCAAAAATGGTTCAGGATCTTGGCTTCGAACCAGCCGGCCAAACTCAGATTGAAATCATGAAGAACCACCAGTGGTTCAGCGGCCGAACCACCGGACTCCCATTTTTACCCACCGTCGGGGCCTGCACTGGCCGGGTGGTGGCTCTGGCGAGCCCTCAATCCACGCAGCAACCCTATAACTGGGCAAGAGTTCTGACACACGAACTGGTACACGTGATTACGCTTCAGCAGACCAATTTCAACATCCCTCACTGGTTCACAGAAGCTCTGGCCGTACAAAGTGAAGGCTTTCCTAGACCCCAGCCATGGAATATCATGCTCCTGGAACGAGTCCCTAAACGTCAGGGAGTGCTGAACCTCGACACCATCAATCTCGGCTTCATTCGCCCCAAAGAGCCCGAAGACAGGCAAATGGCTTATTGCCAGGCCCAGCTTTACGCAGAGTTCATGACCAAACGATTCGGCCCTGATTCCTTGCGTAAAATGCTCACATCCTATGCTCAGGGAGTCGCAACCCAGAAAGCCGTTGAGACCAATTTTGGGGTTAGTAAAGCCGTATTCGAGAAAGAATATCTCGCCTACCTCGATGAAGTCGTCGGCAAAATCAAGGCCCGCAGCAACACCGATGAAAAGCTCCCTACACAGTCAGAACTCGAACGCACCCTCGCTAAAGACCCCAAAAATGCCGACGCCTGGGCCGCCCTTGCATACGATTTTTTTGCGCGTCGCGACTTGAAAGCTGCTCGAAGCCCTGCCGATAAAGCACTGGAACTGAAGCCAGGTCAACCACTTGCAAGCTATGTTAAAGCTCGTTTACTTACAAGTATTGATGACGAACCTGCCGCTTTGGCCCTTCTGAAAAAAGCCCTCGACGAAAAGGCTCCAAACCCCCGAGTGCTCGACTTGTTGGCCGAACTTGAAATGAATGCCGGTCAATTGGATGCCGCCCTGAAACTCTATCAACTCGCCCGCAAGGACGATCCTTATAACCCGAAATGGATCGCAGGCCTGACTCGCATCCATCTAAGGCAGAAAAACATCCCGGAAATGCTCAATTCGCTGGCCTTGCTGGCATCTGCAGATTCCGATGACCTCGACGTTAGAATCGCTCTCGCCGAACGATCCTTGGCCCTCGGCGACTCAAAGCAAGCTCGCAAATGGGCCGAAGACTGTTTAGTCATAGACACTTACAATATAAGAGCCTACGACGTACTGGCAAAAACCCTGATCAAGCTGGAACTTTGGCAGGACGCCAGAAAAACATGCCTGACGATGCTCAAACTGGAGTCCGTCAACGAATCCGATGTGAGGAAAATGCTGGCAGACATTGAGGCGAAACTGAAACCGAAGAACTAGTTGAGTCAAGTATTTGAGAGGTCGGTCGAGATTATGTTAAAGTGACTCATAACCAATCCAGAGCAATTTCATTTAGCAGGACATCGCCAGCATGCAATTGGATAGCCTGATCATCGATGAACTGATACGAGAAGCCAAAACAGGCTCGGTCATGGCAGTTGATCAACTCTTCACTTTGAGTATGCCGAAGTTGGAAAACTGGAGTAATGCACAGGCCAGGCTTTTCCATAAGCTTAGGCTTTCATGCCGCGACCTGACTCAGGAAGTGGTTTTAATCGCCAAACTTCACTTCAATCAATTTCGGGGCGATACCACCATGAGTTGGCTGGCATGGCTCAAACGCATTCATTTTCGAATGATGCAAGCCATGTTGAAAGAACAGAAAAGGTCCGCTATTATCTCCTATGATGTCCTTCTGGACTACGGTGTTGATGTCGTCGACAAGAGCCCCTGGATTTCAAAAGAGACCACGCCCGGCAGCCTGGCATCGCTTAAAGAGCAGACTGAGCGAGTCAAATGCGTCATGAATCAAATGGATCAAGCACTTCAACAAGCGCTGACCTTGTGGTTTGATGGAGTGACCCTGGAACAACATGCAGAGATGCTAAGCACAAAGGTGCACAATATTCGCTACCTTCGCTTTAAAGCCTTGAAGGAGTTTAATACCCGTTGGAAGACATTAATTCTCAAGGACTGAATGACGCATCCAAATGGCCTGATGAAGTCCAGGACATTCACAATCCTGCCATAGAATCAGGCCCGATTAACGATCGTTACGAACGATTCGATGAGCTTGCAAATCGGCTCAAGGAAATGGGCGATTCGCCCTGGAGTTTACTCGACGATCATTTATTGGACGAATTGATTCACGAGGATGAAACTTCATACAATGCCGAGGATCTGAGTTTAATAAGCTCGCTCCGCAATTTGCAACTTTTTTCAATCATGAATCGAGAAAAGTCAACCTCGGAAGATTTCAACGATTCAGAAGACCTACTTGACGACGATGTGCCCATCCATGAGTTTGAAAGAGCGACCGTTCTTGGTCGATTTGAACTCCGCGAAATTATCGGACGCGGCAGCTTTGGGATCGTCTATTGCGCATTCGATCGGGTCACCCGCCGTGAGGTGGCTTTAAAACTGCCGAGGCCGGAATTGCGAGGCCTCAAAACCGTCAAGGAACGTTTCTATCGCGAAGCCGCTTCCATGAGTAACCTGGTTCACCCAGGCCTGGTTCCTTTATTAGACATCGGTGTCACTGAGGGCATGCCCTATCTCGTAAGCCGGCTGGTCAACGGACCAAACCTGGAACACTGGCTTGAATTAACAGTCCGGCCAATTTCGCCCAGATTAGCCGCCTTATGGATGAAACAGCTTGCCGAAGCCATTGATCACCTGCACACCCAAAACATTCTTCACTGCGACATCAAACCTTCCAATATCATGCTGGAACACCCCTATTTTGAAACTCCACTCGAACTGGCACCTGAGCACCTGGCCATTCGAGTCACTGATTTTGGCAGCGCATCACGAATTCGATCTGAAAAGAATGCGCGATCAAATGACATGCAAGGCACACTGTGCTTTATGGCACCTGAGCAAATTCAGGCCCATGGCCAGATCGATGCTCGCACAGATGTTTATGCCATCAGCGCGATCCTATACGAAATCTTGACGGACAAGCCCGTATTTGATCAGACTGAACCGACTCAGATGAAAGACGACATCATTCAGAAATTACCAGTTAAGCCCAGAAAGTTACGCCCGGAACTACCCGCCTCGCTTGAAGCCATCACTCTCAAAGGATTAGCAAAGCTGCCCGAGAATCGTTACCAGTCCGCCGGTGAACTGGCCCATGATCTGGATGCTTGGTTGAATTACAAAACACCAACGGTCATGAAGCGAGACACAATTCACCGCGCTTCACTTTTCTTGAGAAGAAATCGCCTTGTCGCAAGTATTTTCTTTGTGATGGCTATAGGTGCCGTAACCTCCATGATATTAAGAAACCAGCAACACCAGATTTTACATCAACTGGAAGTTGAGCGTGCCAGGCTCATCTGGTGGAACAATTATGTCGGGTCCATGGAAACAGCACAGAAATACAAACAATCCAATAATAAAGACCGATTGAACGAAATCCTCAATGCAACACAATTCTGGCCCAAAGATGTTGAACGTGATGACGACCCGCGAGAGTTTTCATGGTATTTTTTGAATCAGGCACGCGTTGAAATGTCTCAACTCGTCCAGGATTTACCTGTTGATATATCATTTAACGTCATGGCGGTCGCTCCACTGAAGAAAACAGTTTGGCTCAGCGGCGACGATGGTACAATCCGCGAAATAGACCCGAAAGAATTAAAAGTGGTTCAGATCCTTAATGTTTCCAACAACGGACAAGTCGAAAGTATCGCAATATCTCCCAATAACCACTTCATGGCAATTGGTTATGGTTCAGGAAAGATCCTTTTATACAATCACGAGAATCTTAAACTGATCGCTTCCGAAAGATATCATTCCGGACTGGTCCGCTCTATGGTTTTCTCAAACGACTCGAGAGTTTTAATTTCCAGTGGATTCGACGGCCAGTTAATAATGAAAGACTTGGAATCAGGATCAAGACAGACGTATCAATCCGAGACAAACAATAGTCAGAATCGGCCAGCCAAACTCATGGGTCTTGCAATGCTGCCCGATAGCAAAAGTGTCGCCGTGTGCAGCCAGGATCACAAAATTCATATCATTGACATCGCGACTGCAAAGCTCACAAAATCGCTTTCAGGGCATTTTGACGAAGTCGAGCAAGCAATTGTTTCTGCGAATGAAAATTATCTGATCTCAGCAAGCAAAGATCGTACCATTGGAATATGGGACTTAAAAACAATGGAGCTAAAAAACCAGATATCAATGGACAATAATTTGGGTCAGTTCAACTCTACAAACCAAAGTGGATTACGAATCCAACAATTCAGCTCGTTTTCAAATATAGCAGGAATGAATGCTGTTGCCATCGATTCTGGCTCAGGCCTCATTGATATTTTCGGAATTCCATCAGGATCAAGAATTGGTCAAATGCATGGCCATACTAAAGGAGTTTGGGCCTTGGCATTGCTCCCATGGAACAATCAGATTGCAAGTATTGGACGAGACTTTCAAATGCGAATCTGGGAGCAACCGTGTCGGGATTTAATTCCTAATATCCTTTATTTTGAGCTCAAGAATCATCCAGATGGTACAGACACCTTATTTCTCTCAGATGACTTGACCGATCGATCACAGACTTTGGTTGGAAATCAAAACGTAAGAAGTTTCAAAAGCAAGATGGAAGGTGAATTTAAAGTCTCTGCAACTGCATTCGGACAGAAATATTTAGGTGTCATTCAAAATCAGATCCAGGATTCCCATGATGGCCAGTTAACTCAGACATTCCAATTTTCTGATAATGTCATGAACTCTGAATCCGAGGATTCCAATAAACCGATCAAATGGAGACAGGTCATCAACTTTCCAATAAAATTCCGTAAAACAGTGCCCATTCTTCATGGGCACCCAGAAATGCCATATTTCCTGGCGATCGACGGTGACCAGAACTTATACTTTATTGATCTTTCGGACAATCAGTCACCAAAATCCATCTTGATATCCTCAAAGGTCAATGATGCCAGCTTTTGTCCGGAAAAGGATGAAATCCTGGTCCTCAAAGCAGATTCTTCAAATCATGCCTTCTGGAATTATAGAATCGGGGAATGGGGGCAAAGTCTGAAAAGTCTGATTAACAATAATTCGGAAATACAGACCGAATGGGTAACTCTGAAATACTCTCCTGACAATTCCCATATCGCAATTTACACGATTGGTGGCAAGTTGCTGATATTTAATCAAGCCACTTTTGAATTGGAGAAAACAATCCATCTTCCAGAAATTGGCCAGAGACGAGTGCGTCATATCGTTTGGACCCGAGATTCCAAACAGATCCTGATTGCCATGTCCATAAAGGATATGTTCCTTGTCGATTACGAGACCGGTAAGAGTTTGCTTCGCTGGGATTTTGGGTATCGATCAATTCACAAAGTAGAATTTTCAAGCAATGGCGAATCTCTTTGGGTACTTGAAGGTGCAACAGAATTTGATCGACTTCAGTCATTTCAGAGAAGAGTTTTTCGGTTTTATGCACCCAGAAAAGCAATGCCACCAACAATCCCCTAACCATGAACAGCTGTATCGCGATGAAGCCATAACTCCTTTTATTTCAGAATCCATTTCACTTCAATCGCCTTATCTGTATATTCCGGAACGAAACTCGTCCGTTATGACTTTGAAGACCAATTCTTCCAGTCTTCCGGGCCAGCCCCGTATGCTCCTTCAATAATTCCGGGTGCTTGTCAATGTGGTCGTCCACTATTATCTGGCCATTGAGTTGAATAATTATATGGGAACCGTCTGCGCGAATCACTATTTTATTCCACTCGCAAACTGGCTTCAGAAAACCCGTTTTTGCTGGCGACACATGATAGATCGATCCTGTGCGCTGCCAGGGTTGTATTTTCGCATACTTCGGATGAAAGTCGTCCAGAAGCTGAATTTCCATCCCCGTGCGTGAAATATGCGAGGTATCGGCTGGTGCTCGAAGATAAACACCAGAATTACTGTCAGAAGTCAGTTGAAATTCGGTTTGAAATTCAAAGTCTGCATAATCTTCATTCGTGGCTAGCCAGCCACCTCCTTCACCTGCCATGATCAGCAGGCCATTTTCAACAGACCAGATTTCTTTTTTCAAGCCAATCTTGTTCCAGCCGGATAGATCTTTCCCATTGAACAAGGATTGAAACTCTTCGCCATAATTCGTCAGCGGAAACGCAAAAGTTGCGGCGATTGCCAAAGTGATGATCTGAGCGACTTTCATAGTCATAACCCTCTGCATGGTATTGAAGACTTAATCCCATGGCCTGACAACACCAGTTGCTGTCAAAGTAGGGTCAAGTTCAGAAACGATCCGGAATCGAAGACCAGGCTCAACTGGAACGGCACGATCGAGTTTCAAGTCGATGCAAATGCAATCCGACATGCGAAATCCGCCTAAACTTGACTTCCGAACCAGTTGACCAACCACTTTTGCGGTTCGGATTTCAACTTGCCAACGACTATCACGAATTGCACTTTGAACCAGATCTACACCTCGACTTGTTTCATCGGCGGTAAAGAGTCCTTTGACAACGCTGACTTCCCGAGCTTCTGGCAATGGCTTGTGCATTCTGTTCATGCCCCTGTTTTAGATTGCAATTCCTCAATCCTTGCGCCTAGAAACAAAGCCCAGTCCTCAATCTTTTCGGCAGCTTTTGCAAGCAGATCAGGTCGATTCGCATCCCGACACATGGCACTGACCGTGGGGCACATCAAATAGGATTCAGGAATTTCCATCAAATGCTCGGCTGCAACCGCGATTGCATCTTCCGTCCTGCCCAGTCTGAAGAGCAAACGGGCCAAGGTCTGAGCAGGCAAAGTTTGCAGCGGGTCACTCGGCTGATCGTCTTCATAAGTCAGTTCCCGAACCTTGGATTGAAAGTGTTTGACAGCCAATTCCACATCATTCCCCGCAAGGGCATTTAAATATATCGCATGATCTGCATAAATATCTTCAAATGGCGGGAGCCCGTCATATCGAAATCTGTCTGATAACCCAGTTCCATATTGGGCCAATTCGGCTGCCAGAGTAATGCTTTCCTGGCTTTTCAGAAGTGGCGAAAGCCGCACAACCGAGGACAGATGTGAGACATCGATGGCATAAGCGTCGTCGTCATAAATCCATGCCTTGCCAGTGATCATTTCTCTGACCGATGCAGATGCAGTAGGTCGCAGGCCGTCCCGCCGCTCAATTTCTGATGCCAGACTATATTGCAATTGATCGTACAGAGCTTTTGTGAGAAGTGCGGCGGCCTCGGATCGAGTTTTTTCATCGCCTGGCATTGCTTCAAAAGAGGAAATCGCCGAGCAGATGCCGTACCGGTCAAGAACCCAGGAAAAACCTTTGATCGGATGAACCTGTTGCTGGAATGCAATATCAATGATTGCACCAAGTGTATGCTCATCGGCCAGTGACGGATCAAAATTCTCGATCGCCTCGCGAACCGGTTCTTTCTCGCCAATAACACGAAAATAAGGCCAGGCTGCGATAATGTCGCCTCGATCCAAGAGCAACTGACCAACCGATCGAAGGGCTTCGACATAGCGGTCTTCGTATTTTATCTTCAATTCAGCAGACAGATGTTCTGAAACGATTCCTGCAGGCTGAAGGCCAAGGTCGAGCCTGGCTTTTAGCAGCAATGCGTCGAGCAGTGGTCGCGACTGAGCTTTTTCTGTTGCATTTTTGATCAATAAATTGACAGCCGCAGATGGCCCTTGGGCCTCCAGTATCAATTGCATTTCTTTGACAAACGACTTCACAAGCAAGTCACTGGCCAGTTCATCTGTAGTCTTATCACCATTGTTTGTTCGATTTGGCCGCATTTTTATTTCCTGGGATGGTTTGATTCGTGGGAAGAATCTGAATCGTCTTGACGTTGGTATTTTTACTGGGCGTCGGCTTTGGATGGATTCATAGCAGTGGCCGGGGCACCCGGCGGGTCGGAATGTTCAACAGCACCTTCGGAACGTTTCCAGGTGACCCAGCATCGATTGAAATAGCAGTCGAGCAGAGTCTTCCGAATTTCTTCCAGGTCATCGCTTACAACCAGTAGATTCAGGTCTTCTGGAGAGATCAAACCTCGATCCAGTAAGGTCTCATGGATAAATCCAAGTATTTTTGACCAGAATTTTCGATTATAAAGGATAATCGGAAATCGCTGGATTTTCAATGTCTGAACTAAAGTCATGGCCTCAAAAAGTTCGTCAAGTGTTCCGAACCCGCCTGGAAATATGACGAAACCGTTGGCATATTTAATGAACATCGTCTTGCGAACGAAGAAGTATTGAAAATCCAATGATCTTGTGAGATAGGGGTTTGGCTTTTGTTCAAAAGGCAGTTCGATATTGCAGCCGATGGATAATCCACCGCCTTCAAATGCGCCCCGATTGGCAGCCTCCATAATACCGGGGCCACCACCTGTGATCACTGCAAAATTGGCTTCTGCCATCATTCGGCCGAGAGTTTGGGCCGCGATGTAATCGGGGTCGTTTGGCTTTATGCGGGCTGAACCAAAAATTGCAACACTGGCGCCCAAGTCTGAGAGCTCATCGATTCCCATGATCAATTCGCTCTGCATTTTCATGACACGCCAGCTATCGGTCTTCGTGAAATAAGCCATCTCAGGGGCAAGCGGCCGTGGCATGGGCGGCACAGAACGGTTCAGGAGTTGCTCATCCTGTGTCTGAGAGCGATGATTACCACCCGGATAAGGATTCGGATGCGAATCGCGAATACTGGCTTCATGGCTTTCAGGGAAGTGTTCTGGCATGATGATCAGCCGTTCCTGAGTCGGGCAGCGGGCAAACTTGGAGTGAGTGATAGCCATCATACTAAACTTCCGCCCCACTCGGCAAATGAAACAAACGTTTCTACTCAGGCTCTAGCTTGATTCTCGTACATTCTGTTATTTTTAGTGAACAGAAACCAGTCTGGCACAGAATCACATTCGACAATGGGGGGTTTGAGACGTCATGGCAGGCAGCGAACTGGCCAGAATTCTCGAAGTGGAGCTGATGGACACATCCGCTGAGGCGGATGGTTATGACGCCATGGACCACTCTGTCGTGAACGCCCGGTTTGTAGCCGATTTCCTTGCAGAACATGGCAGTTCTCGAGGCGGTTGGTATATTGACATCGGCACAGGAACGGCCCTGATTCCGCTCGTATTGGCCATGGCGGATCGAAAGGCCCGGATCATCGCCCTGGATGGGGCGTCGCACATGCTTAAAGTTGCCAGCCAGCATATCTCTGCGGCTAGGCTTCAGGATCGAATTTTGGTCCTGAGACAGGATGCCAAGCGCATTGAGTCTGAGGATGGTCAATTTGAAGCCGTGATTTCGAATTCCATCGTTCACCATATCCCGGAACCAACGGCCGCAATCCGCGAAATGATCCGAATTTTAATGCCAGGAGGAACTCTTTTTGTGAGAGATCTGGCTCGGCCGACCGATGCACGACGCCTCTCTGAGATCGTCGAGAAATATGCCGCTGATGCTCCACCGATTGCAAAAGCGATGTTCTCAGAGAGTCTGCATGCCGCATTAACGACCACTGAAGTGGCTGATATCGTGAAGCCCATGGGCCTGCCAGGCTCCACTGTGGCAATGACTTCAGACAGACACTGGACACTGGTGTGGCGAAAGCCGTTTTGAATGAAATAAAATACTCCGGCTGATCACACCTGAAGCAACAAAGAGACTACTGTAATGGCTTATGACTACAATGATGTTCCGGATCATTCCGGGATAAGAACGGAAACCGTGAATGAAATTACGCTTCGGATCAAGGGACTCCTGGAATCGAAATTCACCATGGTGGCGGTCCAGGGCGAGCTTAGCGGTGGCAAGCCCTTCAGCAGCGGCCATTTTTATGGGTCGTTGAAGGATGAACAGGCCAAATTGAATTTAACGATCTGGCGCAATGATTTTCTTAAAGTCCGATTTCAATTAGAAGATGGTCTCAAGGTGGTGGCTTATGGAAAGATCCAGGTCTATCCCAAAAACGGTGCTTACAGCCTGATCGTTTCGCGAATTGAGCCGATGGGGCAGGGGGCTCTCGACCTCGCATTCCGTCAAATTTGCGATCGATTGCGTTCAGAAGGTCTGTTCGATGAGGAACGCAAACGCGCGTTACCCGAATTCCCTCGACGCGTCGCAGTTATTACAAGTGTCTCAGGAGCAGCGCTTCGCGATTTTTGGAGGGTTGTCAGCGACCGCTGGCCACTGGTCGATTTAATTGTCATCGACAGCCTTGTGCAAGGCGATTTGGCCGCTGCCCAACTGACTCGAGCCATGCGATTGGCAAATCAGATCGACGGCCTTGATTTGATTGTTTTGACACGTGGTGGCGGCAGTCGGGAAGACCTCTGGCCTTTCAATGATGAATCGCTCGCTTATGCAATCGCAGCCTCGCAGGTGCCTGTGGTAAGTGCAGTGGGGCACGAAGTGGATACATCTGTCAGCGACCTTGTGGCCGACTATCGGGCCGCAACACCAACGCATGCCGCGACTACGATTTTTCCGGAATCAAGAGAAGTCCTGCTTAGGCTTGACGCTCAGGAAGCAAGGCTCCGAAATGCAATCCAACAGAGGCACCTGCAAACCGGGCGTCGTATCGATGACCTGGACCGGCGCCTTGTTTCGGCGGGCTCCAGAGTCGTAGAACGTGCTTCCTCAAGCGTCCAGCAGGCAGAATCTCGATTGAAGTCGGGGCTCCAGAGACGCTTGACAGAGCTTGAAACCGATATCTTGCGGCAAGCCGCTGTGCTCGAATCGCTCAGCCCACTGAAAGTCCTCTCGCGTGGCTATAGCGTGACTCTAAGCAACGACGGAACCCGCGTCATAAGAAGTGTTTCTGAAATCCAGGCAGGTGAGACCATTGTAACACGACTGCCTGATGGGCGACTGACTAGCCGTGTGGAAGATGTCTTGTCCAAAGTTTGAGCGATCTTTTTTCCGCAACTAGCTTGCCAGTTAAGGTATGATCAGCCGATCAAGGCTGTGAGCCTATCAAAACCTGTTTGTAGAACTCTCAGCGGGTCCTGCTGCCAGAGTCTCTTGTTAAAAAGCTCCAGGCTGACTGGGCCTTCGAATTGAATTTGTTTGAGCAGTGCAACAGATCGAGTCAAGTCGATCAGCCCATCACCGAGCATCACACGATCGTGGTCGGTCTGAACCGCAAACGGCGGATCAGCAGGCAAGTCATTGATATGAAAAATACCGAGCTGGCCCGGTTTCATTAGCAAAAGATCTTCAAGCCGGCCACCGCCACGAACGAGGTGGTAGATGTCGCCCACGATGGGTGTATGGTTTAAGGAGGGCTCATGAATCACATCCTGAACAGATTGCACGGATTTGTATTTTTCCGTGAAACCGAGAAATTCCAGAACAAGCTTTATCTGATAGCTTTCGGCAATTTTCATGAGCCGAATCAGCCGCTCTTGCATCCGCACGACTTCAATTGGGCCCATCGGCGGGCTTGCCACAATCCAGTTCGAACCGACTTCCGTGGCTTGCTCGCAGCGACGGCGGCATTCGTCAAAGACGCTCTCAACTTCGCTGTCAGCCGCCTCGGCCCAGCCCATCGCAGCAATAATGCTGCACACTTGCAAGCCATGATCTTGCAAACGCTTGTGGATATCCTGAAGCGTTTCACCCGTCGTCTTCAAGTGTATGTCAATCTCGTCGTTCCAGAGTTCCACATGCCTGAAACCGACCTGTGCAATCAGCTTGAGTTTTTCAGACAGCGGCACAGGCTGAATTGTGGACGTGTTCAAGCACGGAAACATAGGCATGACGTGCAACCTCAGGTGGATGATTGGGAGGGGTAGAGAAAGTCTTTGCAGGCCATAGCCAGTTCAGCGATTAAAGCCGCTGTTCGTATCGATTGTGCTGGGCATTGGGCAAATAGATCATACCAGCGTCGTCGGCCACGGCCAGCCCTGCGTCCAGGTAAAGTACCAGGCCATTGACCCGATCAGCCGCCGGGCCGACCACATACCAAGTCGCCTCGCCCACATCTTCTGGCGTGATCAGGTTCTTAAGTCCCGCCGGAAAGTCTTCTCGGCCATGTCGTTTCTGCAAAAGTCGCTCGCCGGGTGTATCCACCCAACCGGGAGCCACCATGTTTGAGGTAATGCCGTCGTTGACATATTCGACAGCCACCTGCTGAGTCATCGCCAGCATTCCGGCCTTGCTCACGCCATAGGCAAATAGCCCACGCAGTGGGCGGGTGGATCGGGTCGAGCCTATGTTCACAATTCGTCCGAACCTGCGCTGGCGAAATCCAGGCAACAACTCACGAATCCCCAGCCAGGAGCCTTTGAGGTTGATACCCAGGCAAGTCTCCCAAAGCTCTTCGCTGGTGGTCTCAGCCGTGCCTCGCGGGCTTATGCCGGCATTGTTTACCAAAGCATCCACAGGGCCGAAGGCCGCCTCGGACTGTAAAATGGCGGCCCGCCAACTCTCCGCTGAAGTGACATCCAATGCAACACCCAAGGCCATGTGGCCTTGGGCTTTGAGCGCGTCGGCCTCGTGGTTGGCAAGATCAGACTGAATATCAGCCAGCACCACGGCCAGCCCATGCCTGGCAAGCACCTGGGCAATGCCCAGGCCCACACCTTGGGCGGCCCCGGTCACCAAGGCCACTTTGACCTTGCGGTTCTGGTTTGTTTCTTCAGCCCTGGACATGGCTCTTATCACTCCCACTCAATGGTGCCCGGCGGCTTTGTGGTGATGTCATAAACGACTCTGTTTATGCCCTTGACCTCATTGACAATTCGTGTGGAAACGCATGCAAGGAGCTCGTAAGGCAGTCGCGAGAAATCAGCGGTCATGAAGTCGTCGGTTTGGACACTCCGAATCCCGATCACCTGATCATAAGTGCGTCCGTCGCCCATCACCCCCACACTCTTGATCGGCAAAAGTACCGCAAATGATTGTGAAGTTTCGCGATAAAGGCCTGCCGCATGAAGCTCCTCAAGAAATATCGAATCCGCCTTGCGCAGGAGTTCAAGTCTTGGCTTATCCACAGCACCCAAAATCCTCACAGCCAGACCAGGGCCAGGGAAGGGGTGCCGCCAGACGATGGATTCGGGCAGACCAAGTTCGAGGCCAAGCCGCCGCACCTCGTCCTTGAAAAGGTCTCGCAATGGCTCGATCAGCTTGAAGCCAAGTTCGGCAGGCAATCCACCGACATTATGGTGGTGCTTGATCGTGGCAGCAGGGCCATCGGGATCGCCCCCACTTTCGATGACATCCGGATACAAGGTGCCCTGAGCCAGCCAGGCAGCTCCGGGAATGGACAACGCCTCTTGCTTGAAAATATCAATGAAGGTGTGGCCGATTCGAATCCGTTTATCCTGCGGGTCTGTAATACCTGCCAGTGTGGTCAGAAACTCGGCTTCGGCATCCACCACTCGAAGCTCTGCTCTGGAGCTGGCACCAAAAGCCTGGGCCACCTGATCGCATTCGCCCTGACGCAGCAAACCATTATCGACAAAAACACAAACGAGCCGATCACCTAAGGCACGAGCCAAAAGGGCAGCACAAACCGCAGAATCCACACCTCCGGAAAGCCCGCAAACCACTTTTTCATTAGGACCAACCTGATCACGAACATGATCAATCGCTCGTTCCACAAACTGGGCCATGGTCCAAGATCCGTCGGAACCACAGACATGATTCAGAAAGTTTCCCAGAATGGTTGAACCCTGAGTGGTATGCGAAACTTCCGGATGGAACTGAATCGCATAGACTGGCAAAGATTTATGGCGCACTGCTGCGACCGGGCAACTGGGCGTGGCCGCCAGAGGAATAAACTCCGGGCCGACCTCACGAACCTGATCGCCATGGCTCATCCAGACAATCGTTTGCGTGTCCACATTCTGAAACAGCAGGTTTTCACCCGTAAGCACGCTCAGTTGAGTTCGGCCATATTCGGCCGAAGGGCAAGGCTGAACCGCACCCCCAAGGTTCTGACAGGTCAACTGCATGCCGTAACAAATGCCCAGAATCGGAATCCCCAGGCCAAACAGTGCGGAGTCGCACTTTGGCGCGTTTTCCTCATAAACACTTGATGGACCACCCGATAGGATCAAGCCAATCGGATTGAGCTCCAAAATGCGCTCTGCCGTAATATCGTGCCTGACAATCTTCGCAAATGCGCCTTGCTCACGCACCCGACGCGCGATGAGCTGCACATATTGAGAGCCGAAATCGAGGATCAGAACAGGGCGGTCGGCCATGACAGTCAGTGGCTCCAGAAGGCGAGGTCATTCGCAAGGGCTTCAGCCCGACCAGAATCTAGAGGTCAGGCACTTTCAATATATCAATTGACGGAGGGTTTCGACGCTCTTGATTTTACTTTTTCACCGATTTTGCAGCCGCAGCCAGCTCCATAGACCTAGCAGTGGCTGCCGAAACTGCGTCCATCAAGGCAGCTCTAAGTCCACCTCGTTCAAGAGCATGGATACCGGCAATGGTTGTCCCGCCTGGGCTAGTGACTTGATCTTTAAGCTCGCCCGTGTGACGCCCGGTTTCAAGCACCATCTGAGCCGCCCCCATGACCGTCTGGGCCGCCAGCGATGTGGCAACATCACGCGGCAAGCCAACCCGCACACCACCATCAGAAAGGGCTTCAATGATCGTGTATACAAACGCGGGCCCACTGCCGGAAAGCCCCGTAACGGCGTCGAGCAACGATTCCGCTACCCGGTGCGCAACCCCTACTGCCTGAAGCAATTCACGCACGACCCGCTCATCGTGGGGCCTCACATTCGGACCCATGGCATAGGCCGATGCACCACTGCCCACAAGACAAGGTGTGTTGGGCATGACCCGCACAAGTCGACCGTAGCCGGCAAGCCCATTCTGAAGTGTATCAAGAGAAATTCCAGCGGCAATCGAGACAATCAAAGGCTCAGCCTTACCAGGCCCAAGCCGTGGGGCAAGTTCGACCAGCACATCGGCCATGACCTGTGGCTTGGTGGCCAGAACAACGACATGAGCCGTTTCTGCAACATCTGTATTGGTGCCAACAATGAGCGATCCCGTCTCCTGTGCAAACTGCTCAAGCGCCGTCTCGCTCACATCCGATGCGATCATGCGATCAGGTGAGACAAGCCCAACAGCACTCAGACGCCTGGCTAGTGCACGCGCCATTTGCCCTGCCCCAATGAACCCGACTCGGGTGGTTGTCCATTGCTCAGTCATGATTTTGAAGTCTCCGGGGGCAAATCGGGAAGTGGATCAGAAAATTTCCAGAATGTCTGATGAACCAGTCAGATTATGGCATGTAAGGGCAATCGACAAGATCGATTTTCAGAATGGTTCTAGAGAAATTCAGTCTCCGCACTTGCGGATGACGAAGAGAAAGGGTATGCTTTTCTCTTCCCATACAGAATCGTGTAAGCCGCCGCACGTTTTTGGGTAAAGATGGCTGGTAGTCGTGTAAACAGTATCGAGATTGCGGCGGTCCAGAAGCTCGGAGAATCGTGTCGTGGCTGTACCAAAAAGACGTAAATCTATATCGCGTAAAGGTATGAGGCGAAGCCACGACGCGCTGACACTGCCCGCCATCAATATTTGCCCCCAGTGCAAATTGGCGGTCTTCCCCCACAAGGTCTGCCATCTGGTGGAACAATGTGGCAACATTCAGCGGTCGAAACCTCATAATCCAGAAGCCGTTGCGGTGAATTCTTAATCACGGCGCAGCATGGCAGGGTTGCACCGGGCTCGGGCTACAAAGCCCGACAGTCTGGTGAGATAAATCCTTGAATGTCCAAAACAAGCGTCGTCAGTGATCGTATCAATCGGAGTTCCCTGTCATGGGTCGCGTGTGTGAAGTCAGCGGTAAGAAGACGACTTTCGGCAACCATGTTACCACGCGTGGTAAGGCCAAATACCTCGGTGGAGTTGGTATCAAGTGCACAGGCCGTTCGCGCCGTACATTTGAACCAAATCTCCAGAATATCAAGATCTGGTTGCCTAACGGCAAAACCCAGCAGGTTCGGGTGGCCACTTCTGTGATCCGCACCGGCTTGATCACCATTGAAGTTGATGGCGTGAAGCAAACCTTCCCGCTGATCAAGGCCGTCAAAGGCTCGGCTCAGGCTCGTATCCGTATGGGTAACCTCTACCCAATCTGATACGTCTCCTGAACCTCTACGCTTCAGTAAATAAAACTTGATTCATCCGACGCCACGAAAGTCATTTCATTTTGACTTTCGTTTCTTCGTGCGCATTGATCTAATTTCCACTTGTTTCACTAATCCTTCTTGCTTGACATTGCAAAACCTTTCGCCTAATGGCTCAGGTCTCCAATTCCCACATCTGACGGCATCTCCCAATAAAGTTGGGGCTACCTCTGATCAAGCACTACAAATTGAGGTATCGCCGTCTCGCTCAGAATCAGGCCCTGCTGGCTGAGATCGCACTCGGGAAAGTTCTCTCCACTTCGCGATGACCATCCAAGGCATCGTTCCTGTACGCTGCCGGCTTCAAAAAGTCTTTGCACAACCAAGCCCATCAACCTCAAACGGATCGGCCAAAGACGATCAGTCCTCACGGCATACCTTTTTATCTTATCTTTTAGGATCAGTTTGTCCTGATCACACCCACGGTCAGCTAAAAAAACTGAACGCCTCTGTTCAATCTTGAAGCAAACGGACCAAAGCGTATCCCCTTATCCATTTCAAGCTTCACTCGCATCGGTTCGCTCAGGTTCTGAGATCATCTCAAACCTAAAGTCGCAGTGGCTCGCGCCTTCCATCAAGGTCTGTGTCCGCTTGAGCCTAATCAACGGGTTAAACCCGGTCGCGAGCTCAAAATCACGAACACACGAAAGTGTGGCTCCCAAATCGTTCAAGCCTAAGCGACGGTACATTTCCGCATACTGACAACGAGTCACATTAAAGCTCAGCCTCTCATCGCTCTCTTCAATCATTTCCAGATTCAATGCTCCGCCCGATTTCCAACTCCCCAAATTTGTCGAAAAGGCCCGGAGGCTCCGATCCCCCAAAGTTTTTGCCAATTCGGCTCCCGATTCTCTGGCCAGTCTTTGAATCACTTCCGCAAGCACCTCCCGCGTAGGCCCTTCTCCAAATCGCTCCACCATGGCTCGCACCAGCGGCCCTACAATCGAAGCCTCAATCTCTCGACGCTCCAACAAATTCAGCTTCTGCGACGCAATCTGCAATTCCTGTTCGCTCATTCCGATTCCTCCTCCATAACACTTGAGAAGCCAAATCATAACATGTCTCACGAAATCTTAAATGGGGCTCACCAATTCTAATGACTCAAGGCTTCTGCTCAGATCTATTTGCATTCCAAATTTTAAGCGAGTCTATCCACCCTTTTTTAAAATTTAAATCGCCAATACTTTAACATAAACTCGAAACTCACCCTGAAATCAATTGTATTTGACCATTTTTAAGTCCCATCACAAAACCTTATGCCAATTATCAATTCACCTTGATTACAATTAATGCCCTATAAAAGACTTGGTTCCCTTAAAGTCAAACCAATCCAAAAACTCATTATATTCAACTCATTTCACCTATCTTGGAAATAAATAGCCATGCTATAACGCAATCTCCCAATCTCAGCACTTCAAAAATAATCACAAAATCCTTCTTATTAATCAGAATCACCGCAAAGATATCAATCAACCCAAGCTGCCTATTTGCCCAATTAATGACATTCTATCCAAATGGTATTTTGCAACGCATTTTTGCCATGATACGCAGTCCTCATCTTCCTAACTTTTATTGGTTTTCAAGCCAAAACAAGTCAATTTTTGGAATTAATTAGTCCCAGGCCTTGATTCAGTACTATACACTATAGACGAATGAAGCGAGTCGCTTTGATGTCGTACGAAAAGGAATGAAAATGGAACGTCTCATTCGCTCTGTAGAGACTTCGCGATTTTCCATAAATGGCCAATTGACTTCCGACATCTCTACAAATCTGATGCTCGAAGCCATGGTCCAAGATCTTCCTTTGATTGATCAGATCAGGAATCATAAACTTGTTCCGCTTGATGTTGCATTATGCCTGGCAGTAATTGGGCTTGAATCCCACGAAGGTCTTGGTCCTACGCTCCGCACCAGCCAGCCACTTGACCCGCGCTGGAGACCACTTCTTCTCCCGGAAATCTGGTCAGAAATACTTGAGGATTGTCATGAAACAGACTCTCTGAATCTTTCCTCAGCTCTTTTACAAATCTTCGATTTCTGGGAGGAAAGCCATTCGGCAGCTCAACTCTCTGATGATAAAGGGGAAAGGCTTGTTTCAGCACATTGGCATGCCATTTGTCATCGCCGTGAACCCGACCCGGGTAATGCCAATTACTGGTGGGCCAGGGTTCGCAAGAGTCTCTTTAGCGATGCCTTAAGGGAAATCATCACGGCCAGTATTCCGGAATTGGGCCAGATGGATCAAAAATTCTTACAAAGGCTGATCGACGGTGGGTCTTTCGACAACAAAATGATGGTCTCCAGCGCTCTTGCAGCACGCATTGGTTCAACCGATGAATTCCTTCTCAGAAAGGTGCAAAAGTACGAAATGCTTTTCATGATCTCTGCCTCAATAGAATCACTTCGAGGATCTGATAAATTTTCCTGATGGAGAGCAACTCATAAAACATCCATAGGAATTGAAACTCCTCCGGATTGAAATCGAACCACATACACAATCCCATTTTGCTGAAATGCAAAGAACCAATCCACTTGAAAATCACCGCTTGATCACGGTGAACTTGGATTATTTTTGCTTCGACAAAACGATTTCCGCCCACTCCAAGCGTCTCATCTCTTGAGCCCAAATTCCGATGAATCAACGGCCCCATCAATGGATCATGCAACTTTGCCCCTTCACAATAACCCAAGCCACTTACAACTGGCTTCCTAGAGTTTGACAGTGCTGATTGAATCAGGACGATTCGGTTCCCAACGGATGGGGCACCATTTTAGAAACTCGACCCTCGCCCGGAACTGATCGACATGACAATGTACAACAAACCGACTCCAAGAAAATCTCTCCGAAAATTGCATCTCGAAATCGAATCACTCGAAAATCGTGAAGTCCTTGCCGCTCCTTCTGCAACATGGGTCGGCCAGACCGGAATCGACCTGGTTGGGCCTTGGTCTGAACTGAAGCCTTCCACAATTCAAGATATCTCCGTCCAGCTTGGGAGTCTTCCCACCGACCGGTCAATCTCAAAAGCCGTCATACAAGGCCACGGAGCCGACCGTTGGGAATATGGCGGTCCGGCTGGAAGTTGGCTGGTCGATCTTCAACGAGCCCCCGGGTCCGCAAATGCAAACCTCTTTTTTGAACCCGCCAGGCTGGAAACAGGCCGTGAATTTAGTGTCGGCCTGACATTTGACAACGGATCGTTTCAGGAAATCTATTTTCCGGGTGGATTCGCCGATCCCAACCTGAAAGTCGCCGGCCAAGGTCTGCGTGCCAATTGGCTGGGATCGTGTGCCGGAGTGGATCTGACAACCCCTTCAGCCGCTATCGGCCCCGACGGGATCACGGATCTTCAAATCAGCCTGACACAACTCGACGCTTCCAAATCAATCAAAGCTGTTGATCTGGTAGATGCAAACAATATCTGGATTGCCTCTTATGGATTGAATCCATCCCGTGTCGGCACGGCCCAACTCAGCCAGAACCAAGCATCCCCATGCCAAGCCACACTAACCTTCTCGGCCCCGAATCGGCCTATCGCCGGCCCGCTCACCATGCAGGTGACATACTCCAACGATTCCAAAGATTCTGCCACCTGTGCGCTCGGGTCAATCGCCACAAATCCAGCCACAATCAGCCCTGATATCACTTTTACTCCCTCTCTCGCAACGGCCTCGTGGCTAGGCCAGGTTGTGACCGCCCCTGACAGGCCCGGCTGGGAACGAATTACGGTTTCAAACCTGCCGGTGCGTGGCATCTCAGCCTGGCAGCTCAACGACCCATCAGGACAAACCTGGCTTTGGACAATCTCTGGACAAGGCTCGCCATGGACACCAATTCCCGACACCAGATCCCTCATCGCATCGCAAGATTTGAGCGGCAACTGGACTCTCGAATTCGACTCCAGATGGGATCTCGCCGGCTCCGCACTCAACCTGCTCGCTGCCTCCAACGATGGCAGTGTTTTCTCCATCGACCTGATGGGCGGGGCCGTAAATCTTGCTTTGCGAAGCCCAGCTCCTGACCGCACGGAAATCGTCACCGCTCCCGGTACAGATCTACAGGATCTGGTCAATCGATTCGGGACAGTCCGTTTATCAGATGGAATTTACAAACTGACACAACCCCTGATCCTGAAAAAGCCTGTCCAACTGATCGGCTCGCCACAATCTATCCTCCAATTTTCTCAGCCGGCCAACTCCCCTGGCTGGACATCCGCCATTAAATTGGCTGCTGGCAATATTCTGCTCTCTGGCTTTCAGGTCCAATTCGACGGAACAATCCATTGGCTCGACAATATCCGCTATGGACCAGCCGTCATCGGCACACCCGATAATTATGACATCGCCCTGGGCCGAATCGGCCCAATGCCAAATATCGTGGTGGACGGGCTCAATATCCAAGGCCCCAAACCAAATTCCGTCAACGAAGAAGCGCCTCGGCTCATGCGATTGATCGGCGATGTCTCTGGACAAATCCGACACAACACTCTATTCGGCGGCCTCATCGAAGTCGTTGGTGGCCCATGGTCCATCACGGCCAACACTCAGACAGGTACATGGCCAGGCGCCTTCAATTATGATGTCATTGCAGCACACGATACTTATGGCCTGTCGATCACCGATAATATCATCGCTCCAATCGCAGCCTCCGGAACCCTCTTCCGATTCCTGGTCGTCAACGGACGGTCCAGTCACGTCAATGTGATCAACAATCAGGTGACAGGCCTGGGCGCCAAATTCTCAGATCCACCTGAAATCCAGGCTGTCAATGCTCATGAAGTGGTCCTGACTGAAGCCTATCATGTGGATTATGAAGGACTTCTGCTAGGCCTCGATTCCACTCGCCGCCAAATCCGGGTCGGTGCTGCACTCGGACTCGACTACCAACCGGGCGACCATATCGCTATCCTTGATGGCTCAGCCGCAGGCAGCTACTCGACCATCCAAGCCGTCATAAACACCACAACCTTATTGCTGGACAAGCCTTTACCGACCTCCGTCAATGTCGGTACAGCAATCTCCATCAACAAAGGCATAGACCGTCTCAATTTCTCTGGAAACACGATCGACCAAACCAATCGGCCCCAGAGCCTGGGAATGGTATTTGTCGGAAATCTCTACGGATTAACTATTTCCAACAATACAATCATCGGCGGGCTGAGAGGCCTTCAAGTCATCGCTTATCCAAGCGAAACGCCTCTCGAATGGGGATGGACCAGAAACGTGGTGCAAGGCCTGACCATGACTGGAAACCGATTCGCGGATGTACTCTGGTTCAACCAGGTCGCCGTGAGCCACTCCAGTTTTGCGCGTGCAAATTATGGCCGCCTTTATCTGACTGGGGAAATTTCGAGCAACACCTTCCAGTGGTCAGACCGCTTTCTGCGTCAGCAGATCGGACAACTCCCAACCGATTCAAACCTGCTGCTGCCAGCACTTCAAATTGGCGAACAAGGCATCTGGGACGATCACGAATCAAGCCTGAAACTCGGCAACAACTATCTCGACCTGCCCACAGGCTGGCTCAATCGACCTGCCTTGTGGACTCAAAGTGGCACCGTCAATGGCTTATCCGCAACCGGCCAACTCCTCAATCTGTCGCTCGTTCCAAAGCTTCTCGCTCCCGCTGGACTGGCTCTGGTCAACGATACCGGAATTAGCGCCTCGGATAGACTCACCAATGATGCCCGTCTTCGTTTCAATGCCGCCCCAGGCGTCATGTATGAATATCGGACCAACAAAGCCGCCACATGGCAACCCATCGCGACTCCTTCCCAATCATGGTCGCCCTTCGGCTTGGTTCAAGGGCTAAACCAGATCGAAGTCAGGGCTTATGATGCCACGAACCTTCCTGGCCCCTCTGTCATTTTCACGTTCCAACTCGACACAGTCGCCCCTGACTCTCCTTCTGGGCTGGTTCAGAAATCTTTCGTTCTTGCTGGCTGGAACGCTCCTGCAACTCCGGATATCACAACAATCACCGCCTCTTTAACCAACTCCTACTCAACTGAAACTCAAACTCTTGCACCAAATGCCCTTGGAACCATTTTCAACCAATGGGCCATCGGCCCAAACAAAATCGAAGTTTACGCGACCGATGCCGCGGGCAACCGCTCCGCATCTACCTCGGCTAGCTGGAATTATTTTCCCTCAGGCACTTGGGGTGGCCAGGATGGCTCCGATTTCGCTGGCCTTTACAACTCCTTGAAACCCGACGGCAAGCAAGATATCCGACTCAATATCCAAGGCCTTCCTTTCAATACCACCCCCTCATCCATCATCATTTCAGCCTTTGGAGGCAGCACCTGGGCCTGGACCTCTACCCCAACCCGTGCTTTCGCTGCCTATTGGCAACCGTCATCCAGTGGCCGGAGCGGCTCTCTCTATTTTCAAACCAATCGCCGAGAAATCGGTCGGCCTTTTAATATCACAATAACATTTAAAGATGGCTCAACTCAAAACTTCTGGATTCAAGGCGGACAGGCTGACCCGAATCTTCCCGTAAAAATCAGCACCAACTCGGTCCTGGCGCAGGCATCCGCTGCTCTTACTGCCATAAAAGGCTCTTCAAATGTTACAAAACTTGTGAAAACTCCTACTGTCTCCAAGCCCATCACGACCCCTAAATTAAAACAACCCATCCTAAAGAAACCACCTTTAAATTGAAAATCCATAGCGATTGGAAATCGAAACCCTACTGGTTAAAAAAATCGCCGGCAAAAAAACCGGCGATTCAAGTTGATTTGAGATCTGAGAAATATCAGACCCCCAGGAAGCCATTGGATGGCTTCCATGCTCTTAGAAGCCTTCCTGTTCAAGCAGCTTTTGCGTCACTTCCGCCTCGCACTGCTTGCACCACTTCCACGATTCTGTTCCAAAATTCTGATCCAAATGCGCACGGGCAATTCGAATCGTTCCAAACCATAATTTTTTCGGCTGATCTACGGCCAGCTTATCAAGCTTGTTGCACCTTGCAAAATGCAGCATATTGCCATTCTTTGCAGTCGTTCTACGGCCTTTGATCAATCCACCATGAAATATGTACCCGACGCTCTCATCACGTGCTTCTTCATAGTCTGATGGCAAATCCAGGTCCCGTACTGTCTGAACGTCCTGTGTAGAGAGCATTTTGATATCGAGTCCTTGCAAATATGAGACTTTGATCTTGCCTGAACCTTGTCCAGACAACTATTAACTACAGCATGATTCAAAATCCGGCAAGGTCAGCTTATAAAGCATTCCTTATACGGGATATTCCGGACCGTCCATGCAATACCGAGAGGTCCTAGTTGACACGAACCAAGATTGATAGTGACATATTCAGAATCACCTGCATAGTCTCAGCACTCGAACTTCCTGAAAATAATAAAACAGGACGGCAGGAAACCTCCTCCCAATCCATTCGCATCACCTTGAGGAACGCAACCATGAATGACCGCCTCCGTTTTGCATTTCTATGCCTCCTTATTCCTATGGTTAGCCAGGTTTTTGGCGTCGAATTTGAGACTCGCCAGGAATCCTTGAAAAAACCAAATGTTCTGGTAATACTTACCGATGATCAGGGTTGGGGCGATTTGAGCATCCACGGAAATTTAAATTTGAGCACTCCCCATATCGATTCCATAGCCAGAAATGGGGCCAGTTTTGACCGATTCTATGTCAGTCCCGTCTGCTCGCCAACCCGGGCTGAATTCCTGACAGGAAGATATCATGGCAGAAGTGGGGTGCGTAATGTCAGCATGGGTGGCGAGCGAATGAATCTGGATGAAATCACAATTGCCAATCATTTCAAATCCGCTGGATATCGGACATCAGCGATCGGAAAATGGCATAACGGATCGCAATTCCCATATCATCCGACCGGGCGTGGTTTTGATGACTTTTACGGCTATACATCAGGCCATTGGGGCGATTATTTTTCACCACCTCTTGAGAATAATGGTTTGATTGTTCAAGGCAATGGCTTTCTGGCCGACGACATCACAGATCACACACTTTCCTTTCTAGACCAGAACCGCGCCAATCCGTTTTTCTGCTACGTCACTTTTAATACACCTCACTCGCCAATGCAGGTGCCAGACCCTTATTGGAATCGTTTCAAAGACCGCGAATTGAAATCAAAATATCATGGGACTGAAAAAGAGGACGAGAATTTCACCAGAGCCGCTCTGGCCATGGTCGAAAATATCGATGACAACATCGGTCGCATTCTTGATAAACTCAATTCCCTTAAAATCGAAAATGAAACCATCGTCGTCTTCTTCTGCGACAATGGCCCGAATGCATTCCGTTTTAATGGAGGAATGAAAGGCAGAAAAGCCACAACAGATGAAGGTGGGGTTCGTTCGCCGCTTTTTATCCGCTGGCCAGGCTCCATCCAAAGCGAAAAAAGTGTCAAACGCATCTCTGCAGCTTTCGACTTGTTACCGACCCTTACGGACCTTGCAGGGATCAAGCGGCTTCAGGGCAAACCACTTGATGGCGTTAGTTTTGCCAAATTCCTGACCGGGCATTCCTCTGAACCCGACAACCGAATGATATTTTCGCACTGGGCTGGCAAAGTCTCTGTGCGTACACAAACACACCGGCTTGACGACCAGAATCGCCTCTTCGACATGATCAAAGACCCCGGCCAGACGTCCGATATCAGCAAGAATCAGCCCTCATTGCACGCAGAATTGAAATCGGCTGTAAAATCATGGCGGATTGATGCCCTTGAAGGGATCAGACTCAAAGACAATCGCCCGTTTCCGATCGGTTATTCCCAATTTCTTATCACCCATTTACCCGCTCGCGATGCCTTGTTTTCAGGAGAGGTAAAACGCAGCGCACTAGCCCCCAACTGCTCATTTCTGACCAATTGGAAGGCCGATTCAGACACCATTTACTGGCCAGTTCAAATTGAAACAACTGGTACTTATGAACTCGTCTTTCATCATACAATCGCTGCACCAAATATTGGCTGCAGAATCAACTTGTCTTTTAATGATCGGCTATTAACCAGTTTCAAGCTCGACCAGGTTTTTGATCCGCCCCTGAGAGGTATAGAACATGACAGAGTCCCTCGCAATTCCGAATCGCTTGTCAAGGATTTCCTGCCACTTTCCGTACCAAACCTGAAACTCACCAAAGGGCAGGGCATCCTGAAACTTCAGGCCTCGGATATCAAAGCAGGCAAATCAGCCGATTTAAGGGGAATCAGTCTGATATTGAAGTCGACTGATCGTTGAGAATTCGTATCGCAAATCCAAATACCAAACGCGTTCGCGTATTCCATGATTTAGATCGCGGCTCTGGTGCCTGCAAACTCAATCAGTTTTTGGGCGGCAGCGGTCAGGGTTTCCTCTCTTTTACAGAAGCAGAACCTGATCCAGTGATCACCGCCCGTTTGATTCAGATAAAAGCTCGAACCTGGAACACCAGCCACTTTGGCATCACGCACAAGGCTCAAGGCGGCCTCACGGTCGTTGGCAAACCCGAATGATGAAATATCAGCCATAACGTAATAAGCCCCTTCGGGTTGATTAAATGGCAGCCCAGCCTGCTTCAGGGCATCACAGAAAAAGTCTCTTCGTCTCTGATAGCCTTCGGCAAGTCGCGTATAATAATCCTGATCAAAATGATAGGCCACCACTCCGGCACGCTGTAGTGGGGCGGCCGCTCCGATCGTGACAAAGTCATGCACCTGGCGCATGCGCTTCGTCAATTCGGGTGATGCCAAAATTGTGCCAATGCGCCAACCGGTGACAGCATAGGTTTTTGACATGCCAGAAATGACGATCGCAAGCTCATCCATTCCATCTACTGCTGCCATACTAATGTGCTTGCGGCCATCGTAGAGGATGTGCTCATAGATTTCATCCATGATCACGATTGTATTATGACGCTTGCAGAGGTCAGCAACTGCCTGAATTTCATCGGATGTCAAAACGGTGCCAGTTGGGTTTGATGGATTGCATAAAATCAAGGCCTTGGTTTTTTCATTGAAAGCGGATTCAAGTTCGTTGAGGTCGAGTCGCCAAAGCGGTGGCTTTACACAAACAAATCGGGGTGTAGCGCCTGTCAAGACGCAATCAGGCCAGTAGTTTTCATAAAACGGCTGGGTGATGATCACCTCATCGCCCGGATTAATGATCGCCGTCAAGGCAACGATCATCGCTTCTGTGGCTCCACAGACAACGGTCAACTGTGTTTCCGGATCAACCTGAATACCTTGGTGCCAATCATATTTAGATGCAATCGCGGCCCTGAGGGCCTTGTCGCCCCAAGTGATGGCATATTGGTTGACATCGGCCATAATCGCATCACAAGCCGCTTGTTTTAAGGCATCGGGGGCCGGAAAGTCAGGGAAACCCTGCGCCAGATTCAAGGCTCCATACTTCGCGGCCTCGATCGACATGCCGCGTATGACGCTCTCCCTGAAGCGGCCCGCCCGCTCTGAAAACCGATCCAATGGCTGTCTCATGAAGGGCTTATCCGTGCTGAATATCCTGCAAATGGTCTGAAACGTCTGAGCATCACAATCAAGGTCAACTTTAGGATAATCCACTCAGGCCCGAAACGGAAAGTACGCACTGCAAGAAATTCATTGCCCCGACCGTGCCCATGCAAGTATGGTTTTCAAATCCATAGGCAAATCCAAGACCGCAGGCTTGGGGCTATCCTTATGAACCGCCACGACATTCATCCTTTCAATGCCTTTGATCGATTCAAGCCGGACAGGCGGCCTGGGCGAGGGCTCGATCGCAAAAAGATCGTAGCCAAGCTCGTCGACCAGTAATCGCCACAAATCGCCAAGGTCTCCGCCATGATTTTGAGCAGCAAGCTGATTCAATTCCATAAGGATCATTGGCCGAAATTCGATTAAAGTGGCTCGCGAACCCTGCAATGCTCGATATTCCGACCCTTCGATATCCATCTTGATCACGTTTAAGGCTTGAAGGCGGTTTTCTGAGACATAATCATCAATCCTAATGGCCTGCACGGAATCGGTCTCGTCAAAAGGGCCGTTTTCGTCCACAGCTCTTTGTTGAACGCTATAGCTCCCGAAATTCAAATCCTCCAGATCCGCTTGATCGAGTTTCATGGTCAATACCTCTGGCCGGTCCCAAAGGGCAAGCCCATTGAGCCTGATATTGACAAGCCCGTTGTTTGCTATCGATTCCGAGAGTTTCTGGCGGTTGACCGCGGCTGGTTCAAACGAATGAACCGAGCCTTGCGCCTGCACGATTGTCGATGCCAGTAGGCTGTATTGACCCACATTCGCACCAGCATCAAACATGGTGTCGCCCGGCTTGAGCAATTGGGTGAATACCCAGCTTTCAACGGGTTCGTAGAGGCCCCAATAGTAAATATGGCGCTGAACATGGTCGCGGAGATCGCAGCTTACACGGATGCCGTTGGGCAATTTTGAGCTCAACGGTTTAGCGGTCGCAAGCCTGGGCGCATAACGTTCGATGATGTGATATCGATAACCGGGAGCAACGCTGGTTAGCCCCCAAAGCTTCATGAGAAATCGAAATAAAGCGCTCAAGTTGGGCCTCTGTCCAAATCACTTTGCTTGAAAAACACCCGGTCAGGTTCTTTGGCATGTTTTTATGTCGAGCGACCATTCAGACCACTGTTCCAGTCCAAATCATGTCATGCCAGAGTAGATTTGTCGATGAGCAATCAGAAACGAGTGGGTTTTTTGGCGGGTTTTTGCAACATTATGTGTTGTAGCAGGGAAACATTCAGGAATAGGGCTCGATTCGCCTTTAAACCGTTGCAGGTTTAGTCCTGGTTCGGTTATATTAGCGAATTCGTAGGATGTATCAGGCTTTGACATGGGAATTTAACCGAGTCAGTCTTGAGCATTCATGTTTCTGAATTTGGACTTTGACCAAGCGGAGCGACTTCAATCGTGTCAACGGCCAACCGTTATCTATTCACCAGTGAATCTGTTTCCATGGGCCATCCGGATAAGGTCGCTGATCAAGTCAGCGATGCGATTCTGGACTTCTGCCTGGCGCACGACCCAGCCAGCCGCGTGGGTTGCGAAACTTTGGTAACAACCAACCTGGCCGTTGTGGCCGGCGAAATCACCACCAAAGCTCCTTTGACACGCGAAGCCGTAGACAAGATCGTCCGCCGTGTAGTGAAAGAAATTGGTTACACGGACCCAGAAATTCGGTTTGCCGACTCCACGGTCCAGGTCGATTGCCATATCCACGCCCAAAGCCCGCACATCTCACAGGGAGTTGACAAAGAAGGCGCAGGCGACCAAGGAATGATGTTCGGCTTCGCCTGCGACGAGACACCTGAATTCATGCCTTTGCCGATCGCCATCTCGCACAGGCTCGTCAATGAACACGCCCGACTGCGACGTGAAGGCATTCTGGCTTGGGCACGGCCCGATGCCAAAAGCCAGGTCACCGTTGAATATCTGGCCGACGGCACACCTCTGCGCATCAAAGCTGTTGTGCTCTCGACACAGCATGACCCAAGCGTCAAGGAAACAAAAAATGGCGAAGACTACTTCAGCGATGCCGCCCGTCAAGAAGTTCTGGTCAAACTCGTCAAGCCAGTCCTCGAGGCCGATCGCCCAGACCTGATCAAAGGCGCCATGGTCATCATGCCACCCGCTGGCGAAACAGAACCTGCCGTAGGCGAAGACGATATCAAGGTTTATATCAACCCTACAGGCTGCTTTGAAGTCGGCGGACCTGACGGCGACTGCGGCCTGACCGGCCGGAAGATTATTGTCGACACCTATGGCGGTCGTGGCCGTCACGGTGGTGGTGCATTCTCGGGCAAAGACCCCTCAAAAGTGGACCGCTCTGCTTCCTACATGGCTCGCCATGTGGCCAAGAATATCGTTGCGGCGGGTCTGGCCAAGCGTTGCGAAGTCCAGCTCGCCTATGCCATCGGCATCGCCGAACCTGTCAGTGTTTTGGTCTCGACCGAAGGCACTGGCGTGATTCCCGATGAAAAGATTTCCGACATCGTCAAGAGCGAATTCAAGCTCACTCCAAAAGGCATTCGCGAACACCTCGACCTGCGGCGCCCAATCTACCAGAAATCCGCGGCTGGTGGACACTTCGGGCGCGACGAAGCGGATTTCACCTGGGAACTGACCGACCACATCGAGAGCCTTCGAAAAGCTGCTGGTCTTTAAGGCCCGTCTGCTTCATGAATCTCTTAGAACTTCGAACCGATGGGCCATTCGCCCATCGGTTTTCTTGTTTTGCCAAATATTCGCCGTCCTGAAATCCAAACTCAGAAGTAAATCCGCGATTCCGAACTCGGCTCGCGTTCCAAATATTCCCAGACCCCGTCTTCCGTCATCGTCATGGTCATCGGCTGATCGCCTTCCGCCCATGTTTCCTCATGCTCCGATTCAACCCTTAATTCCGCTGCATTTCGACGGTGCACGAAGTTCTGGATCACAGTCGAAAATCGGCCAAGAACATACAGAAAAATCCCAGCAAATCCCAGCCAGTAAAAGCCTTGAAAGAATGACCAAAGCACAATCGTGGCGGCCATGCTCTGGCCCAGAAACGTAGCGATATCCAGCGACCGCTCTAGACCATAGCGAAATTGAAGGCCCAATCGTAATAATCTGGACCCATCCAGTGGATACATAGGCAAAAGCGTTAAGAGCCCATAAGTCATTTGAATTCTTGCCAATAGACCCACCCAGTCCAGTTTTTCCACACCATCTGAATTCTCAAATGTTAGATAGAGCACGCCACCCAATATCAGATTCAAAACCGGGCCGGCTGCCGTGATTGCCAGATCCATCTTTCGACTGGCTGGCGGAATGTCCAGCCTGAAGGTGCTATAGAATGGGTAAAGCGTTATTAAATCAGGAGTTTGACGATAATATCTGGCGCACAACAGATGCCCGAAGGCATGGGCCAAGGCGGCCATCCACAAGCTTGTCCAAAACAGCAAGGACGAGGATTGACCCGACAAAACCAGAGCCCACAAGGCAATCGCCGGCGCCAACGAGTGGATACGGACATGGCACGTACCAAAAATCGTGAAAATTCGCCATGTTGAGAATAACAGAGAAATCATGCCAGTCCCAGTTCTGAAGCAGAGCACAGAGATACCCAGAATCTCCAAAGATTTCCGGGCTTGAATGGATTCTATCACGATTCCTGCAAATTGTATTGGATCCGCCCATTCTGAAAGACCGCCCATCATAGTTTTAGCCCGGGTTCCAACGCCTTGAAACCTGCTGGAAAAACTTCGATAACCTCTCATCAATCGTCACCATCACACCAAGGGTTCTTTTCGATTTCCTGTCAAAAGCACTCCGCACTCACCGTTTTGAAATGTTCAAAAAACGCTTTAGGTTCCTAAGCAATCCCCCAAATCAAGATGAAGGGTCAGGGATGAAGAACCGGATCAGAAGCATCTATTTTGATTTTTATCGATCATCGCAGATCTAGGCGATTGGGCCACAGGATATCTTCTAAAGAGTGATTAGCTTATAAAAAGCCTCAAAATAAGATCTTGTCGTACCACGCGTTCTCAAATGCCCAGGGTGCGGTCGATTGGCCTTTCCGCAAGGAATAGACGCAGATCATGAGCAAACCAAGTCCTGTGGAAATGAATGCGGCGGGTTCAGGCACTGCGGTGACGGAATAATTGTCAAAATAGCCAACTGTATCCGATTCCGTATGCATTGTGAGGTCACACTCTCCCAAGCCAAAGGAAGGGGAAACCTGCATATTGGCGGAAGCGATCCATTGGTGGTTCAAATAGTAATCCATCTTCTGGGAGGCGTAATCGAGCGTCAAAGCGAGGTTCATAAATTGGCCAAAATTGGAACTGCTTATTTCGAAGTCTTGATAAGTGTTCGAACTTTCGACAATCAGTCCCATGCGAGGGGGGCTATCATTGAATATGGAGAAGAGCTCTATTTTGGCAACAAGCATGCCAAGTATGTTATAGACCTCTAAACCAAGTACAGAATTCGCATGTGTGCTGCCCAGGTCGATTCTTGCATCAACGGAAATATCTATCATCGGAAGATTATTCGCGATCGGCTCAAAGCCCAGGTAAGGATAGTAAAAGTTGCCATTTCCATATGGGCCTCCGGTCATGAGGGATCCATCAATCTTGAACGACTGGGTTCCTGAGGCGGCCACCTGATTCGTGATGATTGTCGAATTCGAGTCTTGATTCCAATATTGAATCCAGCCATTCTGACCTACGATGGTTTGGCCTGCTACATAATCAGGGGCCTCAAACCCTGATTGAAACAAAACTTGACCCGCCTGACTCTGCATGATGTGAACGACTGCAATTCCAAATGCCAATAGGGTTCGTCTGGTATTCATCCCAACGACTTTCTATACTAAGGGTGCAAATAGACCAATATTCATCAAAATCCTGGTTTTAAACCACTAAACCTCATGACTTGAAATCGTGGTTCATTTTAAATTGACGCAAAATCGAGTCCTGAGAATCCATCGCCAACAAGAATCGGATCACCGTGTCTGATTTATCATTCCCAATTGAAACATCAAAGTCAAGAGTTTTCCAGGAATGCTTTTTCATCCGACAACAACATTGATGACTTAGGCCGGGTTTGGAGTCGTTATTCAAAGAAAAAGGGATTGACGCTCGGTAGAGTTTGTCGGAGAGTGTGTGAACGGAATCTTCCAAGTTCTTTGGTTGAATCGAGCAAGTGCTTTAATCGTGCTCGATCGAAATTAAAGATCTGGCTGATAGAGTCAAACTTAGTCTGACCACTCGTGGTCAAGTTCAAGAAACCAGGGGCACCAAGATGGGTCAACTGTATCTGCAGCGTTTCGAATACCGAGGCGCCATTGACAAGGCGTTGTTCGACCAAACCTGGGCCACGGCCAACGAGGCTATTGCCAAGACCGGAAACTGGGGCAATGTTGAGTCTGGCGTGAAGCACATCCACGCATATGGCACGGGCTGGGGAGGCTATGCATTGATCGAAGTTGAAGACCCTGCTGCCTTTGACCGGTATCAGATTTACCACGCCAATCATTATGGCCAAATGTGCCATGTCACGTTTGAACCATTGGCAGATCTGGATGCCGCCATGGCGCCCATCATCGCTGAGATCAAATCCAGATAATTGCGACACGACTTTGCCAACCTTTACTCTGACCTTGTGAAATTTCAGAAGGCTCAGAACAAGGTGCCATGCGGATAGAAGACCGATGCAAACCCAAAGGTTGGTTCGGATCTGATTCAAGACTTGATTTCGGAGGAAGGCCCTTCCTCCGAAATGATCCAATGGGCCATCCAAACGAATCAGAAGGTGGGTCATGATTATTGAACTCCTATTTTAACCGAGTCCGGACAAAGCTTTAGTTAAAACCAGATGGGAATCCATCTTGAGACTCGAATTTTTCCGATCTCGCTCATGATGGAAGATGCGACAAGAAGATTCTCGATACCTCATCAAAATCCGCGCCTTGCGGACACGCAGAATGCGGTGTAAACTCGATTCGCCTGTCGCCAGACATTCCGCAACCCGCTGCACAAACTCAAACCATAACATGAACCCTAAAGCATTGCTTGACCAGCAAATGCTTTTAGATGTCAAGCTGTTGCGACACTGTGAAATCATTCGGTTTACTCACATAAAACACTTAGAAGCAAGGCTGGAATATCGATGATAAGCGAATCACAATCAGAAAAAAAAGATATGAAGCTTTTTTGGGCCTGCTTTGTAGCCCTTGTTGCAACGTCTTTTGTTTTTGGTCTGAGAGCCAATATTATTGGCGATTGGCAAACGGAGTTTAGCCTGAGCGAGTCGGACAAAGGCCGCATCCTGGGGGTGGGCTTGTGGCCGTTTGCCATCAGTGTCATCATCTTTAGCCTCGTCATCGACTATATCGGGTACAAAACAACGGCAATGATTGCAATGGGGTGTCATTTGGCATCTCTTTTTCTGACTCTTTTCGCGAAAACACAATCCGCTCTTTACTGGAGTGTTTTCTTGATCGCTATCGCAAACGGGATGGTCGAAGCATTCATAAATCCGGTTATAGCAACGGTCTTCAAACATGAAAAAGCCAAGTGGCTTAACATTCTTCATGCCGGCTGGCCGGCTGGTCTTGCGCTTGGTGCGCTGACATCCATCCTGCTTGGCGACATGGACTGGCATTTCAAATATGCCATGTGCTTCATTCCTGTTGTCATTTATGCGTTTCTGATTCTGCCATGCCGGTTTCCGGTCAATGAACGAGTGGCGGCCAGTATTCCGTATAAAGAGATGCTTGGTCAAGTTGGTGGTATCGGCTTCTTTGCATTCACATTATTGCTGGTCCTTGGTATCTCTCAGATTGTCAACAGCCTGAGTCAGGGTGCAGAAATTCCGTTCATTGTGGCGCCTGTCATTGCAAGCATTGTCGCCGTGATTGCAGGCCTTTATACCCGAACGGCTGGAAACTGGATGTTCCTTTTGATTCTCATGACCATGGGGCCACTTGCAACGACAGAACTCGGTACGGATAGCTGGATGCCCGATCTCCTCAGCGCTGATTTTACTGCGGCTCATGCGGGCTGGATTTTTATCTATGTCTCTACGGTCATGACCATTTTGCGTTTCTTTGCGGGTCCGATCGTGCATCGGTTTTCTCCGATTGGGTTATTGGTCGTCAGTGCGGCGATTGCAATCACGGGCCTGCTTCTGCTTTCCAAGTCGTCAGGAATGATGATTATTGCGGCCGCAACGGTTTATGCCTTAGGCAAGACATTTCTCTGGTCGACCACACTTGGTTTGGTATCGGAACAATTCCCCAAAGGCGGAGCACTCACTTTAAACGGTGTTTCGGCTGTCGGTGTGCTCGGCATGGGCATTTTGGGTTCACCGATCATGGGCGGCCTTCAGGACCTTGGGATCAGCAAGGATCTTCAAGCCAATCAGCCAGCCATTTTTGCAAAGGTTGCCGGGGAACCAAAAGAGGTCGTCTTTCTGGGTGAGATTCGAAGCCTGGATGAGGATAAAATCAGTGCCCTCAGTCCTGAAGAGAAGAATCTCCTGATGAAGACCAAGTATCCCCACAAAAAGGCTGCTTTCTACCAAGTGGCAACTCTGCCATGCTTTATGTTGATCTGCTACATTGCACTCTTCCTCCATTTCAAAGCCAAGGGTGGATACAAACCCCAAGTAATCGGAACCCAAACCTGATTCATCACCAGAAAAAACAGCCATTGCCCTAACTTAAGCGTTTGAAACCGGCCAAACCGATTGCTGGCCACCGATGATTCCCGAATCAAGCGGTTCTGACCCAGTCGATTCGTGTCCCATGATTTGACAACCCAAGACGTGGGTCAGGCGACCCACGCTTCCAACCCTCGATGCCCTGTGTGAAAATCACTGGCCTCGAAAATTACGCGATCTACATCAAGAACAACTCCCAACTCACACATTTCGTTTCGCAATCGGAACTTTTCTACTTGCTCTGTCTAATCTTGCGGCAGAATGAAAAAGTCCTTTCCTGCTCTCGATCTGCCCCTCAACTGACTTGCACCAAAACGCACCTACGGATCTGATTTCGTTTCGCAATCGGAACTTTTCTACTTGCTCTGTCTGATCTTGCGGCAGAAAAGAAAAATCATTTCCTGCTCTCGATCTACCTCTCAACTGACTTGCACCAAAACGCACCTACGGATCTGATTTCGTTTCGCAATCCGAACTTTTCTACTTGCTCTGTCTGATCTTGCGGCAGAAAAGAAAAATCATTTCCTGCTCCCGATCTGCCATCCGAATTTTTATGCCGATTTCCAATAAACCCGACCAACTCTTTTGTTTCGCACTGTGAACCTTTCTACTGATGGTGCAGGATCTTATGGCCAGAATAAAAGTGGCAGGAAAACGATACATTTGTACCCTTTTTTGGTTGCCAGTTTTCTCACTGTAAGAATATTCCGGATTTTACTGTTTTACAGGCTGGGCAACTGGCGTAATTTTGACTGATTGAACGGGTTTAAAGTCATCAGATTTCTTCATTCAGTGCTGCTTGTGGATCGATCTGGTTTTGCCAAATTACTATCTGATTTTGGGGTTAAGAATCGTTGTTGATTCGACCCGTTTTTTGGGGATCCTAAACCCGGTTCATTTTGAGAGCCGAAGATTTCTTTCTTTTGTGAAGGGCGGGTGCCCTCACCCGGTTGTTACGCATAAGTTATAAAGCCTTAATGCCTTGATAGATCAATGGCTTTGACTTTCGGGCCGAAGGTTTGTTCCATACGAGCCTTGGGCAACGCCTTCGATGCAGACCACACATTTCTAAACGAGGTTTTGGAGTTCGATTCTAAAAAACTTGAATAAAATGGATTTACGCACATAAGATGCGGTCTGGACAAGCCCTGGGTCTGTGAGCCGTCAAGATGCGTCCCCTATGTGATTCCCAATTTGCCCTGGGCTATCTTAAGTCCAGGCCTTTGGCCTTTATACTCTTCGCGGTCATGAATGGGACTTTTTGATCAAAACGATGCCGGAGGCATCTGGAGCCAGTAGCCGGTGGTTGAGGAGCGTCAGCGACGACACCACCGGACGAAGACGCGACATAAGGTCTTGCACCCCTGCCGGGGTGCCAGCAGCTTTTTTTTAGACCTCATGACCGG
>CAMBEP010000024.1 GCA_945865635.1 Candidatus Kuenenia stuttgartensis
CTCCTGAAACTAGTGATGTGTGCGATGAAATCAATGAATCTGTGGATGAAACCAACGGTGATTGATCGAGTGGATTGTAGCCGTCTGACCAAAGGGAGCCTCGAAAAACGATTGTCGAAGCCAGAATTTACCAACCACTGACGGAAGATTCTGCTGTTGCTGACCTGTCGAAACAACTTGCCTGGCAAGAGTATAGAAATGGTGTGTCAGCTCGAATCCGAGCTTTCCTGAGCGATTTTGGGTTGAGCTGGATTCGGCATGGGCATATTCAATGACCTGAAAAAGACGCTGTGAGAGAGTGTGGCCGGAGAACAATAAGATCACGTTAGTGAGCGATTGCTGAGTAATGTTCGGGCTTGGGTTACGAGTCATACGTTTTGATATCGTCCGAAATGTTGTAGATACATTCAGAGTAGTGCATAACAATCTAGCCTACTGCTCTCAAGATTTCCAAAGGTTTTTAAGAAAATTTACAAGTCGGCTGATTTGATGACACACTGGGAAGATTGCGCAAACTGTGCCGGATGTTTTCGCGTATGGGGTACTCAAGGGGCAGTGAGGCGATGGGGGTAGGGTGTTGTTTTTTGTCAACATGACGAGAAAAGGGTGGCCCTGGGGTGTTGAATTGGAGTTAGGAATTACGCAAATAGTTTACACATGAACGGGTTGCGCTTTGCCTGTCGTTCCCATATTATCACCCCATGCGACAACCCAAATGCCATGAAATCCAATACATCGACTTCCTGATCGCCAGCCCCAATGTGGCCAATTGCTGCGAAGCCTCACGTAGTGATCCACGGCGCAATTCGCCCGCAGCCCACGACTCTAACAACCGTTTGCTTCAGCGACTTGAACCCGATCCGGAAACATTGTTTCAAGAGGTCCAATCGCTTGTGGATAAAACCTGTGGCGTTCTAATAATCGACGATTCCACGCTTGACAAGCCTTATGCCCAGAAAATCGAGCTCGTCAGTCATCACTGGTCCGGCAAGCATCATGCCGTGGTCAAGGGAATCAGCCTTGTCAGCATGGTCTGGACGGACGGCGATCTCATGTTGCCGGTTGATTATCGTGTTTACGACAAAGCCGGTGACGGAAGAACCAAGAACGATCATTTTCGGAACATGCTCGACACAGACGAATTACGTGGTTTTAAACCAAAGGCCATCTTGTTTGATAGCTGGTATGCAGGGCTGGGAAACTTAAAGCGAATTCGCCTGTAGGGCTGGATTTTCCTGACCCGGTTGAAGGCAAACCGGTTGGTGGCTCTGGAGGGCCAAGGCTGTAGCCAAATCAGCAAGTTAGAAATCACGTCGACAGGGAGCATTGTTCATCTGGATGGATTTGGGTCGATTAAGGTATTCAAGATCGTTGCCAAAGACGGCGACATTGGATACTGGGCGACCAATGACCTCACGATGGACGAACTTCAGCGATTGGTGTTGGCCGAGCGTAGTTGGGCGGTGGAGGATTATCACCGGATTCTGAAGCAGACGTGCAACGTTGAACGCTGCCAAATGCGTTCAACTCGATCTCAGAAGAATCACATCGGCCTGGCGATTCGGGCGATGGCCCGGCTCACTTGGACGTTCTTTAAAACAGGCATCAGCCAATACGAATTGAAGCGATCGATTGTGCGCGACGCAGTTCGAAAATACAGGAGTAAGCCAAAACTCAAAATTGAGGCTATCGCGTAACTCCCACGAGGATTCGAGTTTACTGCCTCGAAAAAAAAGATTTTTTTTCGCTGCTCTATAGACGGTCACCCAAAACCAATTAAGAACAACCGTTGAAATTTCGCCAGAAAGCCTTCTCTCTCTACATAAACTTATCGTATGAGTTTCAGATCCACACTCGCCATAGCCTTGCTGATGATGGCCATGGGCTCACCGATATCTGCAGTTGACCTGCTTTATGTCTCGCTCGGCGGCAGCAAGATTGTTTCGTATGACACGACTGGCAATAGCGGTTCCAGCATCGCCAATACGAATCTGAACAACCCACAAGGCTTGGCTTTCGATTCATCAGGCTTCCTCTACTCAACGAATACCAACGACAGAACCATTAGCAAGTTCAATTCGTCGGGCACCTTACTCACCTGCTGGAAGTCAGGTACAGCGACGCACAATTTCTTAGCTATTCATGCATTTCTCAAGCCCCCTTCCGATAGCCTGTCGTTCAACACCACAGGCTTCGAAGTTGATCTAGTCAAACGTCTTAAATTTAGGACACGCATATCGTCCTAAATTCCACAGCCATTAATTCAAGCCACCACAGTATCCTCAGTTTCTAACCAGGGGTCAGTTTCATGAGATTTCGAAGTACGTTTACTGCGGTATCCATAATTCTACTTGCAATTCCTTCATCAATCCAAGCAATAGACTTGCTATCCGTCACAAGCAGTCTTTACGTCGGACTTGATAACAACAACATCGTCACTTATGACACCTCAAGCGGTGTCGCTGCCACAATCGAAGCTTCGGTTTCTACATTTACTAGCTTGCATCTGAACGTTCCGTTAGGTCTTGCGTTCGATATCTCAGGAAACCTCTACGCTGTGAATAACGGCGACAACACGATCAGCAAATTTAATTCGGCTGGAGTCTATCAGACTAACGGGTCAATTGGCAGTACACGTCTTTATGCTCCAACTGGTCTTGCATTTTCTTTTGATAACTCGGGAGTACTTTACGTCAACGGTGGAGTCGATTCCTCCAATACACAAGTACAGAGTTTCATCGCCAAGTACAATTCGTCGGGTCTTTACCTTAGTAGCATCACTACAAATACGAATCTAAAGTACCCACGCGGTATTGCATTCGATCCCTTTGGAAATCTGTACGTTGCTAACGCTGGCAACAACACTATTAGCATATTTAATCCATTTGGCGGCTACCAAGGGAGTATCACAACAAACTTAAATGGTCCTCGCGGCATAGCATTCGATTCTTTAGGAAACCTTTACGCTGCGAATGCTGGCAGCAATACCATCAGTAAATTTAATTCGGCTGGTCTTTATCAAAGCAGCATAACTACAGGCTTAAATGGCCCTCGTGGTATCGCGTTTGATTCATCAGGCAATCTTTTCGCTGCCAACACGAACAACAACAGTATCAGTGTATACAGCCCGTCAGGTGCATTTCTTACATCATGGGCGACGGGATCAGGGCAACCATATTACATCGCCTTCAAACCCATCACCGTCCCCGAACCATCCACCTATGCCCTATCCGCCATCGCCGCAGGCTTGTTTGCCTGTTCCAGACGCCACCGAAATTTGGGTCAACCAAAAATCTTTTGAAGAATTCATACCAATGCCAACGGCGATCAACCAATCAGCCAACAGGGGATTCCCCAAGTTTCCGGGCGGATTTTAGGCCATATTCACTCATCGCATGGTTTCCACAAGTTGCTTTCAAGTAACTACTTACAATGAGAGCAGGCGACGAGATTCGAACTCGTGACGTCCAGCTTGGGAAGCTGGCATTCTACCACTGAATTACGCCTGCAAGGACCTTATTTTGCTTGAGAAGTGCTCGCCTGTCAAGTCAATTTCTGCTTTTTTTCAAGGCGAACCGACTCATCCGGAGAGTTTTGATCGAGAAGGACCGAAAAACCCCTTTTTTTTGGCCTTTTCCCAGGCGGGTTAAGACGTGTTGGGCGGTACGTTCGGCTGGGCGATTGGGTGACCCACGAAATCTCGATGCATACTTTTCTCATCCGAGACGGAAAAAAAAGGCTAGCGAAACCTCTGAAGGTTTCCGCCTCCGATCTCGACCGAAGGCGGGCGTGAAATACAACTCTTAGGCAAATTTCATTTGGCCGTATATCCACCATCCATCATCAGGATTGAGCCTGTGAAGAAGCTTGCCAGATCGCTCGCCATATAGGTGAAGAAGCAGGCGACTTCCTCGGGTGATGCAATGCGGCCGATCGGATGATTATCCTCAAGCATTGCCATAAAGGCTTTCGGATCGCCTGAATCGAGTGCCGACCTGGTGACCAGAGGCGTGTCGACTGTCCCGCAACCGATCGCATTTACACGAATTCCATGAGCCGCATATTCAATGGCCATCTGGCGGGTCATTTCATGGACAGCTCCTTTGGAAGGGCCATAGGCACCTTGCGTCGGAATGCCGGTCTCGCCAGAAATCGAACCTGTATTGAGAATGACGCCTGCCTTTTGACCCATCATGACCGGCAGGACGTGCCTGGCGGCATAATACATGGCCTTGACATTCGTGTTCATGACCCTGTCCCACTCTTCGGGCGTGTGCAGATGCAATGCCTTGACCACATTGATTCCGGCATTATTGACCAGCACATCAATCCTCCCAAAATTGTCGATGGCCATTTTGGTAAAATCGCGGGACGTTTCTTCCTGAGTCACATCGCCACTGAGATATTTCAGGCGAGATCCATATCCGGAAACAGAAAAATATTCGGGAAGGTTCTTAGCAATATCGACAGCCACCAAGCCTGCAACGCCAGAATCAAGATACTGACGAACAATCGCCAGGCCAATCCCTGAAGCAGCACCTGTCACAATGGCCACCTTGCCCGAAAGAGAGACTTGCATTGACGGAACCCTTCTTGTTTTAGGAGTTTTCGGAACGGAGATGGACTCATTATACGCCACAATCAAGGATCTTCAAGCCCTTGGTCAATTTGATGAGACATGCAATACAAAATGGCATATTGTAAAAGAAATAAACATTTTTGATCTTGAATCCAGAGCCGAAAATGAAATCGTTTCCTGGAATTAAAATGATGTATGAAAATGCCCAAACCGAGTTTTTGTTGTATTTATTTTTGGCAATACTACCCTAATTGAAATCGCTAATGACTCAATCGCCCCCCCCCATTCATGAAATGAAAGCCCGGGGGAGACAATCGTGAATGGGCCACTGCGTCTGCCCCCTCGGGCCAGTCCACCCTTTCCAGTCAAAGTCGGTTCAGGCATAATCTTTGCATAGTCTTTAGCTGACGTCTTGCCTGAGCACCAATCGGGTAAAGCCGGTGGCTTCTCTACACGATGCTTTTTTGAAAAAGGACTCTTGCCATGTCTGCCATGAATCGACGTAAGCTGTTCGGCATCGGGCTTGCAGCATCGTTAGGCACGGGAGCCAGTTTTAAGGCAACCGATGACCTACACCAGCAAATCCTGGATCTCTCTGCCAAATTTGAAGCCCAAAGGCGAGCGCGTTTTGCAGCCGTGAAAACTCAGGCCGAACTGAATTTGCTACAAACCGGCCTTCGTCAGACGTTCCTGAACCTCCTGCGCGGCCTGCCTTCGATTCCTGACAAGCCGGCGGTCACCCAGACAGGCGAAATCGAGGCCGATGGCTATACCATCCGGAAGATCGCCTTTGAAAGCCTTCCTGGATATCATGTTACAGCACTTCTTTATGTACCTCACGGGCTGAAAGGCCGGGCCCCCGGCGTGATCAGCCCCAGCGGCCACACGCACATTGGCAAGGCCTATCCCGAACATCAAATTCTGCATGCGAACCTGGCAAAACGGGGTTTTGTCGTCTTGGCCCATGACCCTGTCGGTCAGGCGGAACGGAGCCAGTTCTGGAACCCGGCCACACGCAGGACCCGCTATAATCTGGGCTGCGGCGAACACGCCGTTCTGGGCAATGCCCTGGAGCTTCTGGGCACGAATCTGGCCCGATACCGGATTTGGGACGGCATTCGCGGGCTTGACCTGCTGGGTTCTCTGCCGGAAGTGGACAGCCAGCGGATCGGTTGCGTGGGGCATTCCGGCGGAGGCACCCTGACGGCTTATCTGACGGCTCTGGATCAGCGTATTCGAGCCTCTGCCATTTGCTGCTACGTCACCACCCTGCCCCTGCGCATGGGCAACAGGATTCAGGACGACCCGTCGTCGGACCCGGAACAGGACATTTTCGGCTTTGTCAAAGCCGGTATCGACCACTCTGGCCTGCTGGCCATGTGCGCCCCCAGGCCGACTCTGATTGCAGCCGCGACCAAGGATTTCTTCCCGATAGAAGGCACGCGGAAGTCGTTTGCTGAAGCGCAGCATCTTTATCAGGTCGCCGACGCCGGCGATTGCATTTCCATGGTCGAGGCCCCATTCCGCCACGGCCTGGCCCTGCCCCTGCGCCAAGCGGTTTATGGCTGGTTCAGCCGATGGCTGGCGGGCGATGCAGGCCGAAGCTCTGAAGAAATCGCTGTCAAAGAAGTTCCTGCGGATCAATTGATGGTTTGTCAGGAGGGCCAAGTCAGGGTTTCATTTCAATCGAGATCGCTTTTTGATGTCGCCCTTGAGGAATTCAAAAAAACGCCCAAAACCGCCAGAAAAACATTGGCTGATGCGATTCACTTGAACATGGATAAGGCAGATCCTCGAATGCCTGATGTTTCTCCTGCAATTCCCCAGCCCAAGTCGTGGGTTGTTTGTATTAACGGCAATGAATCGGCCGACTGGCGTGAAGCCAAAGATTTTATCTCAATTTTGGGCAGTAAGGGGCATGGCCTGATCGTTCTTGACCCACGCGGTGTGGGGCCAAGGCGGGTGAAGCTCTCTGTGAAAGGGCATGATTATGCGGACCCGATTTCAAGCGTAGAGGCAAACCTGGCCTATAATGCATTTCTTGTGGGTGAAACGCTTGTTGGAATGCGCACGGCGGATACAATTTCGGCGGTGCGAAATTTAATCAATAAAAATCCTGGAATGCATGTCACCCTGGTGGGCCGCAAGGATGCAGGAATCATCGCCCTTATGGCGGCTTCGATTGAGCCCAGGATTTCAGCGGTGGCTGTTGAGGAAATTCCCGAGAGCTTCATGGGCCAGCTTTCAGAGACGGCGGCCCCGTTAAATGCAGCCAGTACGGTGCCAGGCCTGCTGGCTGATTTTGGGGATATTCCAGAAATTCTGGAGACGATTTCGCCGCGACGAATGCTTTTGGCAAGAAGCTCGATCAAACCTGATCCGAAACTGGCCCGATTTGTCACAATTTCTGAAGAGAGATTCAGCGATGTCCCGAAACGTCTTGCGGACTGGCTCGCTTGAGTCAAAATCTTCGGAAATTAAATGCTGGACATCCATCCTAAAGTGGTCTATATTTACAAATCTACACTGTTTAACATCGATCCAAGATGCATGGCGACTGGAGGGATGAGCGAATGTCAGCTTCGATTCTTGACAATCAGGCGAATCCTGCCAAACCGTGCCAAACGAGGGTTGTGTTTCAGTCGATAAAACTTGACCATTTTAGGCTTATCAGTAACGTCGCAATGATTCGATTGGTTTGGATTTTTTGTACGCTCCTTTTCAGCATACAGGCGAAAAGTGCCGATCGGGTGGATTACGAGCGACAGGTCAAGCCGATTTTCCGCCAGCGGTGCAATGCTTGCCACGGCGGCTTGAAGCAGAAGGCCAAATTGCGGCTCGACACGGCAAAAACCATACTCTCCGGCGGCGATGGCGGCCCGGCCATTGTGCCTGGCCATGCCGATGAAAGCCTGATGATGGAGCGGCTTCTGGAAACGGACAAAGCCCTGCGGATGCCGCCGGAAGGCTCGCCTTTGACGCCCGAGCAGATCCAGACCCTGAAAACCTGGATCAATCAAGGGGCCGAATCGCCCAAAACTGAAGCTCCTGAGACGGACCCGCTCAAGCACTGGGCCTTCCAGTTACCGGTTCGGGCCCAGCTTCCCAGTGTCACAGCGACTTCATCAAGTCAACATCCGATCGACCGCTTGATCGATGCCCAACTGGCCACCAAGGGCCTGGCCCGCCAGCCAAGGGCCGAGCCCCAGGTCTTGATCCGCCGGCTTTATCTCGACCTGACTGGCCTGCCGCCCACGCGTCAAGAGCTTCAGGCGTATCTCAAAAACCCGTCGGACCAAGCCTATGAGCAGATTGTCGATCAGCTACTGGCCAGCCCCCGGCATGGCGAGCGATGGGCGCGTCACTGGATGGATGTCTGGCGATACAGCGACTGGTATGGCCGACGGTCGGTGCCCGATGTTCTGAACAGCTATGGCCAGATCTGGCGATGGAGGGACTGGATCATTCAGTCCCTGAATCAGGACCGAGGCTACGACACGATGGTCAAGGCCATGCTCGCCGCCGACGAAATCTCGCCTGAGAAACGCGAGGAACAGGTGGCCACCGGTTTTCTCGTCCGCAATTTTTACCGATGGAATTATAGCCTCTGGCTTAAGGACAATGTCGAGCACACCGGCAAGGCCTTTCTGGCCATGACATTCAACTGCGCCCACTGCCACGACCACAAATACGACCCGATTAAAAACGACGATTATTTCGCCTTCCGGGCCGTTTTCGAACCGATGGAAATCCGCCACGACCGCATGCCGGGCGAGCCTGACCCCGGCCCCTACCCGACTTACGATTACGGCAAAGCCTATAAGCCAATCACCAGCGGGCTCGTCAGGGTCTTTGATAAAAATCTCGACGCCAAAACCTTTGCCTATTCCAAGGGCGAGTCGCGCAATATCATCGAAGGCCGCCCGCCGATTGCACCTGGTTTCCCCGATTTTCTGGGCGGCAAGCCCTTTTCGGTCAAGCCTGTGAAACTGCCTCGTGAAGTTGGCTTCCCCGGCATTCAGGCGTTCATCCGCCTTGAAGAAATCCAGAGCCGCGAAAAAGCCTTGGCAGAGGCTGAAAACCATTGGAATGCGACTCGCCTTGAAGCAGAAAACCTTCAGAAAACCAGTAAATCTCCGCCCAGCCCCCTGATCACCCTCAGGCTCAAGCAGGATGAAGCGGCAAAAGCAGCAGCCCTGGCCGACCTTGCATCCATCCATGCACGGATTGATGCCGACGAAGCCAAGCAGAAATTCGCCGGCCCGGAAGCCCAGGCCCGCGCCCTTTTGGCGGCTCAGGCCGAAAAATGGCTGGCCGTGCAGAATTCTGGCCTGGCTCTGGTCCGCTCTGAGCTTGTGCATCATCAGGCATCGCTCAAATCGGCTGCGGAAGCCGCCAAGGCCGCCCCGAAACTGGCAACGGCCCAGAAAGCCTATGACCTGGCCTGTGCGGATCTGAAAAAAATAGATTCCAAGCAGCCGGCCTATTCGCCCCTGAGCCCGACCTATCCCGACTCAAGCACTGGCCGGCGGGCTGCCCTGGCCGGGTGGATCGCCAGCCCCACCAATCCACTCACGGCCCGAGTGGCCGTCAATCACATCTGGCGATGGCATTTTGGTACCCCTTTGGTGGCTAGCACTTCCGACTTTGGCCGCAACGGCTCACGGCCGACCAATCCCGAACTGCTGGACTGGCTTGCCCAGGAGCTCATGCACCCGTCAGGGGCCGGAACTCAGCCGTGGTCGATGAAGGCCCTGCACAGGCTGATTGTGACAAGCGAGACCTATTGCATAAAGTCCGAGCCCGATAGCCCCACAGCCCCCGGCCTGAAGCTCGACCCTGGCAACAAGCTTTACTGGCACTTCCCCCGCAACCGGATGGAGGCCGAAGTGGTGCGCGACAGCCTTCTGCACGTTTCGGGCATGCTTGACACCACCTCGGGCGGGCCTGACATTGACCTGGCCCAGGGCCTTGTTTCGCACAGGAGAAGCCTTTATTTTACGCATCATGGGGAATCCAGAATGCCATTCCTGGAAATTTTCGACGCCCCTGATGCCTGCGATGCCTACAAACGAACGACCTCGGTGGTGCCCCAACAGGCTTTGGCCATGGTCAACAATGAATTCCTGCTCGGCCTGAGCCAAAATCTGGCCGAAAAGCTTTGGGCTGAGACTTCTGCCAAGCCTGTCGAAGACTTCCTCAAAGCCAGTTTCGAAACAATTCTTACACGACCACCCAAAGCGGCCGAGCTGAAATTGGCACAAGATTTTCTGGCCCATCAAGCGCGGGTCATTGAATCCGAATCGTCAGCGTCATCGGCTGCGCCCAGGCCCGCTCATCAAAGCGAGGCCCTGGCCAGGCGTGATCTGATCCACGCCCTCTTCAGCCACAACGACTTTCTGACCATACACTAACATCAAAATTCAGAGGCCTTTAACGGAGGCGGTTGCATCATGGCTCATCAATCACGCCGGCCTGCCGGCATTGGCCCACCCTGTGGCCGAATCGCCCGAAGGACATTCCTCTCGGACGTCGGGCTCGGCTTCACAGGCCTTGCCCTGGGCTCTATGCTCCATCGCGACGGCATTGTCAGGGCCAACGATTCCGAAGTCTGGTCGCCCCCCACTGGCCAGCCCCACTTCCAGCCAAAAACCAAAAGCATCATCTGGATCTTCCTCTCCGGCGGGGTCAGCCAGCTTGAAACCTGGGACCCCAAGCCTGCCCTGAACAAGCATGCCGGCAAGTCTTATGAAGCCACAGGGCTGCCCAATCCGTTTAAGTCGCCCTTGTTCGCAGAGCGTTCTCGCGACGTTGTCGGCGGTGCCCGGCTTCATGCCAAAATTTTTCCACTTCAGGTCGGCTTTAAAAAGTATGGCCGCTGCGGCGTAGAGATCAGCGACTGGTGGCCCAATCTCGCCACGTGTGTGGACGACATCGCATTTGTGCGGTCCATGTACTCCACCGACAACGACCACAACGCCGAATTCCAAATGCACCACGGCCGCCACAAGCTTGACGAAAAGCAGCCTGTGATCGGGTCGTGGATCCACTATGCCCTGGGTACCCTGAATGAAAACCTGCCCCAGTTCATTTTTCTCGGCAAATACACCGACCCGCGCGTCAAAGAGAATTTCGCTGCCGATTACCTCGGCCCGCAATATGGCGGGGTGGAAATTGGCCTCGACCCGAAAAACCCCTTGCCATTTGGCAATCGGGCCAAAGGCGTTGCGGCCCGTCAGCAGGAAAACGAATTCAAATTCATTCATCAGATGAATACGATTTCGAGTGTGGAATATCCTGACGACGACCAGCTTCGGGCCCGCATCAAATCCTATGAACTCGCCTATAAAATGCAGGGCTCCATTCCCGAAGTGGTTGACATTACTGGCGAAACCCCTGAAACACAAAGCCTTTACGGAATCGACAACGAACAGACTGCCACCTACGGCCGCCGCCTGCTGGCCGCCCGCAGGCTGGCTGAGCGGGGTGTCCGCTTCTCGCTGGTCTATCTGAGCGATTACGGCGAGTGGGACTCCCATGTGGAACTCCAAAAACGCCACTCCCAGTGCTGCTCCAGAGTGGACAAGCCCATCGCCGGCCTGCTCAAGGATCTCAAGCGCCGCGGCCTTTCAGACGATGTCACCGTCGTCTGCTGCACAGAATTCGGCCGCACGCCCGGCCTTGAAATCCGCGACAACGTGGCCCTCACAGCCACTGGCCGCGACCATCACCCGCACGCCTTCACCATCTGGATGGCCGGCGCCGGCATCAAGCCCGGAGTGGTGCATGGGGCCACCGATGAACTCGGCTTTCATGCTATAGAGCACCCTCATTACGTGACCGATATCCACGCCACCGTGCTGAACCTGCTCGGCCTTGACCCCAAGCGGCTCGATATCCCAGGCCGAAAACGCCTGGAAATCGACTACGGATCGCCGATTCATCAAATCATGGCCTGACACGCACCAAGTCATTTCAATTTCCGCCTCTGGCCACCCCATCTGGACCCGACTCTAGGAACGCCCTGGTCATGTTTTCCCTCCTGGCTGCAAACGGTGCCCTGAAGCTCTCTCGCAGAGCCATCCACCAATTGGGCTTTGCAAGTCTGGCCGCATCCAGCAGACTTTCATCGACCCTGGCCCAGGATTTATCGCCCGCCCCGCACAAGGCCAAACGCTGCATTTACATTTATCTTTGCGGCGGCCCTTCGCAGATTGATCTCTGGGACCCAAAGCCCGACGCCACCGTCGGCATTCGCAGCGAATTTCAGCCGATCCAAACCAACGTGCCGGGAATCATGTTCACTGAGCTGATCCCCAACCTGGCCCGCCATGCCGACAAGCTCGCTCTGGTACGGTCCATGACGCACACATCCACAGACCACAACGTCAGTTCCGCACACACCTTGCATGGCTACCCGCCGCTGCGGCCCGACGACGTCTATGCAGCCCCCACAGACCATCCCGCCATCGGAGCCATTCTGCACAAGCTCAAGGGCGAAACCGGCCTCCTTCCCCCCTGGGTCATCCTGCCCAGGCCATTCACCACCTCATCGCCGCCCATCAAAGGGCAATCCGGCGGTTTTCTTGGCTCTGCCTACGATGCCGTCGCGCTGAACGAGCCAAAGCTCGACTCCCTCGCCCCCAAGGATCTCAAGTTCCAGGCCTTCGACCTGCCCACCGGTGTCGGCGAAAGCCGCCTGCAAGGCCGCCGGCAACTCCTGGCCCGACTCGACGAAACCCTTGCCAGCCAAAGCCTTGGCCAGCGCTGGGAGACCATGGCCGAAACCGCTTCGACCATGATCACAAGCGAAAAATGCCGGCGAGCCTTCGACCTGACACTTGAAGACCCTCGCCTGCGCGACCTCTACGGCCGCAATGAATACGGCCAGAGCTTTCTCCTGGCCCGCCGACTGGTCGAATCAGGCGTCAGATTCGTCAATGTCTTCTGGACATACTTCGACGACAAAGGCTGCCAGTTCAACCTGTGGGACAACCACGGCGTGCCCTCAGCCATTTGCGGCACAGGCGGAGTGCACAAGGGCCGCGACATGCTGACACACCCCTATTGCACCCCGTCGTTCGACAAAGCCTTTCCCGCCCTGCTTGAAGACCTTCAAAGCCGCGGAATGCTCGACGACACCCTGATTGTGGTGGCTGGCGAATTCGGCCGAACCCCGAAAATCAATAATTTCGTCGGCCGCGACCACTGGCCCAATTGCTATACCCAACTCCTGGCCGGCGGTGGCGTTCGCGGTGGCCAAATCTACGGCCAAAGCGATAAAAACGCGGCCTATGTCAAGGACAAGCCCGTCACGCCCGAAGACTTTCAGGCCACCATTCTGCACGCCTTCGGCCTATCGCCCGACACCTTTATCACCGACATGCTCAACCGCCCTCTGAAAATCACCGAGGGTCGTCCCATCACGTCCATCTTTAGCTAAAACGTGATCAAAGAGCATTTTTTTTAAATGATCCAATATCATTTCAGAAATTCCCGAATGACATTTTCCGTGATTTTGCTCACGGCCCCACTCACTAGCACGCTTGATGGCCAAGTGATCGACCCAGCCGAAAAAACCCGGCCTCCAGATTCGGTCTCAAAGGTCACAATCTCTGCTCCGCCCTGGTCCCTATTCAGGCCCCTGGCCAAGGCCTGAACAACGGTTGGCGAGCTGGCTGATATTTTGTCTGTCTCATGCCCCGACGCCCCGCCCGGGCATCGCCTGTGAAGGCTTTCGGCACCAAATAAATCGCCATTTTTCAGGCCAGTGCCCTGATAAATCCAGTGCCCCGATTGCAGCACCTCATAAGGTGTGCTTGTCATAATACCGCGATCATCATAAACCACGCCCAAAAGGCTCGCTTCGGAAACGCCTGTGAAATGGAATCGGCTCTCAAGGCCCCTCCCGCGCATCTCGCGGTCGTCGCCATTGCGCACCGTCATGGTAAAGGGGTCAAGAAATTCTACTTCGCAATTGAGGCCATTTCCGCCCAAATAAATCAGCCGGCCACCGTTTTGAAAAACCCAGTCATAAACCGTCTGAAACATCTCTTTTGACCAATATTCCGGATGTGTTGATATGATCAGGATTTTATATTGCGACAAATCCAGGGCGCCACTGTGCAATTGTGTTTCCGCCCAATAATCATATTCAAACCCCTGCCGTTCCATCCATGCCAGAAGCCGCCATTCCGCGCCCGCCAAATGGCACGATGCCCGACCTTCAATCGGGTCAGTGGCCTGTTCGGCTAGCGGTATCTGGCTAATTAATTCCGGCCTGTCAAAGGAAAGAGGCGCGTAATCCCACACACCATAATTCAGGTTGTCCGGGTCTGTATATCGTTCCAGCTCCTGACGGCTGTTGACCACTGGCTTCGCTGGCAATCGCACGGGATTGATGTAATTGGATCGCCCGCCAAATGCATTATAGGCATTCCAGGTGATATTCGACGCCAAAATGGCAATCTTCGACGTTGGCTCAGCCGGTGCCACCACCCAGGGAAATGAAAACGTGGCACCAGAATTGGTTCTGGCATGAAAATAATATAGCCCGGACCGCTCAGGTGCCTCTACAAATTGCCTGTGGTGCGGGTTGGTATAACCCTGCCGATTGAAATCGACCCCGGTTTGGGTGTAATCGCCGTCGGGCGTAATTTGCATGGTCGCCCGTGGGCCGTGCTCGTCATACCATCCCAGACTTTTGACAAGCTCTTTTTTTAATCCATAACGATAAAGTTCCAAATGATACATCTCAACGGCATGCACACGAAATTCGCTTTGCTCGCCAGCCTTCACCCATTTGGGCCAGGCATATCCAAGCAGGCTGTCACTTAGCAGGCGGAAGTGGTGCGGCTCAAAGCCATCGGTGATATTTAAATGCACCCGTTTTGACCCAAAGCCTGGCTTTTGCAGAGTAACAAGATATTCGCCGGGCTCCAGATCTGCATGAATCGAGCCTGAGGCTCGCGAACGTGCTTCAACGGAAGTCAGGCCATCCTTGGATTCAAATTCAATGACAACATCTGAAATGGCCACAAAACGCTCGTCGCTGACATATCCAATTTTCATGGCTGACCTTTGCAATGATTGTTCGACCAAGATACATTTCTGCGAAGTGATTGCATGATACGAAACTTTTTTAAAAGATGTCAGGGTGAATGTCTGGATTTAAATCCGGTTTGGAATTGTATCACGATGACAAATAATACAAAAATCCCGGCCTGCACAAAGTACAGACCGGGATTGATTTCTCAAAATCAGTCAAGAAGGAGATCAGGCATTTTCCGCAGGATCCTTGCCACCCTTCCAATCGCCTTCAAGCTTTTGGTAAGGAGGAGGAATCAGCTTGGATCCGGTATCGCCGGCCTTCCAGCCCTGAACTTCCTTGGCCGTGCCGCGAGCGTGGCTTGTGGCTTCCCAACCCTTGCTCCAGCCTGGATCTTTGTCGGTGATCTTGCCGCTGGCTGGGTCCATGAAATAGGCCTTGCCGAAGCGGTAGGAATCAACACCCAGATTGACTGTGGCGATGGCGGCATAGCCCAGCGATGCTGGACAAAGCGTCTCCTGGCTCTTCGAGCGAACGCAACCCAGGAAGTGCTCCCACAAAGCGCGGGTGTCCTCGCGAGGCTGAGCCGGGTTGAACAGCTCGCCACCGTCGCCCTTGTTGGCGCCTGGAGGTGCTGGAGCTGCTCCGGCAACCTTCTGGGGAGCAACGCGGAAACCATCGCCTGGCGATCCACCAAAAGTGATCGTACCAGTGTGGCCGCGAATCACTTCGCCAAGCTGGACATCATTGGCCATGGTGGCCGAAATGATGACCTGACAGCCTTCGGCGTAGTCGGCTACGACTGTGGCCACATCGGGCACATCCCGACCGTCATTCTCAATGTAAAGGCCACCAGCACCCACAACGCGGCTTGGGAAGCGAACGCCCATGGCCTGAATCAGGTGCGTCAACTGGTGCACAAACAGGTCCGTGTACATCCCGCCGCCGAAGTCCCAGTAACAACGCCATTGGGCATATCGGGCGCGATTGAACGGCTGGGCTGGAGCCAATCCAAAATCCGTGCCAAGGAACATCTTCCAGTCGATCGTCTTAGGATTCATGTCCTTCGTCAGCTTGTAGTAACGCCATTGGCCTACGTCGCTGTTGCGGTAATAGCTCGTCTGGCCCTGCATCACCTTGCCAATCTTGCCACTCACGATCATGTCGTTGGCGGCCTTCCAGCGCGGGTCAGCAGTCGACTGAACACCGACCGTCATCACGCGACCTGTCCGCTTGACTGCCTCGGCCACCTGGCGGGCTTCGTCAATCGTGTGCGTCATCGGCTTTTCGCAATAAACGTCCTTGCCAGAATTCAGGGCGTCGATCGTCTGCTTCGCGTGCCAGTGGTCAGGCGTCGCAATCAATGTGACGTCCACATCCTTGCGATCCAGAATCCGCCGGTAATCCTTCGTCACCGCATTCTTGTCGTTCGTGTCCAGACCAATCTTCTTCGCAGAAGGATAAAGCCCACGGCCAACCTCTTCATTGCCGTCCCAAACGTCCGCTACGCCAACGGTTTCCACGTTGCCGCCAGCTTCCTTGATCCGCTTCAGAATTCGGATGTGCTCCTGGGCGCGGCCACCAGGACCAATAATCGCCACATTCACTTTATCGTTGGCACCTTGAACCGCACCAATCGCCGGATGGGCAATCGTAGAAGCGGCCAGGGTTGTCGCGCCTGTTGCGCCAATGAAGCCGCGACGGCTGACTTTAGACACGTTCGGAGGCGTCAAGGTGAACTCCCTTGTTGTATTCGAAAATTGATGGGTTCCAAAGACCTCAGCCGCCAAAGATTGGGGATGAGCGGCTTTCAACAGTCTTGTTTGAGATACGTAATGATAGTTTGTCGTGTTTTGCAAGCAGATTCAACAATAAAACTTAAAAAATCCTTTTTTTCTGACCACTCCTGGCCTTCATGGCTACAATCATTGGGACTCTAAACGATCACTTTTCACACCAAACCCCTGCTATCTTTGCTCATAACCACTTCACATGCTCAACAGCACGAAGGATTCTAAAAATGGCTTTATTTGTCAAATCCTCACCAATCAACGCAAACCCAGAACTCGTATTCAAATTCCATGAACGCCCCGATGCCCTCTCTCTGCTCATCCCGCCTTGGGAAAAGGTCACTGTCCAACTCCCACCCTCATCCTTGAAGGCCGGCACTCAGGTGATCCTGGTGAATCACATCGGACCACTCAAGTTGCGATGGGTCGCCGAGCACACACTCTACCACCCGCCAAACATGTTCATCGATGTCCAGAAATCTGGCCCATTCCATAAGTGGGAACACCGACACATCATCCTCAGCGACGGTCAGGGCGGTGCCATCCTCCGCGACGAAGTCGATTATGAATTGCCAATGGGCCTGCTGGGCCGTATTTGCGCTGGCTGGTTTGTCCGCTCTAAAATCCAAAAAATGTTCGACTTCCGGCACCAAGTCACCAAACGCTTCTGCGAAACCGGCGCGTAAATGCCCATTCCCCTCGCACTCCAGCCCTGATCAGTCGCTTCCTGCGCTGCCCCTTGTCTGTACTCATCTTGCGCTGCTTTTCAAGCGATGTTTCGCCCTCGGAGTTAGGGAGTGGACTCATCTCTTTAAGCCCCATAGAAATCAAGCTGCCTCACTTTTTTTGATCAAAGTGAAGCGGCTTTTTTTGGGGCGATTGAAAAAGTGGATTGGGGAACCGAAAACGGATCAGTACGAGAATCGGTCCAAAACACTGCGCCATAGGGACCTGCGTGGGAAGAGAACCTCGCAGGCGGCGGCGGCTGAGGAATGCTGGAACTGGGCCAAGCCCGCCATCACCAGAGTTTCGATCGATTCCTGACCCATCAGAAGCAGGATCAAGCCTCGTTCCGTGATTGTGATCAGCCTTCGGCCGCTTCGGCCCATCTCTACAGCCATCGGATTTTCAGCATCCCATCGCAGAGTCCAGCGGTTGGACCCAATGGCAATACCCAACTCACCGGATTTCATCCCGGCCGCCCGTGCCCGGCGGTCTAGCTCGGGTGCAACCTGATTGAGCAGCAGACTCACATTGGAAACCTTCATCATCAAACAGTTTGGCGGCAGGGTCGATGACGTGCTGTTCATCGATCGGCCAATCCCCGGCCAGTCGCTTAAATGGCCAACCACCGGGTGATCCTTCGGAACATCCAGAAGAATTTCTGGATAGGCTCGCTCCAGACTCTCAGCCCGAATCCGCCCCAAAAGCATTTTGAACGCTTCCTGGCAATCCAGATCCGTGCCAATCTCCAGGACGTGGTGATCCTTCACAAACGCATAACCCTTCACATGATCGCCCCGACAGGCCACCCAGATCACGTGCGCCATTCGCATCCCGACAATCCATCGCCAGTAACTCTCAGACCGGACCACCGATCCTGTGTACCGGTCGGCCATCTGATGGTCGTAAATCCGCATCAGATCCGAAAGCTCCACCTGACGCCATGGACGAACCGTCCATCCGCCACGCGATGACTCCTGCTGAGTCATATCCTCTGTCGGCAAATTCCTCGACGATACGGCCAATGGTCGAGACAGACCCACATTCACCCAGCCAAGCTTCTCATAATGACCAGGCATTCGTGTCGTCAAACCCAGAAGAGGTATCTTCGCAGCGTCTGATCGTTTCACACACTGCTTGATCAATTGCTCCGCAAGACCACGGCCACGATGCTCAGGAACCGTCCCAAGCCAGACCAAACCCGATACCGGAAGCTCAAGATCGTCAATCCGAATCGATCGACGGGCCATCAAAACATGACTCGCCAATCTTCCGCTGATTCGCGCCAACAGGCGGTGCTCAGGCTTGTAATCCGGGTCAAGAAGCGAATTGTAAAACCTCTCGCGATCCAGACTGCGGAACGAATTCACTAGAACCTGGCCAACCTCGTCGTGATCGGCCTCGCTCGCTTCCATGAAGTGAGCTGCTGGAACCCTCTTGCCTGGCGCGATTCTTTCCGTCACAGAGCCGGTTCTCATCGATTAAACCCTTCATGGTGAAATACCGAAGTGATCAGGCAAATCCATTTGTTCTCGATTCGTTAATATAGTATACCAAGACTCAATCACAAAAAAAAGAACCAAACCCTATTGACAAATAAGTTTCTCGAAATAACTTAAAAAACCTGTCAAGTGGGTCCCCGGAAAATCGCCCCCAACCCAATCATTCTCGCCAACCGACGAAGTCGAGTCACGGAATGGACCGCCACCGAGTACTCCCGCGACCGTGCCACCATCTCAATCGATGCCGCACTCCTCAACGCTCCAATCCGTTCCCGCATCTCCGACAACTCCGGTCCCAGCAGTCCGGCAATCTCACGATTGATCGTCCTTAACTGACGCGCCCGCTCACGACGCATTCGTCGCTCTTGAGTCGGCTGAGACAGCCAATAACTCTTTATCTCCAGCAACCGCAATACCTCCGGATCATCAAAATCCTGTGTCTCTGCCTTCCACTCGATCCGACGCCTCTGAAGAATCGCCTCCTCCAACGCCCGATGCGACTCGGCAGGACCAAAATCCGACAGCCGCAAGGTCGCCGACATCACTGCATACGATGGCGGCGTTATCCCAAAAAACTGCCGAAAAATCGAATCCCCAAGCTCGTCGTATATCGCTCCGCCAATCCCATGAACAAAAAGATCCGCCAAAAGTGTCCGGCACAATGCCGTCGTCACCAAAGCCCGAGGGCGTATCCGAACCCCTCCTGCCGCAATCCGGGTCAACTGATCCACCCCTTCCTCTGTCGAATGCCCTGGCCGAATCGACAGGCAGCCAAGCGCATCCGACTCCCCTTCAATCCTCAGCTCTATCCCGCTGCCATTCGGGCAGATCCGTACCCAAAGCGACCGTCGTATCGGATCCGTGTCCCGCCAGACCCACAACGGAGATTCCCACCAACCACCCGTCTCCAACAAATCCGCCACCGGATGGTTCCGGCTCCGAATCCTGTGCTCTTTTCTGTAGGCAGCCAGATGATCGTCATGAATCGCATGAAATCGCGGCATATCCGCCAGAATTATGCAAAACATGTGCCTGACCACCGCCGTCTCTGCCCACAGGCTCATGGGCGATTCCAGCAAGCCCCCTCCCCATCGCCGCTCAATCGACTGCCTCGCCAGGCTCAGCCTCCGCGCTCCATTATCTCCATCAACCTCATTCACCAATGGCCAAATCTCTGACACCAATGGATCCGCAACTTCCAGTGTCAGAACACGTTTTACGGCCTGCTCAAATCCCTCAAACACGGCCTCGTCCGATATCCTCCAGGTTTCATAAGGCCGACCGTCCTCGGTCTGGTCAAACGCCACCTCCACCGCCTTCGGATCCCTGTAAAGCAAGCCCGACGGCACCTTGATCCGCGTCGATTTGAGCTGGTCCGTGTCGGCCACCAAATTCACACCAATAAACCCATTCGCTCTCGCCACGGATGCCACTGCAAAATTTTTCGCCCACACACCTGGATGATAAAGCTCCGGCTGATGGCCCGTCATGATCCAAACCGATTCCGGCTCAAGAGCTTTCGGATACAGATCCATCCCTTCCGGATTCCATGCCCGGGCACACTCCACAAAACTTTGACGCGCCCGCCACCTTAGCTCCGTCAAAAACTCCCCACCAATCCTCCTATCCGGCTGACTCAGGAATTCATGATTCCCTCGCGCCAGTTCCGCCCAGTTCTCAAGTGCAGGCACGCTCAGCAGACCAAAATCACTGGCCGGAGCCCGATACGATGGGCCGCTCATAAGGGCTTGCTCCGAATCGATTTATCCAGGCCAGAACGAGCCAGGGCGGCATCAAAAACATGACGGTAATGGATCAGGCGAAATTCGGAATTGTCCAGCGACCCACCAAACGAACGAGTTTCATCCAGATAAATCAAGGGAACAGCCATCTCCACAATCTTCATCCGGTGCTCTACAGCCTGAACCCAAACCTCAAGAGGCATGGCATAGCCCAGGTCGACAATCTTGAAATCGCTCAGAATTCGAGCCCGATAGGCCTTGAATCCACAAAATCCGTCTGTCATCCGAAGCCCGAGCTCCTGCCCAAGCCAGCCCAGAACGGTCATGTTGATCCGCCTACGATCTTCCGGAGGGGGTGGGGTCGACTCCGAAACCTCCAGATAGCGGCTGCCACTGACTATATCAACCCCTGTATCAATCAGCCTTTGAATCATTTCCGGAATCATGTGGGGCTCATGCTGGCCATCGCAGTCGATGGTGATCAGGGCATCATAGCCCCCTTGGATGGTGGCTTCAAAGGCGGTGACCAAGCCGGCCCCATAGCCCCGGTTTTGCGGGTGCCGGATCGTCCGAATCGTTTTGTGACGGCCTAGAATTTCTGGCGTGCGATCCGTCGAGCCATCGTCCACAACCAACACATCCTGTGCATAGGATGCAACTTGTGGAAGAACTTCGTCGAGGTATTTCTCTTCGTTGTAGACCGGAAGTGCCGTCAGGAATCGCATGGGATTTTGAATTTCACTCTTCTCATCATCTCAAAATACGGGACTCGCCAGGCGAATCCAGCGGCATAGCGTCAACACTTCAAGGTCTGATTCAGCCCATCAACACCTCTATTCTAAACTCAGATACCCGCAAGTCAACGACTTCAGGCCACTACATCAAGTTCTGGTTAACTGTGAGCCTGATTCCCCAAAAAACAGCTGCCCATAAAACGCAGAAAACCAAACCCAAAAAAAAACGATTCCCCACGCAATATTTGTCGTTCTAAAAACCATTCAGAACGAGCCCGACCCATCAATTGACAACCACCAGAAAGCCGCAGTCCAAAAAGATCCTGATGAACTTCGACGGGGCGTTCAGACGGCTTCGTCGGCGGATTTCGGGTATGACTCCTGGCAGAAATAAATCACGATTATGACGGTTTTGCGGTTGCATGTTTAAACCCACTGACTACAATCTTGGAACCGGTGTTAAATCCTGATAGAGTCATGCCAGCCATGAGCAATACCCATCATGAAGTTACTGATCTATTTAATCGGCTTTGAGCTTCTGGCGGGAATCGCTCTGGCCGATGATCGCTATTTGATCGATCTACGTGGTGGTGGCCGCGTTGTCGGAACATTGTTGACGGAAAAACCCGACGCTCTTTTTGTCGATCTGGGGCACGACGTGGTGCGTCTGCCAAAAGACCAGATTTTGAAACGGCAGAAGCTGGATCAAGCTGAGAGTCCGTCGACAGCCGGGGCGGTGACCACGACTGAGGACGATATGGGTGGCTTCTACAAGACAGGCGGTCTCGACGGTAAATCGGTCCGGCAGTTGGTGGATCAGTTTGGCGAGGGCGTCATTTCGATCGATACTTCATCAGGCAAGGGCTCGGGTTTTTTATTGAACTCTGATGGCTATGCCATCACAAACCAGCACGTAATTGCGGGCGAGACCCGAATATCCGCAACGCTTTACAAGAAGAATGCAACCGGTGCCCTCCAGCGGGTCCGGGTCGAGGAGATCGAAATTGTGGCCATGAATCCGTTGATGGATCTGGCCTTGATTCGGCTTCCAAAACGTGAGGAATTGATCTATAAACCTTGTTCTCTGGCAGTGGACGAGCTTGCGGCAGGCGATGGGGTTTATGCGATTGGGAATCCTCTGGGCCTTGAGCGAAGTGTGAGCCAGGGCATTGTGAGCACACGCAACCGGAATTTTGAAGGGCTGGTCTATCTCCAGACGGACGCAGCCATCAATCCAGGCAACTCCGGTGGTCCGCTTTTCAACCTGAAGGGTGAAGTGGTGGGCGTAACGAACATGAAAGCAACATCGGGCGATAATCTTGGCTTCGCGATTCCGATTCGCTATGTCAAGGATTTCCTGAGGAATCGCGATGCGTTTGGCTATGACAAAACCAACCCGAACGCAGGCTACAGGTACATGGACGCACCTCGCCGGGTCAAGCCGCGAGTGGCGTCGAACAAGCCGCTGGAGGCACCACCGAAGCTTTGACCGAGATGCTCGGTGGTGCGTCTTCCAAAGGTCGATTTGATCGTCGAACACGAATTTCAGGGACTAGTCTATATGGATGCGTCTTTTTCGGGACGCCTTTTGCAGCTCAAGGAGTGGAACTGATGATGATTGCAAATAACCTTCGTTCGATCTGGACAAGGTTCTCGGCTGGAATTGCTGTGGTTTTGGCTGCCGGTGTCGTGCCAGTGAATTCCGCATCGATCCAGGAATCGCTGCCCAAGAACACCTTGGTTTTCGCTCAGATCACCAACGCCAAAGCACTTCGCGTTGCATTTGAACAGACCCAGTTTGGCCAGTTGATCCAAGATCCTGCGCTCAAGCCGATCCGCGCCGACGTCGCGAAAAACCTCGAGAAATTTTCAAGCGATGTCAAGCAGGCCGCGGGCGTCACACTGAGCGACCTCCTGGCCCTCCCCACAGGCCCGATGAACATTGCTCTGGTGCCGGTCTCCGACGAAAAAGTGCCCGTCGGTTTCTATGCCTCTCTGGATGCTGGAGACAACGCCTCAGCCTTCACCGACGCCATGTCCAAACTGATCAAATTCGGCACCGAAAAAGGCTCGAAAGTCGCTACGGAAACGTTCAACGATGTCACCATCAGCATTGTTTCCAACGAAGTCAAGGGCGAAGACGGCAAGTCCATGAAATCGGCCATAGCTCTGGCCAAAACAGGTACGGTTTTCCACCTGGCCACATCGGCCAGTGTCCTCAAAAGCGTCATCAAAGGTGTTGGGTCTGATAATCTCGCCTCAGCCGAAGATTACCGCAAGGCTGTGACCAAGTTCCGCCAAGGTTCACAGATCCAGTACTTCGCCAGCGCGCCTGGCCTGATCAAGGTGATCGTCAAGGCCGCCGCAGCAAATGTGGACAACGCCGCAGTCGACGTCCAGCAGATCGAAACCATTATCACCATGCTTGGCCTCAACGGGGTCAAGGGCATTGCTGGTTCGATCACCCTCAACGACACCACCTTTGACACGGTGATCAGCAATTCCGTCCTGCTCGCCAAACCTGTCGAAGGCCTCCTGAAAGTCTTCAAACTCAAGCCGACCAAGATGGAACCGGAAGCCTGGGTCCCCGGCGACATCTTCTCCTACCAGTCCTTCGGCTGGGATCTTGATACAGCCTACACAGCGATCAACGAGATCGTAAATCAGTTCCAGCCCGGCCTTTTGAATGTCCTGGAACAACAGCTTGTCGGCCCCAATGGAGGCGATCCGCTCAGCTTCCAAAAAGATCTTTTTGGCCCGCTCGGTAACCGGATCACCGTCATCTCAGACCTGGCCAAACCGATCACCGCCGATAGTCAAAGGTCACTCTTCGGGGTCGCTCTGGACGATTCCAAGGCCTTCGCCAAGACCCTTCAAAAGCTTTTTGAACTCGGCGGACTTGAGCCGAAAAAACGCGAATTCCAAGGCACCACGATTTTTGAAATTGAGCCAAATCTGCCCGCCGCCGGCGGTGTGGATGTCAACTCGGGCCCTCTCTCAATCGCCATTGCCAAAGATACGCTCTTTATCACCTCAGACGTGACCCTCCTGGAATCCGTTCTCCGGGGCGGCTCCTCCAAACTCGCCGACTCAGCCGCTTTCAAGGCCGTCGCCAAAAATTTCCCCTCCTCCACCTCCTCCATCAGCTTCGCTGCCGCTGAAGAAGGTGCCCGGTCCGTCTATGACATGATCAAAAAAGGCCAACTCGACAAAGCCATCGGTGCCGCCGCTGGTCAAGTCGGCCAGGCCAATGCCCCTGATATCAGCGACTTGTTTGATATCAAGAAACTTCCGGAATACTCGGTTTTCGCCAAATATCTCTCCAATTCCGGTGGCTTTTCCACGGTCGATGACGACGGAGTGACCGCTGTTCAATTCTCTATCCGCAAACAAAATCCATGATGGAAGACTCTAACTGGAAAACTCTCTGAGCCGTTCCAGTCATAACGAATATAACGAGAGCCACGGCCAAATCGGTCGTGGCTCTTTCATTTTCCCCATTTCCACCAAACTGTCCAATCCCTTTACCACGATGATAAAAAGAGATTGTCAAAACTTGACACGGGCAATATCATTGCATGGATGCATGCACCTGGCCTGGTCAAGTCAACTGGAGGAAGTGATCAATGGATGCGATCGTAACTCGTCTGGCATTTTTTCTAGGCCTGAACAAAACCAAGCGAAATCATCGCCGGCGCACGGCTTCGCTCTGGGGCGCGAGCCCTATGGAGCGGCTCGAAACCCGGGAAGTCCTCACCGCCACAATCGGCCCATTGCCCAATGTCTCGATTCCAGCCAATACGGGCATGCCAATCACTCTTGTGGGCGGCACAAACCCACAAACCTACAGCATCACCTCCACCAACCCAAGCATTGGTGCATCGATCATCCAAGGCCAGTTTCTGACCTTCAACATCTCCCACAATTCCAGTGGGACGGGCGACCCCCAAATCAACAATCAGCCGATGACTTATCAACTCTTTGACCAGCTCACACCCATCACCACCTCCAAGATCAAGCAACTGGTCGGCACCAGTTTTTATACAGGCAAAAACTTCCACCGAATCGCAAGTGGCTTCCCCGACTCCACTTCATTCATTGAGCAAGGTGGCTCCGTCAATGGCGACGGTACTGGAAACGTGCCTTTGCCCGGCTTCCCCTTCCCCGACGAATTTGTCCAGTCCCTGATCTTCGACTCCAAATATCAGTTGGCCATGGCCAATTCCGGACCCGACACCAACAGCAGCCAGTTCTTTGTGACCACCGGGCAGCCACAATTCCTCAATTACAAGCACACCATCTTCGCCCAATTGGTCGATGGGTCTGGACTTGTGGATCAGTTGACAACCATCGCCCTCAATGGCACCACGCCTGTCAACCCGGTGATCATCAATTCCGCCGCGATCACCAACCAAAATAACAACGGCGTGATCCTGATCAGCGCACCCACGGCCGTCACCGGCCAGACTTCCACCGTGACGGTCACTGCAACCGATCAGGTGGATGGCTCCGTCACGACAAAAACGTTCACTGTGAACATGATCCCGAGCCCTGTTGTCAACAGGGCATTCCTCGCCCCGGTCACTTTGCAGCCAAACTATCCATTAAACCCCACTCTGTCAGCCTTTACGCTCTCGGCTGGCAATCCCTCCGCTGGCACCACCTATAACTACATTGTCGCCAGTGGAGTCCGGTCAAACCCCGTCACTGGCCAGCAGGAATTCATTCCCGTCACCAATGCCACGGTCAATATCAATCAATCCACCGGAGTGGTTCAGCTCACGCCCAACGCCGGATTCTCTGGCCCCATGAATCTTGTCGTCGGGATCCGGGATCAGGTCGATCGAACCGGCACCGGGAATCTGGATAATCCAGGCAATTACGACCAGCAAAGCGTCGTCATGAATTTCTCGGCCAACGCACCAACCGCGCCTGTGGCCGTTCCCCAAACCATTGACAGAGCCACCCAACTGGGGAATGTTCCCATCCAACTGGTCGGCCTTGCAGGCGACCCCAATGTTCCCACCACCTTGACTTACGACCTCAAGTCGTTCCCGACTAATGGAACCCTGCTCAATTTCGATCCCATAAAGGGTACCCTGATCTATCGCCCGGATCCCACCTATATCGGCAGCGATTCGTTCCAGTTTACTGTGAAGGATTCCTCAGACAATACCAGCCTGCCAGCGACCGTGACCATTCTTGGCCCAGCCGGCAATACCAATTCGGTGCGTGTCCAGAACGGCCTCCTGATCGTCACCCCGCCACCTTATCATGCCGCGAATGTGGTCTATATTCAGGCGGTCGACAATGTTCTACGTGTGATCGTCAATGGCAAGATTGACTCCCAGCAGCCAATCGCCTCCAACATTCGGCGCATCATACTCTTCGGGTCGAAGCGAAACGACAACCTCAAGATCGATCCCGCCATCACCATTCCATCTTCCATCAATGGCGGAATGGGTGGCACGAATTCCATGCAGGCGGGTGGCGGTGCTTCAATCATGCAGGGCTGGTGGGGCAAGTTCAATACGATCAAGGGCAGCCCACTGCACGACCAGATCATCGGAACCACCGGCCGCACACACATCGTAAAAACGATCGGCAAAGACACCATGTTCACAGGCGACCCAACCGCGGCCATCCACGGCCCCAAGGGCACTTTCTACAAGTGGGTCAATAATCGGCTTGTTCCCATCCCTGCTCCAAAGCCGGCTCCAAAATTCCATAAGAAGTGACTCTGGGACACACCCCTGACTCTTCACAAAATTCGCCGGGTAGATCACTTACGGGTCTGCCCGGCGATTTTTTCTGCCTTCTTGATCAGCCTGCTGCGAAATCGGTCCACATCAATCACCGCCCGTTTATGCACCCCTCTTGCCAGTGTCTCCATCTCGTCAAACGCCTCAACCGCAAAGGTCACAAACGGTGGATTCACCAAAATGACCTTGGCCCGGCAAGTCACATGATCTCCCACTGGCGCGGCGGCCAGATGCTCAATGTCTACCGTCACCCCCACACTGCGCTCGCCCTCTGCCAAATAAGGCGCAATCGCCTTGCGGGCTGCATATTCCATATGCGCAATCAGCCACGGGGTGGCCAGTACGGCTGGCATTCGGTCGTCGGCAAAAATGATCTGATTCTCAGGCCCGACCACCAGGTTCTCGTCCGCGCTCAGGCCTGACTTGATCGCCGGACTCAATGTTTTCGGTGGCTTCATGCCTTACATCCATTTATGGGGGGGTTTGTGACTTTACTTGACCAGCTTGACATTATGAATCTCGCAAACCACATCCTGAAAATCATCGTTCGTCGAATATTCCCAGCCAATCAAATACGCATTTTCAACCAGCTTGCCTGTCGATTTATCCTTCAGTGGATAAACCATCATCTTGTAAGGCTGACCCGCAAGCCGCGCATTGACCGCCTTCACCACACCCGGCTGACTGAAAACCCCGCCGTCCTTCAAGCCATCATTCGAAACCCAAACCCCGAATGGCGCCTGGCCAGGATCAAATTCAAGCTTCGAACCTGCTGACAGCGGCGGTGGCAAATTCTTGTCCTCTCGAATATCTGCCGTCGTATTCTTGAACGTATAAACCCAGGTCTCCGTCTTCGCAGGCGCTGATAGACTCTCGCCAGGCCTGTAATAGCCGCCCCGATTCGTCGTCTCAAGCCCCAGCGCAATTGTCGGCTTATAGGTCACCAAACCTGCACCCGCCTTCTGAAACAGCCCGGGCACCAGCAGAGGATCTCGCTCTACGGGATTCGCAAGATCCGAAAACATCTCCAAACCCCAACGATCTTTCAGCAATACCACCCAGTCCGGCTCGTTCGGGCCAGGTGCCACCTTGGGCTGCATCGGTGTTTGGGCGGAAACTTCAAGGCCGATTGCGCAGACCCCCACAATCAACCGGAAAACGTCTCGTATCATCATGATCCTGCAAATCCTCATCCACTATAGGTATCCGCTCAATGGACCGATTGTAAAGCCATTCTGCAATCGACTCAAGCCTTATGCCAAAATTCTCAGGCATAACTGCAAGCTCATTGCGTCGTTTGAACCGGCGGTTTCACCACAAAAACAAGCATCAGCGACGCCACAAATGCCATCGCTGCCCCCCAGGAAAAGGCCTCAATCACTCCCACATATTCATAAATAGCGCCAAAAATCATGCTCGCAGGCAATGTGGAAATTCCAATCGCAAAATTGAACCAACCATACGCCAACCCCTTCCGCTGAACTCCCACAAGCCTTGCCACAAGCGATTTTTCCGCCGGCTCGGTCAGTCCATAAAATACCGCATAGCACAAAAACAAGGCCCAGGCATGCCAGGCTGCTGTCGCCAGACCAAATCCCATATAAACCGCGGCATAAACCATCCAGCCTACGATGATAAAACCCCGGGCACCAAACAAGTCCACGGCACGACCCAAATACAAATTGCTCAGACTTTTCACAATGTGAAACAAGCACCAGAGCATCGGCAAGGCCGCCGTCGGCACACCCAGCTCGCCCGCCCTCACCAACAAAAACGTATCGCTCGAATTGCCTAAGGTAAAAACCATCAAGGTCAACAGATATGCCTTGAAAGGGCGATCAAATGGCTTCAATGTCAGCTTCAGTGGCTCTTTCGGACTGGCCTCCACCACTGGCTCCCTCAGCTTGGTCACCAAGACATAAAGCACCATTAGGCCAGGCACCAGAGTCAGGCAAAACAGGGTCCGAATTGAATCGGGCCAGATCAATAAAAATACCGTCGCTATCATCGGCCCGATTGCCGCACCAAGATGATCCATCGATCGATGAAACCCAAATGCTCGGCCATGCATGGCCGGCTCGGTCGAATCTGCGATCAGGGCATCTCTCGGAGCCGTCCGGATCCCCTTCCCGATCCGGTCTGTCACTCTAAGTGCAAACAACTGCCAGGGCGCTATGATCAGGCCAATCAGAGGCCGAGTCAGTACCGCCATGCCATAGCCAAAAAGTACAAAAACCTTCCGCTTGCCAGCCTGGTCCGACCTCCCCCCCGACCACAGCTTCAGCAAGCCCGCCACCGATTCCGCCGCCCCCTCGATCAAGCCCAGTGTCAACTTATTTCCGCCCAAAACCGTAATCAGAAAGGTTGGCAAGAGCGGATAAATCATCTCTCCCGCCGTATCATTCAATAGGCTCGTAAAGCCCAAAACCTTCACATTCCAGGGCATGACCTTCGTGGCTGATGCCTCGCTGGATAAAATCGGATCAGGCGTATTCGGCATCATGAAAAACCATCAACCATTTTCGTCTGTGAGATCAAGCCTTGAAACATCCTGTCAAGCATAAACAATCCATGCCCTTAATGCGACCAGACACCACGATCCAGCGACCTGTAGCCGACTGCTTCGGCAATGTGGTGGGGCTCGATGTGATCCACATCGTCCAGATCCGCCATCGTACGCGCCACCCGCAGAACTTTGTCATGAGCCCGCGCCGATAAACCCAATTCCTCCATCGCCGTCTTCAAAAGCCGCGACGATTCCGGCTTGAGCACGCAAAACTTCCGAATCTGGCGAGGTGTCATCCGCCCATTGATCCGCGTCAAAAGCCCCTCAAAACGCCTCGTCTGACGCCCCCTTGCCGAAAGCACCTGCTTGCGCAACATCTCCGAACTCGGACCATTCGGCGCCTCCGAAAGCTGCGTAAATGGCACCGCCGGTACCTCCACATGCAAATCAATCCGGTCCAGCAGCGGCCCACTGATTTTTGAGAGATAACGCTCCACCTGAATCTGCGAACAATTGCAACCCCGACGCGGATCACCCCTGTATCCGCACGGACACGGATTCATTGCAGCAATCAATACAAAATTCGCCGGAAACGTCACACTCCTCAAAGCCCGACTGATCGTCACTGCTCCCTCCTCAAGCGGCTGGCGCAAGACTTCAAGCGTTTTCCGATTGAATTCCGGAAGCTCGTCAAGAAATAAAACCCCATTGTGCGCCAGCGATATTTCACCCGGCTGGGGAATCGACCCACCACCTACCAACCCCGCATCCGACACACTGTGGTGCGGCGACCGGAATGGGCGGGTGGCCAGCAATGGCTCACCATTCTTAAGCAGCCCCATGGCGCTGTAAATGCGAGTCGTCTCAAGACTTTCCGCCGGTATCAATGACGGCAGGATTGTCGCCAGTCTACGGGCCAGCAAGGTCTTGCCTGTTCCCGGAGGACCAATCATCAACACATTGTGACCGCCTGATGCCGATATCACCAAGGCCCGCTTGGCATAGTCCTGACCCTTAACATCCAAAAAATCTTCTTCAAACTTGCTCAGCTTCTCAAACAAAGCCGCAATATCAACCGTCATCGGCTCAATCTGATGGCGATTCGAAAGATACGCAACCGCCTCCGAAAGACTCGTGATCGGAATCACCGGTATCCCCTCCACCACCGCCGCCTCATGCGCATTGGCCAATGGCACCAAAAGTGCATCGCAACCACCATTTACCGCAGAAAGTGCCATCGCCAATGCCCCTTTGATGGGCCGCGTCTGACCATCAAGCGAAAGCTCCCCAATCACTGCAATCCGACCCTTGCGCTCAATCGAAAACTGACCGCTCGAAGCCAGTATCCCAAGCGCAATCGGCAAGTCAAACCCGCCCGCATTCTTCGGCAAATCCGCAGGGGCCAAATTGATCACGATCCGGTCCGGTGGCTTCAAAAATCCCGAATTGATGATCGCTCGCTCCACCCGATGCGTACTCTCACGCACCGACGCCTCTGCCAAACCCACCAAAACCGTCATCGGTGATGGCGATAGTGCTATATCCACCTCAACCTGCACCGCCTCTGCATCAATCCCAATCAATGTAAACGATTGAAGCTTGGACAACATGTCTGGGCGCTCTCTATCAATATGGTTTTTACTGCCTCTAGTCTGTGCGAATGCATACAGATCCATGTGCAGATTCAACCAATCAATCCAAGTTCAGATGAGTTAAGCCAGTCTCCCACAGCACTCGGGCTCAAAGCAAGAAAATTTGTCAGATTCCTGCAATCTCCCAAAAACCATCCAGAAAAAAAACCGCCCTCAAATCATCCCAACTCAACCCTTCGTACCCTTACCCCCAACCCTTCATCCCTGATCCAGAAACCGGCTCCGTTCCGCCCCGACCGGCAACTCACACCGGTCATGACTACCAAAAAATGCATGCCGGTTCCTCGCAATTCGATCATAACACCAGTCTCTCATAAACCTTGGAACAAGCCAGCCCAACCTCAAAACAGAATGCACCCCGCCCAGCCTGCCAGCAATCACCAGTGCCGCATCACTTTTCGTAAAACACTTCCCTTCAATCAGCACAACCATCGTTTCAGGAGGCGGATCAAGCCTCATCCCAGACTCCTTCAGCAATCCCCGGCCCACGTCCGACCGATTGCCCGCAAACCGAAATTCCTCACGCCTGTCCCACTTCAAGACATGCCCCACCGCCCTGTGGCAAAGCCCACAATCACCATCGTAAATCATAATCGTATCCGGCCGGCCCGAATCCGCACCAGCCTCTGAAATAGTCAAAGCTTCAGCCCCTTTAAAAGATCTTTTTTTCAGGTCCCCCAGAAAACGTCTCCCTCTGTCATAATTATACAACAGTCCCTTTCTATTTTGCTCAAAATCGGCAAGAGAAATCCTATCTACATATCTATGACTGATGATCCCTGAGCCGCCCGCCCACCCGGCCCAAGACCCGAATGACTTCCTTAATCTTCAGCTCTCTCTGATGACTTCAGGGCCATGCCGCAGGAGGCGGTCGACCCATTCGGCCGATCCGCCGCCCGATTGCGCATCTTCGAACAAGAAATCTGGAGACGAGTGTCGACCCGGCGCACCGGAACGTTTATGATCACTCCATGACCCCCTGACTCATCTCGCCTGCCACTCTCAAGAACCCTCTCATTCAACCATTTTTTTCGGAAGGATCAGTTGGATCATGCTGATAATCTCTCTACTGGCTACACTTGCCCTGGGCGCAGCAGAACCTGCCCCGGCCCCGGCCGCCGACTTTAAGCCCCTGTTTAATGGCAAAGACCTCACCGGCTTTTACACATTCCTCCAAAAGCACGGCAAAAATAGTGATCCAGATCACGTGATCACAATCGAGAACAACACGATCCATCTCTATAAGAACCAGAAAGATGGCGACAATGTCGTCATGGGCTATATCGGAACCGAAGCCGAATATGGCGATTATCACCTCAGGTTCCAGTTCCGCTGGGGCGAGAAAAAATTTGAGCCTCGATATAAACTCAAGCGCGATGCCGGCCTTTATTACCATATCCTCGGCAAGGACGCCGTCTGGCCGCAAGCCCTGCAATATCAGGTGGAAGAAACCAATGTGGCCGACCTGCTCACCCTCTACGGCTTTCATGTCGACACCTGGCTTGACCCTAAAACCGCTCAGGAAAAAATGCCTTCCTTCCTGCCCGAACAGCAGGGCGGAAAGCCCTATGCCATGGGCAGCAAAGGCATTGCCTATCAAAAACACCTGGCCGGCGACCACGAACTCAAGGGCTGGAACACCGCCGAAATCATTGCCAGTGGCGACACCATCACCCACATCCTCAATGGCAAGGTCATGAACCAGGCCAAGAATGTTCGTCTGATCGACCCAGAAAAAGGCGGCGATGCCAAGCCCATCACACGTGGCCGGATCGCCATCGAAATTGAAGCCGCAGAAGTCTTCTTCCGGAATGTCGAGATCCGTCAACTCGCCCCTAAATCTGCTCAGCCATCCAAATAAAATCAAAATCAAACTCAAAATCAAAAGGATCCAACACCATGAATCAGCGCATCCGATTCGGCCTCATGGCCAGCCTTGCATGGCTTTTAGGGATCTGCGGCCCGTCCCATCTGAATGCCGGCGAACTTCTTTCCGGAGCAGCCTTTAAAGCACTTGATTGCGACGACACTCTGGTCATCGGGGGCAGCATCGGCCCTGGCCACGCCGTCGGTCAGGAGGGGCAACTCCGAGCCTCGGCCGTTGTCATACAGGCACCCGACGGCACCAGGGCCTGCCTTGTGGCCTGCGATGTCCTGATGATCGAGCGCGACATTCTGGACGATGCCGCCCGCCAGATCTCCGAGAAAATCGGGGTCCCCTTCGACTCCGTCCTGATCAATGCCACACACACCCACCATGCCCCGACCACGGCTTCCATCCACGGCTACACTCGCGAGGAAAAGTTCACCCGATATGTCGCTGCAAAAGCCGTAGAGGCCGCCATTGAAGCCAACAAGCGGCTCCAGCCGGTCAAGTTCCGATTCCGTCAGGGCGAGGAATCGTCGGTGGGTCGCAACAGCCGCCTGGCACTGGCCGATGGAACCATCTTTTGGGTCGGAGCCATGACCGACGCCCTGCGCCCGACAGGCCCATTCGACCCTCAATTGCCCGTACTCGCCTTCGACCGAAAGGATGGAACACCGGAAGCTGTCCTTTTTAACCATTCCACACACACCATCGGAACCCTCAAGCCGGGTGTCCGCTCGCCCAGCTTCTATGGCCTTGCAGCGCAAGAACTTGAAAAAGAACGTGGCGGCACTTTCCTCTTCTTCGAAGGCGCCTCTGGATCAACCCACAACCTCGACCTGAAAACGGCCGAAGCCTTGATCCGAATCAAATCCGCCGTGGCCGACACCCTCGACAAAGCCCCTCACCGCGAACTCAATCGTGTGACCGGCCTTCGCGCTGAAATCCCTCTGACCATTCGCAAGTTCGACGAAGCCACCGAAGACGCCGCCGTTGTCGCCTATTGCACCAAACGACAGCCTGCACCCTACCATGAAAAAACCATCGCCATTTTTCGCGACATGCGAAAGCAACTCGTCGACCGCCAGGGCCAGCAACGCAAAAGCTGGGTCCAGGCCATCGTACTCGGCGATGTGGCAATCGTCGGCGTGCCTGGCGAATTCTTCACCGTCCTGGGCGAAGAAATCAAGCTGAGATCCCCCTATCGTTATACCTATGTCTTCGAACTGGCCAACGATTATGTCGGCTATATTCCCGACAGCAAGGGTTTCGATCGCGGCGGATACCAGGTCTGGATGGGCCTTCACAGCTATCTGACAAAGGGGTCAGGCGAAAAAATCGTCGATACCGCTGTCGACCTTCTCAACCAGATCCAGGCCAAAACCAAAGCCACTCACTGATTCCCTGCGCATCCTTCACCAGAGAAAGAGGTTTCCATGATCTGCAACCACCTGATCCTTCTGGCCTTTATGGCTTGCCTCTTGCTCCAGCCCGTACAGGCCGTTGAAGCCCCCACCGGTCAGGCCGATGAAGCCCCCACTGTTCAGGCCGAGCTTTCGGCCTTCCGGCTGGCAGATCCAAGCCTTTCCATCAGTCTTGTCGCAGCCGAGCCCGCCGTGGCAAGCCCCGTCGCGATCGCCTGGGACGAATTCCAGCGGCTTTACGTCGTCGAAATGACCGACTACCCCGCCGACGGCTCCGGCGGACAGATCAAACGGCTGGAAGACCGCGATGGCGATGGCATTTATGAACATGTCAGCCTCTTCGCCGAAAAACTCGCTTACCCCAGCGGCGTTTTGCCCTACAAGGGCGGAATACTCGTCACCTCGGCCCCCAACCTCCTCTTTTTGAAGGATACAGACGGTGATGGCCGATCCGACCTTCGAGAAGTCGTCCTGACAGGCTTCGGAGAAGGCAACCAGCAATTGCGCGTCAATAGCCCCACCTGGGGGCTCGACAATTGGGTCTACCTCGCCAACGGCCGAAGCGGAGGTGCCATTCGCAGGCCAGCGGATCCAATCACAAAGGCCGTCTCCATAACCAGAAACGACATTAGGCTGCGACCCTCCACCGGCCAATTCGAGCCGATCACTGGCTTCAGCCAGTTTGGCCTGCCACGCGACGACTGGGGCAACCGGTTCCCTTCCTGGAACACCGTTCCCATCCGCCACGCCGTGACCGAAATTCGCGGCCCAAACACCGGCCAGGTTGCTGACATCCTCAATCTCGACGACGGCGGCCGTCTCTATTCCCTGGCCCCATCACAAAAACGGTTCAATGCAGAATCGGTCGCCTTCTTCAATGCCACCTGCGGACCCGTCATCAATCGCGATCGACAGCTCGGCCCCGCCTATCAAGGCCATGCCTTCCTCTGCGAGCCACTCAGCAGCCTCGTGCACCACCGCGAACTCGTCCCCGACGGCCCCACCTTCCATGCCCGCCGGGTCGAGCAGGGCCGCGAGTTCCTCGCCTCTGCAAACCCATGGTTCCGGCCTGTAAATCTCGCCAATGGGCCCGACGGGGCCCTCTATCTCGTCGATTTTTGCCGAGCATGGGTCGAGCACCCCGCCTTCGTCCCTGAAAAGCTCCGCAATTCCGTAGATTTTCGCCAGGGCCACCAAAAAGGCAGAATCTGGCGAATCCAGGCCCGCTCCAATCCCGAAAAAAATACCACGCCCCCACCCGGAAAACTCACAACCAACGACCTCGTCGCCCTTCTGGAACATCCCAACTCCTGGTATCGCGACACCGCCCAGCGGCTCATCGTCGAACGCCAGGAATCCGCCGCCATCGCACCCCTGCGCCTGCTCGCCAAAAATTCCCGGCAGCCGCTCGCCATCATCCAGGCCCTCTGGGCTCTCTCAGGCCTCAATGCCCTCGAAAACGACTCCATCCATCATGCCCTCCATTCCACCAACCAACACGTTCGCGAACAAGCCGTCAAACTCTCCAACCCTGCCCTACCCGAATTTCAAAACCAACTCGCCACACTCGCTTCCGACCCTTCCATCCGCGTCCGATTGCAAGTCGCAATCTCTCTCAGCGCAATCGACTCACCAATGGCTATCCGCTACCTCGGCAAAATCGCCTCCACCGATGCCGACTCCCCTTACATCAGCCCCATCACACTCACCAAAGCCCAGAAAAACCCTTTGCAATTCTTGCAGTCCATCCTCTCTGACAAACCCCAATGGCTCAATCAACCTGACCCCTTTCAAGCCAACTTCCTCGAACAGCTTGCATCCATGGGAAGCCTTCAGAAAAATGACACTCAAATCCGCTCGTTCCTCGACTTGTCAATCTCCGCCAAATCACAACCCATCTCCCTCTCAATCCTCTCCGGCCTCTACCAAAATGGCGATCCATTCAAATCATCCGGCCTCGTATTGACCAAGCCCCAGGAAACTTCATTAAATACAATCCTCCAACAAGCCCAATCCACAGTCACCTCCGCCAGCACCCAAGGCTGGATTCGTGCCCTGGCCTTTCGCCTTCTCGCCAATTCCAACCCCGAAATCGCCCGCCTGATGCTCACCAAAATCATTCAGGCAGACCAGCCCCCCGACCTCCAAATCGCCGGAACACGAGTCCTCCCCAAATTTCTCAATCAAACCATTTTAAACAACCTTTTTGAAAACTGGGACAAGCTCTCGCTCAGCTCTCGCCGAACCATCATTGCAACCCTTTCCACGAATTCGGACCTCGCATCAACCCTCCTGTTTGCAATCGGGAAAGGCCGCCTCGCCCCTTCCGAAATCGACCCCTCCAGCCGACAGGCAATGCGAAAACTCAGCGACCCAGACTTCCAGAAACAAATCACCAGAGTTCTCAACGACTCCCCGCTCGGAAATCGCTTGAATGTCATCAATAACTACTCTCCAGCACTCGCCTTGAAGGCAAATTCCGCCGCCGGCAGAACCCTCTTCGAAAAGAATTGCCAGGCCTGTCACTCCTATCGTGGCAAAGGCGCAAAGGTCGGCCCCGAACTCGCCGGTGTCGCCGGAAAATCCCAAATGGAATTACTCATCTCCATCCTCGACCCTGCCCGGGATGCCACACCCGATGGCATCGCTGTTGTCGTCCTGACAAAAGACGGACGAACACTCTCAGGCCTGCTCGCTCAGGAAACTCCCACGAAGATCAAATTAAAACGCGCCGAAGGACTCGAAGATTCCATCGACCGATCAGAAATTGAATCCATCCGCTCCACCGGTCGTTCCCTCATGCCCGAAGGCCTGGAACAAGTCATTTCCACTCAACAAATGGCCGACCTCATCAGCTTCCTCAGAGACCCCGCCATCGCTCCTTGATTTCCCATTTTTTTTCATTCTCATACCCCAGCCAATCTCAATTTCAATCCCTGATCGCCCACTAGCTCCATCAGCAAATTATCATGCGGGTACGCATGGCCCAAATATTGCCAGAAGCCTTCCGCATAAGTCACACCAGCCTCATGTCCACGGCTCCTCGACGCATGCTCCTGACCAATTAAATATTCGTCAATCCCATGATGCTTCATCAGCCATTCTCGCTGACTCACATGACATCCCAGCATCTCTCTCTTATTTTCAAATTCATTCGTGATGTCAACATAAAAATCCACAGCCTGTCGCAACCCATTCCGGTCAAGCCCCTCCAAAGCATCCATGAAATAAAGGTGCGGAATATGGTCTGTAGCCCCGGCCGGGTCCCACTGTCGCGTCTTGTAATTCGGACACGGAGCCGCAAAACACGCATCCCGTACCAGCCGATGAGTGATTTCGTGGTCGCACAGATAATCAATCGGAGGCGCCGTCATTATCAAATCCGGCTTCACCTTCCGAATAAATTCCGTCACCCTTCGCCTGGACTCGTCATCCTCAAAAATCGACAGATCCCGAAATTCAAGGCAATGATATTCCGCCCCAATCAAATCGGCAGCCGCCTTGGCTTCCGCCCGGCGCACAGCAGAAATTTCCTCAGGCGGCAGCGATACAGATCCACAATCGCCAGGCGTCATGGTTACAATATGGATTTTATGACCATTTTTCGCCAGAATTGCCAGCGTACCGGCACACTGAAATTCAATATCATCTGGATGGGAATGAATGGCAACTATGATTTTCGACATATTACAAGAACGCCTGTGCCCTGATGGGTCTGGTCAAGTGCCCTGATGGAGATCGATCGGCAAGTCTGGATCATATCCGAAACCAGGCTTTTTGTCGCCATCCCCCCCCAGACATTTTTTTTCTGGAGTTACTCAAAATCTTCCCTGTCAGGGGCCGCCAGCAACTGCTTGGAACTAGAAATTTTGACCTTTTCGAAAAAAAACAGCATTTCGTGTTGATGTTGTTCTGTTCATGTGTTAACTTGAACACGTGGGAAACCCGTTTTGGGCCATTTGTAAAGCCCAGAATCGTTCCTGATGAAGTGTCGCCGGGTTTCCAGATAGGGATTCAGTCAGAGGGGCTCTAAACATGCGTAAATCGGTCAATCTGGACTTACTGACGGAACGTCAAAAAAAGATCTACATCTTTATCAAGGATAAAATCCAGACCCGGGGCTATGGGCCAACGGTCCGCGAAATCGGCCTGGAGTTCGAAATTGCCAGCCCCAATGGCGTGATGTGCCATCTCAAGGCACTTCAGAAGAAGGGCTTGATCCACCGCGAGCCGAACATGTCCCGAGCCATCGAGCTTCTGGACACAAATGGCCGCACGGCCACAGGCTTGCGAATCATGGGAACGATCGCGGCCGGCCCACCGATTGAAGCGGTGGAAGAGGCAGAGCTCATGAGTTTCGACGACTGGCAGTATGGTGGAGAGACCTTCGGCCTACGCGTCAAAGGCGATTCAATGATCGAAGCCCACATTGCAGACGGCGATGTGGTCATCCTCAAACGCCAGAAAACGGCCAATAATGGCCAGATTGTTGCCGTGATCGACGACATCGGTGAAGCCACCCTGAAAAAATTCTACCGCGACAAAAACAAGTTCCGGCTCGAGCCCTGCAACAAGGATCTCTTGCCGATCATTCGCGATAGTGTGGAGATTATGGGAATTCTGGTCGGTGTCGTCCGTCGCGTTTGACAAACCTATTCCAGCCCTGCTCTTGACGTAAGCGTTCAAAACCGTGATTTTGTTGTAATGGAGGCGCAGGGAATCTGCCTTGCGCCATTGAGATCTATTCGCGATCAACCGGTCACAATCATCGCCTGCCAGCAGGCCCTTTGTGGCAACGATTGATTCCCTGGATTCAAGGCAAATGGACCGAAATGCTCCCTCAATCAGCCCCTGAAGACTACATCAAACTATTCACCGACGGCGCATGCAGTGGAAACCCCGGTCCTGGCGGATGGGCGTTTATCATGGAGCATCCAGCGACCGGAAAACGCATCGAACGAGCGGGCGCGGAGCCTCATACAACCAATAACCGCATGGAAATCATCAGTGCGCTCAAAGGTCTTGAGACCCTCAAGCGTTCCTGCAGGGTCGAGATCATCACCGACAGCCAATATCTTGCCAAAGGCATGATGGAATGGCTGCCCAACTGGCGGGCCAACGGCTACCAGCGCCGCGAAGGCAAAGACCTGAAGCCCCTGAAAAACGACGACCTCTGGCGCGCTGTGGATGAACAGCTCCGAAGGCACGAAATCAAGGTCACTCATGTCAAAGGCCATGCTGGTCACCCTGAAAATGAGCGTTGCGACCAAATGGCCGTCGCAGCCTATAAACGACTGATGGCTGGCGCTCTGGCACCAAATCCGCCGGAACCAATTCGACAAAGCGAGCGGCCGCAAGCATGGACTCCCGCCGCGCGTGTCAGGCCCGTACCCGCCGCCTCAAAGCCACCATACAGCCTGAATCCGACCAGGCCAGCCGAACCTGAAGAGAGGACGGCCGAATCACCGGATCGCCTGCCCAAATCGTTTGCCAACCCTGAACCGGTCCAACCGGCGGCTCCGCCTCCAGCCGCTGCCCGCCCCAAATCACCGTCTGCCGTCGTTCCGTCTGCCGAAAAACCAACACCACGTGCCAAGCCTCCGGTCCGTAAAGCCGCTCCCAAACGTGCACCGGCACCGACTCTCAATCTCACACCCCAAGAACCCCAAACCCCACCTGCGGCCACCCCAAAGCGTAAACCCGCCCCGAAAACGCCTGCCAGAAAACCTCCTGCAAAACCCACCAAATCCCAACCCCGCTCCGAAATGCCACTAAGATGGGACCCAGACGACGAAGTGGTCTGACCTCCCCATTTCTATGAGCCTGTCATCGGTCGGATCGATTCTCTGACCACAAAAGCAATCCAGGGTAAGGCGAAAGTGCCACGCCGATCTCTTTTCGGCGTCACCTTCCAGCCACTCCGGTTCGTTTATCAATCGCGGTCAGGTAAACCCCAAAACCGATCATCGTCGCTCCCAGAATCAGGCTTGAAGTGACCGGCTCTCCATGAATCCAGGTGCCCAGCGAAATGCCAAACAATGGTGTCATGAAGCCCAGGGCTGCCAGGCTCGCTGCCTCATAACGTCCCAGCAGCAACGACCACAACGAAAACCCAAGCCCTGACACAGCCAAACCTTGGTAAGCAATCGCAATCATCGCCGATTGATCCACATTCCACTCAGACTCACTCTCAAAAATTGCGGTCCCAAGAAAACAAAGAACGATCGCAAACGGTGTCTGCCAGAATAGTAACGACGCAGGAGCCACTTTTCGATAACACCATTTCTGAAAAACCGACTGAAAACCAAATATACAGCCAGAGCACAAAACGATCACATCCGCCTTCGGATCACCGCCTGCCATCAGACGGCCCGCCACTAAAACGATCACTCCGGAAAATGCCGAAAATAGACCCGCAAGCGCCTTCCAGCCAACGTGTTCATGCAGAATCCAAACCGACAGGGGCGTGATCACCAGAGGGTGAACATTGATGAAAACACTCGACCTCCCTGCCTGACCGTGGCTTGTGCCCCAGTTGAACGTACTGACCTGAACCGCCAAAAAAAGCCCATGAATCGGAATCAGCCACCAGTGCTGTCGCGGAATCCAAAACCTCTGGGGCGTCCGGGAAACCACCAAAGCAATCATCGGAAGGCTGATACAAAATCGAAAACCCGCCAGCCCCATCGGCGGAACATCGCCCACCACTTGCTTCACAGCAACGGCATTGCCTCCCCATAGGGCACAGCAAAAAACCGCTCCTGCAATTGCAAATCCATCCAGTGCGCGTGATTTTCCTGGCAATCCTGACGAAGATTTCGATACCGACTCTACCGCTGACTCTTCAGGACCGGTCAAGGATTCACCGCCTCAGGCTGAATTGGCTGCACTCGGGATGGCTTCAAGGCCCCTATAAATGCCTGGGGGTCATCCAGCAAGGCCTCCCGACATCCGGAACAACAGACAAAATAAGACTTTCCGCCCACATTCACAGAGATCGTTCCCTGCCCCCCGGTCACAATGCATTTCGGCTGGCCATCGCCCAAAGCGATTGAGGTCCCATCGCGAGTCAAGCCGATCTCCACAATTCTTGACCACTCGCCCGTCTTCGTTTTGCGACCTTCCAACAGGACCAGCCAGCGATCACGACTCCTCTGCTGAAACGTCCATCGCTCCTCATTAACTCCTTTACTGTCAGTACTTAAATAGACAAATCGGTCGCTCGACTCCTGCAGTAACCGTTCGAACTGACGCTCATCACCCCTGGGCGAAAGAAATGTCATCGTCTTGAATTCGCCTGACGTTCGGTCTGCCTGAAATTCGATCACACCCGCCTTTGGTCCCGTAGCCAATGTCAACCGAAGACGCTTTGACTTAACAGGCTCCCCGTCCACTCCAACATTCCACTCCATTTTGCCGGAAGTTGTCCAGGCGCCTGCACTTGAACCACGCTTTGGCTGACCGGAAACCCGCCACTGACCGACCATCTCTGCCCACACCTTTTTAACTGGTGGCTGGCCCGGTGGCTTCAAAGAATCTGCCGGACCAGAAACCCAAAAAACCAGGGCCACCAAAATTGCAAATGTCATAACACTCTACTCCATATGCGATTGAGGCCAGAGTTCCAAGTCCTCTTGATCTGCCTTATTCTTCAATAATGCCTGAGTTCTGCAATTGATTGATCTTATTGTACAGAGTCTTCAGGCTGATGCCCAGCTCCTTGGCTGCAAAGGGCTTGTTGCCACCATGCTTTTCAAGCACGGACTGAATGAATTGCATCTCGACATCCCGAAGGGTCAGATTCGAACCCGCTGGTGCGTGCCCGGAATGGCTGATCAAAGTCTTGCCGCTCGATTGCATCAATTGACCTACAGAGGAGCCGGCCGATTGTGAACTCATCCGCCGACCACTGAAATTCGGCAAGTGTTCTGGCAATATCGGACGACCGCCCGCAAGAATCACAGCTCGCTCCATGGCATTTGCCAATTCCCTCACATTGCCTGGCCAAAAATGCTCCTGAAGCGCGTCCATCGTGGCCTGGGTCAGCTCAGGCAAGGGCCCTTGCGAACGATGATATCGCTTCAGCATGTGGCTGGCCAGAAATGGAATGTCCTCGCGCCGCTCGCGAAGGCTCGGCAAGTGGATTTCAAACGTGTTGAGACGAAAATACAAATCTTCGCGGAACAAGTCCTCGTTGATCATCTCGCTCAGGTCGCGGTGCGTGGCACACAAAACTCGTACATCCACCCGAAACGGCTCATTCTCGCCTACCCTGCGAATTTCTCCAGACTCCAGAAACCGGAGCAGCTTCACCTGGACACTCTTGTTGAGCTCGCCAATTTCGTCCAGAAACAGGGTCCCACCATTGGCCACTTCAAACAGCCCTTTCCGGCTCGTCTCAGCTCCCGTAAAGGCCCCTTTGCGGTGGCCAAAAAGTTCGCTCTCAACCAGATTTTCAGGCAATGCACCACAATTCACTGGCACAAACGAACCGCCATGACGCTGGCTGCGATCATGCAGATTCCTTGCCACAAGTTCCTTGCCAGTACCCGTTTCGCCTAATATGAGAACACTCGCATCGGTCGGTGCAATCGTATCGATCAACTGTCTGACTGAGGTCATCGAAGGCCCGTCACCGACCAGCAAAGGAGCACCTTCCGCCTGCTTCAGACGATTCTCCAGTACCGTCGCCTTATGCGTCAAATCGCGACGCTCCGCCACCCTCGACAATATCGATTCCAGCTCAGCCCATTTGCAAGGCTTCGTCAGATAATCAAATGCTCCCAGCCGAAGGGCTTGAACCGCCGTATCAACAGTGGCATGACCAGTCAGAATGATCACAGCCGTTTCCGGACAAATGGACCGAATCTTGCCAAGTACTTCAATGCCCGTCAGGCCCGGCATTCGCATGTCCATCAAGGCCACGTCAAACGAACCTTTTTCCAAAGCCCTCAGAGCGCTCATCCCATCCGGGCAGACCGTCACATCGTGACCCAGCCTTGGTAGCTCCATCTGCATGAGCTCGCGTAAATGCGACTCATCATCGGCAAACAAGATTCGTAAACAGCCGCCTGGTGTTCTCTCTGTCATGTTCCCAGATCCTCCATGATCCAAGGTCTGTCCGCAGTTCCAATGTATTTTCGGTAAGGCGTTTGCGTTCCATCAAGACGAGTAAACCGATATCTGATCGACCACAAATGGCCGACTACCACTAAAATCCTCTGCCAGTGGAAGTCGAATCGTGAAGGTCGAACCCATGTTCTCGCCAGGGCTTTCCGCCATCAGTTCGCCACCATGCTGATTAATGATCCGGTGGCTGATCGAAAGGCCCAAACCTGTGCCCTTGCCGGTTCGTTTTCGTGTAAAAAACGGCTCAAAAACGTGGTCAAGCACATCGGCTGGCATTCCATGCCCGTTATCTGTGAAGGAAATCTCGGCCATGCCCTGATTGGCATGCGACTCGATGATCAAATACCCGCCTGACTCGATCGCTTCAAGCGAATTGACAACAAGATTCAAGACCACCTGCTTGATCTCCTGACCGTCAACATCACAAAAAAGCGGCGACCTGGGCTGAAACATAATCGACCGATTACGATATTTCCCCATGTGACGAGTCATCTCTACCACACTCTGAACCAGTGTCACCACATCCGTCCGCTCACGCTGCGTATCGCCACCTCTGGCAAAGTCTAAAAGCCGCTCAGTGATACGCTTGCAGCGAAACGCCTCTTCCTGGATCATCGCCAGATAACTCTTCACCGGCTTCGACTCAGACGGCGGAAACTGATCCGCCCACCGCAACAACCGACTCTCAAGAGCTTCAGCACCAAACGCGATCGACGCCAGTGGATTATTAATCTCGTGAGCCACCCCAGCAGCCAGAAACCCTACTCCAGCAAGGCGTTCAGATCGTACAAGCTGCCGGCTGCGAATCTCTACCTGATGCTCCAGATCCGCATACATTGCGCCCAACTTTGCACCCATCGAGTTGAATGCCTCAGCCAGAGCCTGCATCTCATCTCTAGTCTCAAGATTGATCCGGTGCTGAAATTGACCCTGAGCCACTTGCAAAACACCAAAGTGAAGTAAGTCAACAGGTTTAAGCACCCATCTCCGAAACAGTCGGGCCAATATCAAAAGCAGAATCCCAACACTGGTTGTAGACATCAATACAATTGATCGGCTCGCATTATAAGCTCTTCCAGAATCCTCAAGAATTTCCATCAAGCCTTTGTGCAGACTCGCCGGAAGTTCGCTGGTGTAATCGTTGAGCCTCTCAATCCGGTCGGCAATCAAAGGCTTGGCGATCATGCGTCCCTGACTGTCATAAATCAAAAGCACTTCCGGATGATTCCTGAGATAGACACGAGTCGCGTTAAACTGATAATCAATTGGTACTTCCGGATTAAGCTGACGAAGAATTTCCGTAAGTTCGGCATCCGTTCTGAAGGCAAGATCCAGCTCCTCACGCTTCGATTCCACATCCAAAAATCGTGTCGTGTTCGTTCGTAAAACCTCAAAATAAACTTTCAACGAATCCTGAACACGCGATAAGTCTTTTTGCAGAACAGACTTTCCCTCAGGAGTCATCGCATTGCGTGCATCCAGACGCGCAGCTTCTCTCAAAAGAACATTCGCAGCTCCAAGCTCAGGAAGCTGGTCGACCATTTTGTGATTTGCAGTACGAAATGATCGCAGTCCAAACGTGGCACCTGCAAGCAGAGTGCATATCATGGCAACAACTAAAATCAACCCAAATATGGATTTACGACGGAGCGAGCCACGAGACATCCGTTTGACCTCCGTGTCTTTTTTTTGACCCTCTGACAACCATGTCTGGATCAACTATTTGAAGATTTTACAATATCCAACAGATTCGTCAATCGGTAAAATACTGAAAACCGTGAAAACCGCGAGAATTGTTTTAATCTGCATTCAGAAGGAACAGATTTTGTGGTGGCCGGGTACCCTTAGACGGCGTGGTTTATTTATTTGTAAGTACCCTTAAAGCCATGTTCAAATTTTGATGGAAGAAACGCCGGGTGAGGGCACCCGGCTTACACAAAACAAGTGCCGGATGAGGGCACCCGGCCTAAACATGGTAGACGTCAAACAGGGGCTCTGCCCGTGACAATCCATTGAATCATGACGGCCGATTTCTCAGAGCCAGATAGGATATTCAGAGGTAAGATCACGGAATTTCGATCATTGGCATCATCCCGAACCACCTGCCCTGCCTTGCCCCCAGCTTCCGGAGCCAGAAACATCATAATCGCCGGATGGCTCGTGCCAGCCGCTTCTGCGCTTGCATGTTCAAGATTTTTTCGGACCAATAGCTCTGGTTTCTGATCCGTTTTTGCCGGAATCAATAGCCCGAAGTCCCGATAGGGGCTGGCTCCCAGGTGATCTCCATTGATCGGCTGAACCCCGTATCGAAAGGTAAAAACTCCAGGCGAAATCTGCTGATCCCGATAATCGCCCACGTGCCCAACAACTTCCACCACCCCCAGAAATTCACCTTCGGAAAGAAACGGAAAAAGAATGTTGCCTTTCGGGCCAGCGGGCTTCGATGAACCTTTGACTTCCTTACGCAACCATATGTTGAGTAACACTTTACCGTCGTCAGAGAGTATCTGCCAGCCCTGATTCTCAAGCAAGGCCGAGAGTGGCGCCGAAACTGTCGAAGGCGCAGGCTTGGCCAGCGGCTCTGCTTTGACTTCTGCCCGAATGACGCCGGTTCGTCCCATCAAAAGTGCGATTGAGCAGATCAGAACCTTGAAAACGTGCATGGAGAAGGATTCCAATGAGACTTGACGATGAATCAGTTGCGTGAAGGGCGAAAAGCGGGCGGCAGAGCCCAAAAAAAAGCTTGCAGACCAAGACAATCAAGCGTGGGACCGCTGGTCTCGTACCAAGGTGCGAGACCAACGGATCCCAGGCAAGTCGTCCGCTTTGTCAATTCGAAAAATGGCCTACAAAGGCCGACCGTGCATTCGGGTCGTTCCAGGTCCCACCCAGGCCAATACCTTGAAACTTATGCCCAAGTGTATAAGCAGGAAGCACATCCACACCTTTTGAGAGAGGCGCATAGGCCACGGCTTCGTTGCCGCACAGGTGATCCGTGTCGTCAAGCGGACGCGTCGAAATCTCGGCAAGACCCGGCGCCCAAAAACTTGCCCGGGGGGCGTGGGGCATGCCATGATGTTTCCGACCTTCTTGCATGTTGACTGTCATTTTGTGCGATTCCACCGTCAGGCCCATCGGAGCGGTGCGAACTGACACAATATTTTCTAATCTCTTGCCTGTCATGGACTTGGCAAACGCTATCAACGCTTCCCTCTGCCGACTGTCAGCATTCTCGTCAACAATCAAGACCGACTTTGCTTCGCTCTGACGGTCTTCCGAAAATGTCGTCTGGCCCTGAATCGCGGCTGCGACCATCAGGCCCGCAAGATCCACTCCGTTAAACGACCCCTTGTTGATCTTCCAGGCTGCTACACCCTGATTGCCGTAAATGAATACCTCGGCATTTGAAAAACATGGCCCCGTAAAGACATCCGCTGTGCGGGCCTCAACATAATCGCCCTGAATCTGATCGGCTCGTGCACTCATGACACCAAACATCAAGCCCGATACTGCGCTGATCCAAAAAACGTGTCGCATGAACCCTGCCTCCGTTCGATGAGCCCGAATAATTTCTCGTACTCTATTATCATACTCAAAGTCATTATGTGTCAAGCGAGGGTTGCAAATTCCGTTAAACTTTTCTGTAAACCCAATTTTTAAAACAGATTAGAAAACACTTTAGAATTTTATGACCAGGCTTGGAGTCCCCTCCTCCTGGCCCCCCACTCCCCGCCCCGCTCCACTCATATCAAACCGAATCTGGGCCGCCATATCTTTCGAAAATGCGTCTTGGATCAACTCCCAAAGCCGCTTGCCCCTAACCCGGTCAAGCTCCCCCTGAGGCAACTCCAAGCTCTCTCCCACCTGCTTTGGTTCGATACCTGACGATGCCTTGATCAGACGGTCCGTTTGCGGGCCAACACCCCACAAACTCACCTTCGATTCTGCCTTCATCCTGACCTTGATCCACTCCGACAATACCTTCAGACGCTCGTTTTTTGATTCATCCAAAATCGCCGAATCCGCCGCAAACCATTCTGCCAATGGAATTTGTATGGAATTTTGTGATGAATCAAAGCGGCCCGCCGGTGGTGGAATCCGCTTGGATGACGCCCCCATGCCCTGGCCAAGCAGGCCCGTTTCAGCCGATGTCGTCGCCACGCTCCGATCGCTCAAAGCCACCTGGACTTGTTGCTGCAAGTTCTGAAACGACTTCGCCATACGCTCACGCTCAGACTGGTATGCCGCCAAGCTCGTCCGAAAGACTTGATTTTCTTCGTCCAGACGTGCGATCCGTGCCGCATCGTCAAGCGATCTCTGCGACATATCTTCACTCCTGGACCGGAGTTGAACCACCAGATCCTTGAGTCTCGCATTTTCAGCGTGAATCACCCGGGTCAGTCGCTCCGCATCCGTGCCACCAATCTGGCTTGGCAAGTAAGAACACCCAGAATTCAAACTAAACAATAGCAATAGACCGCAATTTGCGGCCCTTTTCTGTAAATCGGCTTTTATCCTTCGTTCTCGCATTGGGATCGACTCCTTTCGACCCGACAACCTTCATTGATCATGGCCGGGACATCATCAAGTCCCGGCCCATCGATCGTCCATCAAATCACTTCCCTAATAATCCTGCAACTTGCTTGATCAGTCCAGAGGAAACTGGCGTTTCTCCACGAAACTCGTAAAGATTCTTCACCAGGTCAAAGGCAACCATGCACAGCAGAAGCATCATAACCGTAGAGATTCCCAAACCAACCACCCAAGGGGTTCCCCACTCTGTACTTGAAGCTCTGACAAGTGCTGGCGATGGCTTCGCCGACGATTTCGTATCTGATGGAGACTTCACCTGATCCGAATCGCTAGAGCCCGTCCCCGAAATATCCCACTCGCTGCTGGCATCGTCCGCCGGAGCCGGTTTGGCCGACTTCACCCCCGAACCCATGACGGCCATCGGTTCGCTGATCATGGAAAGCTCTTCGGATTGCTCAATCTCAAAGTCGCTGTTGGCTTCAATCTGGATGGTCTTGTCGCCAACAGCCGCTTGGGGCAAAGCTCCCGAGGCATCGTCAAGCTCAAAATCCGTGTCGTCAAAAGCCGAAATCGCGGCCGACATGCCCGTATCGCTCGGCTTCGAAGCCGCAACGGGCTTCACCGCCGACTTGACCGGTGCCGAAGCAACTGGCTTGGCCGGAGCAGCTTTGGGTGGCGGTGCATCGTCGATCGGCGAAAGCTCAATCGAATCCGCATCAAAGTTCGCAAGGCCGATCCCGGAATCGTTCGGCTTGGCAAGGTTCACACCCGAACCCGACCGCTTGTTCGATACGTCCACCGCCGATGCCGTCAATGTGCCAGGCATTTCAAATTCTGAGCTGGAATCAAGCGCCGTCAACTCAAAATCACTGCCCGACTCAGGCTGAAGGGCGTCGATCACACCCGATGGCGAGAGGTCAAAATCGCTGTCCGCATCAATCAGCGGAATCTCACCTGAGGAGCCAAGTTCCACCGTGTTTTGAGTTCTGCCCGAACCAACCAAAGGCGACAAATCGCCCAGATCAAGCTCGGCAGACTCTGATGCAAGCAGCGTCACATCCGAATCGCTCGGCCCCGGCCTGCCAGCAGTCGGACTGATCCGAACATCTGAATCAGACGCACCTTGCGGAGCAACCCTGATAATCTGGATGTCAGACTCGCCAGGCTTGCTGCCCGTGGCCACGCCCAGCGGATTCGTCTTCGATTCCGGTGCCAATGGCTTCAATGCGGCTTCAATGTCAGACTTCGCAATGCCCACCGTATGGGCCCCAAGATCGCTTTCGCCCTGACCAAGAAAAATGTCGTTAAAGTCAAGATCGTCAAAGCTTAAGTCCGGCTGAACATCAGGATCCGACCCAAGCCCCTGACGACGGGCGAATTCCTCAACCTCTGTCTTGCGCAGTTGAGGGGCATGACCGCCCGCTACCTGCTTGAGCTCACCAGACTGGATCTTTTTCTTCAGCTCATCCAGGCTGATCCCGAGCACTCGGGCGGCTTCCTCCATGCTGTAGAAATCGGCCATCTCTCACCTCGTGCATCGATCCCGTCAAACTCGACGGACTTGGGCTTAGGATTTAAAACGCCAGAACCAGCCAGCACCTGTCAAGATCATGATCTCCAAAAAAACCAGGCCTGCTCAACGCTTGCCACGGGTCATCGACTCCACGGCAGATACCTCGGGCGGCTGATTCTGATACTCACTCAACATCATGTCCCAACGGAACTGGCGGACCGCCTCCAACTTTAGTACGCCACGCGGATTATTCGGCTCAAATCGATATATGGCAAGCGATTGCGTTGCCGGATTGACCAAAGTGAGCCACTGCGCCTGACCAGGCGTTCCCGTGATCTGAGTCGTCATCGCTCCCTGCGATACATTCGCAGGTGTCAACTGCTGTGCCGATATCGCTGGACCTGATCGATTCCCAATCCATAACCCAGCGACCAACCCCACAGCCAACAGAACGACCGTTCTTACCCAATCACCTGGCAGCTTTCGCCTCTCTGTCATCACATCACCCCTCCATCCATGTTTATTCGCGAACCAAGCTCACGGGTACTCCGCCCGATCCTTACCTGCTTCGCAATTGATGTGCCTGATTTAGAATCCGCAATTACTCCAATCTATCATACTTTTGCAAATTGGGAACAGCCAGTTTCACGAAAACTTCCTTAGATCCGAATTTTTTCCCGCCATCTATCCCAACCCCTATAATATGATCCATCACATACACTTAAATTATCCGCCACTTCCTCGAATATTCAACACAACCCCTACATCCTACACCACTCAATTCCGCACAACCCAACCAGCCCTTGAAAATTACTCCCGCAAGAGAAACTTTAATCCCGTTTACGTCGGACACTCCCAACCTGATCGGTTATGCAAACTGTTCCGATATGATGGAATACCATGAAACTAATTGCCGATTTCTCAACCCCCGGCATCAAACACCATCCACCAGTGGAACGATCAAACTAGTGTCGCTTTGCGTGGAACCCAGATTGCCCTGGCTCCACCAATCCGGATCATCCCCATGATCTTGAACTCCTTTTCAGTTCATGATCTTGGATCACCTCTGCAAGGAAGCCATCGGTTTGACCAGCCCGGCTCAGATCCAACCATTGCAATGCCTCAAAAAATTCGGGCCCCTGGCCCGAACAGCTTTTGCTGTAATGGTTTGTCTGCTCTCATCCGGCTGCGCTGCATTCCGCGAACAAGCCCATTCCCCCGACTTCCAACCCTGCAACGATGCCGTCGTCAGAACCCGGGATGGATGGCTGCTCGGAATCCGACACTATCGCCCCAAACACCCTGACCCATCCAAGCTCCCGGTCGTTCTCTGTCACGGCCTAGGCCTCAATGCCACCTTCTGGACCATCACAGACAACCACCTGCCCGCTCAGTTGACTGCCGCTGGATACGATGTTTTTGTCTATGACGCCAGAGGTTCCGGAAACTCCACACCCGAGCGGCTTGCCAAAGTCAACAACTTTTTAAGGAATACCCCGTTCCCCGAACGCGGCGAACGAACTTGGACCACCGACGATCAAGCCTATAACGATATCCCAGCCGTTCTCGAATATGTCCGCAAACGCACCGGCCAGGAACAAGTCAACTGGATCGGACACAGCCTCGGCGGGATGCTCATGTTCACCTTCCTGGAAGAACATCCTGAACGTCACAGAATTGCGAATTTTGTCGGCATGGGCTCCACTGCCGTCGTCTTCCCCACCAAAGACTCCAAAGAAATGGCCAGGGCAAATGCCGGCATCTGCCTGCTCTCAAAAGTGGCCAGCACCAGCCGGATTGCTCGCCCCATGAGATTCGGAAGACCACCCGGACTCGCCTATATCGATCGATTTTACTACACCCGCGATAATGTCGAAACACTCACTGTAGACAGGTTTTACGGATACACACTTGAGGACCCGGGCACCGGCGCCCTCAAGCAGCTTCAGCCCTATCTGGGCAAGGGCCAATTCCTATCCGCAGACGGCAAAACCGATTACAGCGCAAATCTTGATCAAATCAAGACCCCAACCCTGTTCATCGCAGGCCAGGGCGATGTCATGGCCGATGTCCAGTCCAAAAAATGGACATTTGATCATCTTTCATCAACCGATAAAACCTTCATGGTATTCGGCAAAAGTACCGGCTACCAATTGAATTACGGCCACTGCGACCTGGTTTGGGCCAAGTCGGCCCCAACGGAGATTTTCCCGGAAATCATCCACTGGCTCGACCCGCGTCAAAGAACCATCGCCACCCCTCAAGCTCTTCCCCAAGAAATGGTGACCGACAACGGAAGAAACCCATACGTTCGGCTTGGGGCGCCCCAGACCTCGGATTTACCTATCCAGCTCGTGGTCGGACACGAACAAACCAAGCTTCGTTAAGGATTGGGTTGTTTCATAAATCCCAAAAAAAGGATCTGGGCCAACTCTTAATTTCAATCATCGACGAAACACAAAGATCGACAAGCATTTTGGCTTAACAGGTCCATTTCGCGTCAATACACATGCCCGCTGCATGGGCTCGACCAAGGCAATATCTCTAAACCCGTTTGATTGCAAATGCCTAAAATGCTCTGACCCGGCGTTTCGCCGTATTGGCCGGGTGCCCTCACCCGGCGCGACTCGCACCACAACATCAATCACACATAAGATCATATTAATTAAGAATTTAGGTCTTTTTGAAAAAAACAAAAACATGCCGGTTGGGGCAGCCCTCCTACATAAAATCTGGTTTTCTAGATAAATGCAGCTTCATAGTAACGATTTATACTTGTCGCGGTTAAAAAATAGACATCCCGTAACAGAATGATGCCGGAGGCATCACAGAGTGTAGCCGATGGTTGAGCGCAGCGACACCTTCCGGATTTGTGAGCGTAAAGAGGCTGGCACTCCGGCAGGGGTGCAAGACCTTATGTCGCGTCTTCGTCCGGTGGTGTCGTCGCTAGCGCTCCTCAACCACCGGCTACAGGCTGTGATGCCTCCGGAATCGTCTCGATCAAAAAGTGCCATTCATGACCGCGAAGCGTTTAAGCGGGCCCAGCCTAGGCCCCAGAACCTGGAGCGGAAGGCCAGGTTCTGGGGAATAAAAAAACGGCTTACGCCAAAGGCGGCTCGTTATCCTGTTTCAGCAAATTCGCAAGCACAATCTGGGACCAAGTTTCAAATTCATGGATCGAATCCCTGGCTTGGGCAAGCTTAATAAAGCCGGCCGCTGCCAAGCCGTCTTCAAGAGGATGTACGGCCGGGGCGTCCAGATGATAAAGATGCACAACCCCAAGATGCACTTGCCCAACAGGCGACGAATCGTCGTTGATCAACCCCGCGAGCAGCATCCTCCCGGGCACATCAATACGAACCTCCTCGTCAAGCTCGCGCTTCAAGGCCATTTCATAAGCCTCAGCGGTGCAACCCCCTGCGGCATCCTCTTCCGCCACATGCCCCCCGACCCCAATCGACTTCAGGGCATGCAGGCGAGATTCCCCCTGACTGCTTCCACGAGTGTAATTAAAGACCCGATCGCCAGACCAGAAAACAACATAGGGAATAATTTGCTTCAGGCTGGGATCGGTTTCACAATCGCCCCGGCGGACAAATTTCGCGATCCCTGGCTTCAATAAATACGCGAGATAGCGATCCGCATCACGCTCGAAACCTTGGAAATGACCCAAGGCGTCGACTTCGGATGTCGGCACACACAGGACACGTTCATCGTCTTTGGATGCCATTTTCGTATTTTCTCTTGCTAAGGTCGATAGATTCGTTTTTTCAGAGGTTATTTCTGCTCATTGGACTGAATTATTTCCTGATGAGGCAGGGTTTGTCGAGAATCAATTCATCATTTTTAGCTAGAAATCCTAGTCGATCGAAGGTTTTCTGCGTTAGGATAGCTTCATTGACGCCCCCTTCGAACATTTTGCAACCACTCGATACTGTCCATGATAGGCTCCACTCTCAACCAGCGATTCCGAATCGATTCCATCCTTGGCCGAGGTGGCATGGGGTGCGTCTATCGCGCAACGGACTTGGTTCTGAAGCGGGAAGTCGCCATCAAGACCATCGATCTGGCTACACAAGCCGTTTGGGCAGAGAGACTTCGGCTTGAAGCCGAGATCGTCGCCCGCCTGACGCACGATCATGTCGTCAGGCTCTATGACATGGGCCAGATTGCCGACGGACCGCTTTATCTGGTCATGGAACTCGTTGAGGGATCGACACTTCTACGAAAATTTCCCGACCTTTTGCTCGACGAAAAAATCCGTATCCTCGCCGAAACCGCCGAAGCACTCGACGAAGCCCACCAACTCGGGATCGTGCACCGCGACATAAAACCAGGCAACATTTTACTGACAAAAGACTTGCGAGCCAAGCTCACCGACTTCGGGCTGGCCCTGCAACAAGGCGATACTGTCGAGGAAAAGTCGCTTCGGGGCACCGTTCCCTACATGGCCCCCGAGCTCTTTCGTAATAAGCCGCCAAGCCCATCATCTGACCTATACGCTTTAGGAGTTGTACTTTACGAAGCCGTAACCGGGGTCTTGCCATTTCGTGGGCCCACGCGGGAAATCGTCGCCGAAGTCACTTCCCGGTCACCCGTTGCACCAAAATCGATCAACCCGGCCGTCCCGCCAGAACTCGACAAGCTGATTCGTCAACTCATGGAAAAAGATCCCGCCCAACGGCCTCACCGGGCGGCGGAAGTGGCTCGCAAGCTGGACGAAATCCGCGGCCTCCTACCCGGACGAACAAAGCCTCTCGAACAACACATATCTGACGATCTTGACTTGACTTACATGGAGCCATCCCTTGCAGATTTCGCACGCACCATGCGCGATGATCTCGCCTCGGGTGGGCTCTCGGCATTGCCCACCCCGCCCGATGTTCATACCACTCGGCCCGCCTCAAAATCGGCTCCCAAGCACGCTCAAAGGCCACCCATCAATATCATTGCAGAGCCCCTGGTGCGTGAGCTGGTCCGGATCGTTGAGGACGAACCCATGGCTCTCGACCCCACCGAGCGATGCCTGGCCGGCAGTTGGCTCGCCGACCTGATCATGGATCAGCCTAAAAGCTGGTCACTCAGCAGCAGCGGATCCGCCCGTAATGAATCGTCAGAATTGGCCCGAGCCCTGCTCGCACTCACCTCGTCGGTCGTCGCCGGAGGCTCCGAGCCATCCATCGTCCGGGCCGGAATCCTCATCGAACGCGGCTTTGAGGTGCGCCAAGGCCTAAGCCCACTGATTCTTGGCCGATACCTCGCCATTCGCGAAACTCCACCCGGCATAGAACTCCTCCGCCGAATCCGCAAAGAGCTTGTCGTCAATTATGAAGTCGTTGCTGACACCTGGATGGACGACCAAGGCCACCTCCTGCCCAACCGACTGCCAAGAGACTGGGAGAATCTCATCAATTCCAATGCCGATACACCCAAAGTCAGTCGCGACCGACTTAGGCTCTGGAACCGGCTCGCTGACCTCTGGGCCGCAAATCCCGACTTCCGACGCGCCGTCCTTCGCGCAAGTGCCCCATGGGTCGCAAAAGACCCGGCCACCATGCGATTCTGGCCTGAAGTCGTCGAACCGCTCTGGCTCGAAGCCATGCGCCGACGAGACGACCCAAACTGGAGCCGACGCCTTGCCCTGCTCACACCAGGCGCTCGTGAACGCATGGAATTTGAGGCCCGAATGCTCGAAACGCCTCGCCTTAAAGGCCGCTCCGCCACCGGCTCCGGCATCTGGGCCGCTGCCACCCCTGCCGCCTCCAGCTTATCTCCAATCGCACCTGAGTTCCAGTCTCACCCCAATATCATCACGCTTCTCGGCGAATCCCCTCTCATCTTGAAATTCGGCACTCTCAAAACCGCCTCCGACGAAGCCATCAAAAATTATCGGCTCACCAAAGCTGCCTCAGCTTCTCATCAGAGATTACCACTCGGCGAATCCGCCCATCTCGTACTCATGATCTCAACACGTGGCGGATTCAAAGCCAGCCAGGCCCGAATCCTGGGCATCGCAATATCACCTGTTGAAATCACCATCCCATCGCTCCAGATGCCAGGCGCATCCGACGCCCCCATCATCGCCGCCTGGAGCTATTCCGATGGCAGCCTCGCCATTAAACATCGCGACCAAAATCAAATCGAAAAAGGGCTGGTCTGGTCCGCCATCCGAAACCGATGGTTCCACACGGAACCTGATCGTGATTTTGCACAACTCCTCAAAGACCTCGGCCTCGATACCCCGATCGGAACCGCCACCTCACTTGAACCCGAAAAACTCTGGAATAAAGCCAAAAAATGGTTCCGGACCACCACGCCTGAAACCGACCAAGAGCCAGACGAAGACGACCTCGGCTAAATCCAGTTCATTAAGACATTTGCAATATGTCCGAATGCCATTGAGTTAAGATCTAAAACATCTGAGATCAAATGACTTATCACGAATTCGCCGGTCGTCCTTAATCGGATGCATTACCATGTCGATATTGTATTATATCATTATATTATACAAGGATTGTGCTTAACTTAATGACATTCGCAACATGTCCTTTTTTTTACAGCAACTCAGACAGGCTTCCAAGTCCTTTGATCCATCACCTGCTCAGGCCTCTCTGCCTGATCTTCCCAAATATAAAAACCGGCCTTTCCGTTCTCAATTTTTAGCCAGCTTGACTGGTAAAACCAGTGACCAAGCACCACCATCGACTTTCTCGCCGCCGCCTGATTTTCAGAATTGGGAATCGATTCCATTTCCACTTCGGTAAATATCGTCTGATGCACATGACCAAGAATCGCAAAGTCCGCATCAGAATCGCCCAAACTTTTTACATATTGCTCAAAGACCATATAATGCCGCAAATTATCGCCCTTTCGGTTCCTGGAATTATACTTCTTCAACTGATCCGCCAGCTTGTTTGCAATAAAGTCGGGCACCTGCTGAAACATCCTCAAAAAAAACCGACTCTCCATCCAGCCCTTCCATCGCGAACGCCCGCCCAGCAAATGGCCATGCACCACCCGGATCCGACACCCGTCAAGCTCTCGCTCAAACGGCTCCGGATCAAACTTCAAGCCAAATTCACGCTCATAATACCAACCCAAATGCTGGTCATGATTCCCTGCAATCAATGTCACCCGTCCATTTTTCCCCACAAATTCCTTCAACGCTTTAAGCCCAGGCTCCAAAACACATTGCAAGCCGCCAGCCTCTCGTGCTGCATACCAGAAATCGACCAGATCACCTGCAATCACAAGATGATCCTCGCCCGGATGCAATAATCTGATAAATCTGGCAAACCGCTCGCCACGGTCCGGATATCGTAATGTCATATGCTGATCGCTGGTGAAGTAAGTCGCCAATTGTTTATACCGGAAAGAGAAATTCTTGTTGAAATACAGAAATCTGGCGTTTTTTCCCCGCGCGCCACAGCCCACGCGCCTGCGGGAGCAACTGGCTTGTCGAAACGTCGTTTTCCTCGCCCATCACGCTGTAGGGCACCTCCATCCACCCCGAAGCCTCTGCCTGATCAGCCGCGATGACCCGTATATATTCCAGCCCCGATTGCATTAAAACCCTCGTGGCCGCCTGAATGGCAAGCTCCTTGGTATTACACTGGCTCGAAATATGCAGCAAAACCAGATTCCCAGGCTTACATCCCTCAGACCCACCCAGCAGTTTTTCCAGCAGCCCGGCCGCCTGATCATTCGAAAGGTGCCCATCGTCCGAAAAATTTCGCTCGATCACATACGGATGCCGATTGCTTGCCAATGTCATCTTCACATCGTGATTGAATTCCATCGCAATCAGATTGCAATCCAGAAAATGATCAACCGTCGCTTGATCCCAACAACCAATATCTGCAAAATAAGCCACTCTCGCCCGTTTTATCGGGCTTTCCAGTCGATGATCCACCCGGAACCCAAACGTTTTATCTGCCCCATGCCTTAATGCAATCGGATTCACCGTCAAGCCTGAAATCGTCTGAAATGGCCTCTCTTCATAATTCAATACCAGACCACTGCTCTGCAAGGCCTGAAATCCCGGCTTTCGTGACAAATATTCCTGATGCGCCCCATGGCACCAGAACCAGACTCCGTGCTCTGCCAAAACCGTTAGCGCCGTATCATAAACATGATCGCTGTGCGTATGCGTCAAAAGCACCTCGCTGATCTCACGAATCGACAACCCCACCTGCCCCAGACGCCCCTTCAGACTTTTCCCCGAAAGCCCTATGTCAATCATCAACTGCTTCCCGCCCAAACCAATCACCGAGCAGTTGCCCTTCGACCCGCTCGCAAGTGTCGTAAATCTCAGGGCCATCCTTATCCCTCAATCTCTCTGTCTCTCAAAAGTCGTCATCCAGGAACCAACCGCCTGATTGCGGCCCTTGTCGCTCTCAATGCTTGCTTCAAGCAAAATAATATCGGGTTTTATACCGTTTGGCAACGCCCCCGCACTTGACTCCAGCCAGATTTCTTAGGAAACTGGAACAAAAGATCATGCCCCCAGGCTGTACACATACACGGACTCCACTCTGTCGATTCATCATTTTATATGAATTCAACCGGAACAAATGCCATGAAAAATCTTAATATCATTCACCACCCCATCCTTCAGGCCTCCCTGTCACGCCTGCGCGAAATCCACACCGGCCCCGAAGAATTCCGCCACCAAGCCCGCCGAATCGTCTCCTTTCTTGCCATCGAAGCCCTCGCCAATCTTCCCATCCGACAGCACAGCGTCACCACCCCCATGGGCCAGACCATGGGCTTCGAACTCTCGTCACAAGTCATCCTCGTCCCCATCCTCAGAGCCGGCCTCGGCTTGGTCGATCCCATCCTCGACCTCGTTCCCAATGCAACCGTCTGGCATGTGGGGCTCTATCGCAATGAAACCACCCTCGAACCTGTCGAATATTACAACAAAATCCCCAAAATCGGCGAAACGGCTTACTGCCTCGTCCTTGACCCCATGATGGCCACCGCCGGCTCCGCCATCAAAACTTGCCAAATTCTTAAGGATCGCGGCGCTTCCAATATTCGCATGGTTTGCCTACTGGCAGCCCCGGAGGGGATCAGAAATTTCCATTCGGAATTTCCGGATATCCCGATTTTTACCGCCAGCGTCGATAGCCACCTCAACGAAATCGGATACATCGTCCCAGGCCTGGGCGATGCTGGCGATCGCATGTACCACACCAATCCCTAAAAATTACATTCCAAGCTCAAATTCAACCCTCAAAACCGCTTCAAAAACAGGTCAAAATCATGAGAGCTGTCGATCTAATTCGCAAAAAACGCGACAATGGCGAGCTTTCCCACTCCGAAATTGCATTTCTGGTGGAAGGTATCTCCAACGGACAAGTCTTGGAATATCAGTGGTCCGCCATGCTCATGGCCATCATCTGGCGCGGCATGACCGACTCCGAAACCGCCGCTCTCTGCGATTCCATGATGAAATCAGGCGAAATTGTCGACCTCTCCATGATCCCCGGCCCCAAGGTGGACAAACACTCCACAGGCGGCATCGGCGACAAAACAAGCCTCATCCTCGCCCCCATCGCCGCCGCCGCCGGTGTCAATGTCCCCATGGTCTCAGGTCGCGGGCTCGGCCATACCGGCGGAACTCTCGACAAACTCGAATCCATACCAGGCTTCAATGTCAATTTAAATCTCAATCAATATCGCGATGTCCTAGCCCTCTGCCGTATGGTCCTGATCGGTCAGACTCCACAAATTGCTCCTGCCGATAAATTCCTCTACGCGCTCCGCGATGCCACCTCCACCGTCGAATCAATCCCCCTGATCGCCAGCTCCATCATGTCGAAAAAACTCGCCGAAGGCATCGACGGCCTCGTTCTCGACGTCAAAACCGGACACGGCGCGTTCATGCCCGATGAGAAAAATGCCCGAAAACTGGCCGTGACCATGATCGACATCGCCAAAAATCTTGGCAAAAAATGCATTGCATTACTCACAAATATGGAACAGCCTCTCGGCAGGATGGCCGGCAATTCACTCGAAATTTATGAGTGCATGGAAACCCTCAAAGGCCGCGGAGCCACCGACCTAACCTCCCTCTCCATCGAACTTGCTGCCGAAATGATCGTCATGGCCGGCATCTCCAAAACCATGCCCGATGCCCGCCACCTCGCTCAGTCCACCATCGACAACGGTTCCGCACTCGACCACTTCCGACAAACCATCGCTGCCCAAGGCGGCAACCCCTCCGTCTGCGACGACCCACTCGGCATCCTGCCCATGGCACGCCGGCAAATCCCCATCCTGGCCAATGCCGACGGCTGGATCAGCTCCATCAAAGCCCGCGATATCGGCCAGTCCATCATGCTCCTGGGCGCCGGCCGCGAACATGTCGCGTCACAAATCGATTATGCTGTCGGTTCCGAATTCCTAAAGAAAGTCGGCGATCCCGTCAAGGCAGGCGAAACCATCGCCATCCTCCATGTCAACCACGAAACCCGCTTGCCTCAAGCCAAAGACCTTTTCCAGCAAGCCATCTCCATCAGCCAGCAGCCCGGCGTCAAGCCCCTTCCCGTCATACTCGACCGAATCACCTGACCCCTTAAAAAAAAGCCCTTTTTTCACCCCAATCCATGCCCGTTCCCCAAATCAACCCGTCCTGATTTTTCGAAATCAATCAAAAAAAAAGAAAAACATGAGCCGCGACGACCACAAAGACCCCCTGAAACACTCCCGATTCAAACGCATGCCACAAGTCTGGCGCCTCGGCCAGGACGCCCCAAAAGCCGTTGATTCCCTCGGCGATGAATTCCGGATCACAATCTATCTCACCAACTCACAAGCCGACCGTGCCGAAAAAGCCGCCATCAAAACCGGTATGGGCGACCTCCAGGCCTGGTGCCAGTCCAATTTGAGACAATTGGTCAATGCCCTTGACGACGATTTTCATTCCCCAAAATACCCCTCCATTCGGACCCGGCCCCTTTCCACCGGCCCTGAAATGCAAGCCGAAATGGATATCCCTGACGACCCCGCTTTTCTTCGCGAATGGGCCGGTATCCCCGAGCAAAAAGCCCTGCCCCCTGTGCCCGACCTCTCCGCATCCTCTGAATCCCCCCTAATCCAGGCCGAAACCGTACCCGACTACGATCCCTCCGAAATTCACCAGAATACGTTACTCACCCAACGACTCAACCAAATCCTTTCCAACCTTAGGGCCGGTCAGCAACCTCAGGAAACTGATGTCAACCACGTTTGTCATACACTTGGCCATATCGCAAATCAATTCCTTTCTGCCGACTCTCTGCCTCGACCTCTCGTACGACTGCTCTATCGGCTCGCACTCGAAAGCCAGGTCCTGATCACAGAAGTCCACCCCCGACTTGGACTCGATCTTACTGTCGTAACACGTGTCCGACTCCTCCAATCCGCTGTCGGAAAAATTCTCGACGCCTGAATTTCAAAACCCTCCCAATTCAAATCTCTTTCCACAATTCTCCCAAAAAAAACGCCCTGAGCCCTCTCTATCATGCAAAGCCCTGCCCACCTTTTCCTACAAAAGTCCCAAGGCCTCATTGAAAGCGTCCAATCCCAGATCCCGGCCATTCAGACTGCCGCCGACTGGTTCGCGGAAACCATACTCGCCGGACGCATGGTCCATCTCTTCGGATCTGGCCATTCACGCATCATGGTCGAAGAAATGTGGCCTCGATATGGCTCATTCCCAGGCTTTCACCCCATTGTGGAATTATCACTCACATTTCATAACCAGGTTGTTGGAGCCAACGGCCAGCGACAAGCCATGTTCCTCGAAAATACAACTGGGCTGGCCGCAAGAATCCTTCGTAATTTTGACCTTTCCAAAGCCGATTCCGCTCTCATCATCTCATCAAGCGGTTGCAATGTTGTTCCCATCGAAATGGCTGAAGGATTTCAATCCATCGGCATGAAAGTCGTCGGAATTGTCAGCCAAAAACATGCCGATGTCAGCATCAGCCGACACCCCAAAAGCCTGAAATTAACCGACGTATGCGACCTTGTCCTCGATACCGGAGCACCCGCCGGCGATGCCATGGTCAAGCTGGATCATCTTGAAACACCCGTTTCACCAGGCTCCACCATCGGCGGTTGCCTCATCATCAATGCCATCAAAGCCGAAGTCGCCGCCCGACTGACCTTAGCAGGCATGCCCCCGTTTGTACTCACAGCCGCCTCAACCGTCGGACCCGAAAAAGCCTCCGAACTCTTCGAAAATGCTTACGATGAACACGCACATCGCCTCTCGGATCTCTACCGAAACGTCGGCCAAAAGTCGCAATCCACAGAAATGAAATCCTAAAAAACAAATCCACTATTGTCGGCCCGATGCCCTCATCGGGCTCGCTCGACAAATAAAAACCGCCAATTCGAATAAAAAACATTGAAACCGTAGGCCCGATGCCCTCATCGGGCACGCACAACAAATAAAACCGGCTAGTTCGAATCAAGCATGGATTTAGTTATTTTTACAAAAATATAAACCACGCCGGGTGAGGGCACACGTTCATCATAAAATTTGGTTTTCAAGGTGAATGCAGTTTGATCCCAAGAAAATCATGGATTTCCAGAAACCGGCTTATTTCTTGCCAAACTTATTAATATCCACATGACGATAGGACCCACCCGAGCCGGCCGCAAGCTTCTTTAGCGGAGACGATCCGGAAAAGTCGGAGCCAGGACTGAAGTGGACCGTTTGGATCCGCACTTTGACCTCATCCTGCAATAGCTTGTTGACATCAGAATAAGTCATCAAATCTGCATCCGTCAGAAAGAAAATCACCTCAGGGCCCATCGCCATTGCAATCTTTAAGGCCTCCATATGGTCCGTGCCCCCCTCTGGCGCAAGCAGATCAAGCTGCTTCTCAACCTGAGCCTTGTTCGATTCCGTTGCAGGTGCCAAATTCAATTCACCGGCCACGGTGATCCGTTTCGGGACATGATTATAAAAAATCACCGCAATTCTTGCCTCCGGCGGCAGCTTTCGCAAACTCCCAATCAGCTCGTTTTTCGCCACCGTGAGGGCATCCTGAAATGCCATCGATCCCGACCTGTCAATCACAAATGCAAACGACCGGGCCCGCGCCTCAGTCCCAAAAAATGTTGTCCCGTATCCCACCCCCGGGCCATCCGCAGGTCCGCTGCCAACCCCACTACCGCCGCCACCGCCTGAACCTGTGCCGGGAATCAAGCCAAGCCCCGATGCCGCCTCTGCTCCCGCCTCGGTCGAAATCGGCGACGACGACTTTGCCGCCGGCAAGGCATCCGCCAAAATCATTTCACCAGGATCCGCACTCGGCGCCAGAAACTGCGTATCTTTCGCCATGCGCGGCAGTTCCACATTCCCCGCCCCGCCATCGTCGCCCGGCGATCCTCCCGCAACCCGAGCCGCTACCGCCCGTGTATCAATCGCCGAAATATCGCCCCTCAAACCCCTGACACTCTCCAAAGGCTTACCCGCAACCGAAGGAGCCACCTGCATCACTATCAACCCTGCCAAAATCACCATGCCTGCATGAATGATTGCAGAAAGGGCCAAGCTCCGCCAGTCTGTCAGAGGGCCACGAACCGAACTCTCAGATGGAACAGAAAACATGGCTTCAACCGACCTTTCTCGCAATCTTCAAACGCTTCATGAATCCATCATAACAGCCCTGCCCCTGCCGGCAACCACCCTTTTTTTTCCAGATTCTGGAACCGACCTGTTCGACTCCCACCGACATTAACCGCCGGCTCGCCTGCCAGAACGTGACGCCAGACCCAAAATGAGCCGTAAGACAACCGACGAAAAGAGGATCGCAAAAATCAGCAACGGCAATTCCTGGCCTGAACCCGTCCCAGCAGGCAAATTGCCCCCACCAGAGCCTGAATTCAACCCATCTGCCGACCTGGCCTGAACCGACTGGGCCACAAGCCAAGGCGCAACGCGAGGCTCGTCCCCCGCCTCATAAACGACTTTCCGAATGAAAACCGCCTCGATCCACAAGGCCGACCCCGGAGCCGTCCGCTCCTCATGATCCGCCACGCTCCGGTTCGTCACAAGCACCAGTCCGTCGTCATCCGTTCGTATCCAAAGCTCTTCAAGTGCCGGAAACTGACCCACCGCGGCCCGCTTGAAACGCCGCACCACAACCCCCGAAATGGCTAGTGAATGCGTGAAATCCTCAGCCGGCAGATCCCAAAGCTCGCGAAAACTCACAATCCGCCCCGCCGTGCTCGCCCTGGTCTTCAAAGCCCTTGCAAGACCAGGCCAGTCTGCAAGCCCCACAGGCTGCACCTCTGCGCTTGTCACAAGCCCGGAGCCCGCCTTCGCTGGCTCATCCTGAATCATCGCCCCCAGTCCTCGAGTAATCAACCCGAAAAGCATCATCGCCAATGCGCAACAGTTTTTCCTGCGGGATAAGCTGTTCCTCATGGCCGGGTCCCTGCGGGCGTTTCTGCAAGGTGAATGGTTTCAGCACCAGCGCTCTGGGCGGCAGCGATGAGGCGGGCCGCATCTTCATAACGCAATCGTGGGTCAGCGATAAGCAGCACTCTCAACGGCTTTTCCTCCAATAGCTTGCGATATCGCATCAATCGGTCAGTGAGGGTCGCCACATCGGCAATATCGGCCAATCCCAGCTTCAGACTGACCAGCGTTCCTTCGTCATTGGCCGTTGCGGTAATTTTCAAGTCGTTGGAAATATCAATTTTTGGGACCGTGGTCACACTTGAAACCGATTTCGCCTTGCCACCTTCCACCCTCGGCGGCAAGGGGGTTGCCACAGGCAAATCAAGGTCAATGCGAAGCTCGTTGGAGGCCGGCTGGAATGTCAGAATAAAAAATGCCAAAAGCTGAAAGGCCATATCAAGCATGGGGGCGACTGGAAATGCAACCTCTTCCGGAGGCCGCGGCCGCCGCGTCTTGCGCACCTCAGCCGCTTGAATCTGTGGAGAAGCGGCTTGATCCTCGACCTCCAAGGCCCGTGACGAAGCCTCGATCCAGTCTTGGCCAAAGCCGATCAGGTCGGAGTCGATGGCACGCCCTTGATCTTGATAATCAGACAAGTTCATTCTTCCTCCGAGCGTTTTACAATCAGGCTGAATCGTTCAAATCCTGCTTGCTGCCCCTGGGCCAGCGATTCACGCAGGCGGCCATAGGCCAAGCGTCTGTCGCCCCTGACAAAGACACGTGTCTGAAGGCTTTGAGTCACCGGAAGGGCCACCAGTTCTGCCCCCTCGCGACGCAGGCCCGCCTGACGCATCCACCAAGCGGGCTGCTCTATAGGTGGCACCTCTTCCTTGCCACTCACCAGGCGGCCGGTCGTGTCCAGCGAGACCACGAGCCGGTCCATGCCGGGGTCGTCGCCTGGAAGGGCCGCCGGGGCGACCGGTAATTTTACGATCAGGGCCGACTCTTCCACCTTCGAACCAAAATGAACCAGCATCATGAAGAAGGTGATCAACTGCAATACGATATCCAGCAGAGGGGTCAGGTTCGGGCTGACGTGCTCCGGGCCAGAGTTTCGGCGACTCGTCCGGCGCGACATCGGTCAGCCCTCCTCGCGGAAGTTGATCGTCGGCAGATTCGTCGACGAACCACTGCCATAAATCGGGTGCCCCGGTCGAATCCCCTGTGCGATCGACTCCAGGATCTCGCCCGAGGCCATCTCCACATCAAGCGACAGTCGACTGATCCTGTTCCGGAAAAACGCATAGAAAAATATCGCCGGAATCGACACGGCAATGCCTTCGAGTGTCGCAAATAGTGCCGTCGAAATCCCCGCCGCCAACTGGCTTGCCTGAGGGTTCGCTCCGGCCGTCGCCATCACCCGAAAGGAAAGAATCATCCCATAAACCGTTCCCAAAAGGCCAATCATCGGCCCGAGGGTCCCCACCGTCGCCAAATACGTCGTCCGATGCTCCATTCGCATCGTCTCGGCTTCGTTCGTCGCCGCCATCGACGACATCGCGCCCGTCAATCCACCAGATGGAAGCTTGCGAAGGCCTGCTCGAAGCACCACCCCAAGAAACGAATCATCACCCGATATCCGTGTCGGAATATCCGAAAATCGCTTCAGTCGAGACAGCTCTGCGATGTCCGAAGCCAATTTCTGCGGTATCGCTCGTGTCTGACGAAATTCAAGAAACATCCAGACGATCAAAGCCGTCAGATAAAACGACATCCCAAGCATCACCAAACCCAAAGGGCCTGATGCCCGGATCATCCAGGCTATGAATGTCTCCGTCACTGGCGCAGCAGTTGCCGATTCCGTCTGGGCTGGCAACCGGCTTGGTAAAACCCAAAAACCACTGATCAATGCAATCATCACAAACAGCCAGAGCCTGATTCTCGCAAAAACTTTAAGGCGATCCGCCACGTTTTTAGCTCCTGTGTCTGTCAAAAACTGAAGATTGATCCATCCTGTTAAGTTCAAAGATTATCTGAAATCAACCCCGCCCGCAATCTCAACCCGCTTTTTTTCACACCCTGAAATGCCCGCCAATACCGAAATCTTACTCCACACTTACCGTTTATCTATACCCCCCAACCCACTCCACTCCCTACGAAAAAACCGAACACGCCCAAAAGGATTTTGATTCGCCATGAATTTCCATTTTCGACCGACTCACCTCCTGAAACCCGATTCAAATGATCAGCATGGCATCTCCATAACTGTAAAATCGATAGCCCTGACGGACCGCCTCCCGATATGCAGACATCACAAACTCATGACCTGCAAAGGCGCTGATAAGTACGATCAAACTCGATTTCGGCAAATGAAAATTCGTGATCATTCCATCCAGCACCTGAAATTCAAAACCAGGCCTGATATAAAGCGAGGTCTCTCCACGGAATGGCTCGATCGCTCCTGATCGGGCCGCCGCCCACTCCAATGCCCGCGACGAAGTCGTGCCCAGGCCTATCACTCGCCCACCACCGGCTTTCGCCCTCAAGATCCGATCGGCTGTATCCTTCGACAGTTCCGCCATTTCTGCATGCAAAACATGCTCTTCAATCTGCTCCACTCGGATCGGCTGGAATGTCCCAATCCCGACATGAAGCGTCACATCCGCAAACCCAACCCCACCTGCGACCAGCTCGTCAATCAGCCGATTCGTAAAATGAAGGCCCGCTGTGGGCGCGGCCACCGAACCCGACTGATTTGCAAAAACCGTCTGATACCACGTCCGATCCTCAAGCGAATCCGTGCCGGATCGTATGTAATGCGGCAAGGGAATGTGGCCATGAATCTCCAGAAGCTCCTCATGGGAGACCCCCGAATCCTCAACCAATGGCTTCACAAGCCATGACCCGTCTGGCATTTTCTCGACCAGCTCAAGCCTCAGCCCAAGCCCCACTCTCACCCGCTCTCCAGGCTCCGGCTTGCCACCCGTCTTCGCCAAAACATGCCACCGACCACCTGGCTGGAGCTTCAGAAATAGGCATTCCCATTGACCCTCTGTCCGCTCCCGCGTGCCCATCAGCCGGGCGGGCAATACCCTCGTATTGTTCCGTACAATCAAATCTCCACTCTGCAAAAATCTCGGAAGATCCTTGAATTGATGGTGCGACCAAGTCCGGCTCCGCCGCTCAAGCACCATCAATCGCGATTCATCACGCGGCTCAATCGGGCTCTGGGCAATCAATTCCTCAGGCAGGTGGAAGTCAAAAAGCTCAATGTTCACAAGTCTTCAATCGCCTTCAGAAATCTTCGGGAATACTTAGATTCTGCCTGTTTTTCTACGCAGACTCAAGCAATTTTTACGGATATCCAGCCAAATCCTCTTGTTTCTTCGTCAATTCTATGCCATTGTTCGTTTAGAAGTTCGTCGAATGGACGACTTTCCAATGCACCCAATTTGAATGCCCCAATTCACGGCCTCATCCGGAACAAGAACTGGTCATCAGAGAAATCCTCGTTTTTTTCTGATTCTACCATCCTCCAATTCCATCACGGTTGACCCTTGCAGACCCTCTCATCACGACTCGCTGATACCGCCCCCCGTCGCGCACCCATGCCCGATAGGCCCATTTCAGTCTGTCTGGTGATCACCGACCTCAATGTCGGAGGCGCCGAAAAAGCCCTCGCCTATCTCGCCTCAGGACTCAACAAATCCCTCTGGAATGTCTCCGTCATAAACCTCGGTGGCGACGAACCCCTCGCCCATCACCTTCGCGCCGAAGGGATCGAGGTCCGCTGCCTGGCCGTCTCAAAACGCAAGCCAGTTCAAGCCTTGAGAAAAATGGCCAAAGCCCTCAGAGAGCTAAACCCAGATTTGGTCCAATCCTTCATGTTTCATGCCAACGTGGCCACCAGATTCAGCGCTCAAATGGCCGGCTGGCCGTGGGTTCTCGGCGGGCTCAGAGTCGCGGAACACCAAAAGTCATGGCACCTGACCGTCGACCGAATCACCGCCTGGATGGCTCTCGGCTCCGTCTGCGTCTCACAAGGCGTCAAACGCTTCAGCCAGGTCTACGGCGGGCTCCCCGAAAATCGACTCACCGTCATCCCCAACGGTGTCGATGTACTCCCCTTCGATCTCGCCATACCCACTCCAAGAAACGCCCTGGGCCTCTCAGGCTCGGATCGCGTCTGGCTCTTCGCCGGACGGCTCGACGCCCAGAAAGGACTACCTTATCTTCTTGATGCTGCTGAAATTGTGGCGAAAAAATACAAGAATTGGCACCTCATCATGATGGGCCACGATGGCTCTGAAAGCGATTGGTTTCACGACCGCCGCGAAAGCTCTCCAGTGCTCCGCAAACACCTGCACTGGCTCGGTTTCCGAACCGATGTCAAAGAAATGATCAAAATGGCCGACGGACTCATCCTCCCCTCCCTCTGGGAAGGAATGCCAAATGTCGTTCTGGAAGCCATGGCCGCCTCAAAACCCGTCATCGGCACCGATGTCGAAGGAACCAACGAACTCATCATACCAGGCCAGACCGGATGGATCGTTCCCGCAGAAAATGCTCAGGCTCTTGCCGATGCACTCATCGAATCGGTCCAGAATCCAGATCTGACCCTCAAATTTGGACTCGCTGGCCGACTCAGAGTCGAGCAAAATTACACCCTCGAACGAACCATCGAAGCCTATGAACTTCTCTGGGCCGGAATCCTGGGATTCGACCTCGCAACCACCAAAAAGCCCGCTCCCGCTTAAAATTCCCTCTTGTTTACTCAATAAATTTGACAATTTAAAATACCCAAATCTAAATTTATCGGTATGATATCCCTTATGACCTGATCCGGCGTTCATGAACATTTCTGGACGCACACACTCGGCTCCACCGCTCAGAAAGTATCACGAAATGGCCAAAAAAACCGAACTGTCCAAATTACTTCAATCCATCTCGCCCGAAACCCTCGCCAAAGCCAACGCCAGACGGGCCGCAGCAGCACTCTCAAAAGGTGATCTCAAGTTTGCTCCCGAGACATCCGGCGAATCCAGCGGACGGTCCGCAGCGGCAAAATCATTGACCAATCAAGCAGAAGCCAAAAAAATCGCCTCCTCACTCGCCTCAAATTCCATGACAAAACAAGGCTTCAACTCCGGCCAGAAATCCGCACAGACTCTCATGGCCAACCACAAACGCAATGCCGTGAATCAGTCGGTACCAACTCGCCGAAGTGGCAAAAAAGGCTGATCATCCTTCCAGAATTCTTGCAAATGCAAATGTAATTGCAATTATTCCCCAATCCATCGTTCCACATTCTTGTTCCGGCTTAGCCTTACGATACTGCTTCAGCGTATGCATGTGCACCAATGCTATTCCAACATTAAAAAACAAGCCCAGCGAATTGACCTGGGCTTTTATTTCTTTTTTCTCAGCGTAGGCACTCCCATTCCCTGATTTCCATTTTAATAACATATTATACTTGTCGCATTCCAAAAAAGAGACATCCCGTAACACGATGATGCCGAATGTGTCATTTGTGACCGCCCAGACTATAATTCGAATAAAATAAAAAAATAGCCACCTGATCGCGCGGGCCACGTCAGGGGACATGGCCTACATTGGCCCGATTTCAATCGTAAATATGACATACGCATATCCAAACAAAAAAATGCCAAAACATTGTCGGCCCGATGCCCTCATCGAACGCACGGCCAATAAACCACGCTAATTCGAATAAAAATAAAAAAAATATCCACCTGATCGCGTTAGCCATGTCAGGGGACATGGCCTACATTGGCCCATTTCGATCGTCAATATCACATT
>CAMBEP010000025.1 GCA_945865635.1 Candidatus Kuenenia stuttgartensis
GTTATTGGTTGGCATAAACAGGCTGAGATGGAATTCAGATGCCGCAACGATGTCGATTTGGAGCCGAGGGAGCCAAAATTTGGCAACCAATGCGGCCTGAGTCAAATTGACACGATTCGAGCGAGCGATATTTGGCGGGGCCGTCAATATAGTCTGGGCGGTCACAAATGACACATTTCGCATTTAAAGGATGCCGGAGGCATCAGAAGCGTGTAGCCGGTGGTTGAGCGCAGCGACACCACCGGATTTGCATGCGAAAAAAACTTCTGGCACCCCGGCGGGGTGCAAGATCGTTGGTCGTGTCGTCGTCCGGTGGTGTCGTCGCTCGCGCTCCTCAACCACCGGCTACAGGCTGCGATGCCTCCGGCATCGTTTCGATCAAAATATGTCGTTTATGACCGCGAAGAGTATAAGCACAAGCCATGATTTCATGGATGTAAAACCAAGCGATTCTACTCGCTGGAAAATCTTTGCTCGGATTGCCTGCAAAAAAGATCAATGTTTCGCGCCGAGTTGATCAAGACTGCAAACCTGATAGATTGGCAGGCGCATCTTCCGGGCTTTGGCCAGAACAGCGGGATCATCCGCTCCCGGCGACGCCCAGATTTCACCCACCGCCAATTGAGCGAGCTCATCCAAAACCTGCATGCCGACTGTGCCAGTCACATAAAGCACGACTCGATCAAGAGTTCCCACAGGGAGATCGCCAATGGTGGGGTAGCACTTGAGACCAGCTACCTCTGTGGCGTTGGGGTTTACCGGATAAACTTCAAACCCTGATTCCACAAACGCTTTAACCGCCTTAAAGCTAAATTTTTCCGGGTCAGTGCTGGCACCGATCACAGCTACGGTGGGTTTGACGGTTGGACGAATACGGCACGACTTATCACTCAAATCAGTAGACATCCAAGTGGTACTCCTGCAAAAATATCGATATGATCACGGGCAACACCGCGAACAGGCACCTGCCAGTTTCATTCTCAGAATTGCCACAGCCTGCTCTGCGTATGTTATAAGTCTTACCAGAATCGACTCGATTTTGGCTAGAAGGCAATCAGCAACGAAACGAATGAGTCATGCAGAATTCCCCATCGAAGTATCCCGATATCGCCAAAACCCTCGATCATTCGCTGCTCCAGCCATTCCTGACCGATGCCGAAATGATCGCGGGTTGCGAGCTGGCAAAACGTTACGATGTCGCTAGCGTGTGTATCAAGCCATCCTTCGTCGCACTGGCCAAGTCGATCCTCAGAGGTACCACAGTGGCTGTCGGAACAACCATCGGCTTTCCTCATGGCGGGCACCGTACGGATGTGAAAGTTTTTGAATCTGAATGCGCCCTCAACGACGGAGCCACGGAACTTGACATGGTGGTGAATCTCGGCGATGTTCTAGCAGGTCATTTTGATCGCGTTCAAGCCGACATTGCAGCAGTCGTAAATCTAGCTCACAATCGCGGAGCCATCGTGAAAGTCATCTTTGAGAATTGCTATCTCAAGCCGGAGCACATCCAGAAACTTTGCCAGATTTGTACTGATGTCGGCGCTGATTTCGTAAAAACCTCAACGGGATATGGAACCGGCGGTGCGACCCTCGAAGACCTGAAATTGATGCGGGCCTCATGCCCGATAAATATTGGTGTGAAGGCTGCTGGCGGCGTACGCGACCTTGATAAAGCGATCGAAGTCATTGGGCTCGGCGTGACACGTATTGGCGCCAGTGCCACTGCCGCAATTCTCGACGATTGGCGCAGCCGTCTCGGACTACCTCCCACAGAAACTGTTCACGGAGCGGCTTTGAACTCAACCTATTAATGCCAAAAATTTTATCGCTTTCCAGGAGCTTCAGCCATGCCAACCACGATTCGATTTCTCGGCCATTCCTGCATCGAAATTAAAACCGGTGAGTATAATCTTCTCATCGACCCATTTTTAACAGGAAACCCAATGGCGCCATGCTCTGCCGAAGAGATGAATCCCGATTTCATTTTGGTTTCACATGGGCACAGCGACCACCTTGGCGATGCCGTGGAAATATCAAAACGCTGTGATGCCACAATTATTACAAATTATGAAATCCATGAGTGGCTCGCTGCAAAAGGCGTAAAGTCACATGGGATGCAGCCCGGCGGTGGATTCAATTTCCCCTTCGGAAGAGTCAAACTCACTTTGGCATTTCATGGATCATCCCTGCCTGATGGTTCTTATGGTAGTACTCCTGTTGGCTTTCTAATCACCACAAAAGATGGCCACACCATTTATGATGCGGCCGATACAAGCCTTTTTGGTGATATGAGCTTAATCGGCAAGGAAGGCATCGAACTTGCTTTTCTGCCAATTGGCGACAATTACACCATGGGCCCTGACGATGCCTTGAAAGCTGTTCAACGGATTCATCCCAAAAAGGTTGTCCCTATACATTACAACACGTTTGACTTGATCAATCAGGATGCGGACCTATGGGCTGAACATGTTAAAAAGGCGACGGATTCTGAAGCGATTGTGATGAAGCCTGGTGATAAAATCGATCTATGATTCTTACCCGACTCGAATCAAGAAATAGATTCTCAATGGAAAAAGCCATTTCCATGCACCTTTCACGACGCGAACTGCTCAAACAATTGGCCCTAAGCGGCGCAATCATCCACCTTCCACTTGGTGCCCAAACACTTGTTGCACAGGAGCCTGAGGCCAAGCCATACAAATCTCCCTACAAGCTAGAATTTCGCCATTCAACAGTGAGCCTCGGGGAGGGATTTGACCGCAAGCCTTGGAATAGTCCGGAACTGCAATCCGAAATCCCACATCGCGAATGGTATTCAGAGAAAGTTCGCAATCAATACGGCGTCTGGGGGCCACCTGCCCGCCAATATCCAGCTCGCCCTGAAATCGAAAAGAATTCTGTGGAATGGTTGCAAGAACGAGTCATTCATGTAGCATCACGCTGGATTGGCACCCCCTACCAGCACCACCATATCCCTTCCTGGCAACCTCCCGAAGGATGGCCCTGGAAGAAGGTCGCTTATGGGCGAAACTCAAAGGGCATTGATTGCAGCAACTTTAGCTCGTTTTACTACAATTATAGTCTCGGAATTAAGCTCAATACCGGTATCAGTCAACAAGCTGAGAATTTAAAGATTCGCGGTCCAGGGGGCCGTGGAATTATTGAAGCCAAGAGGTTAGCCGTCACCAAATATGATCAGGTCCTGAAAATACTCGAGCCTGCTGACTTGCTTTATATCCGTAATAATACTGGCAAATTAGCACATGTTGTGATGTTTTTGGGTCACGTGGGTCAATCGCCAGATCAAACTCCGCTTGTCATCGACTCTACTGGTGGAGGCCATAAAGATTGCAATGGCAAGAGGATTCCAATCGGAGTTCATATTCGGCCTTTTGACCAAAACTCCTGGTATGCTAAAAACCTTTCACATGTACACCGCATCATTGGTAGTCTCGGCCAAGCCAGAAAAGGCTTTGTGGAAGAACCGGAAGAGTCGGGCGCAGAAGAAATCAACGGCAATGAGCTTTGAACTGGTACATTCACAATGGATCATAAGCAAGCTCAAATAGCTGACGGACAGGAACCAAACTTCCTGCCCGTCAAGCATCTATTTTTATTCTACTTAAGTTTGGTCAGCAGACTCAGCACCCTCAGCATTTTTACTGACCGAGAGAATGCCATTTTCCATAGCTTCTTTCTTGTCATACATTTCGCTGGTGCCAATCACTTCCCCATTAGCAGCCACAAGATTAAAATATGGTTGGCCGCTTTGCGAGGTCTTTCGATGGAATCGAGCCTCTTGACCTGCATTATTTTTTACCGATTCAATCCCATGAATCGCACTGGCTTTAGCCTCGTACATTTCACTCGTGAGAATGATTTCGCCATTGCCCGCCTTGAGATTGAAATAATACTTGGCGTTGGTAGACTTGCGAATCTCGAACTTTGCACTCATTGCGTTCTCCGTTAGCTTGGAATCATCTTGATTTCGTACCCCAAAACATCCTTAACGTCCTAAAATGTACAGAACCAAGCTATAAAAAGCAATAATACTCCATGATTTTTCTTTAAGATTCCAGAATTTGGCAACGACTCATAATCCTTGGCTCTTGACACACATCCAGTCCCTCAATTATCGTCAGTCTGAACGATCAGTCAGAGACCGCCTTCCAATCGGTTCGATCCATACAAACAACTGGGCTCATCCATTTTTCCGCTGGACCTCCATGAATACTTCGACAAAACCAAATCCACACGCAGGATTCAGGCTTAATGGACTGATTGCCGCGACTCACACCCCACTTCACAGCGATGGCTCGATTCATTTCGATCAAGTGGATCGACAAGCCAGAATTCTTCAATACCAGGGCGTGATGGGTGCTTTCATTGGCGGCTCGACAGGAGAGGGTGTTTCGCTTACGATCTCAGAACGAAAGTTACTGACTGAAGCCTGGCAGATTGCGGCTCCAAATCACAACCTGAAACTTATCGTACACGTTGGCCATACCTGCTCGGCAGATGCCTCTGATCTTGCTGCCCATGCCGCAGATCATGGAGCCGATGCCGTCAGCACCATGTCGCCATTTTATTTCAAACCGACTCAAGTTAAACCGCTCATGGATTGGCTGATACCCGTAGCCAAAGCCTGCCAGAATCTACCATTTTATTTCTACGATATCCCAGTCATGACTGGTGTTCGACTGAATCTGATCGATTTTGTCAAATCCGCCTGCGAAGAGATTCCCAACTTCCAAGGCATTAAATACACAAGCGACGATCTCATTCAACTCCAGGAACTTCTGAATTTTGATCAAGGTCGGCTTGACATACTCTATGGCACAGATGAAGCCTTACTGGCGGCTTTGGCGTTAGGAGTTCAAGGTGCAGTCGGCAGTTCTTATAATTTTTCGGCTCGATTGTATCTCAAGATTATCGAGGCATTCCAACATGGAAACCTGACGGAAGCACAGAATCTTCAGTTGCAGTCCGTTCAACTCATTCGCAAGATCGCCAGTTTTGGCTATTTACCAGCAGCCAAGTCTGTGATGGGGTTACTTGGATGCGACTGCGGCCCAGCAAGGCCACCACTCATGAATCTGTCGTCCGAAGAGAAAGTAAAGCTCTTAGAGGAAGTCGATGCCCTCAATATTCTTGATCGAAACATCTCAAAAACGAGAGTTTGATATGATAAATGAACCTCACAAGATTTCCGTAATGCATCAATATCGATTGATATCGCTCAGGATTTGTATATATTTCATGACTTTCTTTTTTTCTTTGACGCTTACTTGCAATGCACAAATAACATCATTGCCCTCGATCGAATGGAGCCTCTTGCCTCCTATACCTGATCTTGAAGGCTTTGCAGGTATGTTTGCAGGAATAATTGATGGAAAGCTTATTGTTGCAGGCGGAGCAAATTTTCCTAACGGATATCCTTGGGAAGGCGGCCAAAAGAATTGGTCCAACAGGATTTTTATCCTAGACTCAAAAACCTCAAAGAATTGGAGAGAATCAAAGCTCAGACTACCCAAATCAATGGCGTATGGAGTCTCTTGCACTTTTAACAACCGTTTAATCTGTTCAGGTGGAGAAACCGGCCCTAACAAAACTCTGGCCAGTTCTAAGCCATCTTGCATATCTGATGTATTTTCTATTGGATTCAAAGAAGGCCAGTTGCATTTATTAGAACTGCCTTCATTACCTCAGCCAATCAAAGATGCTTGTGGATTGAGAATTGAATCACGTTTAGTGATCTTTGGGGGCATCGAAAGCCCGTCTGCCAACAAAGCTTCAAAAGAGATGTGGATTCTCGATTTGGAAAATCCTGAGAAAAGCTGGATAAAAGGGCTCGCTATTCCTGGCTCAGGGCGAATCCAGTCAATTGCCGCGTCAACGATGAAGGAACTGATTGTGTTCGGAGGAATCGAAATTGAAAAAGGTGCCGATAGTCTTTCTTTAAGAAAAATGCCTTATCTGAGTGAAGTTTGGAATTATCAACCAGGCGAAGTTTTTGAGAATGGAAAATGGAGAAGAATTCATGATATGCCTATAGACCTTGCTGCTTCACCAGGCCCGGCATGGAATTTCAGCCCATCACAAATCGCAATCGTTGGGGGCGTAAGTTCCGAAAGGCATCGTCTTGCTCAAAAAGGCCATCAAGGATGGGCTCATGACATCTACTTATATGACATGATACTCGACAAGTGGGATGTTCTAAAGAATACAATCCCTGGTGGGAACTCAAGAGTAACGGCTCCTGCACTGGTTTGGGGATCTGATTACGTCGTGATTTCTGGAGAGGTTTCGCCCGGGAAAAGAACTCCACAGGTGATCAGATTTTCAACTGAACAAGGATCTAAACATTGATCACTACTACAACACTATCTCTTCTGAATTCCTTGGCCTTTTGCAAATAAAACCGTAAAGGAACAAGTTCATGTATCAAAAAGAACAGCTTGTAAGTCTGAAGACGTTTTATCACAAGACCTTACACAATAATATTATTCCGTTCTGGCTGGAAAACGGATTAGATAAGGATCACGGCGGAATATTGACTTGCTTGGATCGTGATGGTTCGATTGTCGATGACGATAAAAGCGTTTGGTTCCAGGGCCGCGCGGGATGGATCTTTGCCACGCTTTACAACGAGGTCGAAAAGCGTGAGGAATGGCTAAAGACAGCCAAGAGTTGCGTCGATTTCATTGAGGATCATTGCATCGATAGTGATGGCCGTTTATATTTTCAAGTCACACGCGACGGTCAACCAATTCGTAAAAGACGTTATGTTTACAGCGAAGCTTTTGCCGCCATTGCACATGCCGCCATGTATCAGGCAAGTTTGCTTGAGAAACACAAGGTTCGGGCTTTGGAATTATTTAATATCTATATGGAATGGTCGTTTACACCAGGAAAGATGCCATCCAAGTTTTCCGATACCAGGCCAATGATCAGCTTGGCACCAAGAATGATTGCAATTGTAACAGCCCAGGAATTAAGGAAATGCCTAAACGACTTACGTTTTAACGCATTGATTGACAACATGATTGAGGATGTAAACCAAAAGTTTATGCATACAGAGCTAAAGGCTGTTTTGGAGAATGTATCTCCTGATGGTCGATTTGTGAATCATGCAGATGGCCGGATATTAAATCCAGGACATAGCATGGAATGCGCCTGGTTTATTTTGGAAGAATCAAGGCTTCGTGGAGGCATTCCTGAATACACCCGCATGGGGCAGACGATTCTCGACTGGATGTGGAAATGGGGATGGGATGATACACATGGAGGGATTCTGTATTTCAGAGACGTACTAAATAAGCCAATACAAGAATACTGGCACGACATGAAGTTCTGGTGGCCACATAACGAAGCAATCATTGCAACATTATTAGCCTTTGAACTGACTGGCGAACCACGATATGCCGAATGGCATAAATCTGTACACGACTGGTCATTCCAGCATTTTAACGACCCGCAATATGGCGAATGGTACGGCTATTTACACCGTGACGGCGCAATCAGTCAACCATCAAAAGGAACTCTCTGGAAAGGCCCATTTCACCTGCCACGCATGCTTTTGATATGCTGCCAGATTCTGGACCGAATGACTTGTCGGAATTCCGATGATCACTGATTGATCCTCTATGTAAAAAGGGTTATACCCTGAGTTTTGCATTTCGCATCAATTCGGCTGTTTTGAAATACGCCTCTGTGACCCATGATTCAATTTGATCCGGCTCAGGGGAATATTCCAGTTCGATGGACATGACAATGTCGTCCTGATTTAATCCGAGTTCCTCGATTTTTTTCAGATACGGCTTGAAGTCGACCACGCCACGACCGGGCGGCAAATCACCGTGAACTTTACCGTCGCAGTCGGATATATGAATGTGCCCGATCTGGCCTTTTAAGCAATTTAGCAATTCCGCGGATTGATTCGCCAGAACCATATGAGATATATCCAAGTTTGCCTTCACTTCCCTTAATGTGACATCATCCAGAAACCGTTTCATTTTCGGTATATCATTCAAAAGTGATTCGCGGAAAGGTTCCATTTCCATGACGATTTCAAGACCCAGTTTTTGGGCATATTCACCAAGATCTTGAAGCGATTCCACTCCAAATTGCCATTGATCCGTAGGCGGAATCACTTCTCTTTGCCAAACATATTCGCCCAGAACAAGCAAGAGATTTCGTCCACTGAAATCCGCTGTCATTTCTAGATATCGCTTACATCTTTCAAGATGAAATCGCCTGACACTTGGATTAAAGTCAATCAGACCAAGTGCAACACATGCCACACTGATAATTGGCAGATCCAGGTCTTTGCATGTCCGTCTTATCAATTCTCGTTCTTCAATGGATATATCCAGCGGATCAGCAAAGATATCGACCGTGTCGAATCCAATTTCGCGTGTCTTTGTGAGTCCATAGACCGTATCGCGATTTGCCTGAGCCCAAGCTGAGTTAATGAGTCCAAGTTTCATTTCTATCTCCTCAATTTGAATTCTTTTTGAGCATTTCGTCCATTATTTCCTGCGGATCAATCACCCGATGCTCAGCAGCAGCCCTCATGACTGATTCGCACAATGCAATTGTCTTCAGATTGTCGAACCCTGAAATATCAGGCTCCACGCCAGCTTCCAATGCGACCATCAGACCTGCCATTGTGCCTGAAAATGCGTCCGGAAACCATGCAGACGACCATTTTGGTTCATTCCAAGCCATCTCATCGTGAACTGTGCTGAATTTCAAAGTCGATGGCACGATTTTAGGCCAGCCGGGCCAGCCTATTTCGCCCAAGGCCAGACCTTCGGTTCCTTCGATACGAAAGTCGATGGAAATGGCTGGGGCTGCCCCCTCTTTGACTGGACCTGACCAGACATCGTCCCAAGATGATGCTCTCGCCCCATTTTCAAATTCAAGAATATATAGATTCAGGCCATCGGTGTGATTGAACTTTGTTCTAGGGTCAGGCCTCGTGCTCGCCAGTACACGCACAGGCTCACCAAACCAATATCGGAAACAATCCAGATGATGAATACTCATAATATAAGTGGCGAGACTGCGACCACCCTGTGCCCAAGGCATCCAGTGCGGCACGGCTCTCATGTTTATGGTTGCCAAGACCGGATCGCCTATCGTCTTCTGATTTATCAACTGCTTTGCGACCCGCACGGCTGGATCATATCGCATGTTCTGATTCACCTGAAGCAGAATCCCGACATCAGCACAAAGTCCAACCAGTTCGCTAGCCTCCAGTGGATCCATGGCAAGCGGTTTTTGAGCAAGAATGCCTCTTAAATGCCCATTGCAGGCTCGGTGTCGAAGCACTTGTCGAATCACTCCGGGTTGATCGGTCGGGGGAACCGCAATATCGAGGATTGCAACTTCAGGGTCATCAAGAAGTTGATCGATGGAGTCTGTAATCAGTGGGATATGATGAAGCGATGCCACCTCTACTGCTTTAGATCGTGTACGGGAAGTGATACCAACCGTGCGAAAACCCGCTTCGCGATAAGCAGGCAAATGACAATCGCGTACAATAAATCCCGCCCCCACAACACCTATCCCCAAAGCATCGGAACGGTACGGCATGACAGGCAATCGGTAATTTGACCATTTTTGCATATCGTTCATTTGACTGTACTTTTTGCCTGATAGATTTGAACACCAACCCACAATGTATGGATCTTGAGTTCCATGATCATAATCACAAGCTTGACTCAGAACAAGCAGTGACTGTTTTAATTTGAAGTCAGTCGCCTGATTGTTTGGAAAAGGTGCTGAAAAAGTCGGCTGTAATCCGACCTGACTTTACATATCGAATCAGTCGAAGGATTGCACAAAGAGGCGACACGGTTGACCAGAAGATCATAACTAAAAGCCATATCTTTATACCCAGTTGGAGACTGAACCACATGAGCAAGCAAATGATCAGTTCTGCCATTAAGACCATATGGGGCTCCTGCATTTTTAATAAAGGCCAGTTTATTAATGCGATTAAGTTTGAGGAGTTCTTAAAGATCGGATTTGAGGGAGAAAAGGTTTGATCTTTGGATTGTGTCATATAATTAGTTTTCGCAGAATGCAGATAGGCATTCATCGCTTTGTATTTCGAGTCATTTGAATGGCTGATCATGGTCCAGCCAAAAGCTGCACCCATTCCGGATAAAATCGCCAAGTCATTCCCAGTGATTTGATAAAGCCCCCAACCAAGTCCAAATGCGCGTAAAATAGCATGTGCTGTATGAACCCAGAAATCCAGAAATATTCCTTCAAGGCTCTGATTTTTGGTAATACGTGCCAGTTGACCATCAACATGATCGAGCCAAAATCCCAAGAATCCAAGACTCACTCCGATACTAAACCAGAAACGGGTGCCAATAGAAATGCAAATCGCTTCAGCAAACCATGACAAGGCAGCGAGAGTTGTTATTTGATGTGCAGAGAGTCCAATTCTAAGCGCCATCCATGTACCATAAACGGCTGATGGTCGTGCCCATTTGCAAGCCAAGAAGTTCCCGGCAGTGCGATATTCTGGTTTTTGACCATAATTACGAATATCATCAATGGAAATATTTTTACAGTCGATTTCATTAATTATATGCGATAGCCCGTTGAAGTCACTCATGGAAATGTCCGTAAAGTAAATGGCTGAACGAAAAGATCATGTGCTTCCTGGAGAATCGGGATGTTTTTATTTTCGATGCATGTCTGCTTTGGAGCGAATTTCAAGTCAAATATTCGGTAACGCCTGTGATAGCCATCCGATTCATGCAATGTACAATCCATTATTGGTTGATGAGATTCAGTCCATGGTTGCATATATAGGGAAAGATCAGTGTCAAATTCAACAGCATTTAGTGAATCAGGTTCCGCCATGACCAGGTGGCTGAATCCCTGATCAAGAAAATGCTGTATGATGAATTCCACAGAGGGTTGATTTTTCAGAAGTCCGGTTCGCCTTCGATGTGCTTTTTCCATTGTAAAAGGACGTGGCCAATAAAAACCACGATGGTCCTGGCCGATAAGTCTAGCGTCGAGCGGAAGATTTAAATCGACCCAGTGGGATAATTGAGCAGTCGGCTCGTTCTCAATCAACCATTGCGATGGTGATTTAAGGCCAGCGAGCATTAAAGCACCATGCCTGACCCTAGCAAGATTAAATGATGAGATCAAAAAGACAATAGCGAACAGCGGCAATAAAATCGCTTTATTCTTTGTTATTTTAGGAGAGGAAGAATTGAGTCTTTCAAGAATATCTACAAATACAACACATGCCGATGCAGACCAAGGCACCAGTGCAGCGATATAGAATCGTGGACTTTGTCGCTGAGTCAGGCACAAACTGATTTCCAGGCTACCGATTACCAGATAGAGATACCATAATGGATGGTATCTACGCAGGAATCCAAGTGGAATCAATGCGAGAAACAAAGGACCAATCTGATGCGAGAAACTATCATAATGGCTAGGAATCAACGATAAACCGACCGGTGCTGTCAGAATGTTCCATATATGGGCAAGGGTCGATTTTCTCGCATCCTCAAGCACTTCGTCAAGGCCATGGCCACCGAAAGCATGTCTAAAGTAAGGATGCACCGGATTACCTGTCAACAGAGCTGATCTAGCGTACCAGTAACCACCTACAATCAACAGAACCAGGACAAAGACACCGACTGGTTTGATGTTGCTTATACTCTTTCGGCTGAATCGGTACGTATTATTAAACGATAAAGCGAAGAGATACATTCCAATAACAGCCGACCAAACGATTCCCGGGAATTTTACACCACAAGCCAGGCCACATAACAAGCCCGAAATGATAGAGCGGCGAATGATTGAAATATTTTGTTGATCAAGCACTACCAAAGCAGCAAAAGCGGAAGCGCAGAGAGATGCCAGAGGGACGTCGTTTAACGGTGAAATCATTCCGCAGTTTACAATCGGTGACGATAGAATGATCAAAGCTGCATAAATGGAATTTCGCTGACCGACCAAGGGTTGTGCAAGCAGTGATGCAGAGAATGCAAGGGAGAGCCCAAACCAGAAGGAAATGGCACGGGTCGCGACTGGACCTCGAAGCTTTAGAACAGCCGCTTGCAGAGATTCCACCAATAATGGGTATGCCGTTTCATGGAGATCAGGATCAAATTGTACTCGCCCACTAGCAGCAATACGTTTTGCCACTTCAAGGTGATAACAAAGGGCATCTCCGTCGGTAACGGGCGATTGAAGACCTAGCCAGGCGATTAGAATCAGGATGAGTAGTGCAACCAATGGAAATGATTTGATTTCTGTTTTCAAATTTACGAATGATTTTTTCAGAAAACTTTCTTGAATGTATTGCCGAAAATGGAATAACCCTATCGATGTCGAAAGCAAGACCAGTACGATGCCTGTTTGCAAGCTCCCAAGAGACGCAGATACGCCAAGGATTAAGCCTGCCAAACCAAGCCCGATTGGAAGGACCAGACCAAACCATTCCATTGCAAATGGGGCTCGCAATACCAGTTTTTTCCAGACAAGGCCGCCGATCATTAGCCCCATCAGACCGATTGTAATTAAAGTGATGAAATCGCCGATCATGGGTACATAGTCTCACTGGTATGATCATTCGATTTGATTTTACTCTTGCAAATCAAATATATTGGGATAAGGGCTGGAATTGAAGCGATCAGCAGGATCAGTAACTGATGGCCTGAATCCAGCATCAGATTAGCTGCAAATAGCCCATTTCTCTGAATCGTTAAAGAAGCAAAAAGACAATAGACTATCGAAAGAATTGCAAGAGTCCAGGATCTGATTCTGGCTTTATCAAATGATGTACCGTACCAGGTCATAACGAATAGCAATACAGCTCCGGCAATTTGAAATTGGCTTGAGGTGTAGGCGATCTCTGCAAGAGAACCATTTAAGGCGACGATCTTTAGTATGATATATTGTGGGATCAGTACAATTCCTGCCAGAAACGACAATGCCCATGACCTGTCAAGTGCTGTCCAAGCCTGCCTAAGTGGCCAGGTGGCTGCCAATGCTATAGATCCAGGCAACATGGGCTCGAAGGCTGCCATTCCTGTCACCAGTTTTGGAAACAAGACCGGCAGGAGCTGATTTCCAACAAAAACAGCCCAGAGGCTTAGAAATGAGAGGATCGAAAGCATTATCAAGCTGGCTTTTTCTGCCTCGACCAAGATTGAATGAATTTTGATTCCATTACCAAGCAGTTTTTGATATTGTGGATAAACGACAAGCCCGACTCGGCCTGCGATATCGCTGCACCAGTTTGTAGCTAGAATAGCAATGGAATAATATCCGGCCTGAGTCGTTCCATCAGGCATTTGACTTAGAATCAAAGCCCTGTCTATGGTGTTGAGCATGGCCCAGGCTGTATTGGCTGCCAGAATTGGCAGACCTGTCTTTACGAGTAAAAATAGTATCGACCAATCCCAGGACATTTGAAAGCTTCGATTCGGATCGATTTTTTGAAGCATGATTGACTGCACAACAAATCCGCACATCAAAGCAGAGATGAGTCCCCAGAATCCGGCAATGTATATTCCAAAGAGTGTTCCAAAAGCGAAGAAAAGACTTTGAAAGATTGCCAGTCGCCCTACGATTCCAAATTGCGATTCGCTTCTTAGGATTGCAATATGAAAATCCTGATACCGTTTGAAAATCGCCAGAATTCCAACTAATAGCAGTCCAGTACCCCATTTTAATTCGTTATTGATGAAAAGCCTGCCACCCCAAAGAATCAGAACCATACCATAAATTGTCGATGTCAAGGTGTTGGATGTAGCGGCTACATTTGTGATGTATCGGGCATGATCGGACTGCCCTTTTGCTTGAAGCAAGGTGATTTTCTGGATTGCGCCCAAGGCCACTCCTAGGCTTGAGCGATTCGTATTATCAAGGAGCAGCCGTAAACCACTGTAAACGCCTAAGTCCGAGGGTGATAAACCCCATCGCAAGGCGAACGTCACAAGGAGCCCGACAAATCGCTCAATTTGACCAACCGCAGTCATCCAGAGGCTGTCTTTCAGGAGTTGACTTTCCTGAGTTTGAGGCTGTTGTCGCTTCGAATTCACACTGACTGCAGCGAAAGGACTCATCGCAGATCGACCAAACAAAACTGCGATCGTTCTGATTCACCTGCTGGATCATCGCTCTCGGCAAAGACTTCCACAGGAATTTTTGAAGAGTCCACGCGGTTCAGCCCACGAGCTTGGTACCATGCAGCAGTATCGTAGCCAAATCGATTGTAAGTCGTATCTGTATCTTCGTTGTGCACACACCAGCAGCGGGCAACCCGAAGCACCTCTTGTCGAATTTTATCAGCAATTTCAGGCGGGTTGTGGAGAATTACAGCAGAGGTCAGAACGAGGTCAAAGGAATGGTCTGCGAAGGGAAGCCGATCGCCTGAACCATGAATCAAAAACACGTTATCATCGCTCCTAAGATGAGCTTGAGCAAGTGATAATTGCGATAAGCTGAAGTCAATTCCGGTGATTTGTACAACATCCCCAACGATTCGCCTGATATTGGCAATCTGCTTCCCGTAACCGCACCCGACTTCAAGGATGGACATTGGTTTACAGTCTGCAATGCGATGAGCCAGCCAATTGGACCGAGCCGTTCTCGCCTTCTGACCTTCCTGTTCTGCAAGATATTCAGGGCCGCCCCGCAGGGTCCAATAATGTCTTGGATCGGCATAGAGAACCCGACGTTTCAACGATGGCCATCGTTCCAGCGCCCGGCGCATGGATTTGTGCCACAAATATCCAGCACCACGATACTTATAAGCCAGAACGACTTTTTGAATGCGGCATTGGCGACCACTTGAAACTTCCAGGTTCAGGCCTTTGTCTTGATGGGACATGCTCCATTGCCTCCATGAGTTTGGATCGAGACGTACATCATAATGCGAATCAAGGTCGCATCATTCTTTCACCTGAATGGAAGACCTCATGGGCATGATTTCCGCAGAGGCAACAGAGATTGAAGATTGCATATTAAAACAATGATCGATTCGGTCAATATCGGATTCTTAAAAAACGCAAATCTAGCCCAACCTGCTTAAAAAGTCCCGGTTACGAGATTCAGGTTGCGAAAAAGAGATACATCGTGTTGATTCCAGACACTCGCCTTGTCTGTGATAACTCTCCAGCATATATTAGTTATTGTTGAGCAACTTCGATACGGGGAAAACGTAAGCGATAAGCTCCGTCTTTCTCCATCGGCAAAGTTTTGCATAACGATGCATAAGCCAGGGAGGGTAGGAATCCTGATTCCTAGTCGATATTCCTATGGAAAACGGAAGTCACAATGAGTCTACATCCCAACTCGCTTAAAGCAGCTGAGAAGCGGCTCGTGGTGTTGGCTCAGGCATTGGATGCCGATTGGTTCAACGGTCGAAGGCATAGACGCCTCAACCTGTTTGATCAATGGAAAGCCGACATCTGGATACACGAAACTGGTCATGCTGTGATTTTCTCAAATTCCAGGATGGCTCTGACCGAGATTTTGGTCCAGTCAGATCTAACCATCCCTGAAAATCGGGTCATCTGGCAAAGGGTCCCGCTTAACGAAGATTTTGCGACAATCCAGCCTGGTGGCTCCCTTGAGTATCAATTGAATTATGAGCTTGAGATCACAGACCCTACGATCTTTCGATACCTGACCCACGAAATGCTTCTCAAGCCATCACCTGATGATTTGATTTGGCAGCCTCACAAAAATAGTCGCCTGCAAGAGAATTCGATCATCAAGGTTCATGTCGAAGCTGGACACAACTTCCTCTCGGTTCAGACATTCCATACATTCCCAATGGAACTTGCCATTTTAAGAACTCAATCGCTCTTTGAAATCCATGTTCCGTAAGCTGGGTCGTTCCGAAGTCAATAAAGCCGAATCGATGTGGAACATTACGATTAAAGCACCCAGACTTTTCAAGATCGCTTTGGGGTGCTTCGTCTTATCGATAGTCTGGTATGCACCTGCGTGGATGATCCTAAGGCACGCTTTTATCAAGCCCATGGCAATTGAAAGTCGAGAAGGCCTGACAAGCAGCTTATTGATGGATCCGCCCACATGGTCTGTAAACGGTTCGGCCGCATATCGACTTCCAATTCTTGGATGGCATAGCCTGCGATTAAGTTTTGCAACCGCTGCTCTGGCAATCCCTTTAGCCACCTTTATCGCCTTGATACTATGCCGTTGCCAATGGCGATTCAGGCCAGTGTTTCGATTATTTTGGACTTCCGCCATTTTCTTGCCACTTCCAGTCATGGCCGCTGCGTGGCTTGGTGCGTTTGGGAATTTAGGACGAATGCAAGCCTTTGGAATGTCTGACAGGCCGTTGATATCTGGATGGTCGGCAGCAGCTCTGATTCATGCTTTGTCAGCCATTCCACTGGTGGTCTGGGTTATTTCGGGGGTGATGAATCAGGTCGACGATTCCCTGGAGAGTTTGGCGAGAGTTGATCACCCCTTACCACTTGCCATCTGTCATTCCACACTAAAATGGTGTATTCCAGCGGCATGGTCCGCATTATTGGTCGTTTTTATTCTTACTGCTGGAGACATGACTGTCACAGACCTTGTTCAGGAACGGACCTTTGCGGAAGAGGCTTATTTGCAAGCCCAGATGGGCGATGGCCTCACTGCAGCGGCACGCACTGCATTGGCTCCCACCTTTTTGATGACTGGCCTGATGATCACATGGGCGTCTTATCATGCAAGGAGAGCGGAAAAGAGAGGTTCAATCCCGGATCGACTAACTCTGAACAGGCTTTGGATTAAAGGTTGGCAGACGCGAATTGCGGCAATGTTGATCACAGCAATAGCGTTTATTGGGTGGGGAGTACCAGTCATGGCCCTGGCATGGCGGGCAGGTCGATCTGGAGGCGATGCGACCCTAAACATCAGGCCTGAATGGTCGTTGATCGCCTTGGGCCATAACTTGAGAAATGCCTGGCCTGACCTAGCGGATTCGTTGCCATCCACTTTAATGGTCGCAAGCACGATCGCAATTACAAGCACTTTTTTGGCATGGATCCTTGCAGAACTCTCAGCCATCTCATCTTTGTTTAAATGGGCCGCTTTGACCGGAGCGGCTATTGGGCTGGCGGTACCGGGCCCGGTCGCTGGCTTGGCTGTTCAATGGCTTTGGATGCCTTATGAAGCCATCTACGACAGTTCGGCAGTGATCATTGCGGCACAACTTTTTCGGCTCATGCCGGTGACCTTGATATTGCTGTGGCCATCGATTTTCTACAGATCAAGACCGATCCAGGATTTGGTTGATATGGATGGGCTATCAGCAAGGGTTCTGTTTTGGCGATTACAGTGGCCCACAAAAGGCCCTGTGGCAATCGCCGCGATGGGGGTCACATTTGGGCTGTCGGTTGGCGAGTTGCCTGCAACGAATCTTGTTGTTCCCCCTGGAGTTGAGATGCTCTCCGTAAGACTTTGGGGCTTGATGCATACCGGCGTAGAAAGCCACCTGGCAGCCGTTGTACTTCTCTGTATGCTTGCATTTTGTATGATGATCACTTTTGCCAGAATTGTCCGTCATTTTTTAGGAATTCCTTGAAGAAAACCAAAACTTCATGAAATAATGAACTCTTGCGAACGAACCATTACGAAGTCTCAACTCAATCTGTTGAGAAGCTTCGAAAGTTCCTTGCTTGAGGTTTCAGGCCAATGATCCAAGTCTCTGATTTACGAGTCGATTACGACGACTTCTGCGCTGTTCGCGAATTATCAATCAATATTGGTGCAGGTGAAGTATGCGGTCTGATTGGCCCAAACGGAGCAGGCAAAACATCCACGATGCGAGCGATTGTGGGATTGCTGGAACCAACTTACGGCACAATTCGCATTGCAGGGATTGACGCTCGTGAGCATCCGGAGGCCGCTCAGTTGGCCCTCGGATTCATGCCCGACTTTGCACCAGTTTACGAAGACTTGAAATGCTGGGAATTCCTTGATATTTTTGCGGCCGCTTACAAGATCCCAAAATCCATTCGCAAGCAGCGTGTGGAACAAGAGTTGGAGCGTGTCAGCCTGACCGAAAAACGAAATGTGCCAGCAGGAGCACTCTCACGTGGGATGAGGCAACGACTCACACTGGCAAAAACCCTTTTGCCTGATCCCAAGGTGCTTTTGCTGGATGAGCCTGCCAGTGGCCTCGACCCGAATGCACGAATTGAGCTTAAGCAGATCATAAGATCGTTGGCAAGCGAAGGGCGAACAGTTTTGATAAGTTCGCACATCCTCAGTGAAATGAGCGAGTTTTGCACCTCAGTGGCGATTATGGAACGTGGTCGGATGATTGTCCAAGGTTCGATCGCAGAGGTTCAAGCCAAATATAATACAGGCACGGAATTACAGATCCGATTACTGGATCGTGCTGAAGAATTACGCGATTGGCTATTACAACGCGAGGGCGTTCGATCCGCAGAGTTTGATGAATCGGCAGATCACTTATTCGTCAAGTTGATCGGTAAGGAAGAGGCCATGATGGCAAACCTTCTGGCTGATATGTGTCGTGCCGATTTCCAAATCATTAGTTTTGCACCTCGACGCGAAGGGCTTGAAGAGCTCTTTTTGAAGGTCGGGGCTAAAGAAGTTTCATAACCTGAATAATCCGTGTTGCAGCAGAACTCACACTCCAGAACAATCAAAAAAAGGCTTGAAGAATGACCAACAACCATGTTCCAAATCCGATTGAATCTGTCAAAGAATTACCAGAAAAGAATCGATTTATTACAACAGTCCTCAAGCCGGATTGGTCTATCCTGACGGACAATCCAATTATCATCAAACAGACCAGGGTTCGACTGAAGCGATCCAGCATGATCAGTTGGATGATGATTGTTGGGGTTCTGGCGTCGGCATCAATCTGGATGGAGTATCAGTTCAAAACGAAACGCTATGACCGCTCTGCTGGTTATATGCTAGGTGCCATGATATTTATGATGCTCATTATCGGGGCCACGCAACTTGCTTTGATGATCAACACAACACGATCTTCGGGAATGATTGATTTTCATCGACTGAGCCCTCAATCTCCACGAAGTCTACTTTTTGGATTTATGATTGGCGGGCCAATCCGGGAATACGCAATTGTTTTATTTGCAATTCCTTTTTTGGTCATGGCTTGTATACTTTATGGTACTCCCCTGCTCGGCTTGATTCAGATTTTATTGGCAATATTGATGCTGACCTTGGTCATGCATGGTATGACCATTGTTTCAGCGATGCTGGCAAAAAATACGAACCCAAACGCTGCAAAAGGCGCGACTTGGGGCATCTTTGCAGCAATGGGGATGCTGGGGCCAATTTTCAGTGGAACATTGGCGATTGACAGACTGGCAGGCGACCCACCCATGGTCTATTTTTTTGGTGTTAAAGCCAATGCCCTGATGGTTTTTTCTGGAGTCGCTGGGATTGCAGTCGTGTTTTTCATGATCGCAGGAGTAAGGCGGTTTCAAGATGATATTCGGCCTTCTTTAACCAAAAGGCAAGCGATCATGGCAATGTCTCTATCCATCCTTGTTGGCTGGGGATTCATGTTTCACGTCAACTATTTCAACAATTCCTACATCTATTTAGCAGAACTGATCGTGATTGGAATTTGGGCAGTCCTAAGCTTCTTGCTGATTGCCACCGCATCGCCAGAACGCGTTGCTTACATTGGCGGACTTCGACGAAGCTTAAGGCTTGGCCTGCGACGACCAAGCCCGTTTCAGGATCGAGCCCTTAATCGCTGGGTACTCCTGATTTTTGCAGGCATCGTTACAATAGGAATTGCTGGACTTTATTCCATTCGAAATGAAGAGAATCACAAGACATTGCCCTTACCAGGTGCTTCAACAGCAACAGCCGTGCTGATGGTTATTGAATTTGGGCTGGCAATGCAATACTATCGACTTCGAATTGGAAAGCTGGCAGGTGGCGCGCTGGCCCTATTTTTGTTTGTGGCCTGGTTTATGCCATTTATGCTGGGAATGGCGCTATCATTGGTGTCCAATATGCCCAACGAAAATGAGGGCCTGGGTTATGTGATTATGTCAATCAGCCCCGTCTTTGGTGTACCACTAGGTGCTGGCGTGGTTAGCATCACAGCTCCTATAACAGAATGTCGATTGGCGGCTTTGATTCCAACTTTGGCGGCTGTTTTCATCTTTAATCAGATGATTACAAATTTACAGAGACGAATTGACCGACGGATCATGCCTGAACATCGAGAACCCGATGCAGATCCATTCGCATGGCTCGACAATTCCACACCTAGCGAACTCGTGGCCCGCAGAATTAAATCGCAGCCGTAAATTTCAACGGGAAGGAAGTTCAATGGTGCGGTCACCAAATCGTCTTTCGCATTTCTGAATCGAACCCAAGCTGGACTTTTCCTGGCAGACCGCTCTATGGAACCGAGTCGTTTTTGGGAATCCATTTCATCTCTTCGAAACGATGGAACGCCCATAAATTTTGTTGCCGTTGTTGAAGCCGATCAGAGCTCTCCAGTTTTATCTGAAAAGTGGGTGAGCAATCCTTGAGGTTGGAAACGACTCGATCTAAAGAAAATACGGCTTGACAAATTCTCGGAAAACTTTACAAAAGCTTTAATTCCTGATTGTGGGACGCAGTCGGCAGGGTCGCAAGAGTTGAACGGCTCTTTCTGCCCTGATACAGGAAAACAGGATGTTTTCCGAGATGCGTCTTCTGGTTGGTCAAGCATGGAGGCTGGTCTTTTGCGTCAAATCGAACCAAATCGGCGTGAAGCCCTGGCGGCAATGGCCGGTGTGGCCTTGTTGGTAGGCGCTGACAAATCCACTCCAAAACTGGTCAGTGCTCCACCCAAACATACAGACATGATTGGTGACTGGGCTGTCATCGTAGCCCAGCGGAATCAAAAAGTGGAAGGTGTGGGGCTTGTGGTCGGCTTGAGTGGTACGGGTTCCGACCCTGAGACTGGACCATTTCGCGAAAATCTTTTGGAACAGATGCGGAAAGCGGGAGTCGACACCCCTTCCAAGATTCTGGCTTCACCCAATACGTCTTTGGTGATTGTTCGGGCGACCATTCCGGCGGGTATATCGCCAAGCGACCCTTTGGATGTGGTCATCGAACTGACTCCAAATAGTGGCACGACAAGCCTTGCGGGTGGTTACCTGATGCGTACCACAATGCGGGAAGTCCTTGTCACTGACAAAGACATCAAGGAAGGCTCACCACTGGCCCATGCCTTTGGTCCGATTATGATTGGCGATGTGAAGAATCCTGAGAACCCCCGAACTGGTCGAGTTCTGGGCGGAGCGAAGGTCAAAAAAGAAGTTCCGTTTCGACTGGCTTTGATGGAAAAGCATCGAAGCATTCGTTCATCGGCGATGCTTCAGGAAGTGATCAACCGGCGGTTTGCGATCAAGATTGGTCCGGAATCACGCGGTGTGGCGACGGCCAAAACGGACGAGTATCTCGACCTCAAGGTTCCCCATGTTTACCACCAGAATCAGGCTCGTTTTTTTCAGGTGGTGAAACTTCTGCCAATCATTGATCGGGAAGATATCAGAGCCGAAAGAATCGCCCAATGGGCAAATGAGTTAAGAGATCCCAAAACGGCTGGTGTAGCCGCCCTGAGACTGGAAGGCATGGGCCAGGCAGGTGTCCAGTCGCTTGAATCCGGGTTGACAAGCAAAGATCTTCAATGCCGCTTCTTTGCAGCAGAGGCTCTAGCTTATCTCCAGAAAGAGTCTGGAATTGAGATTCTGAAACAAGTGGCTTTGAAGACACCCGAATTTCGGGCGTTTGCGTTTGCTGGGCTGGCCGCTGCTGACCAACCGGCGGCCATGGTGGCTTTACGAGGGCTAATGGGCTCAGAGGATCCGGTGATTCGCTATGGAGCGTTTGCGGCATTGAGAACGGCGGATCCTGATAATCCATACTTGGGCAGGACCCAAGTGATGAAAGAGCGGAAAGCCGAAGAATCGCCTGAGAATATGGCGGCTGCGATTGTGGACATTCAGTCCCGTCGGCGGCGTGGCGCTCAAATGGAGGACCCGTTCCAACTCTTCGTAGTCGACTGCGATGGCCCACCGCTGGTGCATTACACCCGGGTCAATCGTGCGGAAATCGTACTTTTTGGAGCGGTCCAGAAGCTGGAACCTCCTATCGTACTGGGTGGTGGTGGGTCGATCATTCTGAATGCTTCGGAGAACGATGAGAAGCTTGAAATTTCCAGGATCACGCGAAATTCGCTGGATAAAGACTCCAAAGTGGTTTCTTCTCTCGAAATGAAAGACATCATCCGCGAGATGGCGAATTTGGGGGCGACATATCCGGAGATTGTTGGTCTGCTGGTCACGGCACAGAAACAACATAATCTTCAAGGCGAGCTTGTCGCTGATGCCAAGCCTGAGAGCACAAGAAGCTATACCCAGGCTCAGATTGCAGGCGCCAAGATCAGCGACAAGCCAAAAAAGGATAGCTCTGTGGGCCAGGCATCTGCCGAGGGCGTGGAATCGAAATCCGAAAAAGGTCCGAGACGCATTCTGAAACTTCCCAAACTGAGAATATTTGGAAAGCCAGAGCCAACGGATTCGACGGTGGAGCCGCCTACTCCAAAAACTATTCCAGAAAAACCTCCCTACAAGCAACTTCGCCCATACATCCCATTTTTAAACGCAACACCGTCTCCACCACGGGTGCCAAACCCCGGCAAATGATCTCATAACCATTTGCTTTTAATAGAGATACTGGTTTTTGGATGGCTGTTTTCAAAACGAAAACAGCCATTTTTTTGTACTCCGACCGGCTTTGATTATCGCAAGCTCAAAACACCCTATTTTACCAAATCAACCTAATTACCAATTTTCGCCTATTCGGTATTAAAGTTGTGAGGCGTGTTGATCGAAAATTAGTTGTGACGGTTAGGTTTGCTACGACGAGGATGAATGCCAGAACCCTCCGAGTAGTTCGAACCAGCCGATCCCGTCCCTTGAGCAAGGACATCTCCCTGATCAGGATTGACTTTCGAGTGAATTCCGATTTTAGCAGTCAGGATCGTTCGCAAGACTGGTCCTGGTTGTGAATCATAGGGAGAAGAATTGGGATGAGTCGTCGCCGAAGGTGCCAGGGATTGGATTCCCGAAGCCCGGCTGGTGGAGGCTTGTTAAAGACCCGTCGGGCCATACCGGATGGTTGGTGACTCAACCTCCGAGGTCTCGCACAACAAGGAAGCGAGTGGAGTCCTCGATATGAAAAAGGTTTACACCACCGGCCAAGTCGCCAAGATTTGCAAGGTGGCTCCAAGAACTGTCAGCAAGTGGTTTGACTCAGGACGTTTACGCGGCTATCGAATTCCTGGTTCCCAAGACCGGCGAATTCCTCGCGAGCATCTTCTGCGTTTTCTCAAAGAACACGGGATGCCTCTGGGCGACTTGGAAGCTGAAGTTTACAACAAAATCCTGGTGGTTGGCGCTGACGCCCCACTTATGGGTCAGTTGAAAGACAATCTTCGCGAGTCAGACGACTTCCGCTTGGAAACTGCCTCATCAGGTTTCGAAGCGGGCATCAGGGCTGAAAGCTTTCACCCGGACTGTATCATCATTGATATGGCGATCGGGCGGATTGAAGCAGGCCAAATTGCTCAGAATTTGCGACGAAGCCAGGATCATCTCAGCACTGTTTTGATTGCTCTGACAAGCGAAACTCCTGGTCCTGAAATTTTATCGCTTGGTTTCAACGATGCCTTCAAGAAGCCTTTCGATGGCTCCTTGCTTAGCGAACGCATCAAACGACTGATCTCTCAGAAAAAATCCGACGAAATCTGATCCTCAGCTTTTCGATTCGTGATCTACCAAATCGCCGTGCTTGATCCACATGAGAAATCATGGGTTCAAGGCACGGCTTTTTCGTTATGATGAATGGCAAGGAATAGAACACCATGAGCCACGCCAGAATAAATTCTGTCATTGTCTTCAACCGACCAGGTCTGGCGGGATTACTGGCATTTATTTTGGTATTTTGGGGACTTGGCCAGCCAGGGATAACCACCGACGAGCCGCTTGATGTTGCCCCAGGCAGGCATTATTGGGATCAACTTGGCAAACACGGGCTGGGCTTTTTGAATCAGGCTTCAGTTCAGGCCACTTTTGGAGGAAACCCTGATCATCCACCACTTGCACGATGGCTGCTTGGTGCCGCTTCTCATGGCTTCCAGACTCTCCAGGTGCTTTTTACGAGTCATGCTGACCCGACTGGCCTTTATATCCATTCTGCCCGAATCGCTCCTGCCCTGGCGTTCGGTTTTACGGTCGCTTTGATCGCACGATTTGTTGGTTCCAGGGCCGGTCCGACGGCAGGCTGGAGTTCGGCAATTTGCTACATGTTTCTACCACATATCTATGCGCACGCACACCTTGCAGCCATTGAAACCATTCTGAACCTGACTTGGTTCGCGGCTGTGGTTGGCTGGCTAAGATGGATCGAGAAGCCGGGCTTGAAACGCTCCATTTTCGCCGGCATCCTGACAGCTCTGGCCATGCTGACAAAAATCCACGGATGGCTCATCATCCCGTGGGCATTGGTTGTAATCCTCATTTACAGTCGAAGTCTAGAACAACTTGCCAAGGGGCTTCTAGGTATCAGTTTTGCTCCGGTCTGCTGGCTCCTTGGCTGGCCTTGGATGTGGTATGAAACCGTTGGCAGATTTTCGGTTTATTTTGGTGGAACAGTCAAACGTCAGCACCTCATGGTGCTTTATTTTGGAAAAGTTTATCAGGACAACGAGCTTCCCTGGCACAGTTCATGGGTTCAGTTCATGGCGGCGATCACACCTTTTGCCATGATTCTGTTTGGCGCGGGGCTAATTTCCTTGATTCGACGCAATGACGGAATTCTCGGACGCCCAATCGCAGTCCTCATCTTCCAGATGATGATCTTATTCAGTTTACCCATTACGAGATACGACATGGACCGACTGTTTCTCGTAGTCTGGCCGCTAGTCGCCGTCGTTGCTGGTCTTGGGGCGGCAGGAATCTTTGCAACCCTACCCAAAACCGGTTTAAAACGACGCCTGTGGACGATATTTTTCGCTTTGGGGCTGGGCAATTCCGTGCTTGCCTGCTTTCAGTTTTCTCCGATGAGTTATGTGAGCCCAATGGTCGGTGGGCTGAAGTTCTTTGAAGGCCAAGGAATGGATCTGAATTACTGGGGCGACGCCATCGACCGCAAGCTATTATCAAGGTTGCTTGAAGTTCGTTCCAAGGGAGACGCAGTGGCTGTGGTTCCTACGCTCCATCAAAATCAGGCAATATTCTTTACACCGCTGGAACTGATGAAACAAGGCGATCTGTTTCGAGACCAATCGGCTTGGCGTGAAGCCCGGTATTTGGTGGTCTATCGGCGGCAATCTTATTGGCCTGCTGAGTTTGAGGCATGGATAGAAAGTCACGAACCGATTTCTCTGAGGAGCCGTAACGGTATCTGGCTTGGAGGAATCTGGCCTGGCCCGAAATTTATGGAGCCAAAAAGAGAGTAAATTTCAGGTAGATTTGCGATCAATTTAAAAAAAGACCTACCAGATGATTCATCAGTTTCTATAATTCTTACTGTAGGAATAGAAACATTGCTTTGGAAATGGGTCGTGATCATGTCGGGATGGACACATTTGGATGAACATGGCCAAGCCCGCATGGTGGATGTGACCGAAAAGGCCTCATCACAGAGAGTTGCATCGGCCTCAGGACAAATCCTGATGAAGTCGGCCACTTTGACCGCAATTGAAAACTGCGATTCCAAAAAAGGTGATATTCTTGCTGTAGCACGAGTTGCAGGTATTCAGGCTGCAAAACGGACGGACATGCTCATTCCGTTATGTCATAGTCTTGGTCTGGATTGTGTTGAGGTGCGATTCACCCTCATGCCTCCTGACCGCCTGCGAATTGATTCCACTGTCCGGACAACAGGCCGAACTGGAGTCGAGATGGAAGCACTGGTCGCTGTATCTACATCAGCTCTCACGGTTTACGATATGTGCAAAGCGATTGATCGCGACATGACTATTGAGCAAATCCGTTTGGAGTCGAAGTCGGGTGGTCGTTCCGGAGACTTTCTCCGCGAGTCGTGATGCCCTTCCTGTTCGAATTTCGTCACAACGGGTCAGCCAATTTTTCGGAGAGATTGTTCGATGTCCTCAGCTACCGACGACTTGCGCAGTTTGGATCAAACCCGAATTCGCCTTGCTGCGCTTTATCTTCCGATTGCTCAGGATCTGGAAGCCTCCGAACTGATCTACCGTGAGGAGTTAAAAAGCCGCATCGATTTCGTTCAAATTTTGGTAGACCATGCGGCGCGATTTCAAGGCAAGCGACTCAGGCCTACATTATTGCTGCTCTCAGCCCAGGCTTGTGGTGGGATCAGGCCGATTCACCACCAACTTGCCGCTGTGGTTGAGATGATTCATACGGCAAGTTTAGTCCACGACGACATTTTAGACGACGCAATGATTCGTCGTCATGCGTCGACGATCAATGTGGAATGGGGCAATGAATCCGCCGTACTTTTGGGCGACTACCTCTTCACACATGCGTTTCACCTAGCAGCCGCTACGGGGTCAACTGTTGCCTGCCAGTGGATTGCCAGAGCAACAAATCGTGTATGGGAAGGGGAAATGACCCAAAATCACCATTGCGGCAACATGGATTTGGATGAAGCCACATATTTCGACATTATCCGGGGCAAAACGGCGGAGCTTACCGCTGTCTCGGCAGCGCTTGGGGCCTATTTCACAGACTCCGAAACATTGGTCGTTGAGGCGCTTGAGGCCTATGGAACGAATTTGGGTATCGCCTTTCAGATTGTCGATGACCTGCTCGACATCCTGGGAGATGAACGCAACACCGGCAAGAGCCTTGGTACAGACATGAACAAGATCAAGCTGACTCTTCCGATGATTCGATTCCTTGCTTCCGCACCAGCCGAGGATGCAGACCACTTGCGACGGTTGATTCTTGATCAGTCAAGCCTTCCCAACAGACGTAAATCCGTGAGAGACCTGATCGGTACAACCAACACATTCGAAGAATGCTGGCAGTGCGCTTTTGACTATGCCAATCAGGCTCGTGAGAATCTTTCGATTCTTGAAGATTCACAAGCCAAAGCCATTCTGGTTGCTGTTGCCGAAGGGGCTGTTCGAAGAGCTTTCTGAGCAATCCTGCCAAGAAATCAGTTCCCATACGAAGGACACTCCCCCACGATGAAGCCTTTAAACTCAAAGCTCAAAGGCCTTTTCAGGGATTGTTTGGCAATTATTGCAAATTCGCACATTGCACTTCCCGTTTCGGGATAAATCCCCTAAGATACGGGTATGAAATACGCAGAAAAACTTTACCGACAACTGGTCCGTCTAGGCTGGAATCAGCAGAAGCTTTCACGCACTTCTGGTGTTAGTGACTCGGAAGTCTCGAGAATTCTTGCTGGAAAATCGAATCCTGGACTGGAAAATGCCTTTCGGCTCTCAAATGCCGTTGGGTTGTCACTCGACTTCATGGCCAACGAAACGCTGACTGAAGACCCACGGTTAGAAACCACGGGGTTGACAGAGTCCCAGCGCGAGTTGCTGACACTTGCCAACGCCATGGGCCTTCGGCAAGTTACCCAGCTTATGGACATTGTTCAGCATTTGGGTTACGAAATGTCGTTACGGCGGCTAATCGATGCTCGCCCAACCATTGAGGTTTTGGGTGCGGATCCATCTGCATCAACTAAAGCGTCTGGAACGTTGACTGCAAGCGCTGGAGTGAGACGCTCCGGAAGCTGATTTCAAGCCCACACCCGACTGTGGTACAAAAAACCTGAAAGCCGAACCGAGAAATCGTTTCGGCTTTTTTCAATTTGGACTTGAGCATTTTTGGAATTTAGGTTAATTCAACGATATTCACAGACGATTGACGGCCGTGGATTGTGTCGTAATCGCTGTTTTGGAACCATTCGAACTTGCCGAGCAGGGAGGCCCTGAATATGAACCGCAGACGAGCTTTGATCGGGTCTATGTGGGCGAGTTGTGTTGGATTGATTGCACCAGGCCTGAACGCCCAAACACCAAAGAAAAGCGGCTCAGCCGACTTGGAACCGGTCGGAAAAGTCCGCGCCGTTGCGACTCAGGAAAAGCGTCCTGCGCGAACCAAAGGTGAAGATTCATCACCTGAGCAGACCGAAGGTGCCTCTGTGGCTGGCTTTGAAGAAGCTGGCCACAAGTGGATGAATTATGATATCGCCCGATATATGGAATTGCCTCACGACCAGTCAAACCCGCCTCAGAGTGCGATCATCGACTGGATCCTGCGCCGCCACGGCTCGAGCATCTGGCACAGCGATAAAGTCAGCGCTCTGGTGGCCAATAAAACACAGGTCAAGGCCTATCACAACCCGACAGTGCTCAAACAGGTCGGTGAGATCGTAGAGCGGTTCACAGAGTCTACATCCGACATCCTCAAGGTTCATATTCGGTTCGTGGCCGCAGCCGACCCACGCTGGCGTTATATGGTACTTTCACGAATGAACCTTCTGGGCGGAGGCCCCCAGGGCCAGCAAATCTGGACCATGAGCCTGACCGATGCCACCATGGCTCTGACTCAAATGCAAGTATATCAAGGATTTGAATTACTTGCTGACCAGCAGGTCGAGATGATCAACGGCCAGACTCTCTCAATGATCACAACTGAGAAGAAGCCCTATAACCCAGGCCTTCAGCGTCAGGCCACTGCCAATACCCAGTCCACAGAGCCTTCATTCAATCAATTGGTCGAAGGTGTCGTACTCAAATTCAGTCCTCTGCTCACTTATGCCGGTGATGCTGTAGACGGAGCTGTGGAGCTGACTTGCAACACCGTAAAAAGCACGATCAAGACCCGCGTTCTGGCTGGTCGGGAGCAAGGCGCAAATGAAGCCACAATTGATGTTCCTGAAGTGATTTCAAGCCGCCTTGTGAAGACAATTCGCTGGACCATCGGCCAGACACTGGTAATTTCCGGCGGAATTCACCCGGGCATGCTTCTAAAGAACAAAAACGGCTTCTTGAATCTGAGGATCCCGGGAACGGTTCCAACTCAGACAGAAACCTTGATTTTCATTGATGTTGAGACACCAAACTCACCAAACCGGGCCGCCAACGGGGCCGCTGGATCAACCACTCTGCGAAGTGGTGGCCGAGGAACTGTGGAAGCGATCGACGATACGGAGAAGAACGGTGAGGTCAAGTAAGGCTTAAAATTCGAGCTGACATGCTTTTGAATCAGGCCACTTGAACGGAATTCGTTTCGTCTCGCCCCAAAGGTTTCAAAAAAATCGGCTCAAGCCACATTTCATTCGATGTGTGTGGCCAAATCCAAGCCTTTGTTCCATCCAGATCGAGGCCAACTTGATCAGGCCATTTTTATGCAAGTTCGAATCTCCCTGGTTTTGATTGAAAAATCCAAAACCATTTGACCAACCGCCACCCGACCTGCTAGCATTTTTTCTTCTGTCTGTTGATCTCCGGCTGATATAGAGATTCGTCCGTTTGGGCGGCTGAAGGGTTGAAGGCGTGTCGAACACTTGCGTTGTGGGCTTGCAGTGGGGTGATGAGGCGAAGGGCAAAATTGTAGACTTGCTCTGCGACGTTCACGATGTGGTTGTCCGATATCAGGGCGGGGCCAATGCAGGCCATACCGTGATGGTGGGCGACAAGACTTACAAGCTCTCGCTTGTGCCAACTGGCGCAGTTCGACCCAATGTAGACTGCGTGATTGGCAACGGAGTGGTCATTCATCCGCCCATGCTGCTGGCTGAAATGGACCGGCTTCAAACACAAGGCCTGGATTTTCATGGCCGTATGCATATCAGCGACCGTGCCCACGTGATCTTCCCGTATCACTTGGAAGAGGAACGCTGGTCAGAAGAATCGACCACCGAAGGCGAACGCCTCGGCACCACACGTCGCGGCATCGGCCCGTGCTATAAAGATAAAGTCGGCCGCGTGCATGGGATCCGGATCGGCGAACTGTTTCGCCCCGATCACCTGCGTCAGCGTCTGCGACGGATTGTGGAGTTCAAGAATCAAATTTTCAGCGCCACACTGGCCCCATTCACTCCTCTTGATGCAGACGCCATCGCCGACGATTATCTCGGCTATGCCGAACGCCTAAGACCGTTTGTCACTGACACCACCGCCTGGCTGGCAGGTGCTGTAAAGGCTAACAGAAACATTCTTTTCGAAGGTGCTCAGGGCTCGCTTCTGGACATTGATTACGGCACATTCCCATTCGTCACCTCGTCCAACTCATCGGCCGCCGGACTGGGAACAGGTTCGGGGGTTCACGCCCGTCAGGTGCAGAACTGGGTTGGGATCGTCAAAGCCTATACAACCCGTGTCGGCGGCGGCCCATTCCCGACGGAGCTCGACAACGAAATTGGCCAGCACATTCGCGACCGTGGCCGCGAATACGGCACTGTGACAGGCCGGCCACGCCGATGCGGCTGGTTCGACGCTGTTGCTGTTCGCCATTCTGCCTGGGTCAGTGGAGCAACCGAGCTTTCCGTCATGCTTTTGGATGTACTTTCCGGGTTTGATGAAATCAAGGTCGCTGTGGCTTATGAGCGGCCCGACGGTTCGCGTCTGGAATGGTTCCCCGGCTGCCTGGAAGAATTAGGCCAGGTCAAGCCGATCTACGAAACTTTTCCAGGCTGGGCTGAGGACGTGACCGGTGTGAAGCAATGGTCCGACTTCCCTGAGAATTTCAAGAACTACGTCCATTTTCTGGCAGAGCAAGTGGGTGTACCGGTCTGTCGGGTGAGTGTTGGCCCCGAGCGAACCCAAACTGTCGCAGTTCCTCTCTGATTTTGCTAGAATCATAATACTGATTCAAAAACAGTCACTTGAAGGTAGTCAACCGGTCAGGATTGTGTGATAAAGTCGAAACCCGCGATTCGACTGGTTTCTGAGGGATTCGTAATTCCATGAGCAGTGTTGCGCTGGCTCCCAACATACTGACGGACGAAGGCCTTAAGCGTCTTGCTGCCATAGGGTTGGCACAGGAACAGCTACCGCGTCATGTTGCCATAATCATGGATGGTAATGGCCGATGGGCTCAGGAACGTGGTCTGCCTCGCGTGTTTGGACATCGTCGCGGAATCCAGAGCGTGCGGGCTGTTTCTGAAGAGTGTCGGCGGTTGGGCTTGGAGCAGCTTACGCTTTACTGTCTCTCTGTGGAAAACTGGAAGCGGCCTCCTCGAGAATTACGATTCCTGATGCGATTATTGCGACACTTCCTGGTCGTAGAGCGCGATGAACTGGCGGCTGAAAACATTCGGCTCGTGATGATTGGCGAGCGTGAGGGCCTGCCAGCCGATGTCTTGGCTGAAATGGACCGAACCGTGGAGATGACCCATAATAACACGGGCATGACGCTTGCATTAGCCGTAAATTATGGTGGCCGCACTGAGATCGCAAAAGCAGCCCGCAGGATCGCCGAAAAAGTGGCCCGTGGCGAAATGATTCCAAGCGACATTAATGAGGCCGTTTTCAATCAGCATTTGGACACAGCCGGGATGCCTGATCCCGACTTGCTCATCCGCACTGCGGGCGAGATGCGGGTCTCAAACTATCTGCTTTGGCAGATTTCTTATTCCGAACTTTGGGTCACTGAAACTTACTGGCCAGACTTTCGCGAACCCCATCTGGCGGAGAGTTTCCGTGCTTATGCCGGACGCAAGCGAAAGTTTGGCGGACTGATAAAAAGCTGATCCACCTGCCCAAAAGAGCCCAACACCTTGCTTCGTCAACGCTTACCGATCGGAATTAGCCTGATCCTGGTCCTGATGGCCATGCTTTGGGTCGATGGGAAGACTGCGCCTTATCATCTGATTTGGATTAGCCTGGTCACTGGTCTAAGCATTTTGGCGGCTCTTGAGCTCATCGAATTACTCAACCAATCCATCGCCAAACCATATGGCAAGCTCATGACGGCATGCGCAGCCGCCTGCCTTTCTGCGAATGGGTTTTCAGGACCTCTCGGGCTCGACGGATATACTGCGTTTTCGCCTTTAGCGATTGTTTTCGGCTTTTGCATTTTGGCGATTTTGATCACAGGTGTGAGTGATTTCGACGAAGTCCATCCGGTCATGCCGCGTCTGGCGGCCACGGTTTTTGGTGTTTCCTACATTGGAATTCTAGGATCGTTTCTGACACAGCTCCGATTTTTTCATGGCCCTACAAATGGGATTATTGCGCTGGCACTGGTGATTGGTGTGACGAAGGGCACGGATACGGGAGCATACACATTCGGTAAATTGTTCGGGCGTCATTTAATGACTCCAAAACTTTCACCAAAAAAGACTTGGGAAGGCGTAGCAGGCGGATTGCTTTTTGCCATGCTCATGGCTCAGATCATAACAACCCTGGAATTCGCTTTCCTTGGCCAGACCACCCTCGATTCGATCCCGATTCGACTTCTGTTTGCGTTAACCGTATCGATCGCAGGACAGATAGGCGATTTGGCAGAGTCGCTGATCAAGCGAGAGGCCCATCTGAAAGATGCCTCCAAGGTGATACCAGGGTTTGGTGGAGTGCTTGACCTGATCGATTCACTACTGCTGTCGGCCCCGGTGGGTTGGGCGATTTTGACGATCTTGAGTTGAACTGTTTGATATGATTCAAACGTATCTCGTTGTGTTTTATGACAAACTTCGCGATAATTCATAGTAGATGGTGATGACAGAGCACTCACCGTTTGGAACTACATCGATTCATGAATTGCAAGGAATGGTTATGCCCGACTCGCCGATCTCGGTGACAATCGCACTGGAAAGCCACGACGAAGAAATAGCCGTTCTGGGCAGCCGAGACCAGTTTCTCCGGCAGGTTCGCGATTCGTTGGGCATCAAGATTTTAGCCAGACATGGTGAATTACGAATCGACGGCGATGCGGACCGTGTCGAACGAGCCCAAAAAGTCTTTTCCGAATTACGCAAACTACATGCTTCCAAGGTGACGATCAGCTCCACTGAAGTCAACCGGATTCTTGACGAAGCCAATCCTGCGGCTGCCAAACTGGCGGAATTATCACCCGCCCCAACGCCTCTCGAAATCCGGGAAGGCAGCAAGGTCGTAAGAGCTCGGACGGAGGGCCAGGCTGCATATCTGAAATCGTTGAAGGATAATGAGCTGGTCTTCGCCCTGGGCCCGGCAGGCACTGGCAAAACCTATTTGGCGGTGGCGGTGGCGGTGGGTGCTTTGCGATCAGGCAACATCAAAAAGATTGTTCTGGTCAGGCCCGCTGTTGAGGCAGGGGAACATCTGGGGTTTTTGCCCGGTGATCTCGAAGCCAAGATCAATCCCTATCTGAGGCCTCTACTGGATGCCCTCAATGATTTGATGGATATCGAGCAGGTCCGCCGCTACATGACAAGCGACTTAATCGAGATTGCACCGCTGGCTTACATGAGGGGTCGAACCCTGAACGATGCCATGATCATTCTCGACGAAGGCCAGAACGCCACAATTTCACAAATGAAGATGTTCCTGACCCGCATGGGTAACAATGCTCGGATCGTAGTCACTGGGGACCCATCCCAGAACGACCTTCCGCCCGGCATTCCAAATGGCTTGAATGATGCGGTCGAACGGGTTCGCGGAATCAAGAGCGTCGGAGTGATTCATCTGACCAAGGCGGACATTGTTCGTCACCCGCTTGTCCAGGCGATTGTTGAAGCTTACGAAAAGCCCGCAAAAAGCTGATTTTTTGGATCCTATCGATTTAGGCCCGGAAGATGCGATCATGACGGCACATCAAAGATGAGCTTGGCTAGGCGTCGCTGGAAATTCCTGCAAAACCCTCGTAGCACAGATTTTGATCTGGGTAGCGACCGCCGTATCGTTTTAGCTCGTGGCCGCCGTTTGCGACTCGCCATCCTGGTCGTTTCCTGCCTTGCCTCAGCCGCACTGGTGCATGGCTTTGGACCTCCGTTCGGGTTTCGGCTCGGGCAACGACTCAACCGGGAAACACGCCTGAATGTCGACCAGATTTCGCGACGAAACTCACTTCGATCCAACGCCCAGCGGCAGATTCGTGAGGATGCCGTTGCACCAAGAATGTTGCACAATCCAAACCCGATCGAGGACAGGATCAAATCGATTGAGGACTTGGCCGCTGCGGCCGGGCGAGTAAAGCAAGTGGATGAGCTCGGTCCCGGTATCCTTCAGGCCTGGGGCACAATTTCTGCCGATTTATTTGAGGATCTGCATGAAGCCAACGATGTTCCAGAGCGCCGCGAACAATTTTCAAGAGACCTGCGGGATGCGTTCAGCCCCGTCCTTCGCGAAGGCATTCTAAGCCCTACGCCCCTGCCCCGAATTGATCAGAATGCCACTCAGTTTGCGATCCGGCTTGAGAGTGAAGACGATACAAAGTCAAGGCTCGTGACCCGGGATCACGTTTCCCCCGAGCGGCTCGGTCGGCCTGACAGCGACTTCGCAAAACATTTCGTTTCCAGTTTCAGGCCTCCGGAATTAGGCCGGCGGCTATTCGAACTGGTCGACGATAAACTGGCGGCATCACCCACGCTCACTTACGATGAACGAGAAACCCTGCTGGCTCGCGAGCGGGCCCGCGACGAAGTGCCTGACATTTTTGATCAGTTCAAGCGTGGCGATCTCATCGTCGAACAATCACAGCCAATCGACGCCGAAACTCTTGACTTGTTGAGGCTTGAACACGATCGATCAACAGCTTTGTTCACACACCGGGTCGTAGCCCTGCGTTGGGTGGCTTCCATCGGCCTGTGCATTGCACTTTACGGGCTACTTGGAATTTACCTGACCAGAAACGAGCCTCGACTCGCCTCTGATACCGCCGACATTGCTCTCTTGTGTGGTTTGATCAATATCTGCCTTGCCGCCATGCGCATCCTTTCTGCCCAGAGTTGGGACGCAGAAGCTTTGCCAGTTGCTGTGGGCGGCATGGTTGTCACCATCGCTTTTGGCATGGATGTGGCCATCCTTTTCACACTTGGCCTTTCGCTGCTCGCTTGTCTTACACTTGGTGTGGGAATTGACGAGTTGATCGTGCTCGCCGGCGGCACTTCGGCCGGCATTGTGACACTTGGCGATGTGAGATCACGAACGAAGCTCATCAAAGTCGGCCTGACGATCGGTTTTGCCTATTTTTTGATGACCTGGGTCGCTGGTCTTTGGCAGCGGGACCCTGCGGAATTGATTGTATCCATAAGTCTCTGGCGATTTGTCTGGGGTTTGATGGCGGGATTCTTTCTAGGCGGAATCCTGCCCTTTTTAGAGTCGTATCTTGGCCTGGTAACAGGCATCAGCCTGCTGGAACTTGGCGATGTGCGCCACCCATTGTTGCAGGAACTGGTCCGCCGTGCTCCGGGAACTTACAACCATTCTGTGACGGTCGGGGCACTTGCAGAATCGGCTGCCGAACAAATCGGTGCAAACGCTCTTCTGGTGCGCGTCGGGGCGTATTTTCATGACATCGGAAAGATGATCAAACCGGAATATTTTGTAGAGAATCAAGTGCGTGGCCAAACCAGTCGTCACACTGGCTTAAATCCATCGATCAGCACCATGATCATCATAGGGCATGTCAAGGACGGTTATGAATTGGGCCTGGAATACAACTTGCCCGAGCCGATCCTCGACCTGATTCAGCAGCACCATGGCACAAGTCTTGTAGAATATTTTTATCGGGAAGCGACAAAACGCGAAGCCGTCGCAGTGGACCCGATCGGGATCCATGAAAGCTCATTCCGATACCCTGGCCCGGCTCCGCAAAGCCGTGAAGCGGCGGTCCTGATGATCAGTGATGCTGTCGAATCAGCCAGCCGCACGCTTTCGGAACCAACCCCGGCCAGGCTTGAAGCACTGGTGGATGAACTTGTCGGCAAGCGACTGGAAGATGGTCAGTTTGATGACTGTGGCCTGACACTCAAGGAGCTTGCCGCGATCAAAAAAAGCCTCACCAAATCCCTAATCGGGCTTTATCACGCTCGTATCAAATATCCAGAAACACGAACGGCCTGATCACTCGCCTGACGGAACCGACCTGTGAATGTGCAAATATCAAACCGGCAATCCTCCGTGACCATTGATACAAGCCATTTCAAGCGGCTCACGGAACAAATGCTTGGTGATTTAGAGATGACTGATGCCGAAATTTCGGTGATATTTGTTGATAGCCCTACAATCGCCGATCTTCACTTGCGATTTATGCAGGAATCCGGCGCCACCGATATCATCACATTTCCTCTTTCAGAACCAGGTGACCATCCGCTGGAAGGCGAGCTTGTCATCTGTGCCCCTTGGGCGGCCGAAGTCGCTCAACGAAATGGCGATTCTGTGACCGACGAATTGGCCTTGTATCTGGCTCATGGGCTGATCCACCTGACCGGCCAGGATGACATTCAGCCGGAAGATGCTGAGGAAATGAGAAAACGGGAGCACAAGTTACTGAGTTCGCTAAACCTCGTAATTCCACGCAATCGGTTTGAATCCATCGAGGGCTGAAATAAAAATGCCGGCTCATCGGTGCATGGGATTGGTCATTCGTGGAGCAGACGTATTCAACACAAGCCGTATTTTCACGCTATTTACGCGCGATCTCGGCAGGGTCGAAGGCATCGCAAAAGGATCAAGACGACTCAAGAGCCCATTTGAAAATGGCCTTGACCTTTTATCCATCTGCGATATTGTAATTCTTCATAAAGGCAACGAGACACTCGACCTCATCACCGAGGCAAGCCTTGTTGAGCGATTTGGAGCCTTGCGAGCCGATCTTCCTGCGATGTATGCAGGGTGCTATGTGGCCGAACTGCTGAACGACCTGACTCACCTCCATGATCCGCACCCAAAGTTGTTTGACGCGGCCGTGATCACCCTTCGTAATTTGTCGGATGATAAGCTGATGTGGCGTCGATTGATGCGATTCGAACTGGCTTTGCTGAGGGAGCTGGGGTTAATGCCAAGTCTGGAACTTTGTGTCCACTGCGGCAACCATCTAAACCCTGAAAAAAGCCAAGGGCCCATCGCCTTTGGGCTCTCGATGGGTGGGGTTCTCTGTATGGGCTGCCGTCACGGCCAGCCACATGTGGCCACACTTTCGGAAACTACTCTCTGCCTGATACGTTCGCTGGCAAACCCAGGCCGGGACTGGCGAGAACTTGGCGATTTTCGTGATGTGGCAAGGGCTCGTGAGGTCCTCTCGTCAGTCATTTGTCACTTGATGGGCCGTCGCCCCAGACTTCATCGCTATCTGCTCTCAGGATCGGTCGGATAAATCAACCAATTGTGCCGAAACGAATCTCTCCAGGATTCGGCGTTCTGTTCTCCAAAAGTCTCGTTTCAGGCCGATGGTGGCGAAGGATCGCTCCCATGGTTTCAAATAGCGCAAGGACGCGCGACATTTTGCACCAAATCAAAGTCAAGAATCTCTGTGTCGGTATCGTTTTAATCTGCCTGACTGGCTGCGCCACGGGTGCAACCACGGTGCTGTCTCGCTGGAAAATGACGCGTGATCAAGGCATTGCCAAAGGCATTTCCAACGAGGAATACCAAGGCAAAACCGCCTCCACTGCCGGGAACCGCTTCGGTCCTGCTGGTGTGATCGACTATTTTCGAGGCAAGGACCGCTCTCAGCAACGGACCAATGCATCGGAAGTGGCTGCAGATGTCTTGAAAAAGTCAAGTAGTCGCGACAATTGGAACATTCAGCAGGTCAAGGCCGACCCGGAAACAGAAGCGGATTTCCAAGCTGCCGAGGCCGCCTTCCAGCAAGGCAAACTTCCCGAAGCCCGCAAGGCTTTCGCACGCTTGGCGAAACGACGTAAAGGCACCCCGTTTGGCGAATCCGCCCAGTTTTATGTGGCTGAGTGCGAATTCCAGGATGGTGATTTTGTAACCGCCCACACCGCTTACGAACAACTCGTGGCAGATTATCCAGGCAGTCGCTACCTCGACAGAGTGGTGGTTCGTGAATATGCCATTTCGCGCCAATGGCTGGCCGCTTCCGGTATGAGCGTTCCCAATATTCGTGAAGAGACCTCGATCACAATGACGCCTGGCGGTTATCGTGAAAAAGGCCCCAAGCTTTTGACACCTGTGTTGCCATCCGTCACCTCACCGACAAACTCGCCGGTGGACAAGGCCAAAGATCCTTCCGTCAAACAAACTTCAGGCTCCACCGAGAGTTCTGTTCCAGCATCTGCCGAGATAGCCAGCGATTTACCGGTTTCTCCGGAGAAAATCCCCTGGTATGCCAGATTTACCGGTCTACTGCCAAGTCTCGACGTGCGCGGGCATGCCATCGCCGCCTTGGAGCATGTTCGGCACCACGACCCCACTGGACCGCTGGCCGACGATGCCACTCTACTCCTTGCCGACACCTACTTCGAAGCCAAGGACTACGAAACAGCCTCGGTCTTTTACGACCAGTTCCTAAGCGATTTCCCCAAAAGCCCAATGTTCCGGGAAGCCCAGGAAAAAGCCATTCTTGCCAAGGTCAATTCCTATGTTGGCCCAGAATACGATTCCCAAAATCTGGATAAGGCCCGGGAACTCATCCAGCAAACCATTGCGTCTTATCCTACCAGGCCACGTGATGAGCAAAAACGGCTCTATCACATGCTTGATCTGATTACCGATCAAGAAGCAGAAAGAGCCTTCATGGTCGGTGATTATTATCGCCGGACTGGCAAGGCCATGGCCGCAGAGTTTTATCTCGGTAAAGTCATTCAGAAATATCCGAATAGCTCCTGGGCGGAAAAGTCACGCACCCTCATGGTGGACGTCGCCAAGATGCCTCGCAAATTCACGGCCCCTTCCAAGATCATGTCTCAACCAGGTGCTGCCGATGCAATGTCGCTGAATCGTGGTTCATCCGGTTCTGCAAACGGTATGAATGGTATCAACGGCATGATGGGGCCATAATATGAACCAAAATAATGCCACACTCTCACGCTTGACCAACATTCCAAAAGGCCAAAGCCGCCGATCGTGGCTCTTTGCTCTGAGTGGCTCCATACTCTCTGGCATCTCAGGCTGTGGCTATTCCGTTCGCCCGCCTTACAACCGGGAAATCCAAACAGTTTACGTCCCAATCTTCCGTTCCCTTACATTCCGCCGCGACCTCAACCTGATGCTGACCGAAGCCGTGGCCAAGGAAATCGAAAAACGCACTCCCTATAAAGTGGTCGGAACTCCGGAAGGGGCCGATAGCTCACTGATCGGCGAGGTGACTTTTGCCGACAAGAATCTGGTCGTGGAAAACCCACAGAACTTGCCGCGGCAGCTATCCGCTGATCTGGTCGTCAATATGCGATGGACAGATAACCGACACCCAAGTGGCGACCCAAAAGATGTTGGTACTGTGACACTCCGAGAGACTGTCACATTCAGCCCGGAATTCGGCGATACGACCATGTCTGCCTATCAAAAGGCCTGTCAGAAAATGGCAGAGCAGATCGCGTCGATGATGGAACAGCCTTGGTAATCCTGTGTTGTGCTCGAACAAACATATTCACTCAACTCAGGCTTCAACTCATCGAAAAGACCAGTTCGCCTTCCAGCCAGGTGGCAACCATTGGCAGGTTCGAATTTAAGATCAAGCTGTACGGGTCGGTCGGAACCGCTTCCTGATCAGGCAAAGCCACCACCGCAAGATCCGCCTTTTTTTCAGGCTTTAAACTGCCGCAAAATTTATCCGCTCTTAGAGCCCATGCTCCAAACAGAGTTCCCATAGCCACAATCAGGCTACCGGAAAGATCGGGATTATGGTCTCTCAAAAACCGCATTTCGTCGAGAATCGACAAGCTCGGAGCCGATGCCCGACTGTCAGTCCCCAGGCATACAATTGCACCACGTTCCAAAAGACTTCGAAATGGATGATTGCGGTGACCAAACCGGTGTGCCGTGCGTGGGCAATACGCCACTGCCATTCTTTGATCTGGCTTGAGGGCTGCTGGCGAGAGTTGCCATAGATCTTTTTCCTCCAGGTAATTGGCATGTGCAATCAGCCAATCGGCGCCACGCAGATCGCGATGCCTGACATAATCCAGCGGCCGAGGCCCAATTGGATCCCATTCGTCCTCGCTTGGCCATGCCCCAATTTCGTCTAAAAAGTCTCGGAGTGGGCCTGTTCCATACCGCAATAATTCCAGCTCTTCCGGCATCTCAGCAAGATGAGTTGTAAGCGGCATGCCAGACCCGACGGCTTGGTGATAAACCCATCCAGCAGTTGAATATGGAGCATGTGGCGACAGACCTATCCGCTGCCGGAAGCTACCGTCAGTTGGTCGATCCCGCGTCAGGGCTGGTTCTACGGCATTGACCCAGGCCCAAGCCGCTTCGTTGGTTGTCAGGGCCCGAAGCCGTTTCAAGCCAATCATCTCGGCGTAAATCACGCTCCTGATTGGTGTTTCCACCAAAGCCGGACCACTTGCCCCGGCCGTTGTGATGTCGGCAACCAGCGTTGTTCCAGATCGAACCAGTTCTGAGGCATGCTTGGCGGCAGTATCTGCGTATGATTCCGGATCCGTCAGCCAGCGCTGCTTCACAACGCGCTTTAACCAACTAACCTCGTTCTCAGGATCATCGCCCGGCGTCCACGCCTCGTTTTCCAAAGGCTCTAGCTCAAGATGACAATGGGCATTGACCATTCCAGGCATGATCCCGGCATTGCCATAATCCAAGTCGATCAATCGGCCCTCCCGTGGACCGATTGCGACAATCTCGCCACCCCGAAAGTCGATACAGGCCCCTTCCAAGGGGTCCCCCTCAACCGGAAACAGCCAACGTGCTGCCAAAGTTAACACAGGACCCGGCTTGGAACTCATTCTGCAAGTTCCAATTCATTCGCATCGGCAACGGGAGCCACTTCCGGCATTCTGTAACACCAAATCACCAGGAAGATGGTGGCTGGTATGGCGATCAGGACAAACGGCCAGCGATACCGAAGCGATTCAGGGTCACTGAACAGCCATCCGGCTGTGGATGGCGACTTCCTGGCCCAAAATCCGTATATTACAGCCATGGCATTGTTTGTGATGTGCATGATCACGCTTGGCCAGAGACTGCCGCTACGCAACGCCAGCAAACCTAAAATTACCCCCAAAACGGTGGAATGAAAGAATTGCTGATATGCGCTCATAAGAACGTGCATCACACCGAAAAGAACCGATGACATCAAAATTGTCGCCAGCGGACGATTGTTTGATCGTAATCCTGAGAAAATCCAGCCTCGAAAAGCCAATTCCTCACAAAGCCCAGGTGCAAATGCCACTGCCAGAATACTCATGAAAAGTGTGTCATCGCGAACCACTCCCTCAAACAGTTTTTTCATGGTGTCCGACATGGGCAGATAGAATTCCACTACGGCGTAAAGCTCTGCAATCAAAGGATGTAACGCTAGCGGAAACAGCAGACCCAGTATCAGATATCGCTTATCCACGGGCGGCACAAGCCTGAGCACCTGTCGCGGATTTTTCGATAAAAGCAACGCCAGAATCACCGGTGGCAAACCGATGACTACAAACTGTGTGAATATCAGACTGACAGTGGATATTTTGCCATCCGTTGAGAATAGATGGGTGATCAAAGGGCCAGCGAACCAGCCTGATACAAGCATCATCACAAAACAGATGGCCGCCTGATCGGCAGTTGGGCGATTGGATTTGTTGCGAATATTCCAGAGGAACCAACTCTTGATGTCGAACCTTTCAGCCTCTCGAAACAGAACCGATTCGCTCTCAAACTGGCTCACGGCCCACCGCAGTGCCATCCATGCATAAACCATGGTGGGCAAGAGGACTGGCAGTGCATAAGGCAAGGCCAAAGCGATCCGGCCTGCCAGCACGGTTTTCAAGAGCAGACAAGTGCCAGTCAGTGGAATCAGAGCGTAAAGTGGAGAGAGTTCCACACCCGGAACAAGCGTCATATATGTAAGGGGGAATGCCAGCATCAGCACTGGCGTGAGATAATACTGCCCTTCTTTTGTACTTCGGGCCATGACAGCCAAAGCCAGGCAAATCGCACTCAGAAATGCTGCAATCGGAATCAGAATCATGAATGCCAGCAGCATCACCCCCGGAGATGGCAGTGTGAGTGAAGCCAATGCCGAACTCCCGCCATTCGGGCCGCCTGCGGACTTGCCAATCTGCCCAAGGAGCTGCCAACTGGTCAAAGCCAGACTCACCAGATTCATCGCGGCCGTGACAAGACTACTCGTCAAAATGGTCAGGAACTTTGCCGCAACAATCTCCGAGCGGTGTGCCGGACTGATCAGTAAAGTCTCCATGGTGCCGCGTTCTTTTTCGCCAGCACACAGATCGATGGCCGGATAAAACGCGCCTGTCAAACTCATAAGAACCAACAGGAACGGCAACATGCGCGACCACAACTGGCCACTCGATTCCCGCGCTGTCGCCACATCGCGAACCTTTTCGCGAATCGGATTGGCGTAATCGGCCGACTTCGAATCCGCTTTCAATCGCTTGGCCAAGACCAGCTCATTCCAGCGGGCCACAATGTCGCGCACTCGCCCATAGGCCAATTGGCCGCGATCGTCTGACGAGTTGTAGACAATTTCCAGGTTCCCCGCCTTGCCTTCCTGAATGCTCTTCGGTAGATCTTCCGGAACGATCACCACCACATCGGCCAGCCCCTCGCGAAGCATCTGACCTCGAGCATCCACTTTCATCCATGGGCTGGCTTTATCGGCCACCTGAATTTCCAGTCGGTTGGCGTCGTCTGGTCGTGCAAACAAGCTCGACGCAAATCTGGTCTGATCTGCACTCAGCAAAGCAGGTTCCTTCGGAAGCCCTTGAACATTGACAACAACAACACGCCTTGGCTTCTCCTGAAATGCCACCGCAAGCTGACTGACCACGATCCCAATAAGCGGGTAAAGCAGCACTGGAAAAATGATCATCATGAAAATCGTACGACGATCTCGCAGGATGTCGAGCAATTCACGACGAAAAATCGAGCCAACGACCGATAGGCGTATGGATTTGGACATGATTGGTCAGCCCCCCACCTTTACATTCGCTTCAGCCGCAGCATCGGCTTTGTCTACCAAGTGAAAGAAGAGATCTTCCAGGTCTTTCTGCCCATGCTCCGCAAGCAGGCCATCAATCGTGCCGATGGCTTGCAGCCGGCCGCGGTGAATGATCGCCACACGCTGGCAAAGCCGCATGACTTCATGCATGGAGTGTGTCGATAGAATGATCGTTTTACCACTCTCCTTCAACTCCCTGATCTTTTGCAGAAGCACTCTCGCCACCAGCACATCCAGACCACTGGTGGGCTCATCAAATATCAGAACCTGGGGATCGTGAATGATGGTGCGGGCGATGGAGACCTTCTGCTTCATACCTGTCGACATTTTGCTTCCCAGAAGGTCGCGAAATGAGTTCATCTGAAGCCAGTGGAATATCTCTTCCATACGCTGCTTCAATACAGGTTTGGTCATCCCATTGAGACGACCAAAAAACTCGACTGTCTCCCAAGCCGTCATTCGGTCGTAAATCGCTGTCGCATTAGACATAAAACCAATATTCTCACGCACTTGCTGAGGCTCGCGCACAACGTCAAAACCAGCAATACTTGCCCGACCTGACGATGGCTTCAAAACGGTCGAAAGCATCCGCAATGTCGTGGTTTTACCAGCCCCGTTCGGGCCCAAAAGACCAAATATTTCGCCTGGATGACACTCAAAACTTACATCATCCACTGCCGAAATCGGCCCGCGTTTGTAGTCTTCAAAGACTTTCGAAAGGTGGCTGACTTCGATCATCGGAAACGGCCCCGGAACAGAATTACAGGAAATCATCAACATTCTCTGTTGAGATTCCAAATCTCTTAATGATTGACTTTATCAAGTTCACCATCGATCTGGAAATGTTGGTAAATCCAGATTCATTCTCAGTCAAATCCTCGTTGCATGAAATCTAAAGGCGATATCCACCGCTGACACCTAAAAAAAGGACCGGAGCATTGGCTCCGGTCGGCTCGTCAGCAGTGATTATTTTTTCTCGGCGTGCAGGATTCAGTTTGCCCGGATCGTTGTTACCGTTGATTTTGGAGCCAAGACCGATTGCCTCTCTGGCAAGGGCGGCAACGTTATGCTGATGGACGCCGTAGACTGTGCCCGAACCACCTTCTCGGCAGACTTTCGAACAGCATCGGATGTATCTTTTTCAGAGATCACCTGCAAGCGGCGGATCAAATCACCACTGACTTTACGCTTGGCAATTGCCTCTACAGCCTTGAGCCTGACAGAAGCGTCTGAATCCTCAACAAGTCGAGCCAGCCAGACTCCAGCGTCCACATCCACCGATTCATCAAGCTTACCAATCACCGAAACCCTGATCGTTGGGTCCCTGCTGACAATCATCTTGCCAAGCGAAATCTGGATTTCTGAGAGACCTCGTGCATTCAACGCCAGTTCGGCGGATCCTCGCACCAATTGCTGATCGTCGTAAAGCAGACCCAAAAGTTGTTCGTCAGGGATCAAACCCGGCCTGAGCGCGAAATAACGGATCACTTCGGCTCTGACAAACGGCTCTTTATCCTTCAACAGCTCCAAGGCAGGAGCCGCTGCCAAATCAATCGGCAAAACCGAAAGGCACCTCATGGCCGCCAGCCGGGCTGGAATTTCGGTATCCTTCAGAAACGGCTGAACCAGTTGCAGCATGCCACCCTTCCAAGCCGCGAGTGTATTGCGTTCTACGGTGAAGATGTCTCGCCCCGGCACCCAATTCCAGACCACAGCCACTTGATCAATCGCAGCAGCGCGCACTTCGCAATCTTTATCTGTGGTGCCTTTGGCAAGTGTTTCGCGAACGGGGTCGAGCAGGTCCGACCATGTCGAAGCCACATTGTCCCGGCCCAACAAAACCAGCATGCGACCCGCCATTTTCATGGCAATCTTTCTCGCTTCAGGTTCAAATTTTGCCGCAGATTCCGCCGTGGCCTGCATCACTCGCTTCCAACTGGCAATTTCAGCCGTTGTCGGTGCTGACGGACTCACTTCTGGGCGGTTTGGCATCTCCATAGATCGCTGGTAAGCCAATCCAAGTGCCGATACGTTCCCTTTCCGGATTTGCTCGACAAGCCCATCCAGCGAAACCGTTTCCAGATTGGTTTGAGCACCGCCGGCAGATGGCACCAAAACGGACCCAACCGTAGGCTTAGAAGACGCTTTGGGCTTCTCCGTCCGACCTATCCAAAAAACTCCAGCAGCCAGAGCCGCCATGGCCAAGCCCCCGGCAGGCAGGATCCAGCGAACCACAGAATTGTCAGTCGAACGTTGAGTTACGCTCATGGTAGCCTCCTTGCCGCCACGGTTCTTGAAAACGACTCCGCTTTAGAGTCGTACTATGGCGGGCAACTTAACAAAATCTCAAAATCTGACAAGACAACTTTTCTACTTCGACATGGTTTTGTCCCAAACTTGAGCAAATTCCGCGAATTTTTATAAGCTCAGGCTTGAATTTATACGTGATCATACCAGCTCGTGCCCCTTACTTGGCTCTCGTAGAGACCAAATCCAAGGCACGTGTCTCAGATTCAAGGCATTCAATCAGGATCTTGGATTGCTCATCCGCCATCTTCTGGTCAGAGTTGTTCACAGCCTGACGTAAACCAGGCAAAGGCCAGGCAGCATAACCCGTTGTCAAACCAAGTGCATAAATCACATGCTTGTACCATTCCCTACCCGGTAGACCGGAACGGCTCAGAAACGATCGATCCACGGCCGTAATCGCGGCATTGACAGACTCTTATCTTACTTCGACAGGCTAGTCAAATCGGCCCAGCTTGAAAAGCCCCCTCATAAAGCGACTCTTGATTTTGATGACTTGACACCTGATAACAAAACTTGATAAGATGCATGCATGCAGTGATGCATTCTCAATCTAAGCGAGCAATTTTGACAATATGGAACAATGAGGTAAGTTGTTCTTAGGAATGTGCAGGGAATGCGCGCTGTGATTGAATTCGACTGAGCATGGAGGAGAAGCTGTGGTGACCAATCATATACAAGCATAAGACAACACGTAATCGCTAAAATCAGCGGTTACGAACCGGGAGTGACGAGACCGATGAACCATCGAACCGAATCTTGGTCCAAGACTTCCAAACGGATCACCAGACGAGCCCGTCATCAATGGCGCGGCACCGTCGAATTGCTTGAACAGAAGCAATTGCTGACCACCTTCAGCGTGACCAATTATGGCAGTGATCTTAACACTCCCAACACTTTGGCATGGGCCATTACCCAGTCTAACCTGAACCCAGGGCAAGACGTCATTGATTTCAACCTCGGTGGTGGTGGCCTCAAAACCATTACCCTGACCACCGAATTGCCGCCCATTACCGATTTTGTCATGATCGATGGGACAACCCAGCCGGGATACAACCCCGCCGATATGACTCCTGTGATCCAGATCAGTGGTGCTTATATAGGCGATACGAGCACTGTACCGCCATTTTATTTCACTCCAAAACCAAATATCAGCGGATTCGTAATCAATACAGGTGCGAATGCATTCAGCAGCACAACCACCCTTAAGGGAATGGCAATTGGCGGTTTCACCGGCTCTGGGGTAGAAATCTTCGATTCCAATAATGTGCTGATCCAAAATTCAAATATTGGCACAGATGCCAGTGGTCTCTTGGCCAATAAGAATTGCTCTGCAGGCGTCTTAGCCAGAAACAGTAGCAATATCCAGATCGGTGGGACTGCTGCCGAAGATTTCAACATCATCTCTGGCAATGAATCCAGTGGCATCGTTTTGGTGAATGTGACCGGTGCAGTCATCCAGGGCAACAAAATCGGTGTTGACAACACGGGTTTAGCTCCTCTGCCAAACGCATTGGATGGAATCAACATCACCAACTCCTCCAATATCCTCATCGGTGTCGCCACTCCGACCACCTCCAATCCTTCCCCCCTGCCAACACCGGGAGTCCCGTCGGTCAACCCAGGTGAATTCCTGACATTTCCCAAAGGTGGCAACACCATCGCCGCCAACGGGCGTGATGGTATCGTAATTTGGGGCAATCAAGCCGCAACCGCCACACTTCCGGTGCCATTGCCCAATCAGGTGCTCAATAATGTCGTTGGATTCTCACACATCGACATCTATGGCCTGGAAATCAATCTCGGAAATAAAAGCAATGGGGTGCTGATCGGTAATAACTCGTCCAGCAACCTGGTTCAACAAAACCTGATCCTCAATAATGGCGGAAATGGTATCGTTGTTCAATCAGGCAACTTCAACGCCCTTTATGCCAACGAATACGAAAACAACGCTCTGCTCGCTATCGACCTGAATTACGACGGGTCGACTCCAAACGATATCGACGATTCCGATCGCGGTGCAAACGAAAACCTGAATTATCCAAACCTGACTTCTGCCCAATCCAGCGCAACGACCACCACGATCCTGGGCAATTATCAGGGTGCCGCCAATACCAGTCTCGCGATCCAGATTTACACCAATCCTGCAAGCCTTAACCTGAATCCTGTTCAGGGCAGGCACTATCTCGGCTACCTGAATGTCACGACCGATGCGAATGGAGTGGCCAACTTTAAGTTTGTGACCACTTATCGACTCGATCTGAATGAAAAAGTTACCTCCATCGCCAGCGATGTTTCAGGCAATACCTCTGAAATCAGTGCTTTCGTCCAGGTCAAGCCAGCCCCAACCGACGTCGCCATTACCATGAACGCAAACCCCACCACGGTTGTTCAGGATAATTCCTCAGTCATTTCTACGATAGTCACCAATCAAGGCTTGAGCAACGCCAGCAATGTGGTTGTGACGATCAGCATACCAGCAGGCTTCACCATCACTGCGACCACTCCTGCCGGTCTCTCCATTCTGAACAATGTGATCACAGCCACATACGACGCACTCAACGCAGGTGCATCGCAGACCATCACCGCAACCCTCAAAGCAACCCAGCTTGGAACCTTCCAGATCGGTGGATCCGTCACTCTGAACGAAACCGATATCCAGCCATCCAACAACCAGACATCCACTACCCTCACCGTAACCGAATCAAGCTCTAACCCTGTTGACAATTCAGGTGGAACAGGGACAGGAACTGGGACGGGGACAGGAACTGGGACGGGGACAGGGACGGGAACCGGTACGGGGACAGGAACGGGAACGGTGACTCCACCTGTTGTACCAAGTCCTGCTCCTCATGTTATGTCTGTTCAAAGACTGACCAACAATCGCAAAGTCAGTGTTAAGCTGACATACGATCAGCCGATGGACGCCGTAAGTGTCGTCAATGCGTCGAACTATTACTTTACCATGCCTGGCAAGGACAATAAGTTTGGCACGGCAGACGACAAAACCTTCGGTGCCCAATTTGTGGTTTACACAGCGGCAACCAACTCTGTTTTGATCACACCTTACCAGCCACATTCGATCGTCAATCGAGCCATGCGCATGACCATTCTGGGTGTCACCTCAACCAGTGTGGCTTCGGCTTCCGGAACCTTTCTTGATGGTGGCAATCTCGGCAAGCCATCAAATTTCCTCTCCGTCGTCCCATTGGGCGGTTCGGTCCTCAATACGACGGCCATCGCCAAAGTTAGACGCCTGATTCGATAAGACCGACAAACCAGCTTCAAAAACCGATTTTAAAAAAGAACGTAGCCCAGTGGTTACGTTCTTTCCATTTCTATTGAGGTCTCTCTGATCGACTTTGCCTGAGCCATTTTTCTTCTGAGAACTTCCCAGAATCGTTGTGACTTGGCCTCGGTTCGGGTATGTTGTACACGATCGTGAATTCTAATCGTTTGGGTGATGGACCTCCCGAATTTCTAAAATTGGAAACGGAAATCCGCCAGCTCGGTCTTTTGGCTATCAGTCATTGGCTCGGGCGGTTTGACCTTCAGGCTACTGGAGATCGGTATCGTGAGTTTGTCATCTGCAATCGCATCGAAGGTTGACCATTCGTTCCTCACTCGGATGAGCCATCGAGTTCTACCGTACAAACTCGCCTTTTTATGTAGCCTGAGCATCATGATTCTGGAGCTTGAGGCCAGCCGGCTGGTTGCCCGACATGTTGGCTCAAGCCTGGCTGTATGGACAAGTGTGATCGGAATCATGCTGGCTGGAATCTGCCTGGGCAATGCCTTGGGTGGCCGGCTGGCCGATAAAGCATCGCCAAGACGGCTGATTGGCCCCATGCTTGGCTTGGGTGCAGCCATGACGATCATTTCCCTGCTTGTAAACGACTTCGCAGGCCCATCGATCAGCGCCATGGACAGCCTCGGGTTCAATGTTCGTGCCTTGATACTGATCTCGCTCGACTTCCTGATACCCACCACCATGCTCGGTATGATAAGCCCAATTGTCGCCAAAATGGCGGTCGAGCAAGCCACCCGCAAGGGCTCCGCAATCGGTTTGATCTATTTTGTCGGTGCTGTAGGTTCGATTGTCGGGACATTTATTGCCGGCTACTATCTGATCTTCGTCGCCCCTACATCCACCATTGTTGCACTTGTCGCAGGAATGCTTGCACTCCTTTGTCTTTATGTTGCATGGGACACCAAACAATTACGCATTTTGGCACTTTTGACCGTCATCCTGATCGGGCTCGGAACAACCGCATCGATTGCCCGACTGCTTGGCTCTGAGCGTGCCCTCCCTTTATTGCTCCGTGTTTTTGGCCCAATCGGCTCGGAAGTTGCCTTTTTTGGTGGAGTCGGGCTCTCTGTCCCAATGATCGGCGGCTACCTCAGTTGCCTCTTGCTTGGAATTGCAAGTGTAATCAACCTACGTTTCGTCCTCAAACAGGGGCTCGACGAAACGACACCTCAATCGCTCTCTCTGAATCTCAATGAAGTGGCTCCTCCCCCTCCTGCAGAGCAAGTCATCCTGTGGGATCTCGCCTTGATGAGCTTCCTGGCAAGCCTTGCCTTTATGGCTTTTGAAATGGTTGCAGGCCGCCTGGTAAGCCGCCACCTCGGGTCGAGTATCTATGGCTGGACAACCGTCATCGGTGTCCTCTTGGGCGGGCTCAGTCTAGGCAACTTCTTCGGTGGCTGGCTCTCAAACTTCACCACCAAGAAATCCTTGCCAGCCTTCTTTTTCATGCTCTGCTCCATCACAATTCTTGCCAGTCTTGTGCTTGAAAGCCCTGCCAATCTGCTCATGGAAAAAGTGGAATGGTTCCGAGACCACTCGCCATTCCTTTCGGACGCAATCGTCATGACCGGCTACCCTTGGTGGCAGCGCGTGCTTTATGTTGTGACCGTCTGTTTCCTGCCAGCTTCGATTGCACTTGGCACTCTCAGCCCGATGCTCGCCAAAATGGCGATCGATCGCTCTACAGCCGCAGGCCAGGTGGGCCGCTCCATCGGGGTTGTCTATTCCTGGGGTATGGTGGGATCCATACTTGGTACATTCCTGACCGGCTTTTTCCTGATCGACATCTTCGGCACAAAGGTCATGCTGCTCGTCATTTCCGCATCAATGGCCGCCTGTGGCGCTGTGTTGGGCGGAATTCTGCAGTCCGCATGGGCAGGCTTACCGCTGGGCCTCTGTGTGATCGCACTTGTCCCGACCGACTGGTTTCAGACTCAGGCCCTGAAACTCGGCCTTCGCGAACCGGTGGGCCTGCCTACGGCTCAGGAAGAACCACTTGCATGGCTTGATGAAAGTCAGTACTACTACATCAAGGTGAATAATGAGCCTGAAGGCGACTCCCAAAAACGCACGATCGTTTTGGACAACCTGATCCACGGCTACTTTATTTTGGGTCATCCAGAACGTCTGGATTACGACTACGAACACATCTATGCCTTGGTGGCACAGCGGGTGGCCGAAGCGAAAACGGCTTCTGCTGGCAAAAAAGATGTGAAAGAAGCAGACCTTTCGACACTGTTTCTTGGCGGAGGTGCTTACACCTTCCCACGTTACATGCAATACAACTACCCCAGGACCCTTTGTGACGTTGCGGAAATCGATCCAGCCGTCTTGAAAGCCAACCACGCTGCGATGGGTTTGCCAAAAGAGACTCCAACCATTCAGACAACCATTGGCGATGCCCGTCAGTTTGTGCTCAAAAATCAGGGCGTAAAGAAATATGACCTGATTTTTGGAGATGCATTCAACGACTTCTCAGTGCCCTGGCACCTGACCACTCGCGAGTTTAACGACAAGCTTGCGAATCTGATGTCAGAGAATGGCGTCTATATGATCAACATCATCGATGTTTACGAATCTGATAAAACCGCTCGTGAAACCGCCAAACGCAATAATCTAAACGAGGAATCGGAGCTCAACAGAGCAAAGAAACTTGGCGGATTCTTGTCAAGCTGGGTCAAAACGGCACGCCTAACATTCCCTCACATCTATGTTTACGGCACAGAATCGGAACCTGGCGAAGGCGAGCGGGAAACCTTCGTGGTGGTGGTCTCCAAGAATCCCATCGACCTGAAGGATCTTGGAAAGCGGCCAACCGATCCAAAATTCGAAAAGATGAACAGTGTTGGTCAGTTCCAGCCTGAGCCGTTCCCTGAACTGAACATGAATGAACTTAATGTCCGCGCCCGCGGAATCATTCTGACCGACGACTACGCACCAGTGGAAAACCTGCTTGCACCTGTTGCGGCCACACGCGGCGACGAATGATGCAAGCCTGTTTTTTTGATCCATTCTTCCCAGACTTCAAGGCGGTGATCTGTGGCAAAGCGGCAATGGTTGCTGGTAATTCTGCTGATCACTGTCTGGTTTGGTGCGAGCAGGTACAACTCTCGGGTGAGCCAGATGTCAGGCTCTGGATTTTCGGCACCAAATCTGACTGAGCCTGCCCTGCCCCGAAAGATGGCAACCGGTTGGACACTTTTAGACTCTAACGGCAAGCTCTTTGACTGGTCTTCGACAAAAGATCGGCTAATCTTGGTGAACATCTGGGCGACCTGGTGCCCACCCTGCCGAGCAGAACTCCCATCTCTCGCGAACCTTGCGAACGACAAATCGTTAAGCGATGAGGTCGTGGTGCTTTGTGTCTCAACGGACGACCGTCCAGAGGCTCTAAAGTCCTACCTGCAAAAGAACAACTTGACTTTCCCTGCGTATTTCGCACCTGAACTGCCTTTTGACTTTGTGACTGAGGGCATTCCTGCAACTTTCTTGATAAATTCGCAAGGAGAACTTCTTGGTTCTGAAGTTGGGGCTGCCCGCTGGGATGCACCCGAATTTATCCAACAGTTGAAAAATCGAAAATCCAAGTAAGCTTATGACAAACCATTGAGTTTCATGCTATATTAAAGAGGCTTTGGAAACAAAAAGATAATCTCATCTTCGTCTTTCTACAAAGATGATCATTCCGGCCCCGATCAAGGGTTTTGTTGGAAAGGTGATTTTCGCTTGTTGATCCTGCTTGAACTCTTTAGCTGAGCTTCATGCCTTCCAAACGCAAAACAAGAACTCTTTTCTCCGTGTCGAGTGCATCATGGTTTTAAATTCAGTGATACTTCCTGGTGTTGATCCAGCAGAAGTGATTAATCGCAGCATGATTTTTTCTGTTGGCATGACGGTTTCGCCACTTGTCATTTTTAGCCTCTCTGAACTTATTTCCGGGCAATTCTCAGGTTTCAAATTCCTTCCGGTCACGACCATCGAGGTTGCGATGGCCGCACTTAGCCTATCCTTATTTGTTGGCTTCATTCCAGTCTGTCTCTGGATCCAGATCAAGGGCGTATCAGAGATCAATCAATATCTGATTCGAAACGGTCAAATTCTTGAACGCCAGCTATTGGGTGCACTGGCAAGAGTTTATCGTTCGTCTCAGAAGACCAAAATGATCATGCTCGCAATTCCGACATCCATCGGTCTTTTTGATGCAGAACTCACCCGATCAAAAATCGGACTTATGATTTATCTCTTTGGCCAGTTTCTGATGATCTATAATCTGCCATGGCCAAGTCGCTGTGAAATCTGGACCGAAGTAAAACGCCGAGAAATTCTGAGATGATTGGTTTAGGGAAAATTGCCAAGTCATATCTCAGCGAAATCAAACTATGGTCAATGAGTAGGTCAAATTATCATAACTCCTGATTTCAATCAGCCTTACAGGCCATTTAGGATCTTCTCGCTCGTGTGCTGAATTGTGACTTTAGTTCACTTCAATGAGATTACAAATCTTAAGCTATAAAATATTTATCTGTGACAGATATCTGTAAACTCACAAGATTCGCATAGTCATTTTTTGTAACTTTCGCTACTTTAAACCCATGAAGAGACGTCAAGGGTCCATATCATCCAACCTCTGCGATGAACCTTTGAGGCATTTTCCGAAGACTCGGGGCAGGTATGAACAAAATACCCAAAAAACATCATATCCTATTCTGGTGTCTAGCGTTAGGTGGATCCATTTTTGACCTTTGGACCAAAGCGGCCATTTTCAAAAAAGTTGGTCCACCCGGATCCGATCCAATCTCGTTGGTGAATCACATTCTGGAACTCCGTACAAGCCATAACACAGGCGCATTATGGGGCATGGGGCATAATCTGCCATACTCCAGCCTGATCTTTGCCGGCTTAAGTGTTGTGGCCGCCATATTGATCATCTGGTGGCTGTTTCCTCAAGGTGCTGCCAAGGATTTCTGGCTGACTGTCGCACTCGGGCTGATTATGGCGGGCGCCATGGGCAATTGTTATGATCGTCTCATGTTTGGCCATGTTCGAGACTTCATGCATTTCCATATCGACCCGATTGGGTTCGATTGTGCCATCTTCAACTTCGCTGATAATATGCTGGTGGCAGGCGCAGTGATTTTGATGATCCTCGCCTTGAAGCCGCCCCTGGAAGATCCGTCTGTCGATTCACCAGTCAACCCGGCAGCACCTGTCTTAGATTAGCCAATCATCTCTGCTTCAAGATCTGACGGAACCGTTCAAGGAGGAACGTATCGCTCATGGCTCAAACCAAATCCAGACCTCAGAATATCCTGATCACTGGCGATACACTTGACCCCCTGTTCAATCAATTTCAAAGCCTTATTCAAGCTCCAGCAAATCAGCTTATTTGTTTGAACTGGCCTGAAAATGGGCCTCCGCCGGTAGATTTCCAGCAGATCGCCAGTTCTCGCAGAATGGCGCATGGCCTCCTTGTCATTCATCGCCGAAGCATAGGTCCAACAGAGCTTTCCGCCATTTCTGACCTCAGAAACACCTTGGAACAAACAAGCAAAACCAGACCCAGGCTGGAATTGATTCTGGGCGACCTTGTACGTTATGCAGAAGTCCAGGTTTTATCAATGCTTGTGGACAGGACGACCCCCGAATCCGTCGCCGCAGACCTGCTTCAAGGCCGTCTGGCACGATACTTTGGCCAGCCAAATGCATCAACGGGAAATCAACGATTGGCGAAGGTCGGCATTCTCTCCAGTAATCTTGGGATTGCCGAGATGCTTGCCGATTGGGTCCAATGGTGCGGTTACTCGCCTTTAATCTGTAATGGCTGGTCGGATAGGGCACTGCATTCCAATTCATTGATGATCTGGGATGTTCCCACTCTCTCTGACCGGTGGCTCAGCCAGCTCAGAATCCAAGCCCATCGACGACCCGTTCTGACCCTTTTGGCGATGAGCAATCGCGACACAACCCAACTTGCCAAACAGGCAGGTGCCGTCGCATCTCTTGACCTACCCTTTGATGCCGACGATCTGGCCGATCTGCTCGCTACCCATATCCCCAACAAACAAGATCAAAATTCTGATCAAGCTGCCGATCTCTCGAGAGTTCCATCGGTCCGCCTACGCTCTGGTAAAACCATCCTGAGAGCCGAGAATGGCCACAACCTCAACCAGGATCGTGCTCCGTGGTCAACCCGATCGGAAACCCAGAAGTCGTCCAACAACAAGTTGACCACGTCGAATGATTGACGAATTTTGATCGACGCTGGCATTCGTTTTCATCACTCCCTAGAGTCACGGCTTTGATCCACTCAACATTCCATTCCAAATCGAGTTTCAGTAACCAATAAGACCACATTACACGACATTGCCGCCACTCAAAAAAACCCTCCCAAAACGACCTTCCCACACAGGCCCGGTTCAGTCTCTGGCCGATATGGTCTGCCTGCTCAGTGAGGCTCAGGGCTGGTCTGATGTGATCGCTGCACTACAGTCCAGAAAAAGCGTAACCATTGATGGTGCATGGGGTTCAGCCATGGCTCTTGTCGTCGAGGGCTTATCGGCTCAGGCGCCGGGGCGAATCGTTGTGATACTTCCTCACGAAGGAGATCTCGACGATTTTGCAACCGATTGGGCGGGGTTCGCTGGCAATGAGCAAGTCGGTCAGATTTCGGCCTGGGTCAAGCCACCCCGGCCGGGCGAAACGCCTGACGAAACCACCGTACGACGCTTAAGCCAATGCCGCAAAATCCTCGCGACCGCCGGCCCGAAACGGGTCATCCTGTCGATTCAATCCGTGTTACAGCCCATTGTCTCACCGGAATGGTCTGCAAAATCACTTCGGACGATAGCCTCAGGCTTTGCCGAGCCACCTGACAAACTCGCCAAATGGTTGCTTGAACAAGGCTTGGAGCGTGTGGATGTGGTCGAGGTGCCAGGCGAATTCGCACTTCGGGGCGGCATTATGGACATTTATCCCTTCGATGCGCCCGACCCTGTCCGCTTGGAGTTTTTTGGCGACGACCTCGAATCCATCCGGACTTTCGATGTCGCCAGCCAGCGTACAAGTGAATCCGTAAAGTCCCTGCGCATTGGTGCCTTGGCAGATCTTGGGGTAAACGATCATCCTGCCCGGGCACACCTGACCGACATGCTCGAGCCCAACGACTGGGTCGTTTTGATTGATTCGCCAGACCTGCACCAGCAAGCAGAAATTTATCTCTCCCGTGAACGTGAAACCGGTGGCCTTTATGGACTTCAAGATTCATGGAAACGGCTGATTCAATTTCCAACGGCTGAGGTGGCCAGCCTTGCAGCAGACGGATATGAGCTGGCATGCCATTTAAGGGTCGAGTCGCTTGAGCGATTTACAGGCGACCTTGTGCGTGTCAAAGCAGAACTTCAAAGCGTGGCTGAAGGTGATCATGTCCTGATCGCCTGCCACAACGAAGGCGAACGCGAACGACTCTCAGAGATTTTTGCCGACACCCGACTCGCCTCTGAAAACCGACTCACACTAAGCGTTGGTCAGCTTAAAAGTGGCTTTCGGCTCATCGACCAAAACTTGATCGTATTGGGCGACCATGAGCTATTCCATCGGCCTGACACGCGCCGGGCGAATGTCAGAAGACGATATGAATCACGCGCAATCGATAGTTTTCTGGATCTCAATCCAGGCGATTTGATCGTTCATATCAATCATGGGATTGCTCGTTATCTTGGCCTTCAAATGATCGAAAGGTCAAAGGATCACGCAGAAGAGACCCTGGTTCTGGAATTCGCTGCCGAAACTCGGATGTATGTCCCGGTTTCACAAATTGAACTCGTCCAAAAGTACATCGGTGGAGGGAAATCTGATCCACCCCTCTCCAAACTTGGCAGCAGCACATGGGAAAAACGCAAGAAAAAGGTCGCAGATGCTCTAATCGACCTTGCAGGAGAGCTCCTCGAAATCCAGGCCGCTCGGGCCGCAGTGCCAGGATTCGCTTACCCTGCGGAAGATTCCGCTTGGTATCGCCAATTTGAGGCGGCATTCCCTTACGACGAAACCACGGATCAGCTCGCCGCGATTGAAGCGATTCGCAACGACCTCTCCCAGCCCAAGCCGATGGATCGACTGATTTGCGGCGATGTCGGCTATGGCAAGACGGAACTGGCAATCAGAGCAGCATTTCGGGCCGTAGAATCGGGCAAGCAGGTAGCGATTCTAGTGCCCACCACAGTGCTGGCGGAACAGCATTACCACAGTTTTTCGGCTCGAATGGCCGAATATCCGTTCACCGTAGAAGTGCTCAACAGGTTCCGGCCCAAGTCGGAAATGCGAGAGGTCATTAAGCGGACAGCTTATGGCGGCGTGGATGTGCTGATCGGCACACACCGGATTTTGCAGAAAGATGTTCAGTTCAAAGACCTTGGCCTCGTTGTCATTGATGAAGAACAGCGATTCGGTGTGGAAGACAAAGAGTGGCTCAAGTCATTGAAAACCACCGTCGACGTTCTCACTCTCTCAGCAACCCCTATCCCTCGAACGCTCCACATGAGCCTTTTGGGAATCCGCGACATTTCGAACCTCGAAACTCCACCCGCGGGCCGAAAGGCCATCGAAACCCGAATCAGCCGTTTCGACCCTGATCTCGTCAGACGCGCCATCAATCGTGAGCTCAATCGCGATGGCCAGATCTTTTTCGTTCACAATCGTGTTCATGATATCCAGTCAGTCGCTGATCGCATCAAACATATCGTCCCAGAAGCTCGTATTATCATCGCTCATGGCCAAATGGCAGGCGAAGAATTGGAACGAGCCATGTTGAAATTCGTAAGACACGAGGCAGATATCCTGCTTGCAACAACCATTATTGAAAGTGGTCTTGATATTCCCAATGCCAATACCATTTTCATCAACGAAGCCGATAAATATGGGCTAGCAGACCTCCATCAGTTGCGAGGCCGGGTCGGACGATTCAAAAACAGAGCCTATGCCTACTTATTGCTCGAGAATGAAAAACCTGTCACTCCCAATGCTGTCAAGCGACTCAAAGCAATCGAAGAATTTACCGACCTAGGTGCTGGTTTCAAAATTGCATTACGTGACCTCGAAATTCGTGGCGCAGGTAATATCTTAGGGTCTGAGCAATCAGGCCATATTGAAGCGGTTGGCTATGAATTATTCTGTACCCTACTGGAAAAAGCGGTCCGCAAAAAGACCGGAAAAAAAGAGCCGCCTCCTGTGGAATGCCTGGTGGAAATCCCCTGGAAAGCCTGGCTGCCAAAGGATTATGTTGACGGACACCGCGTCAAGGTTGAGCTCTATCGCCGACTTGGTCGACTGCGAACTCTGGACCGGATCAAAGATTTTGCACAGGAACTCGTCGACCGCTTCGGTGCCCTGCCCCCTCAAGCCGAAAACTTGATGCGAGAAAATGAACTTAGAGTCCTTGCCGCTCGATGGGGGGTGGATCGAATCCATACCGATGACGGATTCGCTGTGCTCAGGTGTCGTTCCGCAACCAAGCTCGCCCGACTCGCCAGCCTTAGGCCCGGTGAAGTTCGACTCGTAGACGACCTCACTGGATATATCCCTCTTGAAGAACGCAGACCGCCCGCTCATGTAATCGCAAATCGCGTTTCTGATATTCTAAAAACAGCAGGCGGCTGATTTGTAACCCTCTGGCTGATCTCTGACCGCCAGATCGCTCTTGCGATCTCAAAATTGTGCTCAAACTCATGGCAGTCAATATTTTACTGCGAGAACTGCCCAAACCACCTGATCAGCAACCACTGGGGCGATCCATCAAATGGATCGATCGCCCCCGGTAGCCATGGACGATGTCTTACTTTACTTTCCGGGCATGGCTCAGGGCCAGCAACCCATAGGCCGTGACCAAATTGGCATCGCCTTCGAGAAATCGGTCGGCGGGGTTGGTCCATGAACCGTCAGCTTTCTGACGCTTGGAAAGCGCTGTGACCAACTCGGCTCGCCAGTCGTGCGACTTGCCGGCACTATCCGTGATTGTCTCAACTTTCAGAAGATTAAGTGCTTTGGCAAAAGTGTGATAGTAGTAATACAGGCCCTGTTGACCCATCCCAGGATTTTCATCCACAGAGTAATTCTTTCGGATGAAGCCAAGAGCGGATTCGACGCGTGGATCGTCTTTACTCAATCCAGCATAAATCATGCTTTTCAGGCCAGCATAAGTCATTCCGGCATAACTGCGAAAGCCCTTTTCCGCATCGCCGCCGGCCATGCTTTGACCACCGTTGGCGGCTGTGTAGATAAACCCTCCATCGTTGACCTTGTCGGCCCAGGGCTGATCGTTGAACTCGCTTTTTGAGTTCTGACAGCGGGAAACAAAGATCAACGCCTTTTTCAGAGCAGGGTCGTCCGCAGGCAGACCCGTGTCTCGCAGAGCCTCGATAAAGTAGGACGTATTGGATAGGTCCGGACGACTATTCGACCCACCATAGCCTGCACCACCAAAATAGGCATCCGTGCGAGGCCGATTCTCTGTTTCGTCCCACTGCATTTTCTTGAGGAAGGACTGGGCCTTGGTGATGGCGTCCGTGTATCGACCATCGGCGTTGGCTTCTTTGAATGCGAGCAATGAGATGCAGGTCGTGTAGTTGGCATGCGCAGCCGAAGGGAAACCGCCGTTCTCGCGGTCCAAAAATTTCTCAAGATATGCGAGTGCTTTTCTGACCGTCGGCTCGTTCGGAGAAACGCGGCCAGAACGTAGCATGGATGCAACCACAAGTGCGGTAATGCCCGGCTCGCGTTCCGTAGACCATCCGCCTTCACTCGTCTGTCTGGATTTCAGAAAATCCACTGCCTTGGCAACAACCACGTCGCTGGCACTGGCGGATTGACCAAGAAGCAATTCAGCGGGTGCTATGATCAGGACCGAACCAGCAGCCGTTGTCTTGAACCAGGATCGGCGGGAAAGAGAAGAAATTGTCATGCTGGTTTTGTGAACTCCAGATTATAGGATTCGAGATCGGAGATTGTTCAAGATGCTTATAACCTGTCAGACTTTATGTCCAAAAGACCAGATGTCGAATTGAGCAAGTCTGACCAATTCTTGAAACGGATAAAACCAGTATACCGCTAGCAGGCCCGAGTCGTCGATAGTCACTTTGCTGACGTCCCGGAGAAATTATTAGAGATGCGCAAGATCATGCCTTCAACCAGCACAGCCCAAACAGAGACCGACAAGAAACCATCGTAAGACGAACGAACTGAAGAAGACCAGGCCGCAGTCTGATTTTGAGAACGATCCACGAAACAATGGACGCTGAATCACTGAGCAGATCATTCACCTGTGCCAACAAGAACCTGGCAGACCACTATGAAATGTGGGCAAAGATCACAGTTATACTGAGTCTTCTTATATGTTATTATATAGATATTAATATCCTATGACTTAAACTAGTCAAATTACTTTTATGCGATTATGTGATCATATATTTTTATGATTTGATTACAGCACGACTGCACAGGATCGTTTTTTGGTGTGTGATGAGAGCATGGGAATGCCTTTTGCAGGATTGCAGAATCCCGTTGCTGCTGAATTGACACATTGACTTTGGCTGATCTGGTGAGTCGTTCTCACTTCTCAAAACAAGTCGTGGCGATCTTTCACTCCATCGATTACACGCCGTGAAGAACCGCATCATAATCACACGCAGGTACTTATTATATAGATGATTAAAGATTAATAGCAAAACCATTAAATACACTTGTAGTTTTCATGTATGCAGAATCCTTTATGATCTAATATAAGTGATGGTTAAGTCCAATGATTCCAGAAATCAACAGTTCTGGTGAACGTATTCAGGTTTGCTTGAATGATTCGATAGCCCAAACCACACTAAAAACCGCTTCTGTCGGAATTCTAGAAGCAACTGTTCTAAAAAGTGAAGAGCTTTCGAAACATCACAGGGCGTGTTTGTGTCTTACGAGTCATGATCCCAAAAAAAAAATTCCAGTTTTTTTTGGGGCATGGAATGCATGAAATCATGCTATAACAATTGTGCTAGATTAATCGTTTTAACGAAATTGAGGATTCTAGGGGTTGTTTTCATCGTTCATGCGGATTAACTTACTTGCATGCCAAATGCGTATTCACTCATCTGGTTCGGACGTTTCGGCCGCTCGCCGAACTCAATCTTTTCGAAGGCCCGCTTGTGTGAAGGAGGAATCGATTGCGGGTTGATCTAACCCTCACTGTCTTTCAGGAATTCCGCTAGGAATGCACAGCGAATCGATCAAAGTCGACTTTGGAATGACTTTGTCGAACCATCACGGAAGACTTCCTGGACCTCTTGTCCCTTGTAGGAGTCTAGACCCATTCACGCGAATCTGATTTCTGATCCTGCGTTACGCAATGTCGCTCAACCTGCGGCTTAAATCGGAAATCCCAAGCGATCGAATACCGGTTTAATCAGTTTCTTCGGAACCTGATCTACGGCCTTCGTTTGCCTCTGGAGCGTGTAAGTCGTCGAGTTCTTGATACATTTCGAAATATAAACGACCGTGCTGTCCACTCATATCTGGTGTATGCTTGCATCAACAGTTTATGATAAGATGCGCTTGTCCATTTATTCTTCGATACCAATATCAAGTCTTAACTCGATTCGTTATTGCAATGAAAATAGGAGAACACATCGATATGAGTCAGAATCTACCTCGTCGTGCTTTTGTTGGACAAATCGCTTTCTTGCCATTTATGGCGCGTCGTGCGATGGTCAACCAAACTTACACTTACAACAACCTGCCTCCAGGCTACACTTACGTTACGCAACCTCAAGCCGCAGAAACTGTTGCCGCGCCGGTTGCCGCTCAGCCTGAGCAATCAGCAGTACAGCCGACTGCTACTGCCCAGCCAGTTGCCTATGATTACGGTGATGGTGGTGTGCTTGCCACCATGAATGCCCAGCGGGCGGCTTCCGGGCTCCACGCTCTGGCTTACGACCCAAATCTCTCGGCCAATGCCGCCAGTGTCGCAAATAATTGCGCAGCAAGAAATTCTCTCATCCACTCCAATTACGGAATGGAAAACCTTGCCATGACACCCGTTCCGGCCAATGCCATAAACATGTGGCTAAACTCTTCAGGCCATCGGGCCAACATGCTTTCCGGCGCAACACGAGTCGGAATCGGTTTGGCCTCAAATGGCTCTTACTGGTATGTCGCAGCAATTTTTGGCTGATTCTTTTCAAGATTTGTATCGCCGTTGTCATTCCCCAATCTTCGCAATGAGATTGGATCTGCTCAGCGTAGAATCGGTCTGACTTTAATCGAAACCACGAACATGGATGTCGTGGTGTCGATTCCTTCTAAAATCCCGTAAAACCTGTTTTTGGGTCATACATCCCTTTAAGATTGGTTTCCCAACTCATTCAAAGCATCGCGTGTGGATCGACTTAGATTCGGGCTACTCGTCGTTGCTGACGATGGCATGTCGGCCCGGATCATCGATGGTACACTTTTGGATGCCGTCTGGAGGTCAATCCCTTTGATGTCGAATCGATTCTTGAGCCGTCTTAGAAATTCTCGCTTCACAGGCCATTGCTTGAGAGGCTTGGTCTTGATGTAAAATTTTACTATGACAGAGTTTTCACCCAGATTATCAACACCAAGCATGGTCAAATCATCGAGGCAAAGTGGGCCAAACTCTCGATCCTGACGTAACTTTTTGCCTTCCGCATGGATCTCCAGAATCACTTCGTCGATCTGTGCTTTATACGAGATCGGGATCTCGAAGACAGCTCGTGACCAGTCGTAAGAATAATTTGAGACTGTAGTCATGGAGCCATTCGGAACAAAGTGAACCGTTCCAGCCACATCACGTAAAACGGTCATGCGAAGGGTAATTCGTTCGACAACGCCGGTCAGAGTACTGACTTGAATGACGTCGTTCACTGAGAACTGGTTTTCCAGAAGGATCACAAAGCCATAAAAGTAATCTTTAATCAGGCTTTGGGCTCCAAAAGCGATAGCCACACCAAAAATCGCCGCACCACCCAGCAATGGACCAATCGGCACACCCGCCTCTTGGGCAATCAGCAAAAGCCCACCACCGATCACTCCAACAGAAACAGCGTTGGAATAGACACTGACCAGCGTTTCCGCGCGGTCCGTGCGCTCTTCCACCGAGATATTCTCCTGGCTTTGCACCATGATCCTTATCGCTCGAGAACCAAGCGACCGAAATGTGGTGCGTAAAACGATCATCATAATCAGGATGACAAGAATTCGCACGCCCCGCGTAGTCAGCCAATCAAGCATATTGATCAACGATGTCGGGTCCTGAAGTTTGGCTATCTGGCGCTGAACATCGTCGATCTGCTTCTGAACAAGAAATGTCTTGTCGTGTGCTTCTCGCAAAATATCCTGCTGTTTTGCACGCTCTGTCTGGATATCCTGAAGCCGGTTGGAATGTAGACGAGACGTATTCCTGGCTTCCTGAAACTCTTTGTCCATGTCCAGAAGCTTCTCCGCGAGCTCCTTCAAAAGCTCCTGAGGCGCTTCGCTGATGGACTTGATTCGAAATTCCTCCTGTGCCTTGGACAGGGTCTCATTCGCCATGTCGGCTTTTTTGCGTGCATTATCACGAAGCTTTTCCTCAAGTCGCACTTGCTGGTCAAGGTTCGCAACCTGCTCAACCGCCATCACTTCATCTTGCTTGGCCGTCTGAAGCTGATCTTCAAGATCTGCAATGCTCTCTTCAAGGATCTTGATCTCCTGACGAACTCTTCCGGCAATCACAGAATTGCCTGTTTGTGTTTTCTTTTCAGGCTCATCTTTTGCTTTCGAGACCTGATTTAAAGCATCGTTCGCAATCATTCCCATCGGCGACGAAGCCATCGCTGCAGAGACAATGCTTTTGGCAGAATCCATTGCCTCGTTTTTAGAGGGTTCTTTCGGCTTATCCACCGCAACCGATTTTGCTGAATTCCCTGTGGTCTTTTCCGTCGGGGTTGCGGAAGACTTCGATGCCGTTGTGGCTGAAGAAGGCGAATTCTCAGCAGATTTTGCGGTTTTGGTCGGCTCCGCTGGCTTCGTCAGTCGCTCCAGTGCAGCCTTATCCGCTATGACCTTTTTCTGGATCGTCAGTATTTTTTCCCGGAGCGTCTTATTCGCTTCAATCTCAAGCTCATAGGCCGAAAGTCCTGCTTTGCGTTTTGGCTCAAGGTCCGCCAATTCCGCCTCGACTTCTGCAATCCGATCCTTATCGACCTGATCTTCCGATTTTAAATCCGTCAACTTCTTCTTGGCTTCCTTCCATAAATTGTCAAACTTTTTGAAATTGGCCTCGGCCTTGAATAATTTGCCTTCGGAGTCCGCGTTGTCCGCCAACGTCTGTTTAAGCTGCTCAAGCTGTTTTTGCTCTGTCTCAATCTGACTCATCAGTTCTGCCGTTTTATGGGCATTACTAGGCGCAGAGGCTAGAGCAGTACCAGGCGACGCAACAACTGCCGCGGTTTTCTGCCCGGAAGTTGAATTTGCAGGTGACGACGCACTGGAATTCGACTTCGAAGCTGGCGGGTTGGTCGCCTGAGCCAAAACCGATTCGCTTCCTGCGACAACCCACATGGGCAAGAATAGCAGTATTTTTGCTAACGTCTTTTGAATTGAGAGTTTGTTACTATGTAAGTATGGCATGTTGCGAAACCTCCTCCATGAGGTATTTTGCTGAATCCAACCAGTCGGTGGATCATCCTAGCCAGAATATCGCGTATCGCTTCAAAATAAACAAACGCCTGATTTTGTCTAGCGGGAAATTGCGATGATCATGCAAACCAATACAATCTAGGGCATTGAGTCACCTCGCACCGACAGCAATCAAGAGCCTGTCTGTGTTGTTGATCTTTCGATCTACAAAGAAGAGCTGATTGGCGGGTGTTTTCACGACAGATTCAAACGGCTCGCTGCCATCGACAGTCAGCCGGATCAGCATCTCCACCTTACCCTCTTCGTTTGACGCTGTTTTCAGCTCGACTGTCAATGTCGAGCTCTCGCCCGCTTTTAGGGCCATAGACTGTTTGGTATCGAGCCGTTTGGTCTTGCTGTCGATCAACTCAAACCGATGCTCAGGCATGATTTGACCCAGTTGCTTCGTAACTGTAGTCAATTTTGGGTCAACCGGGCCAGCGCCTTTGATCGCCATGATCGCCATGACCGTCACTTGCCGGGAGTTCTTGTCGCTGGTCGATTCTGCAAACTTGTCTTGTCCGAAAACGGCAGGGAACGCACAACCCACAATCGTGCCAGCTCTAGCCAGCCATTGGACAAAAACTCGTCGGTTGAGAGAATCGTCTCGTAACATCAGCTTCTCAATCATTTGCAAGTGATTCTAGATCGTTGAAAAGACTGAAGTTTGAGGCCAGTGAAGCCCCTCCTCCACTGGATTCATTGAACGACGATTCGACCGATTCCAAGCATGGATGGTCGGCACGGCAATTGAGATCATCAAGTCGAATGACTGCGAAAGACTCAGCCTCATCAAGATTTATCGAGATCGGACCAGCCAGAGCAGAGCTGTTCTCTACCTTTACACCACTAACGATTTTTGTCGGGAGAGGCGACGGATTCGCTCTGCCAGATGGGGCGGGTGCCCCTGAAGGCCAACTCAGCCAAGCCACGGCTGCAATACTGGCAGCAGCCGACAGTTTCAGCCATCCGGTGAATGACTTTGGGACTGATCCAGATGGTTTTGGTACAGGTTGAGCCGCAATCCGTAAGGCATTTGACCATACGGTTTCCCACTGATCAGCAGGTATTTGAGGTCGACTTTCAGACCAGGCACGTACCAGATCGGTTGAATCGGCCGAGTTCTGGCCGAAACGCTGATCACGATTCTCGAGCGGATTGATCGTATCGTTCATGGCTGAAATCCTAAAGCAACTAGTCTTTGAAATGAGTCGGGAAGCATGGATTGTGTGTGTTTTCGAAGCGAATGGGTCGAACTTGCAGGGTCAAACACGACCTGGTTTTTGTCTGTGGAATGAGCCGGGGTGTCGGATCGCGGCGGCATCGTGTTGTCAAGGTCCTTTGCAACTACCTGTAACTTCTTGCGAGCACTATGAATCCGGCTCATGATGGTGCCAATCGGTACCGAAAGCGTATCGGCCACTTCCTGATAAGTCATTTCCGCCTCGGCATAGAGGACAAAAGCCCCTCTAGTGGTCTCGCTGAGCTGAGCCAGGGCGCTGTCGATTTCCTGACGTAAATCTCTTTGCTCAAGTGACTTGCCTGGATCTATGATTTGTGATGGCTCGGGTGTGGACTGCCGCTCACCGATCGTCCAACCCGTCATTTTGAAGAGTTGACTGCGCCGTCGATTTCGCCTGAGGTGATCTGTCGCGCAATTGGTCACAATTCGCAATAGCCAAGTTCGGAATGTCGATCTGTGATCAAACCTTTCCAGATTGTTCAGGGCTTTCACAAAAGCGTCCTGGACGACATCGCCAGCGTCTTCATCCGAACCTGTCATACGCCTTGCGACTCGTACACATATGGGCCAATTGTTTGCAAATATCGCTTCACGAGCATCTCTGTCACCAGCCTGGGCGCGACGAACCTGCTCAGCATCGACTATGCCTCTCTCTGCATTCGGTTCATTCGTCAATGGTTCAGGTGATTTCATCCGTCTTTATACGATCCAATCGCTGCCATGGTTCCAATCGCGAGTTCACTCATCTCGCTTGACGAATCTACCTGACTCTACTCTATCAGACGGTTGAGGGCCCAATTTGATTCGATGAATTCAGGAAGGAATCCTCAAGGTTTCTGAAAAACTCTAACTCGAATCCATTTCTAGACTAAAGAAATCATCGCAGAATTTTCCCAAAATTCGTCAAGTCTTGAGCTTGACGTAAATGTACAACTTGGCACAATTCGGCTCTGTCAGTACCAAGTTTTCTCAAGTCTTGAATGGTCGTCTGGCTGCCCCGATCACAAGTTTTCAAAAGCGATCGAACGGCAAAGACAAATCAGCCAAGCTTTGGTCTCGATTTACGGAAGGATCCGGCAAATCGTCTCCATTCGTTTGAGAAGCACTGGCCTGTTCGAGTTGCCTTTGGTGAATTGGGCCCTGTGCGCCTTGATCCGTTTCGATTCTCACTGGACCGGATCGATCAGCAATCACTTACGGCTCATTCCAATCCTATGGGTCAATAATCAAGGAGGAGACCTACCGTGGTACACCGCGTCTCACATCTGGCTAAAGCGGCCTGGTTCACTTCGGTTGTGTTCCTGCTTTGTATGAATTTCAAAGCCAATGCTGGCCAAGTGGCAAACTTTCAGCTCACTCCACTCCCAGGGAACAATGGACTGACCATCTTTCAGGCCGATGTTCAGCCTGCTTTCTCAGTCGTTCCTTCCGACCCCTCCGCAAGCCCTCTCAAGGTTCTTGACGGATCCACGGGCTTCAACCAGAAAAACATGACGGTTTTACTCGGCAATGGTGATGGTGTTCAACAGTTGGTCATGCTATTCGGTGTCGAGCCGAGCCGCGACTCTGCCGGAAAGATCACTGGATTCCAACCAATTCTTGATTCCCTGGGTAATCCTGATCCGGGTTTGGCGGGCAATGGTATCGTGAAGTTTTCGCTCGATCTGGATCCAAATTTCACCGGTACTCTCAGCTTGATCCCAACCCCCACATCCGCCTCAACTTTCAGCCTGACCAGCCTGACGCTCCCTGCTTCAAGCCCCAGTTCGCCAGCAAACACAACCCCAACTCCAGTCACACCACCTGCCGTACCTGTCGCACAGGTTCCAGAGCCTGTTTCCATCGCTCTTTGGGTCACTGGAATGGGTCTCGGCACTCTGCGAGCCCTTCGCTACCGACGCAATCGCCTGAATCTTGTCTGACCATAGCGGATCCAACCCAAAAAGCCAGGATTACACTTACAAACATCGACCATACTCAGGCCAACTGCGTATGGTCGATTGGCATTGGTCGCCTCTTGTGCATAGACTAAATAGAACCAAAGTGGGCAACAGACCTGCAATTGGATCCCTATCCCCTTTAAGTCTGCCAGATGTGTCTGAGTGTCTGAACCGGAGAAGCTGCACATGGAAATACTGATTACTCAACAACAAATTCAATCGCGTGTTGCCGAGCTTGCTCGCCAGATTGAAGCTGACTATACAGGCAGACCGCTTTCCCTGATCGGCGTTATGACTGGCAGCCTGATGCTCTTGGCAGACCTCGCCAGATCCATCCAGATTCCATCGCGTGTCGGTGTGATCCAAGCAGGCAGTTATCGAGGAGCCACCACTGTCAGCGGCACACTTTTAATCAACGACTCCTTCTTGCCCGACGTTGCTGGCCGCGACGTAATCATTCTCGACGATATTCTGGACACCGGCCATACACTCTCCTCACTACGCGACCTGATCTCTAAGCTTGGACCAAATTCCATCACAACAGGCGTATTACTTCGAAAAATTGGCCGGCAGATCATTCCCATTGAGCCTGATTATACAGGCTTTGAAATTCCGAACCGGTTTGTCATCGGCTATGGCCTGGATTACAACGATGATTACCGCCACCTGCCGCACATCGGCGTTTTACATGAATCCTAATTAGCAACGTTTTTTATGTAGCGATGTTCTCATTTCAGATTCAGTACAGAGGGAACGACCAAGTTGGCTATTACGACAATTATTCCGTCACCGCCGTGCCTGAACCCGCTTCCATAATCTCCGCAGAACTCGGCCTGCTTCTGGTTTGCGGATACTCCCGACGAAAATCACGCTCCAACTGAAAAAAAAGACGCCTCAATGGGTCGCTCAGCCCACAGAGCAATCCATCCTGATCCAGTGTCAATCATCAAAAACGGCCGAAATACGCCCGTCAAACCGCCCGCGCCAGCCTCATCTCTGCCTGCTTCTCTCGCGCCTGCTTCATAATCCGGGCCCGTTGGGCCTTGGTTTTGCCCTTCAGAAACCGCTCCAGCCGCCTTTGGAACTTGTCGCTGAATTGCGCTTGGGATTCTTCGGAAGCGTTTGACTTGTTGTTTCGCACCTGCGCTGCATCCTCTTGTGTAGGTTGAGTTTGTGCGTTTTCAGATTCGGCCGGTTTGACCGCATTGGCGGCGATGTTATGGGCCGATTCCAGCAGCGCATTGAGCTCGTTTAAGGTGCCTTCGAAGTCGGCTTGGACCTCTTGCTCGGTTGGCATCACAACCATCGATTGCTCCAGCTTGGCTTGCCTGCGCGCCTCGCGATCGGCAGCGGCGGCCTGGCGATGCTCGAGCAAGGCACGGTGGCGCTTGAGACCGTCCAGCCGGCGGACGAGTTTGTCGGCCCGATTTTCGGTAGTGATTTGATAACGAAGGGCAAGCCGGGCGTCGGTCGTCAGTTTCGGATCGCCCAGGCCAGTGCCTGCGGCCATTTCGATAAATCGGGTGCGCTGGGTTGCGTATTCCATTTCCAAGTTCCGTTTCCGGGATGTCCAGTTTTGGACTTCCGTAGAAACTCGCGTGAGTAGCTCTTTGTGGCACACGATTTTTTCGGGGCTCGACTGATAATGATGCTTGATGAGCTTGATGTCGCCCGCAATTGCATCTGAGCCCGAGGCTTCAACCCACATTTTGAGCGTTT
>CAMBEP010000026.1 GCA_945865635.1 Candidatus Kuenenia stuttgartensis
ATGAGCCCTTCGTAGGGGTCGAAAAGTCGCTTTTGTCGAGGATCGATTGTGTGAATCATGACGAACGTAACCCCTTGTAGTGAATAGGGATATCATACCAAAACCGCCATCTAAAATCAAGTGCAAAACATTGATTTAACACAAGAATACAGAAGAAGTTACGGCGTAAAAACAGGCTTGTTTAGTTTTGGCGGGGACGTCGCTGTGATATTATAGAAGTTTCAACAATAATTGGTAAACCAGTAGGAGTAATCTTCCACAAGCTGTTTTTTCATTTTATCTTTGACCTTCTGAATTTCGACCAATGGAACTTCACCAGTACCGCGTGGCAATTTGACGTTACACAATATCCCATAAAATTCATCTTCAACTTCTTCCAAGCCAATGACTTTGACTGGCTGACTTCGGTCACGGGTCAAAGCTTCATTCGTCCATGTTGCATCGAACGGGAAGACCAAATTCTTCTCCAAGTAGTTGCAATAGGCTGTGAGGGTTTCGGAATTTACGGATGGTATCGGGTCGTCACTGGTCAATCCAAAAACGGACCTGATTCGGTCGTCTTCATTCTTCATGGATAATGGCGCGGTTTTAATCTTCTCCTGTTGATCCAATTTGACTGGACCACCTTTAAATGGCTCGATGCTATCGTGATCAAGGCACATTTTATCAATATCAAGACCGTCCCGCTCGCAACGCCTCTTAAAAACTGGATGCATCAGTCGTAATGTTTCCTGATTCCACGTGATCATATAGGTCACTGGAGATTGATCGTCCACTTCGGTAATTTCACCAACCCAACCCCCAATAGTGATATCTGGAAAATCGGCATCCTTGATACCTGAACGAACTTGGACGATGTCGCCTGTGCGGTAATACTGCTTAGGATTCATGGAGCAGTTCCTTGACTGACTGATCGACTGGGAAACCTTCAGAAGTCTGAATGTTTGACCGTCAAATCAGGCGTTTTCAAATTGTGGGCAACCTTCAGAGCAGGGCTGGAACAACATTCTACGACAAAACTTTGCAGGGGGCAATCTTAGTTTTTTCCCCTGAGGTCTAGTGGTTCTTGGTCCTATGCCATGCGATTCAAATCACGGTGTATTCGTGACCTTTATAATGCCTGTATCGACCTGTAATGATTTCTTGACTGGTCATCTACTGCTCTTTTCTTGTTGACTCAAACCGACTGAATCGCAATTAAATGACTGTATCGAATTATATCTAGCCAAATTTCTCTTGAACTTCAATCAATCACTTCTTCGAGACGTTCGCGAAATGCATTAAAGCTTCGCATTTTTACCCTGTTAATTTCAAATGATTCTTTAACTCTCTGGCAAATTAAATCCAGAGTCACCAGTTGTCCCAATATTCTAGTGAGTTCGTCCTTCAGTGAATTTGGGGAATCGTCGTTGCCAGACCTATCTTCCAATGCTTCGCAACCTTGATAAGAATATTGCTTCCAGGCGCAGATTAGCCACGCCTCAGATTTGGGCTTGGGGATCATCGGTACGCCCTTGTCAAACCCCTCCTCAGCAAAACCATCCAACATGGAAATCCGTTTGTCCTTCCATTCCCCACGACCAGCCGTTGCCGTTCCATCTGAATCTCTGAAAAGAACCGCCACGACTTGCTCATTCAGGACTGCGGATTGTTCTTTTGCAAATCATGCCAGAATTCGGGCGTTGTTGAAGAAATAATGCGTTTCTTTCGACTGCTTCTTTTCGGGCAAATACAGCCTTTTTTTGGCAGATTTCAATTCAATGGCTCGCTTCGCCACATTTCTTTCCGAAATAAAACCACAAGCTCCGTCAAAAATCGAATAATCGTGTTTGCACTCAACTATTTTTGAAACGATCATTGCCATCGGTCCAACGACGAAATCGTTACCTTCGCAAATGGTAGCCGCACCTTTATCAGTCCCAATGTCCGTAAGCTCCTCACCACTTGAGAGAAAATACATTTCACTTTTCCCCTTTGATTAATCCATCAATTTCTTGGAAAAGTTCCAACAGGTTCGTGTCCACGAAAGCCTCGCCTGGTCCCATCAACTCCAGCTTTTTTTGAAGCGACGGAATCGAAAAAAATAGAATCGACCGCGTAAAGCCCTCATTCGTCTTGTAAAGATAGATCACACCTGATTTTGCAACTTCATCATCGAGATAGTTCAGAATCATCGGGCTGTGTGTCGTCACAATCACCTGCTGCTCGGTTTCCACAAGCAAATTGATTACGAACTCAACAAGCTCCGGGTTAATTCCGTTCTCAATCTCGTCAAACACCAGCAGACCGGCATCAGAAACGCTATTCGTAATCATCGCAAGTATGCGAAGCAGACCATCATTCAAGTGACGAGCCTCTGTCTTAAATTGCTTCCCCTGGAAGTCTTCCACAATCTCAAGCACGCGTACATCAGGCTCAAGCTCTCGCGTCGCCAACTTCTGAAAATGCGGATACACCCGCTTCAGTTCCGATTCAATCGCATGTCGTTTCTCAGGCAGAAGATCGTGCAGATATGCCGAAAGCCGCTCTCCGCCTCTACCAATCGTCTCAGACGGTCCTTTGGTTCGTTGTCGCATCAGCCGGGGTGATAATAGCTCCAACGTTCTCGAACCGCGAAAGAAATCACGAAACCGCTTGACCGGCTCAGGAAGAAATGGATCTCTCACTTTTGAGAGCAGGCTACCCTCATAGTCCATCGTGATGTCGTAGCTCTTTTGAGTGTGGCTGGCTTCGAATTTGTTATCAAATACTTTGAATTTCGTATCCCCAAAAACCAACTCCTCCCGCTCGCATTTCAGCAGCAGGGTGTTGAATTCGCCCTTCCAAATCCCTGCATGTCTGCCTTCAATATCCGTTATCTCCACAAGGAAACGAATCAACTTGCTCGACTCGTCCCAAAAACAAAGGTCGTTTGCAGACCATTGACGCTCCATGAGCCATTCAGAAAGGTTGCCACGCATCAACTCTGAAAGAAAATCAACAAATTGCAGGACCGTGGACTTGCCAGACCCATTCAGACCAACCAAACACGTAAACTTTACTAGATCCATTCGGAAATCCACGAGCGATTTGAAGTTCTCCACCTCAAGGCGGCTGATGCGGTAATCGGACATCACACCTTCTCCTTCAAGCTTTTCAAAACACTCCGGAACTTGCAGGCTATCCGTTCCAATACGGAATCGTCTTGATCCGATATTCTACGGTAAACCTTTTCTGGGGGCAATCTTTTGGACGGGAACTGAAACGGCGTCCGACTACCGCTAAGATACATCACTTGTCATAGTCCAGTTGTCTTGGAATGGCGTCCAGATTCAGCGACACAGTGATTGTCGCCCAGTCTTACCATGGGACTTCACGAGCCTAACCATACATTCACTCTAACTTGCCAGTCTGGTAGGAAGGATTGACTGGGCTTCTGAAGAATCAATGACTGATCCTTTGACAACGCCAGAAGCTCAACAGGGATTCCCTTGACCTATCCGGCTTCCCATAGGATCACAGGAGTATCGCGTTGGCTTCGCGTCTGTTGAGTCGTAAGCGTAAAGACTCGTGAACATACTCAGCGAACCATTGAGGGTTCAGAGAAGCGACCCGACGATTTAACCAACCGATTTACTACAAAAATTACTACAGAAAATTTCGAGGGTCATTTACTACAAAATCCTGATGACGCAAATTGTTCTGTCATCAGGAGTTAGGTATTGGGCGGCAAAGGATTTGAACCTTTGACTTCCACCGTGTGAGGATGGCACTCTAACCACTGAGTTAGCCGCCCGACTGGAACCTATTTATAGCGGATTTTTACAGGTTTTGCAACAAGAACCTCAAAAATAGGCAAAATCGACTTGGCTCGAAGTTGATCCAAGCGGATTTTGCTTAATCGGCACCCAAGCCTTCGGTGCTGCTTTCGAAGGTTTCCTTGGGTTTGGTTTGGGATGATGATCCAGGTGGCTCAAACTTCGGCACGCTCACATCGGCACGATCGTAGACATCGCCCGAGGAATAGCCGGCGTCGTATCCGCTGGTACCATAGCCACTGTTGTTGTAGGAAGATATGGAGTCGTTGTAAGAAGAACTTGGGGGATCGCGGAATTCGTTACGAATGTGAGACAGTTCGTCCTCCACGCCACGCATCCCTTTTTTGAACTCGACAACGCTACGGCCCAGCGATCGACCTATCTCCGGCAATCGCTTGCCAAAAAGCATCACCGCCAAGCCGCCGATGACCATCATCTCCATGGGGCTGAGACTCGGGAACATCTGTTCAGAACCTCCACCATCGTTGGCATTTTTAAGAGTCGAATTGGGTCAGACGCGAGTTTCGGAGTTGCCGGGAGGCTTGTTCTCTACAGAGCCTGACTGCTTGACATCCTCTTCAATCTCGTTCATACCCTTCTTGAATTCGGTTAGGCTCTTGCCGACCGATCGGGCAACACTTGGCAACCGATTGCCGAAGATCATCAGGGCGATGCCGCCCACAATCAGCAATTCCATAGGCCCAAGATTCGGTAGAAAAGCGATCATGATTCTTTGATTTCACTCCAGTAAGTGAATGGCAAACAGACGTTTTTGATCATCCAGATTCAGGCTTCACCAGATAAGGTCAAACCCTGAGCCAGATTATCAGAATAGAAAGGTATTCTAGTTCCTGCCAGATCCGTTCGAAAAGAGCAACCCCGCCAGACAAATGCCTGCCAGGAAGGCAAGAAGCACAGGCCATTGATTCGCAATGGTTGCGGCAATCGTTTTTGGCTTGGGCTTATCCGCTTTGACGGCTTGGTGATGCGCTGATTGATTCGGATGCGCGGAAGGATTTGTTGGTGGAGGCTGAGTCGTTTTCGAAAATTCCGAAAAGAACTGACCCAATGGACCATCTTTAGGCAAAACACCACGAAACAGCCAATTTGTGGCCGTCTGTGCCGTACGGCTTCGCCAATAAACCACGATGATCGGAATGACAAGAAAGAAAAGCTTCTTGAGAAGCATTCGAACGCGCCTTCTCCGACTTTACGAACGATAAACGAGCCTGATTCAGCTCGCTCATATTGCTGGGATGTGTCCATTCCCAAACAATTTACATTCGAATTGTCAATGGTTTTGATGAGATGAGGATGCACGGAATCGTCCCTCGGATCGTGATCACCATTCTGCCTGAACCGGCTTCAATGGGATCGTTTGTAGGAATTAGGGACGTTTCCGTTGGACAACGTATCCATATATTAATCAACAATCCCGGGCCGTTTGTCAAGGGCTAGCTTTTTATGCTGCCCTCACGACCCGTTGGCATGACTTCCACAGGCATCTTATTTGGCAGTCGCCATAGTATGCGGTATATTGGTAAAACAGGCAAAACAAACTTGAGACAGACAGCAGCCGTCACGCACCCCTGTCATATTACGCAAAGACTGTCAATTTCAGATAATGCATCGCGAGCACGACCCTACCGAATGGACAGACTGGACCGCCCGGCTTTTCCCGGTCGGAACGGACTCCAACGGTCAATCGCATCAATCGGCGGACCTCAAGCCTGAAAAAACAGGCCATCACCACCATCATGAACCTCATGATCCTGAGGAGTCGGCCAGAGCGCGTGAAGCTCGCCGAAATCTCCAGAACCGTTTGGCACAAGTCATATTCATACTGATTCTTGCAGAGCTTTTGATTTGGTTGACAGGGCTTTCCGGAACGTACGAGGGGTGGTGGTCGCCGGCCCGTTGGGGGGCGATTCTGGGTACGATCTGGACATGTCACGGAGTTCTTGAAAATCTGGTTGAAGGGCGGGTTGGTGCCGACCTGGCACTGGCTCAGGCGGCCCTTGCAGCTCTTTTTCTAAGGGAAGATTTTGTCGCCGCCGAGGTGGTCTTCATCTCATTGGTGGGCGAATGGCTTGAGGATGTGGCCTATCAAAGGGCGCGCAGGGCCATCGGGAAACTGATCGATCAGGCACCGGAAACGGCTTGGGTCAAACGTAATGATATCTGGATTGAAGTTCCTGCAGGTTCAGTGGTTGCAGGCGAACTTGTTGCGGTCGAGGCCGGCCAGATGATTCCTGTAGATGGTGTTGTGGAAGCCGGCCGGTCGAGTGTGGATGCCTCCTCCTTGACTGGCGAAAGCATTCCGGTCGATGTCGCACGAAACGACCGGGTTGCCTGCGGCCAGATCAACCAGTTTGGCCGGCTGGAGGTCAGGGCGGATCGTGTCGGAATGGAGTCGACACTTGGTCAGGTCGTCAAACTGATGACCAAGGCCCAAGCCAAAAAAGCCAAGCTCGAACGCATGGCCGACCGATATGCCCGATACTTCCTCCCAGCCGTTGAAACCGCTGCTCTGGTAACACTTATCGCTGGTTTTGCAATGGGCTGGCCTGACCGATGGCTCCGCGCTGTGGCGGTCTTGGTTGTCGCGTGCCCATGCCCTTTGGTTCTCGCAACTCCGGCCACCATTCTGGCGGCATGGGCCACTCTGGCACGCCGTGGAGTGCTCGTTAAAAGCGGCGCAGCCCTGGAGCAGCTCGCACTTTGCGACACTTTGGTCTTCGACAAGACCGGCACCTTGACCATGGGCCATCCGACACTTTCAAATCTTGAAACCGTCTCGCAAGCGGACAACCGAGAGAGCATTCAAACGTTTGGCAGAGATGATATTGCGTCGATGGTTACGGCTCTGGAACTGAGCAACCCTCACCCGCTTGCAAAGGCTGTGGTGGATGGGCTCAGGATTGACTCGCCTCGGATCAGTTGGGAACTTCTTGATTCTGTCACCCATCCCGGGGCCGGAGTGGCTGGCGAACTGAGCAGGGCAGGGCAGACGCAATCGTATAAGCTGCTTATCGGCAATATACGGCTCATGACCGATCACGGGATCGCTCTGGATGACGTAACCCAATCTTATCTAATGACATGCGATCAATTGGGCGAAACCCCTTTACTGGTGGCAATTGATGGCCAGCTTGTGGCACGCATGTCGCTTTCAGACCCGGTCAGGCCTGAGGCGCACGATGCGGTTCATGACCTTAAACATCTTGGATTTAAGGAAGTTGCGATTCTGACTGGCGACCGTCCGGGGGCGGCGTTGCGGGTAGGCCGCAAGGTGCATGTCAAAAACGTGATCAGCGAGATGACACCAGCAGCCAAGGCTGGATGGATTCAGGACCGATTGGTGGAAGGCCGAATTGTGGCCATGGTTGGCGATGGGATCAACGATGCACCCGCCCTGGCCGTGGCCCGAGTCGGGCTGGCGGTGTCAAAAGTGGGGGCGAATCTGGCGGCTGAGGCAGGCGATATCATCTTGATGCACGACCCTTTACGGTCGCTGGTCAGGGCTCGGGAAGTGTCGCAGGCTGCGGTCAGGATCCTTCGCCAAAACATCATCTGGTTTGCATTCGGGCTCAATGGGGTGGCAGTTCTGCTGGCTGGCCTGGGGGTTTTGTCGCCAGTCGGGGCGGCCATTTTTCACCAGATCGGCTCGCTCGCTGTTCTCTGTAATGCTTTACGCATACTTGCCTTCGATGAACTCAGGGGCGATGCCATTTCGCATCGTCTAGAGCACCTTCTGGAGCGTTTCGACCATGGAATTGGCCAATGGGCCCGGCAGCTGGTCTCGGCATTCCCAAGGCCCCGTACAATTTTGATCGGGGCAGTCATTCTGGCAGGTTGCAGGATCGCGTTTTCAGGCGTCTGCTTCGTCCCACAAAATCAGGTTCTGGTTCGGTTCCGTTCCGGGGCATTTCTTGGGCTCGCGAGCCCAGGGCTCTATCTGGGCCGACCTTGGCCGTTTGAGGAAGTCTTCCGGGTCGAGCCCCAGAAGTGGTGGGTCAGTTCCATCGGGAAAAATCTGGATAATCCCGTTTCACCCCGAAAAGCTGCCGATTGGTCGAATATCGACCCGGAATCTACACCCACAGAGCTTTGGCTGACAGGCGACGGCCAGATGGTTGATATGAATGTCCAGATGCAAGCCCGCCCAGAGGCTTCGCCTGAGAATCTGGCCCGGCTTGTGAAGCAGGTCGCCAACCCGCAGGCAAGGCTTTCGGTGGTTGTGGAATCGGCATTGCGACAGGTGGTGGCCGGTGCCACCATGGACGATCTAATGTCGGATCGCCGCCAGGCCCTTTTTGAGAAGGCACAAAGTCTTGCTCAAGATCAGCTTAAGGCAGAAGGCATGACCCTCGCGGATCTGATTCTTTCCGTGGAGCGGGTCCAGGCTCCTTGGCCTGTGCTTGACAGTTGGCGGGATTCGGCCAGAGCCCTGAGAGAGGCGGATCGAATTTTGATTGAAAGTCAGACCAATCAGGAACTTCTGGTAACCGAAACAAATGCCGGAGTCGCTCGTCTGGTAGCCGATGCCCGGACCGATGCGGAAAATCTTATTGTGGATGCCAAAAGTCAGGCCGACTCATTTCGGGCTTTGGTGAAGGCGCGCATTGGGCACCCGAACCTGAGTGATCACCGACGATTTTGGTCGGATCTTGCCGAACTTTTGAAGGATCGTCCGAAAGTTTTGCTCGATAGCCCATCTGGCGATATTTATGGCACCAATGCCCCAAAACGCCACTTGATCCTGCCAGAATCTCCTTTGACATATGGATTCGCAGGTGGTTCTCAAGCGGCGGATTCCATCACCAAACCAGCATCGGATCCGATCACCGGCCCGAGCGCACCGAGATCGGGAACGAACCCTTGAAACGTTATATCATCACAGTGCTTGTGCTGACTTTTTCGGGCTGGCTGCTGAGCCGCTGTGGCTTTGTTTGTAGCGAGACAGAGGAAGTTCTTGTCACACAGTTCGGGCGCGTCTCAAGACAGGTAGGGGCCGCCCCGGGCGAGGCTGGCCTGAAGCTCAAAGCACCTTGGCAAGGTCTGGTGCGAATCGACCGAAGATCGAGAGTCTCTACCTTAAGCCCATCAGAAATCTTAACTTCTGACAAAAAAAATCTGGAAGTCGGGCTCTCGCTGGTCTGGCGTGTGAGCGACTCGAAAAAGTTTATCGAATCGGTCTCGACCCCCTCTGAAGCCGAAGCCAGGCTAGCGGAACGCGCTACGGCGCAAGCGGCCCAAACCTTTGCGCAGCATGCCCTTTCAGACATCATATCAACGGACCCCAAACGCATCGGCCCCGATGCTTTGGGACGCATGATCTCGGATGCCTTGAATCGCTCCGTCAAGGATGCCTTCGGAATTGAAGTCTCGGCCACCCTTGTTCGCCAAATCGCTTATCCGACTGAAATCAGGCCGGCAATCTTTGATCAGATCAGGGCAGAACGGGCGCAAGTGGCCAGCCGGATCAGATCAGAATCCAAGGCCAAGTCCGAAAGCACTTTAGCCGATGCAAAACGAGACAGGACTGTTGCCTTGGCCAAGGCTCGATCCGAATCGGATTCGATCCGATCGGCCGCTTCGGCAGAAGCCCTGGGACTCTTGAACGAGGCACACTCCCAAGACCCCAAGCTCTATGAGCTTGTGAAGATGTTGGAAACCTACAAAACACTGGCCGATGGGAAAACGACCGTGATTCTCTCCAGTGGAAGCCCTTTATGGAAACTTTTATGGAATGGCCCGTCCATTGATTTTGCAGGCGATTCTCCACCACCTGCCAATAATGGGCCGGCGCCGGAACCCATTGGCCCGTCGCCACTCGCTCCCGCCGCTCGGCCCGGATCGCTGGAGAAACCCAAATGAGGATCCTTCCAAGCCGCTTTGAAATGGTCTTGATCCTCCTTTCAGGCGTTACTGTAACCCTGATCTATGCAAGTAGTTGGCGGGTCCCACATGGCCATCGTGGGGTATTGGTCCTATTCGGGGCAATCCGGCCTGAATTGATTCCGCCAGGCTTGCACTTCGCCCCACCGTGGCCTTTGGGCCTGGTGCGCATGGTGCCTGTCGAGCCTACTCGTCAGATCATTCTCGAAAGCCTTGATTCCGAACGACTTGGGGCACAGCCCAGAGAATTTCTTACCGGCGATGAAAATCTATTGAACCTCTCTCTACGAATCGATTATCGGGTGGGCGACCCTTTGGAAATCGCACGAACCGGGCTCGATCGGATCGATGATCAGCTAAAACGTCTTGCAGAGGCTTCTCTGACCTCCATTCTCTCGAATACCTCTGTGAATGCTCTTCTCGGGGCTGGTCGCGAATCTGTCGGTCAGCAATTTCGCGATCACCTCCAAAGCGACTCCGATCGGCTCGCTCTTGGTGTCCGCGTGACTGCCGTTCATTGGTCGGAAGTCACTCCGCTTAAAGAGGTTCAGGAGTCTTTTGAGGCGGCACAATCGGCAGTCAATCAAGCGGCTCAGGAATTGTCTCAGGCCAAAACGGCTGCCGAGGCGAGCCGAATTCAAACTTCAAGTGAGGTCGCAGCCATCAAGGCCGAGGCACAGGGCGCGGCCGAGTCGGTCAAGCAAGCGGCCTCTGCAGATTCACGCCGATTTCTTGCCATCTTGAAGCAGGCCAAGCGCACCGGCTTTATGCAAACCGCCAAAACCCTCTGGCTCGACACCGTTTCGGACGTCTTGCCAAGCTTGAAAAGTCGAACCCTACTGGCAACCGATCAGCCTGTGGATTTAACCATCATCCGATCACAAATCGTTCCGGAATCTATCGTAAAGCCTTGACTTGAAATTCTTTGCAGTGCGTCAGTCATTCGCCCCATCGTTTGATTTGCTCGATGTCGATATCAAACAGGTCCAGGGCACGTGCGGCGGTCTGTGTCAGCATTTCATCGACGGTTGATGGGCCTGTATAGTATGCGGGAACCGGCGGCATGATGATCGCACCAGCCTCTGTGGCTGTGGTCATGTTACGCAAGTGAATCAGGTTCAGGGGCGATTCCCTGACCATTAAAATCAGCCGGCGACGCTCCTTAAGCACCACATCCGCAGCCCGGCTCATCAGGCTCGAAGTGACACCTGTGGCGATCTCCGCCAGTGTTTTCACAGAACAAGGGGCGATAATCATGCCCATTGTTCGAAATGACCCGCTTGAAATGCTCGCCCCCACATCGCCTGCCGGATGAACGAATTTTGCAAGATTTCTAATCGATTCGCTCGTGTATCGAGACTCCAGCGATCTCGTCAAATCTGCCGCTTTGGAAAGTATCAAATGCGTTTCAATATCCGTTTGGCTTAAAAGTTCGAGCAATCGAACACCAAGATCGATACCCGATGCTCCGCTGATTCCAACAATCAATCGCCGAGGAGAAGACATCGCAGACAAGACTCCCAAATGCAAAAGTCAACACCTTTAAGGTTGCCCCCAACCAGTCTGCCGATTCTTGATTCGTTCGGCAAGCGTTTTAAGAATGCGGGCACGTCCTACTTAAACATCATAGGCGATAAAGTCGTTTCGTATTGCGGAAAAATATTGGAGCCAAAATTTTGAATGTTTTCGATAATGCATTATTGTTATTGCAGATGCGAAATCTTCGCACGTTTTATCAACCAAGACCGAATTTCAAGGAGACATTTGAAGTGAACCTGCAGCGAAAACTTGTTTGCGAAGCCATTGGCACTTTCTTTTTGGTGCTCACCATCGGTTGCTGTGTACTTGGCAAAACGGATGGAGTCATTGCTCCCATTGCCATCGGAAGCTCTTTGATGGTCATGGTCTACGCCGGCGGCCACCTCTCTGGCGCTCATTACAATCCGGCTGTCACTCTGGCCCTGGCGGTTCGTGGCCGACACCCTAAAGCCGAAGTGCCTGCCTATTGGGCCGCTCAGGCCATCGGTGCCGTTGCTGCGGCATTGATCGCTACGTTCCTCAAAGACGCCCGCGGCGACGCAGTGGCCCCATCAAGCATGCCAGCGGCTGGCCTGGCCGAATTTCTCTATACCTTTGCACTGGCGTATGTCGTCTTGAATGTGGCCACAGCCAAAGCCAACGCTGGCAACTCATTCTATGGGCTGGCCATCGGCTTTACAGTCCTGGCAGGTGCGTTTGCTGTTGGCAATATCTCGGGCGGAGCCTTTAACCCAGCCGTCGCCATCGGCGCCGGTGTCATGGGCGCCATCCACCTGCCTTCGATCTGGCTTCATATCATTGCCGACCTCGCTGGCGGTTTCGCAGCAGGCGTCGTTTTCAACTTCCTGAACCCCGACGATAAATAATCGGCTCAGGATCGGAAAAGTTCAAGACCGGCCCAGCTCTTGAGAATGTCAAGGAGCTGGGCTTTTTTTTGTTGGCGAAATATAACCGGAATATGTTCGAAAAGTTGTTGCCTGCTGATCCAGAAAAGCTTTTATCGGGGGTGTCCAAAATATCTTGAAAATCCATAGGGATGAGTCGGCTGATTTATGGCCGATTCTGCGCAACACTTTTTAACATATTCATAACATTTTGTTTTAGAAGTGGTTGTGAATGGCTTTTGAAATACTTGCGTTTTAAGATGGTTTTCTGATTGACATCCGTTGGAGCTGACCCGTATTGTAAAAGGTGTAAATCCTCAAAATGATATCCAACAAGACGATTTTATTTGCCAAAACCGTATTTTGGTAAATGTTTTACTTCTAATCAAGGTTTTGGATCAAAGGGTTATCGCTCATGGGCAGACTTTCACGTCGCAAGTTTTTCAAAAAAAACAGCACCGTCGCTGCATTTGCTGCACTGGGCAGCGGGGCGCAGAATGCTGAGGCAGGGCTCAAGAAACAGCCCCCGCCACCTCCGCGCCGCCGCCGAGTTGCAGGCTCTGGTTGGTCCCCTATCGACTTAAACGCACAGATTGCGTCTGCCCCCGGTATGGGTTTCTATCAAGGAGGCCAAGGTCTGGTTGTCAGGAATCTCGACGATGGCGACCTGGGTGGTGCCCCTCCTGACGAGCTCAAAGTGGTTCCAGGAACTCTTTGGCATAACGACATTTGGCCTCCAAATCAAATCTATCCCGCCAATACGAATATTATTGCGGGCAACGATTGTAATAAAAATAATTGGCTTTACCCCACTGTTGCCGTTCTGGTAAACCCCGACAAACTATATCCCAAAGAAAATTGGCAACGCTTAGACTCTTCGCGGTCATGAATGGCACTTTTTGATGAAAACGAAGCCGGAGGCATCGCATCCAGTAGCCGGTGGTTGAGGAGCGTTTCAGCGACGATACCACCGCACGACAACGCGGCATAAGGTCTTGCGCCCCGGCCGGGGTGCCAGTAGCTTTTCTTATCGCATGCAAATCCGGTGGTGTCGCTGCGCTCAACCACCGGCTACAGGCTTCTGATGCCCTCGGCATCTTTTAAAACGAAATGTGTCATTTGTGACCGCCCAGACTATAGATATAAAACGGATCATAGAAAAAACTGGGCGGATAAAATTCTATCTCATCTGCCCAGAATTTTTAATATCGCGATCAGTCCAGCTCTGGCGGAACATCGCCATAAGCCCAAGGTTTACCGCTGAAACCTGGCCACGGGGGCGGCGTCGGCAGCAATCCCGGCTTCATCTTCCGAGCCATCAAAATCAGGCTGTCTGCAATCGTTCGGCCTGCTGTCGGAATCAGGTTCGAATAGCTCGTCAGGCGGGTTTCATATCCACCACCGCCTGGCCCCAAGGCTTCGGCCGTCGGGACATAGCCAATGCAGTCGTTCGCCATGGAAACTGGCATGGTCACCGGGAACGGGCTGCCTGCTTTGATGTCGAGCCCGAATTGACAGAAATACTCGGCTGGACAGGAAAGAAATACCGCCGGACCAACCTGAATCGCTTGCACTTCCACATCTGCCACAGGCTCGGTTTTGATTCTGGCCGCCAGCATGACAATCTCTTTGGCGAAAGTCCAGTCCGTCATATCCACAGACGTTTTAGGCTTGGCCGCAAGCTCTCTTGACTTGGAAACACGATCAGGCGACGGCGCCCGCCGAGCGATCTTCAAGGTTTTCGACTCAAATGCAATCGGCCCGAGCGGGGCTGCCGAGCGTTCTTCCACAAGCAGTGTTTTCAAGGCTTCCGCCCCGACACTGGCCCCCACATAGCGGCTGGCAGCTTCGCCCGATTGCGCAATCTTATAGCCCAGGCGATTATCCACCTGGGTCACATCGCCCGCCATTCCAGGCAAAAACACCACCTTCATCTCTGGATAAACACCTTGAATTGCACGCTCAATGTAATAGATATAATCGGCAGAACTCCCGCCTGGTCCAGTGGTGGCATGGCAAGCGTAATTCACGATGCAGCCGAGCGGCTGATTGTCAAGCGACCAGACTCCCAGCACACCGACCTGAGGATCAATTGGGCCAGCAGGTGTGATAATCTCTGGGTTGCCCTGCCCGGGGTGGGTGAAAGTCAGGCCATTGGTCATTTTAAATCTTCGATTGAATGCCACTTTGCCTTCAATTCCAAATCCGGCTGAAGCCCTTGCAGGCACTCGTTTTGCCCAGGCCTCAAGCACGGCCTCGGTAATGGCTTTCTCGACCAGTTTCAAATAATCGGCATCGGCAGCAGAGCTCTCCTCGTAAGCCAGCCTTTGTGTGAATTTATCGGCATGATCATATTCGCCTGGCAAAACCATGCCTGTCGGCCCGCCGGCGTGGGAGTGAGAGGCCGAAATCATGATGGCTTCCGGCTTGATCGGGGTTTTGGCTGCAATGGCATTTCGGACTGCAACAACTTGCGGCCGGCGGATAATCAGCGCGTCGATCCCTACCACGACAACTGGCGAACTGCCGTTGTCAAACACGCTGGCCCTGACCATGCAAGCGTCGTGCTGGTTTTTGTGAAACGATTTTACATACCCGCCAGGCTGCTCCATGCCCGCCTTCGGGCTAATATCACGTGTCGCAAAACCGGCTTTGAAGTCAACGTTTGATAGAACTTTACCTGAGCTCTGCGCCTGCGCATTTGAAGAGCAGATCAGTGCGATCATGGTAAATGCAATACGGAATCTCATGCGATTTCTCCTGCTGATCCGCCAGATTGACTTGATTGCGAGAATCTGGTCGGAAATGGGATGGCTGGAACTGTCGATGTTCATCCTTTATGGCAGATCCCGCATGGCTTGACAAGGTCTTCGTGGTACGAAAACGATTTCGTTGGCCAACTTTCAAAATGAAATCATACCAAGGATCCATGCCACGACATCGGTATTTTTGCTCAAAGCCGTAGCCCCCATGCCAAGCACCCCTGTGAAGTTGAAGACCGAATGGGCCACCACGCACGGCCAAAGCCGGCCTGTCATGATATAAACCTTGCCAATCGCCAATGAAAGCACAAAAATTCCAATCGGAGCCGGCCAGGCGGTTCCATGCAGGGACGCAAAAAACAAGGACGTGATTATATTGGCAAGCTGTACCGGTATTTGTCTTTGCGAGGCTGGTTTAGATCGAGTCTTGCGAATTAACCCGCCCAGCAATATGCCGCGAAATAAAATTTCTTCCGCCATCGGTGCCAATATCACGGCACCTACAAATGCCAGGCTCATGGTCACTGAGAAGTTCTCCACGCCATGGCCCTGCACCTTGTCAAGCCCATGTCCCCGATCCAGCATTTTCATGACTTCGTGCGGCGTCTCTTCAAATATTTTCTTGGCCATCATATTCACCATATAAACCCATGGTGAAATCAGAAAGGCCACTCGAACACCAAGCCCCACCTGGCGAGCCAGTTCCGGCCCCACAAGGCCGAGTCTCTGACACCCTTGACGCCAGCCGGGCCCAAGCAGCAAGGGAATGACCAAAATGAAGATCAAATTTGAAATCGATATAATGCCCAATTGCCTCACACTTTGATAGACATCGCTTGACATAATGGGGGCCAGCTTTAATGCAAACATGACAATCACCTGAAGAAGCAACGAAAAGAGCCAGACGAAGAAAAAGCCCGGCAGACCCCATCTGACACGCGGCCTCAAACCGATAGGAAGAAGCCAGTCGATATTCGCAAACCAATCCAGCATAGTGACCAGATTCATGATGACCATACCGGCCACCTGAATTAGCAGGAAAAGGCCAACAATGGCCATCATGGATTCTTTTTCCAAGACATCAGCCCCATTTCTGACATATCAGCCAGAGCCCGTGTTGGCACCCTGGCCGTTGACGTTGCCAACCGTTTCGGCTTGCAGACTTTCTACATATTACCATAGAATGCGCGATGACACTCCGGAACGCCATGCCAGGGGATGATCCAATTGGTATGGCAATACTAGCCTAACGTCTGATGTAAAAAGAGTATAGGTTCGCAATGCGATCATTCCAAGAGCAATGGGACATTCTCAGTCGTGGTGTGGAGGGTATGGTCCCTGAGGATGCATTCCGTAAGAAGCTCCAGAAATCTATCGAGACAGGCAAGCCCTTACGTGTCAAGTATGGCATTGATCCAACCGGGATTGATGTCCATCTCGGGCACACGGTCCCTCTGCGTAAACTCAAGCAATTTCAGGATTTGGGCCACAAGGCCGTCATCATTATCGGCAATTATACAGCCTTGGTCGGCGATCCCTCGGGCCGCGACGAAACTCGCTCGAAACTGACCGAAGACGCTGTTGAAATCAATGCCAAAGATTATTTGACCCAGGTGGGACGCATAATTGATCTCGATCAGGCGGAAGTCTATCGAAATGGAAACTGGTTCGGAAAATGGTCGTTTCTGGATGTGCTTGACCTCTGCCGCAAGATGACCATTTCGCAACTCACAGCAAGAGATGATTTTGCGAACCGACTGGCGGCCGAAAAGCCCGTCTATCTGCATGAATGCCTCTATCCTTTGATGCAGGGCTGGGATTCCGTCGAAATCAAGGCTGATGTTGAACTTGGAGGCACCGAACAGCTCTTCAGCCTGATGTGTGGCCGCGACCTTCAGAAAGCGGAAGGGCAGGAGGGTCAGGTGGCCATGACCATGCCGATTCTGGTGGGCACCGACGGTGTCAGGCGCATGGGCAAGAGCCTGGGCAACTATATTGGTGTGGCTGAGGATGGTGTGACTCAGTTTGGCAAGATCATGAGCATTCCTGATGAGCCAATGCGTCAGTATTTCACGCTTTTGACAGACTTTCCGAAAAATGAGATCGACACCTGGCTCTCCGACCGGTTCAACCCGCGCGACGCCAAGGAAGTGCTGGGCAAGGCTGTGGTCGCCCAGTATCATGGCTCAACGGCTGCAGATCACGCCGCCGCCGAATTTCGCAGGCGTTCCACAGGAGCCGATCCTGAAGAGATTTCTGAAGTCCTACTAGATAAAGACCTTCTGGACGACAATGGTGAAGTCCTCTGGTCTCGCCTGATTGTGGCTCTCGGGCTTGAGAGCAGCACGTCCAATGCCCGCCGGGTGATCAGTCAAGGGGGCGCGAATTTTGGCCCTGAGCGAGAGCCAATCGTCGACCCGAATGGTAAATTGAAGCCTGTCAATGGCTTGATTGTGCGGGTAGGCAAGCGCAAAATTGCCCGAGTCAGGCTCGAAGGCTGATTCCTGGATCGCCTCTGCTGGCACATGTCCCACGTCATTCCATCTTCGCGAGAAAAAAAAGCATCATGAGCCGTCAATTTGGCTTCGGAATCGTCGGATGCGGCATGATTGCCGAATTCCACACCAAGGCAATCAACGACCTGCCAAACGCCCGGGTTGTTGCGGCCTTCAGCCGCAGCGCGACCAATGGCGAAAAGATTCGCCAAATCGCTGATGGCGGATGCGAAATCCACACCGATTACACGCAATTTCTCGCCCAGCCAGGGCTTGATATTGTTTGTATCTGCACACCCTCGGGGGCCCATCTGGAGCCTGCCATGGCAGCAGCGCAGGCCGGCAAGCATGTCGTGGTGGAGAAGCCCCTGGAGATCACCGTGGAGCGGTGCGATGCCATTATTGAGGCCTGCGAAAGAGCTGGGGTAAGGCTTTGCTCTATCTTTCCCTCACGATTCAGCCCCGCCAATATTCAATTAAAAAACGCAATCGATTCCGGCCGATTTGGCAAGCTCACACTTGGCGACACTTACGTCAAATGGTGGAGAACCCAGGACTATTACGACTCCGGCGGATGGCGCGGGACATGGGCTCTCGACGGCGGCGGGGCACTCATGAATCAGGCCATCCACAACGTCGACCTGATTACCTGGCTGATGGGTGATGTGGCCGAAATTACGGCCCTGACAGCCACTCTGGCGCACGACCGAATCGAGGTCGAGGATACGGCTGTAGCGGCCCTGAGATTCAGAAATGGCGCATTGGGCATGATCGAGGCCGCCACAAGTGCTTATCCAGGCTTGCTCAAGCGCACAGAGATCCATGGCTCGGATGGCTCGGCACGCGTCGAACAGGACGACATCACCCTGTGGTCGTTCAGAACGGAGTCAGATACCGATAAAGCCATTGCTGCTGGAATCTTAGGCCGATCAGCAAGCAATTCGGGGGCCAGCGACCCGCGCGGCATCAACCATGCGGGGCACCGCGATCAACTGGCCGACTTTCTGGCCGCTATTGAGACAGGGGCTGCGGCCCGGGTGGATGGTCGTGAAGGGCGCAAGGCCGTTGAAATCATCAGGGCCATTTACGAGTCTGCCAAACTGCGCAGGACAGTCGAATTGCCGCTGTCATAATCGGGTTGACCGTCCATGGCGACTACTGTAAAGTGACTCTTGGCTGTGGTGATCCAGGCCGGCAAATACACCGAATTCATACCGTAATTCGCACGGATGCACCGTGGTCAATGGAGTGACCTCTTTATGGCGAAGCCACGCAACCAGAAAATTGAATGGCTGGTTTATATCGCCGTGAGGTTGGTTGTCACATGCCTCCAGATGCTCCCGCTCTGGGCTGGCTACAAACTGGCCAATGCCATTGCTTGGATCGCTTATCAAGTCAATAAGCGGCACCGGCAAGTTGCGATGGAAAATCTGGCGATTGCATTTCCAGAAATGACCGAAACAAAACGCGATCAAACCGTGAGAGCCGTTTATCGCCATTTTATGATCATGATTATTGAAATTGCCCATATTCCTTACACATTAAGCCTGACCACCTGGCGCAAACATATTCATTTTCAGGGCCACGAACCAGTCCTTAAAGCGATTCTTGAGCGAAGGCCCGTCATGATTGTGACCGGCCATTACGGCAATTGGGAAATGGCGGGCTATCTCTTTGGAGTGTATAACTTTAACCCGCATTCAATTTACCGGAAGCTTGACAACCCTTACCTCGATCGCTGGCTGAGGCAATTTCGCGAACACGCTGGCCAGAAAATGATCCCCAAAAAAGGTGGGTTTGAGCAGATGGAAGACGTCCTGAAATCGGGCGGAGTGCTGTGCACTGTCGGAGATCAGGACGCAGGCCCGAAAGGTCTTTTTGTGGACTTTTTCGGCAAGCCGGCATCGACCCATAAAGCCATGGCTCTTATGGCCATTGAGCATCAGGCTGTCATCCTGATTGGCGCCGCTCGCAGAATTCATGACCGGTTTGAATATCAGGTGGAAATTGCAGACGTGATTGATCCTTCGGAATTTCCGGAAGGCCCCACAGCCGTAAAAGATTTGACATTTCGGATGATGGCCAGTCTGGAAGCAATCATTCGCAAGGACCCGACCCAATATCTTTGGCTCCACCGTCGCTGGAAACACGCTCCACCCGAGCCGAAGCAGAAGAAGAAGCGGCTTGATCCAGCAGAAACTGCCAGACCAGCCATGGCTCCAGAAGTCGATTCGGAAACAACGTCCCGGATCATTTCTCACCCAGTCCAGTAACTAACCAATTTGTGGAATGCGATTTGTCGAAAATATTCGACTATGCAATCTGGGCATAGGCCATGTGCCTGAATATGATTGTACCAGACATCTCGTAATCCATAATTCCATGTCATTGGGGCTGATTGTGGATTTGCCGGCCAACGGCCTGGCTTCATGTAATTTTTTTTTAAGATCATCATTTACGATCCAACCAAACCCTGCTACAAAAAAAAATTGGTTCGGGGGCTGGGTGTGTTGGGAATCAGGTAGGATGCTTCTCATTGCCAGGTGTTCCAGGGCCGTTGGTCCTGGCGGACACAGACCGCACCATTGATGCTTACAAGCACTTGTCTTCATGCAATTATGTGAAACGACCAAAAGAAAAAAGCGAAAGATGTGTAAGATGACGGTGTGCCTGCACCCCCAAACGAGAGAAGGGTAGTCGGGCGCCACCCTGACGGACTCGTTGGTTTCATACCTGATCCGAAAAGTTCATCCTTTTCGGACTCTGCAAAAATAGAGTCGCTGAGCAAACCGCCAGTGGCTCAATTTTCTTGGTGAATCATCACCGATTCTGGACGATTCGAAGGATCAGAGAAAGCCCCCGATTGCTCGCAGGGCTTCGTTCTGGTGATCAACGAAAATTGGTTGTCACGCCGGTTTTTGCCTGCAATGTCGAAGGCGAAGAAGTGATGGGGCGATTCAGGTTCGCGCCCTTCGCATCAAGGTTGCTGGTCGGCTTGTTGTCGAGTGGTGCCAGATCGGGCACAGCAGTCGATGTTCCCGATGGAACCGTTATCGTGCTTGGCGAGGTCTGGATTATTGAGCCCTGTTGCTGGATGATTGTAGAGCCTGTTGTGGCACATGGATCAATAGACGCAACAACGGGAGTGCCACATGGGTCGCCTGTGGAGACCACCGGGCCAGAGACCACGCCGCCTGTGCAGCAGGCGTCTGCTGAAACAACAGATGTTTGAGGCGTGCGACGGAAAACGTTGAATAGCCGACAGTCGCGAATCCGTGAGGTTAAGCCACTGCCGCCGCCTGACCGGCAGCCCGTGCTGCTGACAAGCATCAGCCCCATCAATCCCATCGTGGCCAGCTTGCGAAAAGCCGTAGCACGAGAATTCTTGCCCAGTTGTGATTGACCTTGGTGTCTCATCTTGACCAAACTCCCCAGTGGAAAATCGCAAGGTGTTCAAATGCGGTATCCTTGCCTTGCGTGATTGCATGCCAACGTGCAAGGATGAATCGAGCCGCTTCCATGTAACCCGGTGGCGACTCATCCGACATACCGCTCAGTGCAAATATGGAAGACAGATCACCAAATTCCAAATCGTAGTGCAGAGGCTTTTGCGGTACATGACCGATACGTCCGATACATCCGTCAATCTTTATGATCCGATGCACTCAAAAATGCTCCGCTGGATCGTTCCTCTCGTTGGAACCCTATGCGGAATCAGCTTTTTTGTAAATCTTGACCAAGAGCCCCACTTTGTCGACGAATCGGCCTATGTCAGCCAGGCCTATTTCGGCGACCTGCTGATCACCGGAAACGTCAATTCCCCCCTCTGGTTTGAATATCCCGGTTTTGACCTGCCACCCCTCACCAAATATCTAGTCTGGGCCGGGCTGGTCAGTGGGGGCGATGCCCGGCCCGGACCGGCGGCCATGAGGGCCTGGTATACCGACACGTCCAAACGCTTTGAAACCAGCATTTCCCTGACACACGCCCGAAACCCCATCGCACTCTGCGCCTTGATTACGGTGATCGCAACTGGCCTGATTGCTCAGCGATGGAAGGGCACTTGGGTGGCTGTGGTGGCCATGCTCCTGCTGACCTTGCATCCCCTGTTTCGTACCCATGCGCGGCGAGCCATGGCCGACATCCCCACCGAAATGGGCGTGGTGCTTGCCCTTCTGGCGTTTTTGCCGACCACAGGCAAGTCGTATCCGACATGGTCCAAGGTCGTTTTAGGCGGCATCGCAACTGGCTTGGCCGCCAGCTCAAAACTCAACGGTCTTTTGGCCGGCATTGTGCTCGTGGTCTGGTGGTTTGTGGGAGGGCGTGAAAATCGGGCCAAACAGCTCTTTCAGGTGACATTGGCAGGTTTATTGGGTGCAGGCTTTTTTGTCGTGTTAAACCCTTTCTTGTATGGAACATCCAATGGATTAAACACCTCGGGAATCAAGCAATTTGAAGGCATGGGGCTGACTGAGCGGCTCTGGTTTATGATGGATCATCGCCTGAGCGTCTCAGGACAAGGCCAGAAAACCTTTCCAAACGATGCCCTGAAAGGCTTTGCAGAAAAGGCCAAGGCCATGGCCATTCAGGGCTTTGGCCGATTCAGCCCGTTTGGGCCCAGGCCCGACGATTCCCGGGTGCGTTATCAATGGAGCCAGGATTGGTCCTCCATCCTCTGGATCCCATGGGTTCTAGCCGGGGCAGTTCATGCGGCCCGAGATTCTGGGGCGAACCAAAACGGAAGGCGAATTCTGGCATACTGGGTCTGTGCCGTTCTCGTTGTAGGGGCCTTTTTACCGATGGCCTGGAATCGCTATTATCTCCCTTTGGCCATTCCATCCATCCTCTTGGCCGCCGGGGCAGTGGGGTGGTGGACTGATTGGCTGATAGGCCGCTGGCAGAAAGGGCCCCGATGAATCAACAAGCGATCATGGGTCGCAGTGATACCCAGAAAGTTTCAAATCGACATGTCGCGAGGCTGGGACTCATCGTTTTTCTGGCTTCCTGGCTCTCTGCCGGCTGGTACCATCAGTCGCGCGACTGGAACGTCGCCAGCCGCCTGATGCTGGTCTATTCCCTGGGCGACCGCTGGAGTGTCTCGCTGGACGGCTTTCAGCGACAAACCGGAGATCTTGCATTTAAAGACGGTCATTATTATTGCGATAAAGCGCCAGGTTTCTCACTTCTGGCCACACCTGCATATATCGTAGGAAAATTCCTCTTCAGATGGCCAAATCACCCGACAAATCAAGATGGATTTGCCTATTGGCCAGCCGATGCCTGGGTGACCTGGCTAAGCAGCGGGCTAGCCTCAGCGATGATCTCATGGATGATTTTCCAATGGCTTGTTTCATTTCAAATCTCACCACGAAATGCCTCTATCTGCGCAATCACAATATTATGGGCTTCGCCTCTCGCCGTTTATTCCACTCTGGCTTACGGGCATCAGGTGGCATCGGCCTTATTGATGGGGGCTGCTTTGATTGCAATCACCAAAATCAGGGCCGGTGCCTCTCAAAAATGGCCCGCATTGGTCGGGCTTCTGGCAGGCTTTGGAGTGCTTACGGAATTGGCTCAGGCACCGGTTGCAATCGCCATCGGGCTGGTGATTCTGGCAACCGACTTTCATTTCAGGGCCATCCTCCAAAATGCTACCGCCATGATTCTTGGAGCCATGCCATCGGCCCTGATCTTAATTACCTACAATTTCATCGCGTTTGGGGCACCTTTGGACATGGGCTATTTTCACCATGCCACACAACAGTTTGCCAAAGTTCATTCGGCTGAAAATCCGCTCGGTTTAAATGCCCCGGATTTGTCACGCCTGATGCCACTCTTTTTCGGCGAATATCGGGGGCTTTTGTTTTATGCACCATGGGTTGCACTCGCACCGGTCGGTTGGTACAAAATGGTTTCCCAGAAAAAATGGGCGTTTCTGACCATCGCACTCTCCGGATTCCTGGTCCCTCTCTGGGTCAATTTATCTTACCCGGAATGGACGGGTGGATGGTCCACCGGCCCCCGACTGCTTGTTCCAGCTTTGCCTTGGCTTGGGCTGGCGTCTGGATATGCCATTGGATCAGGTTCAAATCGAATTCGGTGGATTGCAATTCCCTGCCAGATTTGGGGTTGGCTCATTGCAACGGGTTTCAATGGAGTCGGTGGTCGAATCAGCCAGGACACCCTGCGACCCGTTCGCGACGCTCTCTGGCCACTCTGGTCAGGCGCCCGTTTACCGCGATTCTGGCCCGGTGAACGATTTGCCAGAACCGTACCCGCCGAGTTGGCCAATCATTTCTTTGGATTCAACCTTAGCGACGGGCGTTTGTGGATCCTTTTGCTCTGCGTTGTACAGGTTCTGTGCGTGGTTTGTATCTTGTTGGTCACTCGTTACAAGCCTTTAAATAAAGCTGAAACGCCTCCTGAATAATACTGGAATAAGTCTGGGTCGGAATTTCAAGACCGACTACGGCAACGGATAAAATTCGTTTTAGATCTCCATTTTTATCGAAAAATGGGACTGCCACAGATCGGTCAGCCCTAAATGCGCGCAGCCAATAGCCGCTGCCGGATTCGGGCGGCAGATCCACAGCCCTGTATTCTGTGATTTGCCTGGCCCTGGCCGCCAGCACAATGCCAAGGCCCGTGTCCGTCACAGGCACCTTGGCAGTGGCCTCTGCAAAGCCTCCCGCAATACATTCCTGGATTTGGCGAGAGGGCAGGAACAGTTCCAGATGCAAGACATCGTTTTCATGCATCCAAATCCCGGTTGCTCGCGCATTGGCTTTGTCATGGACAAATTGCAGGGCTCTACGGATATTCTCGTCAATATTTGCAGATTGCATTTGCATCTCGTCTTTCTTAATCGGGATAAATCAGGGCTTTTGTTCGCCGTTCCGCATAGTCAGCCATCCCAAGGCTCGAGATGGCTTGCAATTGTTTCAGCGACGATCCCTTCAAAGCAGCTTCAACAAGACCCTGATTGACGCAAATCACACTGAGTTTTTCTGGCTTCCAGTCGTTCGGAAACAGCTTTCTCAAGGTGCTTATCATGGCAAGCCCGATATCCACTCCTCTGATGGTTTCCCGGTCGGTCATCTGGATATAAACACCATGGCACAGTAATTTGGCATACTGGCGTTCTGAGGGAGTAAACGATGCAGGAATAAATCGTACGCCAGGCAAATGCAATTCATTTAAGGCAAGGGCCCAGGCTCTGGCATCGATCCAGGGGGCGCCGACCCGCTCGAAGGGGGTGTCAGTGCCTCGCCCCGTGGCCAGATTTGTGGCTTCCAGAAGCCCAACACCGGGATACAGAATGGCCTCTGTCAGGCTTCGCATATTTGGCGAAGGGTTGGTCCATGTCAGGCCAGTTTCATCCCAAAACATCCGGCGATCATAATTCTGACATTTGATAATCCGTAAATCCAGCTTCAATGCTCGCTCAGACTGAATCATTTTTGCATATTCTGCAATCGTGAGGCCTGAGACCACCGGAATGGTGTGGTCGGCTACAAAGGTTCTGGTCGCTTCATCACGCATGATTCCGCCAAACCGGTCTCCGCGGATCGGGTTCGGCCTGTCAAGCACAAAAAGCGGTTTGTTTCCTTCGGCAGCAGCTTCCATGACAAGGGCCAATGTCGAAAGATACGTATAAAACCGCACTCCAATATCCTGGATGTCATAAACCAGCATATCAACATTCTTTAATTGCTCCGGGCTCGGCTTCCTGCTCTTTCCGTAAAGCGAATATATCGGGAGCCCAGTCTTTTTGTCCTGCGAGTCGCCGACCTCCTGATCCACAGCGCCGCGAATTCCGTGTTCTGGTGAAAAAAGGGCCACGAGTTGAATGCCCGGAGCCTTGTGCAGCAAGTCGATCGTGGAATTGCCCTCCCGATCCAGCCCCGTGTGATTTGTCACCAGACCTATGCGCTTGCCCACGAGGGGCGCAAATGTCTCGATTTTAAGGACGTCGATCCCAGTCAGGGTTCTGCCGGTTGCAATTCGCGAATTTTTTTTGGCTGTTGACTGATTGCTAAATGTAGCGGAATTTATGGCAGAATGGCTTGATGGAATGATTTTTGCATCGAGAATGGCTGCAGCGGCTGCGGTCGCCACCCGGTATCGGATGGACGAGGAATCGCCACCGCCTTTGGGGTGTAATCGGCTTGAAAGTATGATCACATAAAGGCCCGTTTCGGGATCGGCCCATAGGCTCGTGCCTGTGAATCCCGTATGTCCAAAGCTCAGGGGCCCCATCAAGGCGCCGCGAGGGTGGGAATAACTCGATCGCACATCCCATCCCAAAGCACGTCGCTCGCCAATCGGTGAATCGGCTGCGTCGATCATCAGACGCACCGTGAGCGGCGAAAGAATCGATTTCCGGTTCGGGCCTGTTCCGCCATTAAGCAGCATCTGCACATATGTAGAAATATCTTCCACCGACGAAAATAGCCCGGCATGGCCAGCAATTCCGTTCAATGCTCTTGACCGGGGATCGTGTACCTGGCCCCGGGCCATAACCTGGTTGACCACTTCTGTGGGGGCCGTGCGGGAAAGTTGCATTTCGGGCAATGGTTTTCCTGGTGGTGCAAAGCCTGTGTCGCTCATGCCCAAAGGCTCAAAAATGCGTTTTCTGGTAAACTCGTCAAGCGATTCCCCACTGACCTTTTCTACAATTCGGCCAAGTGCCATGAAACCGACATCGCTATAACGAAAATGTTCACCTGGCGGGCCAACGAGATCGAGATTTGCCATTCTTTTCCAGGCCTGTTCGGGACCTTTGGAATAATCCGAAATGTTATTATCAGGAATCAGGCCGGATCGGTGACGCATTAATTGATCGATTGTGATCGAGCCCTTGCCCTGATTATTCCAGTCGGGCAGGAACTTGCGGATGGGATCCGAAAGCCTGATTTTGCCCTCTTCAATAAGGATCATGATGGCCGTGGCCGTGGCCATGGGCTTGGTCAGGCTGGCCATGTCAAAAATGGAATCCAGCGTCATGGGCTCTGTTGCGGGGGTTCGGGCACGGTCGCCAAAGGCTTTTGTATAGGCCAGTTGGCCATGCCTGCCAACAAGAATCACTGCACCTGGTATGCGCCCGGACTTTATTTCATCGGCGGCAATGGCGTCAATGGTATTGAGCTTGTCCGCACCCATGTTTGCAGCGGCCGGGTTCGGCTCAGGCAGAGCTGCATGGGCCAGGTGACCCATCATGATTGAAAGGACTGTTGCAAAGAGCAGGCAATTCCATTTCATTGGATTATTTCTCAGATGTTGAATGGTATGGCGAATCAATGGCTGTATTCGAGAAGAGAAGTCCAGCGAAAACCACCGTGGATGAGCCAACCAGGGCAAACCACGGCCATGCTGTGGGGGTCATGAATTTGACATAGGAAACGGCGGAAAGGCCACAAACCATGCCAGCCAGTGCCGCATTTTTGCCGACTTTTGGAAAGGCCAGGCCGAGGCAGAAAATACCAAGAATAATACCTGTCACAAACGATGCAATCGCAAGGGCATTATTCACGACACTTTCCTGCAAGCCGGTGGCGGCCCAGGCGACCCCCATCTGCAGGCCGCCAAACAAGATGGTCATTTTGCGTGAGATGGCAACCCATTGTTCATCGCCAGCATTTCTGTTGTGCAGCAAGGGCTGTAGGAAATCACGTACCAGTGCCGAAGAAGAGCTGGAAAGTGAGCTCGAAAGGGTGCTCATGGCTGCGGCCAGCAGGGCAGCCACCACAAGACCGAGAATGCCAGCCGGCAGGTGGCTGACGATATAGCTGACAAAGACGGCGTCGCCCTTGAGTGCGGCATCGGCAGGCACATGGCGGGCTCGCACCCAAAGGGCGGCCCCAATACCAAGAAATAATGCAAACTGGGCAAATACCACAAAACCGCTCGAGATCAAGGCAATACCCGCCTGCCTGCGCGAGCCAGCGGCCAGATATCGCTGGACCATCATTTGATCGGCTCCATGTGTGGCCATATTTAAAATCATTCCGCCAATGACACCCGCCCAGAATGTAAATGGAATGGTGATGTCAAACTGAAAATTCCACATTTCGAATTTCCCGGCTGCATTGCCTTCCGCAATAAACGATTCCCAGCCGCCGGGAATGTCGCGAATGATCAGGGCAAATGCAACCAGTGCACCTGTGATATAAATGATGAACTGGGCCACATCCGTCCAGATGACCGCCGACATGCCGCCGAGATAGGTGTAAACGATGGTGGAAATGCCCATGATTGCAATCGAAATGGGCATGGTCAGCGCGTGGTTGGCCGAAATCACGCCCGATTGGACCATCAATTGCTCAATGACTTTTGAGGCCAGGAATAATCTTAGGCCGTCGCCCAAGGTGCGTGTGATCAGGAAGAGGCCGCTGGCCAGTGTTTTGACCGCGGGGCCAAACCGGGTCTGAAGGATTTCATAAGCGGAAATGATTTCCCTCCGGAAATAAGCCGGCAGGAGGAACTTTGTGACCAGAATTCTGCCAAGAATATAGCCTACGGCCAATTGGAGATAATTGAAATTGCCGCTGTGAGCAATTCCGGGTACGCTCAGGAAGGTTGCGGAGCTCGTCTCGGTCGCAACGATCGAAATCATGATGGCCCAGGCAGGCACATTGCCTTCGCTCAGAAAGTAGCCCCGGAGATCTTTGACAGAACGCCCGGAGCGTGCTCCAAGTGCCATGCACATAAGAATATAGGCAATCATGACAATGATATCGAGTGTGCCCATGATGGTCGTCTTTTGATGGCTTTAGGGTAGTGGAAATGGGGCAGTCATCTGGGGGCGGGAGGTCTTTTTTCGATTGTTTTTTCGAAATCCGGTTCCTGATGACACAGCAAAGAAGATAATCTGGAGGAGTCATGCGTGTCGAGTGGGCTCGATGGGAATGCCTCAAAATTTACCAATTGATTTTGGAAAAGTGAATCCGCGAAGCGCCCAATTGTGGGTAATTCAGCTATGTTGGGAGTGTTTCCCAGCGAAAATCGTTCTCTTACCGGGCCGAAGAATTCAACCCCATTTTCCAAATTCAAAAACCAAACAAAAAAAGGTGCGGTCGCCCGCCCCTTATTTTTTTCTTGGATTCTCAACAGTATCACTTGCAAACTTACCGACCAAATCAGGCCACAGCCGTACGGATTCCGAACCCGATTCCATGAAGCTGATTGGCGGCGGCATTGTAGACGCGGCGTGGCTCAAGTTCGGCAAAGCACTTGGTGTGGCTGCAATTTTTCAGGAGGCTGCCGGCACAGTCCACCTTGGTTGTCACGCTGGCGGCTTTCGGGGAATAGGCTCCCGTACGGGCGGTGCGGGTACAGGTGAAGATGCCGACAGTCGGGGTCCCAAGTGCCGATGCCACATGCAGGGGGCCTGTGTCGTTTGAGATCAGCATGTCGATCTCGCCACAAATGGCTTGCAGTTCTGGCAATGTGGTATGCCCAACCAGATCGGCAAAAGCCCCTGACGAATCTTTCTGGCCAGCTTTGAAGCGATCCGCCAATTCTTGATCTTCCGTTCCGCCGATGAGGATGACGGAACCCCCAAAATTAGCCCTGACTTGTTCAGAGAGTTTCAGGAACTGCTCGACTGGCCAGCGCTTGGTTTGCCACCTGGCCCCGAGGGTGTATCCAACCCATGGGCGAGGGAGTGGTTCGAGCACCTTGCGTGCCCAGGCCTGGCTACGTAAGGTGCGTGGCCAGAAGAAGTTTGGCTTGTCGTTCGGGTCAGTCATCTGAAGGCTGCCGGCCAGTGTCATCAGGCGGTCTACGGCATGAACATCCTGGCCCTTGTGTTCCATGGTCTTGATGTGGTGGGTATAAAACCACTTCGAGCCTTCGCGGCTTTCGGCCAATCCGACACGATATCTGGCACCCGTTGCCCGGCTCATAAGCCCTGATCGCAAAAGCCCTTGAAGGTCAATCACAAGGTCATAGTCGCGCTGCCTCAGGGACCATAGCCAGGACGCAAATCGCAAGGCCCCGCCGACGCCCTCGCCAAAACCCTTGCGGTCAAAGGTGATCAGTTCGTCAATCGCGGGATGGTGTTCCAGCAGGCCAATGAGGCCCTTATTGATGATCCAACTGATCTGTGCATTAGGCCAGGCTTGTCGTGCTGCGTTCAGAACAGGCAGAGACATGACCACATCGCCAAGCGCGCTTGGCTTGATGATGGCAATCCGCCGTGGTTCAAAATCAGGCGCGAAAATATCTTGTGTGCTGGGCACCAGGACGACTCCGTTCCGAACCTTGTGTCGAAGAAATGCTGCAAAACGCCCGAACTCAGAACCGTCCTGCCATGCTATGGCTTTTCGGCTGAGTCGTGTCGTAACATAGATCATATCGGCAAAAACGACAACACAACTTGCTTGCCCAATCTCCCCACGGACGATTTCTGCCCCTTTTATTCATGGATCGACACGATGACCGGCAACCACCGTATATCTCTTTTAACAGTATGCCAAGTATGGGCTAAAGCCATTCTGGTGATCGTTTTTTACGGCACTGGTCTGATTAGCCAGGACGTGCAGAAAGGGGTGATCGAATTTCGCCCATCTGATCAGGAAGCAGGTGTTCCCCGACTTTTTCAGCTTCCAGCCGCACGATTCCAGTGGGAGCTCAAAGCCGTAAGGCAGGCCCAGCGTCATCATGTCTGGGCTCTGCGGTTTCCGTCGCCTCTACCGAGCGATGTTCCTGTCAATAATGTGGTTCATGCTGAATATTTCCTTCCAGCCAGCCCGCCTCAGGGCGGCTCCAGATACCCGGCAGTCATCGTCTTGCACATCCTCGGGGCCGATTTCCCGCTCTCCAGGTTCATGGCCGCAAGACTTGCAGATCATGGAGTGGCTGCCCTCTTCATCCAATTGCCTTACTACGGCAAACGCAAGCCCCCCAACAGCCCTGATGTCAAGTTTCTCAGCAGCGACATGAATCGGTCTCAACTCGCTATGAAACAGGGTATTATGGATATTCGTCGAGGCTTCTCCTGGCTTGCTTCGAGGCCTGAAGTGGATTCCACAAAGCTTTATGCCACAGGGGTTTCTCTGGGCGGAATCATGTCTGCACTGGCTGTGGCCATTGAGCCTCTCGCCAAGGGCGGAGTCTTTACACTGGCCGGCGGTGGTCTGGCAGATATTCTCTGGAACATGCCCGAACGCGAGGCCAAAGCGTATCGATCTGCCTGGGAGAAATCCGGAAGGACCTTTGCAGACCTCAAGACTCTAGTCGATCCGCTTGACCCACTGACCTATGCCGACCGACTCAAGCCGAAGCAGGTTTTGATCATCGCCGGCAATGTCGACGAAGTCGTTCCGCCCAGGTCTACAAAAGCCTTATGGAATGCTGCCGGCCAGCCGCCAGTCATCTGGTATGATGCTGGCCACTATTCCGCTGCCGCTTTTATTCTCCCGGCGATGCGCGAAACCATCGCCTTTTTGACGACTGGGAAAACAAGCTCGCCATAGCTCCCAGATTGCCCATTAAGAAAAATCTCCCGTAGATTCAAAGATTTTTTGGAAGAATTGCAAGTTTTGAGATTTTCAGGAAGCCTCGGAATCGCGACAATACTTGAGTCCCGGAATTTTGGATCTCAGCCCAAGTGATGGCCTGTTAAATGAATTCTGGCTAAGATTCAAAACGAGTTGGAATTTGAGGAGACGCACACGATGGATGAACCAAGGCCTGCTGACCCAAATGCGAATGCCAACAAGCCAACAAGCCCACCAAATCGTCCGCAAGGCCAGCCTGTGAGTGGGGTCATGCCAAGTTCGGGTGTGATGGTGGCCGATTCCGCTGGGTCCTTGGGTGGCTGGATTCCTCAACCAGGCATTTATACACCACCTCAGCCGACGAACAGTCCACGTGCTCCGCAACCCCAGGTAGTCCCTCAGCAGGTGCCCCCACAAGTGCCTCCCGGAGCAGTGACCGCTCGGGTCACAAGCGTTTTTCTTTATGTGAAATCGATTGAAAAATCGGTCGATTTTTATTCCGAAGCGGTCGGTGCGCAGCTTACCCAGCGCCACGCCGAGGTGGAAGGCGGCCCTTTGACACTGGCCATCATGAGGATGGGCGATTTCAGCCTGATGCTTCATATTGCGGATGAAACCGACACGGATCTCAAAGACAACAAAGTCGGGGTTGGAATTCACCTGCAATTGCGGGTTTCCGATGTCGATATCGCCTATGACCGGGCCTGCGACGCCGGCTTCCATGCCAGGGTTTCCGAAGGGCCTGTCGATCAGGAGTGGGGCTGGCGGGAATTTGCAATCAAAGACCCTGACGGCTACATCTGGTCCGTCTATCAGGACAAAACCAACGGAAGTTGGGACGCCTGAGTGGATCAGGGCCAGCCGGGCAGCATAGGCAAGAATCTTCGAAGCTGAAAGGTTTTCAGGCGGCGGACACTTTTTGATAAAAATGTCCACCCCCTTCATCTTTTCATGACGACCCGTTTTTTGAGTTGGGTTCCCGTTCAGTCTAGCTGGGCCTTGCGTGTCACCACTGCCCGAGCCCAGCCTGCGGCTCCAATGAATCCTGCATTATTGCCAAGCTGTGCAAATTCAACCTTGCATTTCGAGCCTGGTACGGGAAATGCAAGTCGCTTGACGTTGTTCTGGATTTTGGTTAAAAATCGCTCGCCTGCGGCGATCATTCCGCCTGAGAATAAGATCATGTCCGGGTCAATCACATTCATCAGGCTCACAGCCCCTACGGCCAGATAATAGGCCGTTTCATCCATCAGGCGGATGGAAAACGAATCGCCCGATTGCGCGGCTTCATCAATGCTTCTGGCAGAGAGTTGGCCCATGTTATCGATTGCGGTTAGCATGGTATCGATGCCAGTGGCGATCCCTTCGCGTGCGCGCTTGACAAGGGCAGTGGCCGAGGCATAGGCCTCAAGATGACCGCGCTGGCCACACGGGCACAATCTTGCATTTTCGTGGAAGTCGATAATAATGTGGCCGCACTCCGAGCCAGCACTGTTGCGGCCCTCAATAATCCGGCCATGTTCGATCACTCCACCGCCCACGCCTGTTCCAAGTGTAAATAAAACCAGGCTTTCAGAGCCGCGCCCGGCTCCTGCCCAAAATTCTCCATAAGCCGCTGCATTGGCGTCGTTCTGCAAAACCGTCGGTTTTTCCAGGCTTTTGGCCAATAAATCGCGAATTGGGAGATTCTCCCAGCCCGGCAGGTTCGGCGGCTCCAGCAACCAGCCCCGCCTAAGATCCATCGTGCCCGGCGACCCCAAGCCGACGGCCGCAATCCCGGACCATTCCATCCCAGCTTCTTTCACAGCCATTCGGCCTGCTTTTTCAAGGTTCATAAGGCCTGTTCCCGGCCCCTTGTCCGCTTCAGTCGGCAGGCTCACATGCGAAATGGGCTGGCCTGCATCATCCACCACACCAGCCTTGATATTTGTGCCGCCCAGGTCGATACCAACGTAAAACGGCCCCTTGGGTGGATTGCCGACAGTCATCATGGGGGATGGCTCCTTATAGGTGTTGAAAATGGAACAATCTCAACTTCTTTTGGATGGGTTGAAATCCATGATATCATGATTTCATGACAATCGGCTAATCTTAAAGAAGACGACATTTTACCTCTCGGAATCTGGATCAAATCTCTTGGGCCATGGCTACCGGCGGAGAGTGTCGATCGTCAGTGGGGTTTGGAGACGTCTGGGAGATTTCACCAAAAAAAAGTCGCCAAAATGACTTTCGGCTTGTTTTTCAGAACGGGGCGTATGATCCGGAATGCTGATTCGATAAAGTAGAGTATGAGAAACGAACGAGGGTTTTGCTTTCGATGGATAAGGCCGAAGACGATTCCCGATTTCATCAACACAGCGCAGCTCTGACGCGCTGGGCGACCACACAGACACCCATCTGGCTGAGAGCCAAACTTGATCCCGCCGACCTGGTGCAGCAAACCATCATGGAGGGCTTGAGCCGTGTCAAAGTGCTCGAATCCAAGTCGGATCACGAAGTGCTCGCGTATCTGAGGCGAGCTTTGGCCAATAATCTGATCGACGCCGTGCGCAAGTTTGGTCGTGGTCGTAATGATATATCGCCCGATGTTCTGGCCGATTCCACACGCCGGATGAACCAATGGCTGGAGGCGCCCGATACGTCTCCAAGCGAGCGGTTTGACCGCAGCGAACGATTTTCCAGGCTGGCCGACGGGCTTGCAAAATTACCAGTTGCACAGCGAATTGCCGTCGAAATGCGCTATCTCCAAGGTGCCCGGGTATCCGAAATTGCCAGTGCCCTCAGCCGTACGGAAGGTGCCGTGGCCGCCTTGCTTCATCGCGCCGTGATCGCTTTGAGGCAGGAACTTATTGACCTTGAGCCTTAGTGGAAGAGGTCCCCAAAATGAACACTGGCTTATTTTCAACCCGTAAGGATTTCGAAGAACCATCAGGCGTTTCATCGAGCAAGCTGGAAGAAGCGATCGGAATCATCCTGAAATCCGAAGAAGAGGGCCAGCCCATGGAACTGGCCGACTGGCTCGGGCGCAATCCCGATCAGGCCACGGAGCTTGCCAGCTTTCTGGCTTCGCACAGAAAAATGCAGACGGTTGCCCTCACACGCTGGGCCGACGAATCGGTGGTGGTCCAGCCTTCGACTTTTCCCAAAGTGGCCGGCCTTGATCTTCAGGAAGAGATTGGCCGGGGCGGCATGGGCGTGGTTTATCGGGCTTATGACCCCACCCTGAAGCGTACAGTGGCCGTCAAACGCATTATCGCCAGCCTTTTGACATCCCCCAAGGAACTCGAAAAATTCCGTTTCGAAGCCGAAGCCGCCGCCGGCCTTGACCATGCGGCCATAGTGCCGATTCATGCCTTTGGAGAGACCGACGGGCAGCCCTTTCTGGTCATGAAATTCATGGAAGGCGGCAGCCTTTCCAACCGATTGCGGGCCCTGGGCCATGCGCGTCAGTTGCCGCAAGCCGAAGCGGCCAGGCTTGTGCGAGACATCGCCTTCGGGGTCCACCATGCCCACCAGCGTGGCCTGATCCATCGCGATTTGAAGCCCGCAAACATCCTTTTGGATCATCTCGGCGCCCCCCATGTGGCCGATTTCGGGCTCGCCATTGCACTCAAAGCCAGCTTCAGCATCAGCCGAGACGGTTCCATGGCCGGCACCGCAGCCTATATGGCTCCGGAACAGGTCAGTTGCGAAACCGGGCTGACCATCGCCGTCGATGTTCATGCCCTTGGCTCCATCCTTTACGAATTGCTCGCCGGCGAACCCCCATTCGGCCGCGGGGAATGGCTTCAAACCATTCAGCGTGTGCGCGATGAGCCCGCTCCGTCCCTCCGCCACATCAGGCCAGAGCTCGCCCGCGATCTCGAAACCATCGCCATGAGATGCCTCGAAAAACGACCGGAAGACCGGTACCGATCGGCTCTCAATCTGGCTGAGGATCTGACCCGATTTCTTGAAGGTGAGCCGCTCGTCTCAAAACCCCGCAGCCTTGCCACCACCATCGTCAGAGCCATCGACCGCCGCAAGGAGACCCGGTCCATGGCCTCATGGCCAGGCTGCTTCGTCGCCGCCATCTCCCTCCTTTTGAGCCATTCCATCGTTCAGTTTGTCGCGCTCACAGATGGCCAGCCATGGGTGGCCTATACAGCACTGGGGGCCTATTTTGTCGCATGGCTTAGCTTGTACTGGTGGTTCCTCATCGTAAGATCCCATGCCCTGAGCCCCGTGGAGCGGCTCAGTGCCGCTCTTCAAATCGGCATGATGCTGGCTTGCCTTTCTCTCTTTCCCGCACACATCGTTTTTTATGGAAAAAACTTTCTGCCGATCTATCCACCCATGACCACCATCTTTGGGCTCGGCATTTTCGCCCACGGTGCCACCCACTGGGGCCGCCTCTATGTGGTCGGGCTCGTGCTCATGGTCGTCTCGTGCCTGATGCCCCTCGTTCCCATGATCTTTTGGCCCGCCACCCATACCCTCATGCATGGCGGCATTCTGGTATGGATGGGATTCTGGCTCCGCCAATTCGACAGAGAATCCCAAGCCAGGCCCTCAAAGTCCATCGGCGAAGCCATCACCATCACCTGATCCATGACTCAATCCGTTTTCATAAGTCCTTGCAAGCACGGTTCTAAACCAGTTTAAGCCGCAAGCGTCTGCATGAGTTTCGATGGATTTTAAGAATCTTTTTTTTCTTTTTCCAAAAAAAACGTAAGTGTTCTCGCCTCCATCCGCTCCTTAAAGATAGATGCAATCAACTCGATTAGAGGGCGGCCTCGACAAAGCGGGTTTGGTCGCCAGATTGCGTTGTTCCAGCCGGTATGTCCGAGGCTTTCGGTTTCTCTTTTAAGGGTTTTCCTTAATAGACGTCAGCAGGTTCAAGCATTTAAAAGGAGCATTCGAATGAACACGAACCACTCGTTTTCAGAAAAGTTCCGCGGATTGATCGAGCGAAGTCAATTTCTCAGCCAGCCGAAGTCATTGAAAATACGCCCCCTTTTCTTCGGCACTCTGGGCCTGCTCCTGATGGCCGCCACTCAGGCCACAGGCCAGGTCTCATCCGCCAAGGTGCCGCTCAAAAATGCCATTGCTTTGGATGGTCAATCCATCCACCTGAAACCCCAGGCTGGCCAGGCCCTGACCCTGATCTTTTATTCCACACAATGCCCAATTGCAAATGCTTACAGCAATACGCTGAGCGAACTGGCCAAAACCTTTCCAGAAAATAAAGCCCGATTCATCGGAGTCTGTGTCGATCCGGACCTGACCAAGGCCCAGATACTGGCACATTCGAAAGAATTTGGCTGGAATTTCCCGATTCTGCACGACACATCCGGCAAGCTCGTAAGCCAATTCGGAGCCAAGGTCACTCCCGAAGTTTTTGTCGTCGATGCATCTGGCCAAGTTCAATATCAAGGCCGAATCGACGATCAATTTGCAGCTCGCCAGAAACGCAACCCCAACCCCCAAAAGCATGAACTCAAAGACGCCCTGACAGCCATCACGTCTGGCCGCCCGGTGGCCATTGCCCTGACAACCGCCATCGGTTGCCCCGTGCCTGAACTCAAAGAGGTTGTCGCGAAGCCAATTCCGACATATTCCCGGGAAATTTCCCGAATCATTCAAAAGAATTGCCAGGAGTGCCACAGCAAAGGCCAGATTGGCCCATTCCCGCTCGAAACTTACGAACACGCCCGCAAGCGTGCTTCAGACCTCGCCAACGTGACCTCCGAAAAATTGATGCCCCCCTGGAAGCCCCAGCGCGGCTTCGGCAGAGCAATGAAGCACGACCGCTCGCTTGCTGAAGCCGACATTCAGGCTTTCGCCGACTGGTCAGAAGCCGGCGCTCCGCTTGGCAATATCGCAGATATGCCAGCCCCCGTAAGCTTTGCGACCGACTGGAAGCTGGGCACGCCCGACATGGTCCTTCAGTTGCCCGCTGGCTATGTGATTCCCGCAACCGGGCCAGATCTTTACCGCTGTTTTGTCCTGCCCACCAATCTCCCAGACGATCGTTATATCTCTGCCGTGGAATTCAAGCCCGACAATCGTAAGGTCGTACACCACATTCTGGGATGGGTCGATGTCTCAGGCGAAGGCAGAAAGAAGGATGAATTGGAGCCGGGCCCTGGTTACATTTCCTTCGTTGGTGCGGATATTCTGACCCATAGTGACATCAGCGGATGGGCCGCAGGCCGCGGGCCGACCATTTTACCGGAAGGGGCAGGCTATTCCATTCCGAAAAAATCCGATGTCATTTTGCAACTGCATTACCACCCAAGTGGCAAGCCAGAGACCGACCGATCTCAGGTCGGATTGTATTTCAGCCGAAAACCAATCAAGGCCGCACTGCACAGGACAGCAGCCAACAACACCGATATCACAATTGCGGCGGGTGCCAAAAATCATGAAATCAAAGCCGAGTGGGTCATACCGACCGATGTCGTTGCCCACTTTGTTTCGCCCCACATGCATTTGGTTGGCAAGGACATGAAAATGTCGGTCACCTTCCCGGACGGACACGTTGAAGATTTGATCCACATCCCAAACTGGGACTTCAACTGGCAGAGCGCCTATGAATTTGAAAAGCCCATGGACCTGCCCAAAGGCTCGATCTTGAAAGTCGTCGCACATTACGACAATTCCTCTGAGAATCCGACCAATCCAAACAGCCCTCCGAAAGAAATAAAATGGGGCCCCGCCACATACGACGAAATGTGCGTTGGCTTCATTTCTCTCACCAAAAAAGACCAGGATCTGACCCTCCCAGGAGAAAAGAATGATCTTGGGGTGATGATCCAAAATGCAAACCGAGCCAAGGATAAAGCCGAGAAGGCCAAGATTCTAAGCAAGGAATGAAATCGTGAACCGACAATATAATGCAATATTGATTGCATGTGTTGGATGTGGTTTCTAAAAACCACTTTGAAAATCAAAAATAGTCATTTATAAACAATTCAGGGGGAGCCAATTCGGCGTCCCCTTGTCTGGCAGTCTTTTTTTGAATTGGCACAGATTCCGTACTACCAGGATCTCACTGTGGCCGATCCTGCTGCGTTGATCCATTGAGCAGATTTTGAAAAAGATCTCAGACAAAAACGAACCAAAGGGGGTTGATCGATCATGATGACATCTGCAAGTTTAGACATTCTGGCCAGAATCTTCCTCGGCCTCAGTATGACTTATTTCGTTGCAACGATTTCTGAGGTGGTGTGGCATCGCCATGTTTATCATGCCTCGAGTCGAACGCGCCGATTCTGGGCCAGATACCCGCGATATTTCGACTATTTTCTAAGGCATCATTATCGCCATACGATTGTCCATCATGCTCTGACCTTCCGTGTCGATCATATCACCCAATTCAAGGATCTTGAAGCAAAGAAGGAAATCGATCTGATCGTAGCACCAAAAAATGACAAATTGATCCATCGAGACGGTTATGGCCTTTATTCCAGTATTTCTTCAGGCTTAAGTAGCCTGATTACATTTAATATCACAGTTGCTCCTATAATCCCAATTCTCTATTGGATCGCGGGACCTTGGGTTTTGGTAGGTGGTGTGCCCATTCTGATTTTGTCACCGATGTTGACCATGCTGATTCATCCATTTCTCCATCAACACCATGAGACGCCTGCCCCTAACCCTTCTTTATTTTTTAAGGTGTTGATGAGGACCTGGTATTTCAAGAGGCTCTGGCGTCACCATTTCGTTCACCATAAATTCCCAAACTCAAATTTCAATCTCCTGCTCGGCGGCGACCACCTGCTTGGAACTTACCGAAGACCAGATGAAAAAGACCTCACCGACATGGCCGCATTCGGAATGCCATTTGAACGTGCCAATATCAACTAGCCCGCCTGCCCGGATGAATATTGTTCGAAATGACTCGATCAGGGAATACTCTCTAAAGCACGATTGAAAGGACTTGCATCATGCTATTGGCATTAAAAGGTTTAGACATCTCGGCCAGGATTCTGCTTGGCCTGATCGTCACCTATCTTGTTGCAACTGTCTCTGAAGTGCTTCTACATCGCTACATTGCACATGCCAGTAGTAAGGCCCGCCGATACTGGGCCAGGCACCCCAGGCTGTTTGGCCATTTATTGAAGCTGCATTATCGCCATACCATTGTTCATCATGGCCTGACATTCCGAATGAATCATGTGACCCAGTTCAAAGATGCAAATGAAAGAGAGCTCACGGATCGGATCGTCGCTCTCAGAGCCGATGAGCTTATCCATCGTGAAGACTACGGCTTGACTATCGGCTTGAGAGGGCTGATCTCATATAACATGACCGTCGCGCCAATTCTCCCGATTCTATACTGGCTCGCTGGCCCTTGGGCCATGTTTGGGGCCTTGCCCGTGCTCACACTGGCGCCTCTCTCTGCAATGTTGCTCCACCCCTTCCTGCATGAGCACCATGAGACCACACGCAGGCCCTCGGCCATGGTTCAACTTTTGATGAGCACCAGATATTATCGCATGCTCTGGTCTCATCATTTCGTTCATCACAAATATCCAAATTCAAACTTCAACCTGCTCCTGGGCGGCGACTTCCTCCTTGGCACCTATCGAAGGCCAGATCCCAGCGACCTGGCCGAGATGGAAGAGGTCGGAATGCCCCTCGGTCTTGCCACTTTCAGGCCTGAAGGGGCGGTGGATTGCATGGAAGGATCCTAACCCTCTCATAAAAAAACAGAGTAATCCTACCACCCCTCACACACACACACAATTCGGAGACCTTGTTTGATTTTCTTGCTCAGGTGTAAAAATGCAAATTCAGACTGAGATCCGTTCCATCGGATCTGATCCAGTCCAGTCCTCAATTCCGTTCCCATACTCAAGATTTCATCTCGCAATTCCCTGACAATTCCCCATCCCACAAAACCTGAGCTCTCAGGTTTTTAAAACCAATCATGATTTCATCAAAGAGGTCTTTTATAATCATGTGCTACTCTGCCCAAGCCAGCTTTCTCACCGCGGCAACCCTCGCCCCGATCGGCGTTTCTTGCCTGAATTCTGAATTCAGGCGGCACCGTAAAATCTGGCCACTTGCAACAATTCCAATGGTATTTGGAATCCAGCAGGCTATGGAAGGCCTGATCTGGACAAGTCTTGATCACCATCATCCGCAGGAAGCCGAAATGGCGGCCAAAGTCTATCTCTTTTTTGCCATGGCCTGGTGGCCGTTCTGGGGCCCCCTGACTGCATTTGTTGCCTCTGAAACGAAGTGGAGAAAAGCCGTATTCGGAGCCTGGACCATCCTGAGCACAGGCTGGTTTTTTCTCGCTTATCTGCCTTGTTTAATAGATTCCCGGTCGAAAATTCAGGCCACAGTTGTGCACCACTCCATTCGCTACACATTCTCAGATGAAATGATTGTCGATTACAACAACCGAATTCCTGTGACAATTCTTTATGTCATCTTCTCGACTGTTCCGTTAATTCTTTCAACTCCGCGAAGCAGAAGCTACATTCCCATGACCATATTGATCATCTCCATTGTTGTAGCAAATTATTTCTATTCGCATGCCTATACATCGGTCTGGTGTATTTCGGCAGCCATCATATCAAGCTATTGTCTTGTCTATTTTAAAGGGCTTGACAGAGTCTACAGTCAATCTTCGGTGAAAGTCGGTCAGTTACCGAATTTCCTATCATGAAAAGGCATCGATCCGCGATTTTTTTTGAGGCGGCTAAAAAACATCCGGTGATAACGGCCATTGGTAGAGTTTGGAAGGGGTGGGGGCGAGATTGTTTTTTTTGGAGATGTGGTCATCGGGTCTATCAGAAGCCTTAGGGCCTGGCAAGATTGTCATGATTTGGATGAGATGCTCCATTTTTTGGGCAGGAGGCTGGACGACTGGTGTTTTTTTGTGGAAATCTGAACGACTGACCTTGAAAATGGAGTCGTAATGTCGTATGACTATCTCTCCAAATCATTGAAAAGCTTGGAACTTTCCGGCACCGATGGTTTGAGAAAACGACAGACTGACAGCCTGGGGCTTCAATCCACTTAGGGGGTGATGACACCGACATGTACGTTCCGACCAAACTCTTCCTTACCAAAGGCGTGGGTGTTCACCGCGAGAAACTGACCAGTTTTGAGCTGGCTCTTCGTGATGCGAGCATTGCCTGCTACAACCTCGTCCGGGTTTCAAGCATATTTCCTCCTCACTGCGAGGAAATCTCGATCGAGGAAGGTCTGAAGTACCTGAATCCTGGTCAGATCGTGCATGTCGTGATGAGCGAGAGCGCCACGGCAGAACCGAATCGACTCATAGCAGCCAGCGTTGGTGTGGCGATTCCCCGCGACCGCAGTCACTTCGGCTACCTGAGCGAGCACCACTCCTATGGCGAGACAGCCAAGATTGCAGGCGATTATGCCGAAGATCTTGCTGCTGAAATGCTTGCAACGGTATTGGGAATTGAGTTTGATCCGGATAGTGCGTGGGACGAGAAACGCGAACTCTGGAAGATCTCTGACATGATCACCCAGACGAAGCAGTTGACCGCCTCAGCCACGGGCGACAAGAAAGGCAATTGGACCACCGTTATTGCCGCAGCCATTCTGCTTGCCTGATCCAAGGGCACTGCATCAGGTGCTGTTGATCAACTCGTAAAAAAAAACGAGAGTTCCACGACCCGTACACGTCCTCATTCATGACGCGTTGGAGAGATTCTGTATCATGGCCAAGCAGCCCAAGGCTTCTAAATTCCTCAAGCAGCTCAGCCCCAGGCGGATCGCTCCGCCGGCCGTAGATGCCAAATTATCCGTGGCGGACATGGTTGATCAGGTTTTTTCGAGCTACAATGCAGGTCGTCTGCGCGAAATCTGTCAGGTGCTGACCCAGAAGATGCTGACCGACGATTGTACGGTCGGTCTGACTCTCTCAGGCGCCCTGACACCAGCCGGGATTGGCGTCTCCTGCCTGATCCCCCTGATTCGCGCCGGGTTTGTGGACTGGATCGTATCAACAGGTGCAAACCTTTATCATGATACGCATTACGCGCTTGATTTGCCGCTCCATCAGAGCCGGCCTGATGTGAATGATTTCGTACTTCGCGAGAATTCGATCATTCGGATCTATGACATTGTTTTCGACTACCAGACTCTTCTGGATACAGACAAATTCTATCGCGAACTGATTACCAGCAAATCGTTTGCAAAGACCATGAGCACAGCCGAGTTTCATTACGAAGTCGGCCGCTACCTACAGGCACGCGACGAAAAGCTGGGCCGGTCGAGCTCTTCGCTTTTGGCGGCTGCGTTTGAATGTGGAGTCCCGATTTACACATCCAGCCCGGGCGACAGCTCGATTGGGATGAATCTGGCGGCTCACGAACTGGCCGGCGGCAAGCTCCGGATAGATCCATTACTGGACGTAAACGAGACGGCCTCAATCGTTTATGATGCCAAAAAGCATGGCGGTCATTCGGGTGTGCTGATTTTGGGCGGCGGAAGCCCGAAGAATTTCATCCTTCAAACGGAACCTCAGATTCAGGAAGTTCTGGGCCTTGATGAGTCGGGCCATGATTACTTCCTCCAGATCACCGACGCCCGCCCCGACACAGGCGGCCTCTCGGGCGCTACGGCCAGCGAGGCGATGACTTGGGGCAAGGTGGTGCCCGAACAGCTTCCGAATTCTGTGACGTGCTATACGGACACAACCATTGCTCTTCCCTTGCTCACAAGTTATGCTCTTGCAAGAGTCAAGCCACGCAAGCTGAAGCGGCTTTATGATCGTCGCGAAGCCATGTATGAAACCATCCGCAAGGAATATGAAAAGCACCTGAAGTCGGGCGAAGTGACGGGAACCGCATCGCGCAAGCCTTCCAAGACTTCAAAACACCCACACAAATAATATCTCGGGCATCTGGCCATGTGGCCTCGCCTGAGTGGGGAAGAGCAGGGGCATGGCTGAAATTGTTGCCCTTAACCCCGCCTCTCCCGACCCCTATATCATCTCCAAGGCCGCTCGGATTCTAACCACCGGCGGCCTTGTCGCTTTTCCTACAGAAACCGTTTATGGGCTCGGCGCCGACGCGACCAACCCTGACTCGATCCTCAAAATTTATTCTGCAAAAGGCCGACCGCCGACTAACCCCTTAATCGTGCATTGTGAATCCATAGAGCGGATTCGCCTGACATGCGTGGCCCAATGGCCCGACCAGGCCCAGAAATTGGCCGATGCCTTCTGGCCAGGGCCACTCACTCTGATCCTGCCAAAATCGGACCTTATTCCTGACATTGCAACAGCCGGCTTGCCGCATGTCGGCGTTCGAATTCCTCAGAGCCTTGTCGCTTGCGCCTTGATTTCTGCGTGCGACAGGCCTATCGCGGCTCCGTCAGCAAATCGGTCGAACCGAATTTCGCCCACTCTGGCAGAGCATGTGGCGGCAGACCTTGGCGATCAAATTCAGATGATCCTTGATGCAGGGCCGTGCCGGGCGGGGGTGGAATCAACCGTTTTAGATCTGACCAGAACCATTCCGGCGATACTTCGGCCGGGACCGATCAAGGCGGCCCAGATTGCCAAAATACTTGGCCAGCAGGTCCACTCGCAAAATGAGACGCTTGCAGAGGATCAGGCCCACGCCTCGCCCGGGCAGTCGCGAGTGCATTATGCCCCATGGAAACCTCTGACACTATGGCTGAATTCCTTGCCTGATGCAATTGTGGCAGAATTTGGCAAGTCGGCTGTTTTGGTATTGGGAGATACAACCGGGCTGCCTGGTTTGCAGATTCTCAATGCAAATCAGAGGCTGGATATTAGAAATCCAGATGATGCAGAACATGCGCTTTATGCATTGTTGCACCGTTGGGATCGGGATTTGTCTGTGCAAGAAATTCATGTGGTGATGGCATCACGCTCAGAGGCTTGGGTGGCTCTGATCAATCGTCTGGGCCGGGCCGCCATTGTAATTTATTGATTTCTGGAAAATACAATAAAAAAGGCGAGTCATTTCGACCCGCCTTTTTTTTCGATCTGGGCTGGAACGATTTTCCAGGATCAGGCGTTGCCCTGGCCTTCGGCGAATGCGGAATCGAACATCCGGCCTGCGGCAGGGAAGCGGAGTACGCGCTTGACGAATGAGGCGGCTTCTTCGGCGCCAAATTCGCGATCCATACCGGGATCTTCCCATTCGACGGAAAGCGGGCCGTCGTATCCAATACGGCCGAGTTCGCGTGCGATCTCTTCAAAATTGACTTGGCCACGACCCGGCGAGCGGAAATCCCAACCGCGGCGGGCATCGCCGAAGTTCAGGTGGCTGCCAAGGATCCCCGACTTGCCGTCGAGCGTTCTGGCGGCGTCCTTGACGTGAACGTGGTAAATCCGGTTCGGGAATGCGCGGATGAACTGAACGGAATCGACAAACTGCCAGTGCAGGTGGCTCGGGTCAAAATTGAACCCAAACTCGGGGCGGTGGTTGACGGCCTCAAGGGCACGCTGGGCAGAGTAAATATCAAACGCGATTTCGGTTGGGTGAACTTCCAGGCCGAACTTCACTCCGTTGTCTCGGAAGACGTCCAGAATCGGGTTCCACTTCTTGGCAAAGTCGTCGTAGCCGGCGTCAATCAGAGCATCGGAAACTGGCGGAAAGCTGTAAAGCAGGTGCCAGATGGACGATCCGGTGAAGCCGTTGACCACCGTCACACCAAGTTTGGCCGCCGCTTTGGCCGTGTCCTTCATCTCTTGAATGGCACGGGCACGGACACCTTCCGGGCCGCCTTCAAAATTGTTCCAGACATGCTCAGGCAGAATGAGCTTATGGCGTTCGTCAATGATATCGCAAACGGCCTGCCCGACGAGGTGATTGGAAATGGCCCAGCACTTCAGGCCATATTTGGCCAGAAGGTCGTGGCGGCCCTGACAGTAGCCGTCTTCGTTCAAGGCCTGCTGCACATTGAAGTGGTCGCCCCAGCAAGGCAGTTCAATGCCTTCGTAGCCCCAACTGGCGGCCTTTTTGGCAATATCTTCGATCGACATGTCGGCCCATTGGCCTGTGAAGAGAGTGACTGGACGAGCCATGGAGTGGTTGGCCTTTTCGGGTTCTGTTGAAAGGTTCTGTGGGGGAACTGTTGATCGGACCGCTTGCCAGCAGAATGGAGCGTTTGACAATCAAAGTCGTCTATTAAAATAGAGGGCCAGAGGCGTCCTGTCAACGGGTTGCTGGCTGACATTGAGGAAGGTAATCCACAGGTTTGACTTTTAGGATTTGACGAGAAACCCGCACCCGATTTTGAGATTTTGATTTTTGCCCAATACCCCTAGGCGTGAAAGCCAATTCTACTACATCACCTTTGGTGTAATTTTCAAAACCAATCCTCCTGCTTGATGGCGGCAAACTCAAATACACATTGGAAACGATGGCTTTCAGATCTGGAGATAAACGACCGGGATCAAACCATAGTCGTGAATGTTGAGAATTCTCCAGGTTGGAATGAAATCATGGCCCTGACACCCCAAAAACGGCCAGGCCATTCCCGGCATGAACGGGCGCACGGTGCAGCCAATGCCATTGAGCATGGCCTCTCTGTCATGACACGCAATACCCGCCATTTTCGCGAACGGCGGGCGCGTCTCATGAACCCTTTGGTTTCGTAATTGTAAGCGTAATCACGAAATTCCATTAGAACTCAGGCTCCTAGTCCCTACTCAATGCACACCTTCCGGCAATTCCGCTGTGATGGCCAAAACCATGGGCGATGTGGTGTCGGCCCCCTTGATCAATTCCACCTGTTTGATCATTTCAGCCCGCTTCGGGACAACTTTCAGGTAGCGCAACTGCTGGCCGCCTGAGGAGAAGGCAAAGTTCGAGCCCGGCACGTCTACCCTCCGGATATAGTCGGCGAAGTGCTCGCCATTGATCAGCTTGTGTTCTTCTGTTGTGCCATCGGCGTAGGTCAGGCGAACAACCATTGAAACGCTGCCCTTGCCGCTTGCAGGAAAGCCCCATCCGGAAACGCCTGAAATCAGGTGAAGCGATTTGATTGGTGCATTCAGCGGTAATGTCACGGATTTTGGCATCTTGGGTGGCATGGTACCCAAAGGGCCATTGAGCATGATCAGGTTCTTTGTGGCCTTGCCGCGTGGGTCGACAAAATCGAACGGAACGCCCTTCACTTCGCGGCGGTTCCAGTCCTTTAGAATAATTCGGTCAGGCCCTTCGTCGCCCTCATGAAACAGGCCTTTGGTGGAAATGGCTGTGGCGATTTTGTCAATTGAAAGTGGCAGCCAGCGGCCCTTCTGCGTCAGGAATTCCAGAAGGTCGGTCAGGTCCTTCTCTGAAAGGGTTTTCTCAAAGCCTTCAGGCATCAGCGATTTGGCCGATCCAGCCAGTTGTTCGATCTCGCTGCGCGGCAGGCTCACAGTTTTGGCCTCAGCGTCCAGAAGCTCAATGGCCGTCTTTGACTCGCTGGCCAGCAGGCCTGTCAGCACCCGCCCATCGGTTGTGGCCACGGTATAGGCCCTGAAATTGCCCTCGACAGAGCGGCTTGGATCCAGAATATGAATCGCCAGCTCTTCCTTCGGGTGTACGGCCATGCCGGTCAGGTCGGGGCCTACCTGGTTGCCTGCCCCGCTGTGGCGATGGCATTTGGCACAGTTGTTTTCAAAGATCTTTTTTCCCATTAGGGAATTGCCCTTGGTTTTGGAAATCGAGGCCAGTTGCTCGATCACCTTCTGCCGGTCAGCGCTGGGCAGGCCGCCTTTCGACTCGATCAGCGATCTGGCTCGCCCCGCAAGCTGTTTGTCAGGGTGGTTGGCCAGTGCTGTGCGCTGATCCAGGGCAAGATCGGTCAGAGGCACGTTTCCGGATTGAATCGAATCCAGAAGCGATTGGGTCCAGTCGGTCCGGCTCAAAAGCACCGCCATGCCCGACCTGCGGGACGATGGTGTCCATCCGGCAAACTTTTCAAGCACCACTTCGCCTGTTTTTGGCGAAGCGGCTTCTGTCAGTCTCTCTATCAGCCCCTCGGCCAGTGCAGAATCGGTTTGGGGAGTGACCAGCTCAAGCAGTGAGGCCACGGCCGAGCGATCGTCGCCACGCAGTTGAAGCCACTGAGCCGCCGCTTCAAGACGATCTGACTCGCCTAATTTTGAATCCGCAGCCTGCTTCAGGAACAGATCCGCAATGGCCTTGGCCTCAGTGGCCAACGAGGCTGACCCCCAGGTCTTGGCCAGCTTCACCACCCGACCCTTGCCGGCTGGCGTTTGTCGATCCAGCAGCTTTGCCAGAGCCTGGCCCAGCTCGGGGCTGTCTGCAGGCCTAACACGGGCGGGCCAGCCGTTGACAAAGCCTGAAAGAATCGGCTCGGCTGTGGCCGGGTCGGCTTTGGCCAGGTTCTTGACGAATTCCACAGCCTGTGATGCCTGCGCACCTCGGCCCAAATGCTCGCCAAAGATGGTCAGGATCCTACCCAAAGCCTTGCCCTGTTCACCACTGCGCACTTTGGCCAGCGACCCGCCAGCCGAAATCTGCGCCAGCGACGGGGCGTCGTGGCGAGCCAGGGCCGAAATCAGGGCATCGGCCAGAACAGGATCAAGCAGGTTCTCCGGCTGATTGAGTGCCTTGACCACGGCTGCCGCCGCTTCTGATGAGCTTTCCATCTCGGCCAGTGCCAGAATCGCTGAAAGCCGCACCTGAAGGTTGCCATCGTTCAGCCGATTGCTCTCCGTTAAAATCTGGCGTCCCGATTCGCCCTGCCTGGGCAATACATCCACAGCCGCCTTGCGCACACCCGCCGAGGGGTGTTCCAGAGCCGCCTTGACCACATCCATCTGCGATTCCACGGAACCCAGCCCCTGAAGTGTCCAAAGAGCATGAATTGCAGCCGTATTCTGGCCAATGGAGTCAATCGATTCGTTTTTTACAAGCTCTGCAAGTGCTGGAACAACGTCCTTCTGGCCTCGTTCCACCAGCAGCCTCTGGGCATGCTTGCGCCAGAACATGTTCGTGTGCTTCAGGGTTTCCACCAGCTTGGAAGGCGACGCGCCGGCCAGGCTCAGCGCGTTCAGGCCAGGTTTGTCGCCATAAACCACGCGATAAATCCGGGCTCGCTTCTTGTCCCGCAGGTCGGTTTCATAAGCATTGCCCTTGCCTGTGACATATCCCTCGGGGGTCGGGTTGTGCTGCACGATGATGTTGTACCAGTCCGCCACCCAGACCGACCCATCCGGGCCGACCTCGGCCACCACCGGGGCCACCCATTCATCGTTCCCAGCAAAAAGGTTCCAGCTATTTCGGCTTGTATAGGTTGCGCCCAGGGGCTCAACCAGAAATGTCGCGGCCAGGTGGCCGGTCGGTTCGGTCACAAACGCGGCCCGGTTCCAATACTCCCGAGGGTATTCGCGGGCCGTATAGAGGGAATGCCCGGCACCGGCTGTAAACTTGCCGTGGTGGTCCATCTGACGCACTTTTTCCGTGATCGGATACATCCGTGCCGTTTCCGAAATCATCGGCAGAACTTTACTGGAATAGCCCCTGACCTGCTCATAAAACCGGTTCGGAATCGGCATGTGAACGGACGGATTGTTGTTGGCTGTGGAGCCAAACAGGACCCCCTCCTCGCTGATGCCCACACCCCATGAGTTGTTCGACGTATTGCGAAGAAACTCCATCTTTGAGCCATCCGGCCTGAATCGATAAAATCCCGTGCTGAACTTTATCGGTTCACCACCAATTTTGCCTTCGAAGCCGGAGTAGCCAAGAATCCCGTAAATCCAGTTATCAAGCCCATAATTCAAATTCGAAGGCCCAGCGTGCGTGTCGCGCGTGCCCCAGCCTGAGAACAAAACCTGTCGCACATCGGCCTTGTCGTCGCCGTTGGTATCCTTCAAAAACAAGGTCTCGGGGGCCTGATGCACAATCAGGCCGCCATTGGCAAAGGTGAGGCTGGTCGGGATCGAAAGCTTGTCGGCAAAAACCGTAAACTTGTCGGCCCGGCCATCCCCGTCGGTGTCCTCGCAGATCCGGATCCGGTCCCGACCCTTGCCGGGCTCCTGAAGTTCGTTCGGATAGTCTACCGTCTCGCTGATCCACAACCGCCCCTTTTCATCCCAGGTCATGGCGATAGGCTTGCCCTGAATCTGTGGCTCCGAGGCGAACATCTCCAAATGAAACCCTTGAGGAACAGCAATATGCCCCATCGATTTCTCGGGCGATAAAGCCGCCTGCATCTTCATAGTCGAGGCTCCCATCGTGCCCCATTTGTCGCTTGCCGGATAAAACGGCAGCTTGCCGGGAATGAATGAGAAATCCTTGTCGCCCTGCGATGGCATTCGGATCGATGGATGATCGTTCCAGGCACCGGCCAAAGCGGGCTCCTGGAAAGCCGCCCAGCGAATCCCGCGTTCCAGCAAATTCTGGAACCCGGGGTGCCCCCATGTACGCGCATCATGGCCCCAGGCTGTATAAAAGACACGGCCCTTGCCCTGCGTCCGGGTCCATGTCCAAGGCTCTTCGGTGCTGCCCTCTTTGCGGGTCTCCAGAATCACTCGGTTTTCAGGGTTGTGCCTGGTGTGAACATACGTCTCATCCCAACTGTCAAACCCACCAAATCCAGCCATCAAAGCATTCTTCGGCGCTGCAATCGAGGTCGTCACCAAATCCATGCCGTGACGCTGAAACTGAGCCCCTACCAGCCTCACATAGTCGTCGCTGTTCCGAAAGCAGTAGCTGGCGCAGTGGATCGGCACCAGCCCTTTGCCATCCTCTACAAAATTCCGGATCGCATCCGACTGCTGCGGGCCAATGGCATCGTGATTGGCATAAATCGCCAGCACATCATAATTTGCCAGCTTCGATGGATTCAGGTCGGTCAGATTCTCTGTGTAATCCGCTTGAATATTGCGACGGCTGAAAGTCTCTTTGACCTGCGCAAATCGCGGCCCCGGCTGGTGGTGGCCCTGATCACCCAGAAACAAGACCCGGACCGGTGGCAAAATCGCTTCGGCAGCTTGCGAGTTTATCCATCCCATCAAGGGCAACAAGGCCAATGCCAGAAGGCGTCGCATCGGTTTTCATTTCCTTCTTTTTTTTGAATTCGGATTCTGCATGACATTGGCCAGAATGGATTCGATCAAGATTTCGAAAATTCTGGAGATATGGGAAATATTCTAACAAACCCAATGCCAGTTGACAAATAATCTCAAGCCGGTTCAGACCTTTCACAGGGTCCAACCCAGCCGTCAACACAAAGATAGCCCTAAAATCAAAGCATAGCCTCCCGCTTTTGAGGCCCATCCACAAGCCAATCTGGCCAATTCATTTGCAGCAATTTTCAAACTTGGCCAAGCCATTCCAGAAGCCCTTGGCCAGGCCTCTGGAAAATCAAAAGGCTCTTTGCAGTCCATCAAAGCTCTGTCGTGATCGTCTCCCCAAAAAAAAAGACCATTACTTCTGCTTGGCGAAGGCCTTTGTCGCGGCTTGTCTGAATTCGCCCTGAGCCTTTTCGCCATTGCCCGGGAAGCCGGCGTGCTGCACCAGCCAGATCAGAATCAGATCACGTTTTCTGTCGGCTGATGAGTTCGTTGAATAGGCTCCGCCGTGACCAAACGTGTCGGGCTCGCCCACACTCAGCCCAAGGCCATAATTCTCCTTGAGGCTCACTGGCGTCTGTTTTCTGGTCAATTCCATGACCGCCGCGGGCGAAAGAATCTGTCGGCCGTCGAGCGACCCATCATTAAGCAGCATCCGGTAAAATCGGGCCAAGTCTGAAGCCGTTGCAAAAAGCCCTCCCGCCGGCATCGCAAACCGCTCCGTCCGATTGGTCAGAGGATAATACAATTGATCAATTCTGGTCGGAATCAGCCCTTTTTTATCGGGGCCAGGCTTGTAAGCCACAGCGATCCGATCCGCCTGCGACTGGCTCGGCCAGAAACTGGTCTGGGTCATGCCCAAAGGCTGAAACAGAAGCTCATCAAGAAACGAGTCAAACGACTTGCCCGTAACCACTTCAATCACTCTCGCCGCCGTATTGATCCCTGCGTTGCTGTATTGATAACGGGCTCCCGGCTGGCTCTCCAGAGGAGTCATCGCTATAGCTCCGCAATCGCAGGTCAAGCGGCCAGGCGTCGAGCGTGGGCACTTCCAGAGCCGACTTGAACGGCATCCCGCTGGTATGGCAAAGTGTGTCACGCAGAGTGATCCGACGCGGTGGCGACCGCAAAATCTGCTGGCCCGCCGTTTTTTCCGCTACATACATCTGCCCGCGAAATTCTGGCAGATATTTTTCAATCGGGTCGTCCAGCTTCACCTTGCCTTCATCCACCAAAATCATCACCGCCGCCGCAGTTATCGGCTTTGACTGCGATGCAATCCAAAAAAAACGTGTCGGCCGTCATCGGTCGCTTCTGAGCGATGTCTGCCCAGCCAGCCACCTCGGTTGACAAGACTTTCTCGCGATTTGCAACAAGCATCACCGCGCCAGCCAGCTCCTGCTTCTCCACAAACGGCTTGACACTGGCCGCAAGTGGCCCTGTCGCGGCCTCCTGGCCACGCATCAAGGGGCTTGATGTCAATGTAAATACAACCACGGCAACGCCAGGCATCCATCTTCGCCGAATATTCATGGCAAAATCAGGCTTCTATTGGAAATGGGAATGGGGGTACTTAAAAAAACGGATCTTCATCCGCCTTGTTTTATGGAATCTGCAAGATTAACGGAATGCAACGAATTGCATTCCGGTGCGATTGTCGTCTTGGGTTCCTGTGCAAACCGGCTTATTTGCCAGAATCACTTTTCAGGCGTTTTGGCTTCCAGGGCAGGTCATAGGTCTGGCCATTGAAACCGATCTTTACTGAGCCTTCGATTTCGTCGCCGGTGATGGTACCTTCGAAATCGGCAGTCCAGTCCGTTCCTTCACGATTGCCCTTGGCCGAGAAACTGACTTTGTTACGCTCCAAACCCTCCAGCTTGATCTTTTCCAGAGTTGCAACCGTGGCCCCGGCTCTGACAAGTTTGCCCGTGAGTTCGCCTGTTTTGGAGGCTTTGAACTCGTAATGATCCGTTACCTGATTACCCTCAAGTTCATATTCCAACTGCCAGGTTCCTGCCACCTTGTTTTCCATGGGAGCAGTGGATTTGTCCAGCACGAGCCCCGTCTGAATCAGGTCCATCTGCTTGCGATTGAATTCATAGGCTGATGGCAGATGCTGACGCAGATAAATCTGAAACATTTTCTGGCCGGGAAAAACCCGGAAATCGGTCGTCGCATATCCAGCCCAGGAAAACTGCTTGTCCACCTTCTGCTCTGATCCAAGCTTCACATCATTGATGGCAAACCCGAGCCCGAATTGCATGGGGCCGGCGGCATCCTTCATCTGGTTGGTAAACATTTCCTGATGCGTTTCTGGCTTCAAAATGGTACGCCCCCTGAACGAGCCACCATCGACCAGCATCTGGCAGAAATTGGCATAATCAGACATCGTCGAAACCATACCGCCCCCGCCCGAGAGAAATCCAAACCCTTCGCAGAACTGGCTTGTGGCACCTTTGTCCACCACAACAGCCTTGCCATCCTTCACGGTGTGGCAAGAGGCAAACCGTGACCGCTTATCCGCAGGTATGGAAAAGCCCGTGTCAACCATCTCCAATGGCTTGCAGATAGCCTCCTGCATGTACACGTCCAGCGTCTTGCCCGACCAGACTTCAACCAGTCGGCCCAGCAGATCTGTATTCAGGCCATAAATAAAACGACTGCCGGGATGGTCCACCGCGGGAATCCGGGCCCAGGCCTCAGCGGCTTTCTCGAGACTGATTCCAGGCGGATACATTCCCATGGGCGGGCCATATTTTAGTCCTTCGCGTGCGAATGTGTCTTTATACTGCGGCTCGCCGCCATAGCTGTAGCCCGAAGTGTGGCGAAACAGGTCCCGAACCGTGATCTGGCGCTTGGCAGGAACGGTTTTCCAGGAATCGCCGTCCTTCTCCAGAACGGTCGTTTTTGCAAAGGCCGGAATGTATTTCGATACAGGGTCGTCGAGCTGGAATTTGCCCTGATCAAAAAGTGTCATGGCCGCTACTGATGTCAAAGCCTTTGACATCGAATAAATCCGCACGATGCTGTCTGCCTTGAAGGGCGATTTGTCGTCGCTGTCGCTCAGGCCCACCACTTCGTGATAGACCGGCTTGCCATCCACCACAACCAAGTGCGCTGCGGCCACAACCTGCCCGTCGGCAACCGCCTTGCGAAGCTCAGTGCGGGCCTTTTCCATTGTCTCGGATTTAATCTCCAGGCCAAATGCCGATGGGCACAAGCCCAAAACAATCGCTGGAAGAATAGGGGACAGTTTACGAATCATCGGATCAAATCTCCTCGTTTTCTGGTCGGTTGGGGAATCGTGGAACCAAGACTTTTCCTGAACGCTCAATGAATCCGCCAGGGCCTGAAAAATCATGGCTTCCAGGCGGATTCAAGACTCTTCAATGTAAGGCTCTCAATTTTCACATGGCCGCCCCGGGCTTCCATGGCAAACGATTGATCCTCAGCCTTGGGCTGAAATGGCATCGGAATATACGACAGCCCATGACTTGCAAAGATTTCCAGGCCCGTGCGGTCGACATAAATCGACAGCGTCTGCCTGCCATCCCGCATCGGTGCCGAGGCGCTGTGGCCATTGACCAGAACCTCTTGCCGCTGCACGTTGTAGACGACCTGGACGCCTCGCACCTGAAATGCCACTTCTGTGGCCTGGCCGGGCTCAAATTCCACTTCCAGAAGCCCAAGTTCCGCCTTGCCTGAAGCCAGCGGATTCAAATCGCCCGGCTTCAGCAATTTAATATCTACAGCCGTCGATTTGCCATGAAGCGTTTGCATCTCACGCACCGGCGACCACGATAATCGTGGCCCCTGCCGTGTGCTCACAAGTTTCAATTCCAAAGGCATGCTCATTGACTGATTAAACGGCATTCCCTTGGTCTCGGTCTGAAACCAGCCCATTTGGATCCTCCGGCCATCGCTTTCAGGAATGTCGCTGAAGGTCTGGGCCGCATAAAAGCCTTTGCCACGATGACCAGTCAGTTTCTCTGTTTCCGGATGAAATCTTTGGCCGTCAAAACTCCCAACCATATATTCGCTGCTGGCAGCCGTCAGAACCCATTTCATTTGATCCGGATTGCCATCAAGCGGCAGCTCAAAAAAATCGGGACACTCATAAAAGCCGTTGATCGTGTTGCTGACGGTCCAGTCGCGCAAATTGCGTGACGTCAGAAAGTGTACAGTATGTACCTTGTCCACCTCCACATAAAGCGTCATGATCCAGCGATCTTTTGACTCGTATCGTACCACTTTCGGGTCGCGGTTGCCGCCTGTGATCTGATTCAGAATCGGGTTGTAGCGATATTTGGTAAATGTGCGGCCATCGGTGCTGTAAGCCAGGCACTGCACGGCAGGGTTGCCTGCGGCCGTATAGATCAAAACCAATGGCGGCTTGCCTGGCTTGCCAAAGCCGCTGGCATTGTGCCAGTCCACCACTGCACTGCCGCTGAAGATCGGTCCCATGTCGTCCGGCATGAGCTTGTCGCCCAGTTCTTCCCAGTGAATCATGTCGCGGCTCACGGCATGGCCCCAGTGCATGTTGCCCCAGCCCCAGCCATAAGGATTATGCTGGAAAAACAGATGGTATTCGCCATTGTAATAAACCATGCCATTAGGGTCGTTGTTCCAGCCCCGCTTTGGCGAGAAATGAAACTGGCCACGCAAGGGCTCCCGATAAAGATCGCCAGACTCCTTGATTGTGTCCGTCTGATCCATCTGCTCAAGCGCCTGCGAATCGTCCGGAAGCCGGTCCACCTGAAGCATGACCGTTTTGCCATTCCATGCGGAAACGTCCATCGGCGCCCACCAGTCGGGCTTGCCGCTGGCCAGTTCCATGTCGTTTCTGACCTGAAGCTTGCCGTCGACCAGCAATTTCACCACACGCTTCGGGGCCCCGGTTTTAATCGGTATGTTTAAATACTTTCGGGCGATCGAAAATTGACGATCAGGGTTGATCCGCATCCCAACCGGCTTCTTGTCGGTCTGTACAATGTGATCCACCGTGATGTGCCCCCAACTGCCTGAAGCTGTATCTGTGATCTGGATCACACCCGATTGGCCAGCCAGGTCGGCCACATTCCAATACTCAGGACCCAGCGTTTCGGCGCCGCCCGGCTTGTCATTCAAACCCGTGACACGTCGCACCGTCTTGCCATCGACCAGCAATTTCATGACCGTGGTTTCAGGATTCATCCCTCCACCAATCAGAAAGCTGATATACTTCCTCTCAATTTTGAACTTGGGTGAAACCAGCATGCCAGTCGAGCCGTCGCCCTTGTAAAATGAATTCACAAGCCCATGACCCTTGAAGCCATCGACCAGCATCTGGCCGGGCAGGGTGCCTTGTGCCGGCCCGGGCCCAAAGGCTTCTCCACCAAAGCTCTGCCAGGGGGCATATGTCGGGCTTTCAAAATCTGCCAACACAATATCATCCGCTGCCCGAACCGGATGGATCCCTAAAAACAGGCAAAGCAGTGTCGTTGGAATGACGCGATTCATGGTTTTTTTTCGATGTCCCGAGATTGGATGGCTTGTAGCGTTCTTTTTTTTGGAAGGGAGATGGATTCCACACAGTGTCTCAATATCCGCATCGCCAGAAAAGATGGTTGGCGTTTTTTTTTTGCAAATTGAGTCGATCAGGATGAGGGGCCAAGTCGCGTGGTCGGCCCCGTGAATCACGATGCGTTTTGCTGCTGGCTCATGAGGCATAACCTCACCATGACACAGCTTTAAAAAGCGTTTCCGCTGTCGAGCGTTCCTGTGAATGTTTTCTAATGCAAATCTATAATTTGTATGGAGATAAGCGCATTATGGCAAAGTCATTTGAGACAAGTCGGAAGGGGGCTGCAAAGCCATATCACAAGAGGACCTTTACTTGAGGAATCGAGGTCATGATCGTGTCCTGAGCGAGTAATCTTAGCCGGCAACCGTCCCAAGAAATCTGGCGATCCGTCGCTCAAAAGTTCTTGAGCATTGGGCGGCTTGCGCCTTTCATCGGATCCATACCCTAAGCTACACTTGCATTGCAGATGTTCGAAATTCGCGACAATTCTGACCACCAACAAGGGAATCAGGGCTTTTGACACCGTCTCGCAAGAAACGACTGACTGACTATGCCAACTGCGCTGGCTGAGCCGGCAAGATCGCCCCCGGGGCGCTCGCGCAGGTTCTGCGCGGCTTGACCGAATCTGGGCCAGCGGCAGAGGGCCGACTTGTAGGGGTGGAGACACGCGACGATGCCGGTGTCTACCAGCTCGACGACGAGACTGCGCTTGTTCAGACCGTCGATTTCTTTGCCCCCTTGCTCGACGACCCCTACACTTACGGCCAAATCGCTGCCGCCAATGCGCTTTCAGACATCTATGCCATGAATGCCCGCCCGATCACTACCCTGAATCTGGTCGGCTTTCCCGATAATGAACTGCCCATGGAGCTGCTCGGCGAGATTCTGGAAGGTGTGGCCAATCGAGTCGCCCTGGCCGGCGCCGTGAATCTGGGCGGCCATTCCGTGCGCGATGCCGAAATCAAAGTCGGGCTGGCTGTGACCGGCATTGCCCATCCTCAGCAGATCATTCGGAATGTAGGGGCCAGGGCCGGCGATTGCCTGATCCTGACCAAGCCGCTTGGGACTGGCTTTGTGACCACCGCCCATAAACGCGAACTCTGCCCGCCCGCTACACTTGCTGAGGCAGTGGTGTCGATGATCCAACTCAATCGTCTGGCACGTGATGCCGTCAGGAAAGTGGGCGGCGTTTCGGCCATGACCGATATCACTGGTTTCGGCCTCGGCGTGCACGGCTCAGAGATGGTCGAAACCACTGGTCTCGCCGTCCGCTTTTTTGTCGATCAGTTGCCGGTCTTCTCCGGTGTCCTGGATTTGATCGGCTCAGGCATCAAAAATCGGGCCAATGGGTCCAACAGAGCCTTCCTGGAGAGTCACCTGGATTGGCAGCTTTCACCAGACCATGATTCCCGGCGCCCGGAACTGCTCTTCGACCCACAGACTTCCGGCGGACTTCTGATCGCAGTCGACCCACAGCGGGTGGATCAATTGGTTGGCACCTTATTGGATTCAGGCGCAATCTGTGCGAATATTGTTGGGCGCATTGAACCACGCAGCAACGAAAACTGGCTGGTCATCGCCCAGTCCGAGGCCCAAAGTTCATGACCATTCCTACCGGCACCCAAGCCCCCAAGAAACAGCCTTTGCCAGCCCGAGCCTATCTTGTGTTTGCATTGACCCTGGTTTGCATCGGGCTCAGCATTGGGCTTCGGCTGGCGGGAATCCCTCTGAATTGGCTTGGGAAGGCGCTGGTGGACGGGCCGACTTTGATCTTGGTGGCCTGCTCAAGCTTGATCTGGGCGACATACCGAAATCGCGACGCACTTGATTTATTGGCCGTGAAAGCACAACAGAACGAGGAGATTTCATGAATCGTCGTACAATGATTCGCCAGTCTGCAATGGCAACGGCAGCCTCAGGGTTCAACCTTGGCGAGACTCAAGCCGCAGCAAATCCAGCCGCCGCAGGCAAGAAAATCAAAGTGGCGGCATTATGTTCAAATTATCATTATTTGTCGCATTCGTATCATATTGTCGGGCGCTTTCTCGACGGATTCCCACTTTACGATGCGCAGGATACGCTTCATAAGCCGTCTGACAATTTTGAAATCAGCTCGATTTATATCGAGCAGACCCCGCCCGAAACCGACCTCGGAATTGGCATTGCCAAACGGCACGGCATCCCAATCTTCGACACGATCGAGAAAACGCTCTGCCAGGGCGGCTCCAGCCTGGCGGTTGATGCCGTTTTGCTGATCGCCGAGCATGGCAAGTACCTCATCAACGAAAAATATCAGACCCTTTACCCACGCCATGATTATTTCCGGCAAGTGGTCGACGTATTTCGCAAAAGCAAGCGTGGTGTGCCGGTCTTTAATGACAAGCATCTCTCTTATGACCGTAAAAAAGCCGCAGAAATGGTGGCTTGGGGGCAGGAATTGAAATTCCCGCTCATGGCGGGTTCAAGCCTGCCAATTACGTGGCGGCATCCAGAGATTGAAATCCCGCTGGGTTCGAAAATCAAAGATGTCGTGGTGCTTTCACGCGGCGAGATTGAAATCTTCGGGTTTCATGCCCTTGAAACACTTCAGGCCTTTGTCGAACGCCGCAATCTGGGCGGCAAGCCGCAGGGAGTCAAGGCCGTAACATGCCTGCTGGGCAATGACGTCTGGAAGGCGGCTGAGTCAGGCCGATGGTCCATGAGCCTGTTGCAGAACGCAGCCAGGCAAAGCCATAGCCGCAATGTGGGGTCGCCCCAGCAGTGCTGTGCCGAATTCAGCCCACCGCCCAATCGTCCCACATTCCTGAAAGTGCCAATTTATTTTGAGGTGGAATATACGGATGGATTCATCGGCAAGGTGGTCATCGCCAATGGCTATGTGGACGACACCTCGATTGCCATGGAAATCGAAGGCAATCCGCCCAAAGTGGTTTCAACAAACGTCTATTTGCCCGCCCCACCAGGCGCGAATTTCTTCAATCCGCTGGTCCTCAGGATTGAAGACTTCTTTCAATCCGGAAAATCACCTTACCCAGTCGAGCGAACACAGCTCACCGGCGGCATTCTGGACGCCTTGCTTGAAAGCCGACTGCAAGGCGGCAAACGTCTGGAGACGCCTGATCTGGCCGCCATCGACTATTCAGCTCCAATCGATTCAGGCTATATCCGCACTCCCTGGCCCGCAAAATAAAAAAACAAAAAAGATCAGGCTGGCGACCCTTTTCCATGAGCCCCCAGCCTGATTTGGAAAGTGTTCGAGGTGTCGAACCGTTTGGAGATTACCTGGGCAGGGCACTCGGGATGACTGGAACCACCGATCGGCCAGCAGAGGCTGCGGCACCCCCGCCACTGTTGCCATAGAGCGCACCGATCGGATAATTCAGATATCGGACCGAGTTGGCAGCAAAGCTATAGGACTGGACACCATTGACCACCGTAAAGAACGGAGCCGCAATGCGTTCCAGGAAGATTGTGGTGCGTACGATCGGATCGCGATAGACCATCAAGCGGTCGCCGGGCATGAGTTGATAATTGGTTGTTGGGTCACCAGCATTGACAATGGCGGCCAAGTTGACCGGCAGGATTTGCTCACAGCAGGCCCCGGGCGGTGCAGGACGCACAAGCCGAATGTTTTGAGGGGCCGCTGTTGGCATGAGTCCGCCAGCAAACTGGACAGCGTCGAGCACGGTTTCATTGCCCGTGATCGGCAATCGGCCAGGTGCTCCGAAATCGCCTTGCACATAATAGAACTTGGAGTTGTAAGCGGCCACGTCGACCACAACGCGATTCGACTCGGCCGGCGGAACCGCCTTGAACTCGCGAGTCTCCTCATCTTCCTGAATCAGGCCCAAAGGCTCATCATTAAGATATTTACGCAAGTGGGCAATGACTTTTTCCTTGGTCTCGCTGATGGTCAGGCCAGCCACATAGACATCACCATAAAAACCAAGCGAGATCGTCCCATCAGGCCGAACCAGTCGCTCGCCCTGGATCGGACGTCCCGGCAAAGCCTCAAGTACTTCAACCAAAAGAATGTCAGGCGGCTCAATGACATAGGGTGGGAGAGTGGTTTTTGACAGTTCCCTCGGGATGTTTGAATCCGCGATGGTTTCCTCCGGTGTGCGCACTGTCTGACAGCCGCTCAACCAAAGAGAGCAAAAGCCTACGCTCATAAGCATTAAAGAGCGCCATGCCTTCCATGGAATCATCCCAGTCTCCTTCCGTTTACCTGGCATTCCGGCCTGTTTCACCAGCAGACCCTCAAAACCGAGGGTCGACTCCAACAGGCCCGTCGATACTCTCGACTTCGCTGCGTTATTATCTTTTTCGACCAACAAAGCCGTATTCGTTAAAAAGGCTGGGAACTCGGCTTGATTTTTTTTTGCCAACTTTTTCTCAAGTCAATCTCAAAATGGTCCCAACTCTAAAAATCAGCACTCATCCGACTCATAATCATAATTACTGTAACTCATACAACCTGAATATCCCATAGTATATGAATTACCTGTATTACCCAATTTGCATGGAGTCTGTGTTTGCTTTGGCCCGAAAAGATAAGAAGAATCGGAACAGGACCGATATCCCCTTCGATTGGTGGAGAGGCCTTGGGCAAACCAGTCCCTTTGGGGTCTTTTCAAAAGCGGATCGAACGAACAAATCACAGGAGGTGATGTATGTTGCGCAAGCGTTTATGTCTAGGGCTGTTTGGATTTCTGATGTTTGGCATGCAGTCGGCAGACGCCCAGTTGTTGCCGAATTTATTTATTCGCCGGCAGAGGCCCGATCCATCCACGGAATCGCCCATTGCCAAGATGAATCGCGACCAGTATTTTGGCCTTCATCCGACAGAATGGCGACGCTTTCCTGCTGGCTGGGGGCTGACCAACCCTGAGGCCATCAATCGCGAAGACCTAATGCAGCAGGTGGCCAAGGAAGTCAAGCGACTTGATGAAGAATTTGGGCAGGAGGGCGGCAATGCCGGTGGCCCGGACCAGGATCTGCCCCCACGAGCCGGAGCCGGAGCCGGAGCCGGAGCCGCCAATCGAGGGCGTGATCAAGGCGATGCCATTCCCCGGCCTGTGCCCTTGCCAAGCGATTCTGACAGCCCCTTCAACCTGGATAAACCAGCACCAGTGAAGCCTGATCTGGACACCAAACCGCGAACCTCACCACCATCGGCTCCGGAATTGCCCGCGCCCGGTGATTCACCATTCGACCTGCCAGCCGCAAAGCCTGGCCCTGGCTCGATTGATATCCCGCCACGCCCCAAGCCGCCCGCTCAGCCCAGAACTGGGTCCTTGGACTTTCTTGACTCCACGGATGTTGCCTCTGTGGAAGCCCCTCCAGAGGTCATGCGGGCTCCTCAGCGCAGCATGTTACGCGATGTTGTCAGTGGCCTCAATCCAAGAAGCTGGATGCGCCGCTGATCACAACTTCTGATCAATGGCTTTTTGAAAACAAGAGCAATCAGAGGGATCGCACCTCTGATTTGTTCTTTTTTTTATTTTGTTATCAGCAAACCCATCAGGAATTTGAATTCCCGGACACCGTCCACCAAAACTTCATTTGGCATGCGTCTAATATACTTGTCGCAGTCAAAAAAGAGGCATTCCGTAACAGGATGATGCCGGAGATATCAAAGCGAGTAGCCGGTGGTTGAGCGAAGCGATACCTTCCGGTCATGAGGTCTAAAAAAAAGCTGCTGGCACACCGGCAGGTTATGTCGCGTCTTCATCCGGTGGTGTCGTCGCTGACGCTCCTCAACCACCGGCTACTGGCTGCGATGCATCCGGCGTCGTTTTGATCAAAAAGTCCCATTCATGACCGCGAAGAGTATAAACGGACAGTCAGATCCAACAAATTGCAATCGCTTATGGCAGCTTATAGTTTTTAAGATAGATATCCTTAAATTGCACCGTCATGGGCGCTCCTGATCGGAGTTGCAATCCAAGGAACCCACTGAGATCGAATTGGCCTACTTCCTGATCAATCAGTTCCGTGCTCTTGACACCATTGATTTCAAGAATAATCTTCTGGCCTGTGGCGATGATGTGATAGTCATTCCATTCACCCATTGGCTTCATGGTTGCCACTTGGGCAAGATCCGTGGCCGTCCGCTTGCCCGATGCATCAATGACAGTCTTTTTGCCATTGGCCGATAGCAGTTCAGGACCCTTACGCGTGTGTATTTCATCGCACACGCCACCGAGATATCCACCACTTTGAAAAATGTCCGCCTGATAGCCCACCGCCAGGCCGTCGGGCCTCAGAACACTGCGAAACTGTACCCCTGAATTGCAACCGTTGCCCGTGACCCGGAATTTGAGTTTTAGCTCAAAATCTGCAACGTCACCACCCTGCCAGGCCATGAACTGATTCGCCTTGCACGGATTCTCGGGAGTGGATTGCCCCGTAATCGCCCCGTCGCGCACGGACCAATACTTCATCTCGCGAGCCTTCCAGCCATTCAACGATTCACCATCAAAAATGGACTGAAATTCGGCCGCAGGAAGGCCCGCAGTAAAAAATGTTGCGCAGAGGAAAAATACAACATTTGTGATTCGCCATGTCAGGTTCATGAGTGGGGGTCGCATTCCGAAAAGTTTATGATCCAAATCTGCCTGTATCCTGAAACCAATTCAGGCGTATTCTCAAACAGATCTTGACATGCTGAGATGACTCTGTCCAGACTTTCGTGGAATTTCTTTTAGGAATCGATCCGTCGAGTGCAGACTCATGATAAGTGTTGATTTGCTATCTCTTTTCTGCAAGTGATCCCATTCAGACCGATCGGCAATCGGACCGCATCTTGATTGAGACGTGCAATCGATCTCAAGCCCGCCGTGGTTTTAAAAAAAGCTGGAAAATAGTTCCTGGATACAATAGAAAAATCATGTATTGATAGATTTGCAAAATGGCTGTGGGGATCTACGAAACTGGCAGACCAAATTGTAGGAAGCAGGATAGGGACTGGTCTCTTTCGGATTCCTTCATTTCGCACACAGACAAACACTCTCTCTACCGAAGGCGAAGATCGAGAAAACGGATGCGAGATCTTTTTCGATAGGATTCCTAACGACTACTCAAACACGGTTCATGGTATCAAGATCAATCTAATCAGGACTAGAAAATGCCATATGTAGAGATCACCGATATCCGTATCATGCGTCATAATTTTAAAATTCTGGCTAGTTTTGATAGAAGGCCGGGTAACGAATTAGCTGGCAAATATGCGAGAAAGTTAAAATTTAATAATAATGGACGATTTGAAGTCCAGGATGGCGCTTGGGGCAGCATGTGGCGTAGTGATGCCGATTCATTACTGCATACGGATAATATCAGGACGATTAAAGACATGTTTAAAAACGCTATTGGCTACATGAAGAATTGTGTAGACTCAGATAAAAAGACGGACGAAACCCGAAAAGCAATTTTTCAGGCCTTAAGAGGACTTTACTGGCTGGCTTATCAGGGATATCGAACCAGGGGTGGAGGGTATGACAACTTAATTAAAGTCATTGATGAGACAAAGAAAATGTTGAATGAGCCATTGCTTGGAATCCTATCTTATTCGAACAATCAAACTTCTCTCTGGTTTAGCCAGAGTCACCAGGTAAACTGTTCTCTTTTCTTTAATCAGGGCGATATATACAGTAATACTCAGGAAGGCATTTGTTTTGGAATGTCCATGGACTGGTGCCGTAGAGACGTCATCAAGGGGTATGATTCATTCTTCCAGTCGAGCAAGGATAAATTAGGCCTTTTCCTGGAGGAATTATTACAGTATAGAAAGGCTATTAATAAACAAGAAATGAAAAAGTATCAGGATTCATTGATAAATGATCCAGAGCATAGGCAGAAGTTTCCAGAAAGGGAAGCACGAGTGGCCGACCGGACCAACTTATTAAACCAGCGTAAGAATGAGATCCAATCGCATGACAGAGAGGTCATAGAAACCAATCTAAACCTATTCGATGAAGTTAACTTCAGGACAAGAATGCAAAAAAAAGGCAATTATCAGGCGATTGCCCAATTTACGCAGGGTGATAATTTTGGAAGAAATGGTCCAGCCATGGTGAGCGAGAAGATTGCGCAAACGATTGCTTATCCTGATCGACTTCAGAGTGATATCGCAAGTGGTTCGAGATCGGTTCAGGATCCTAACGGGACAATCAGGACATACGTTATGAGTGACGACCAGAAACAGAGATTTCAGAAAGAGCTCAATCAAATTAACTTTGCTCTTAACGAGTTGGGGGAAATACCCGATTCAGATCGCCTTCAGAAACTTCAGAGAAAGTATGACCGCATCGTTTTTGAGCGTTGTCCTTCTATTAGTCTTAAAAATTCCAGGTATCTTTCCGACCCAAGTATTTTTAAAAAAATATTTGGGTCAACTGCTCAAAGAGAAATTGAGTGCAAATACAAATAATCTACAGCAGGCATTTATGATATCGTTTAAGTGTGAACGAGACTATGCAGGAATCAAGGCGGGCGCTGGCCATGCCATGGCGATCAAAAAGGTTAATGAGAATAAATACATTGCAATGGACCCTAACTTTGGCGAATTTGAGTGCAACACAATTGAAGGTCTTATCTTTCTCTACAGCTCAATTCTTTGCTTTTATTCACTACAATTCAATATTACTGACTTGGAATTGTCAACTATCAGTCTGGCCCCCGCAGCCCCTTGATCAATCATTAATGTTTGCCAATCGCAGCCCTTATCAAAACCTCAGAAGTGCCTTTTAGAAGTCGAAGCAAGGGAGTCTAAATGGAGCTCGATTTCTTTAAAGATGGCATACGGAGGATGAGCGATAAATAGTGCGACTTGGGTAGATGGCATGTCTTTTGTTGTGAAGACGGTTGAGTTAGGACTTTGAGCAAGGTTGAATCAAATCCGTCGATGAATGAGTCATGATCACGAATTTTCAAAGTTGAGTACTTGTGGGATTCTTGTGGGTTAGAGTGTCGGGATGGTCTGCGGATTCTCGATCGTCTTTCTCTATTCCTAAAAAATGCCAGGAATCATTTGAGTGCTTTATCTATTGGAGCTGGAAGCATTTATCAGAGGTAGTCTGGAGTTATTCTGCCAGATCTGTATCAGAATTTCTGGACGTATTGAAAACGATCGTGTATATTTATTGGTTGGCTTTCGTTCTACTCAAAGTGATCCGGGACAGTCCACCGGGGGAAGGTACTTGTTGATGTCCGAGTCCGTTGATGAAGTTTCCGGGTTTACGGCGATGGGGCTTGACCCCCGCTTGATGAATGCTCTTGGATACAAAGACCCGTCCCCGATTCAGAGGGAAGCGATTCCTGTTCTTCTTGAGGGCAAAGATCTGATTGGTCTGGCTGGTACTGGTACTGGCAAGACGGCGGCTTTTGCCTTGCCGATTTTGCATCGACTGCGTGCATTGCCCGGTCAAAAGCCAGGGGTGGCCGTTTTGATTCTGACTCCGACCCGCGAGCTTGCGATACAGGTCGCCAAGGCTGTGAAAACGTATGGTAAGCCGGTCAAGATTGAAGTGATGGCGGTCTATGGCGGGACAGGATATGTCGAGCAGATTCGTGGGATCCAGCGTGGTGTGGAAATCATTGTCGCGACTCCCGGCAGGGCACTGGACTTGATAAGGCAGGGGAAGCTTCCGCTTGATGCCGTCACCACGGTGGTGCTCGACGAGGCGGACGAAATGCTCAACATGGGCTTTGCGGAAGACATGGACGCGATCCTTTCGGAGATACCGAAGGATCGTCAAACGATGCTCTTTTCGGCGACGATGCCGCCGCGGATCGAAGAGATTGCCAAGCGGCACCTTCGCAAGCCTGTGCGAATCAAGGTGGCGAGCGAACTCCCCGCCAGCGGTGAAGCCGCAAAGGTGCGACAGACGGCTTATATCATCACTCGCGAGAACAAGTCCAAAGCTCTAAGCCGGATTCTCGATGTCGAACGCCCGGCGTCTGCAATCATCTTCTGCCGCACCCGTTCTGATGCGGACGGACTGGTGGAAGTCCTTACGAATCAAGGATTCAAGCCTCAGGCTCTGCACGGCGGCTTGACACAGCATCAACGCGACCAGGTCATGGGCCGCTTTCGCTCGGGCAAGGCCGACTTGCTTGTCGCGACCGATATCGCCGCCCGTGGGCTGGATATTGCTCAGCTTTCCCATGTGATCAACTTCGACTTGCCATCCGATCCTGACCAGTATGTTCACCGAATCGGCCGAGTCGGACGCGCTGGTCGAGCCGGCGTCGCCATCACTCTGGCCACCTCGCGTGAGCAATCCGGCCTCAATCAGATCGAACGGGTGACCAGGCAGAAAATCGTCATCGCCCGGATTCCGACCGCAAAGGATTTGGTCGTTTCTCAGATCGACCGGACTCGCCTGCAGCTCCGCGATGCTCTTGCAAGGACGGAAGGCTTCGATGACCTGCGAGAACTCGTTACCGAACTCGCTCAGGACTTCTCGCCAACCGATATCGCCATCGCAGCCTTGTCCCTGATGCAACCTCCCAGTCGGCCCGACGACGAATTGGACTTCCCCAGCGATAAGGATACTCGCGACTTCAGGCCAGATAGGAGCCGCCCGCCTATCAATGTCGTCGATGAGCGGATGCGTGCCGGACGGCGTACTGCCACTCGTGGCATGACCAGAGTCTACTTCGGAATCGGCCGCGACTCAGGCGTCGCTCCCCGCGACCTGGTCGACGCCATCACCAACGAAGCCGGTATCCTCGGTAAAGACATCGGCTCCATCGATCTGACCGACCGCTTTGCTCTCGTTGAAGTCCCTGGCGGCATGGCCGACTATGTAGTCGAAGCCATGCAAGGCGTGCAAATCCGGGGTCGGAATGTCAACGTGCGTGCCGACCGGCCGCCTCTGCAATCCCCCAAAACCGAAGGCCGGGTGCCCCTCGGCACTTGATCCGTTCTGATCTCTGACCGAATTCCTGGAGCGACTCCGGTTCGTCATCGCTCCAGAATTCAGGCCGTCGGGATACCCCTCATCGCCTCTCATTTGCATGGGCGATGCCCATTTTCATCCTACTTGTCCACCAGTGTCCCCGTGCGCTCTTTATTCCTGTCCCCGGACAACTTCCAGCCCACCGGCTGGGTCCAGGCCTGCGCTTTCTGCCCTTGGTATGTTGGTTTTTCGGGGGCTCGCGATGCCTCCACAACCGCTCTCACATAAAGCTCATCGCCCGTCAGCCTGTACACGGCCTTTGTCCCCTCGACTGTCGCCAGCACCCGGCCCACTTCCTCAGAATATCGCTGTGTCACTGGCAGAGGCTTCCCCTTCTCATCCCTCACAGGCTCGCGGGTTGCGTTATAACCTTTCCGCGTCCCTAGAAACCGGGTCTTGTATTGCGTCTCCTTCTGGGGCTCAATCTCCAATTCCAATGTACTGGCTTCGGGCGAATATCTCAGCTCCTTCAGTGTGACTCCTGTCGAGGCATAAAAATCCCCAGCCTCTATCGCCTTGATGATCGACTCAGGAGTCAAAAAAACCGACCTCACCATGATCCAGCCACGCCCCACAGAGTTGTTCATGCCAAAGAAGTTGTGCGAGTCGTCGGCCGCCAGACCCCGGGCCGGGGCCTCGTTCATCTCCCCAATCCGAATCGTGTTGATGATGTCCCACATCCGCTCTATACCCACATGAGTCTTGTCGCCAAGCTGATTCACCCCACCATGACCGCTCGCAACCTCGAAATACCGCTCCCGTGTCACCGCCGCCATCTCCTCGCCTGTGATCGAATATCCCGTGTTCGGGTGGATGTGATGCGCCAGAATCGGTCGCCCCAGACGTTTGGCCTGCTCTTCAACCGCTGCAAGATTCCTCTCCATCGTCTCTCGCACCGTCTTGCCACCCTGCGGCTTGATCAATTCATGAAGGTTTGTCGCTATGTAATGCACCTGACGAGACTCCGACCGATCCGTAATCTCCTCGCCCTGTATCATTAAAAAGCCCCCAGATACCTCCAGATGATGGCGAAACTCGCCCAATGGCTTCAGACGAACCTGAAGATCGTCCTTCTCAGTTCGCGTCTCTACCCAGTCTTCGCCAAACCGCTTGCGATACGCTGTCAAGCCATCTTGCCCAGACCTTTTATTCGCTGCTGCCACACTCATCCACCGCGGGCCCTGACTCAAGACATTATGCTCGGAGAGGACCAAAAAGTGATACCCTCGCTGGCGGTATCGGTCGGCGACCATTTCTGGATAGTCGTCGCCATCGCTCCAAAGCGAGTGAGCATGAAGGTTTCCCTTAAACCACCTCGGCGCGGGCGATCCCTCTTGGGCCAACCCCAGCGACGATCCGAAGAGACTAAGAACCGCGAACAAGAAAATCGGTTTCGCCAAACTCATCATATGCAGTGCCTCGAAGTCGTCTCGCGATCAAATACCGATTTTAGAGCCATTCTGAAAGCCTTGGCCGAACACCTACATTGCCCAGACTCGCAACGCCTAATCATGAATCATGAAAATGCCCAAAAAAGCCCAAACATTCGCTCGGCAAGTCGGGAAGATCAAGCATTTTTTTTTGATTGTTCAGCCGGGTGCAATGCTCACTCTACTCGACCCGTCATTGACTCGCAACTGTTAAGACCTGGCAAGATCCTAAAAAAAACCTCAAACCGCCCGCGCCAGCCTCATCTCCGCCTGCTTCTC
>CAMBEP010000027.1 GCA_945865635.1 Candidatus Kuenenia stuttgartensis
ATCGTCCCCTTTTCTTCAGAATTATATCGGTTTTATATTGTCATCAATGATTGAAGAGGAATTCATCGCTTGTCAGAACAGCCCAGAAAAGGTCTTCCAGAGCTGCTCGTCGAAGGGCAATCTTTTCGACGTCGGATTTTGCGGTGATACTTGACTCTTGAAGTTGATTCAACAGGACTGACAATTCCTTATCACCAGGTTGCCTGCTGAGTGTATTGAGAAAAATCTGACGAATGAGCGACTTGTCATCCTTTAGATTTTCTGAAAAGCGTTTAACAAGTCCATTTTCCGATTTGAGTTTGTTGTTGAGAGTCGATCCGTTGGCCAGATGCAATGCCTGAGCGACAGAGGGCTCGTTGGATCGTTCGCAAGAGCAGGTTGTGATTCGTTCCGGGCGGCCAAATGCAGACAGAAAACCGTTGGCCACTTTTGTGTCTGGCAATTGCATGGCACGCCATTTTTCCGGGAAGCCAGCGAAATCCGTAGGCACGTCCGTAACCTGGCTGTAGACGTCTAATAAAATTTCGGCATTGAGACGTTTTGGAACATAATGCGATTGGTATATGATATCGTGGGCATTGCCAGGTATGGGGGTGCTTGATCGTGCGTAGACGGAGGATTGCAATAAGGTGCTCAATAGGTGCCTGATATCAAATTTGTGCGCTTTGAAGTCGGCTTCAAGCCAGGCCAGCAAAGCGGAGTCGGATGCCGGATTTGTGGTTCTCAGATCGTCTTCCGGATCGATCAGGCCCCGGCCGAAAATCTTTTTCCAGACCCGGTTTACAATGGCTCGTGCAAAGAGTGGGTTTTCGGGATCCGTCATCCAGTCGGCCAGGGCTTCGCGGCGTGACCGGCTGTCGTCGGCCCCGATTGATGCGGAATCGAGTGGCTGAGGCTGCATCGGCCGGCCCTTGCGGGGGTGCATAATGTCGCCATCAATACGATCGCTGACAATCACATCACCTGCCAGATTCCCATCTTTCAATCCTACCCGGCTGAGAAGGCTCGTAAATCCGTAATATTGATCCTGAGTCCATTTTTCCATCGGATGATTGTGGCATTTGGCGCAGGCCATGGAAAGGCCGAGAAAGGCCACACTGGTGGTCTCCATCAATTCTGTAGGGTCGCGATGCAATACGAAATAATTGCCTGCCCCATTCTCCAGAGTCCCACCCCGAGCTGTCAGTATTTCGCGGGAGAATTGGTCCCAAGGCTTATTCTGGGCCACGCTGTCGCGAACGAATTGATAAAACGCCCACATGGCTGGTGCTGGAAGCTTGTTGGAAGATACAAGAAACAAGTCGGACCACTGATAGGCCCAGTAATCAATTGCAGCTTCGGATGTAATCAGTCGATCAATTGCCTTCTGACGCTTGCCAGGCGTGGAATCGATCATGAATTGCTGAATTTCTGTGGCTGTTGGCAACAGGCCTGTTGTGTCAAGCGTGATTCGGCGAAGCCATGCAGAATCTCCCGCGTCGGGTGAGGGGGGAATTCCCAGAATCTGTAATTTTGAGAGATTCAATTCGTCAATCTTGTTCCTGTTCGTTTTTGCAGCACTGGCAAATAATTCAGGAGGAACTTTGAGACTTGAGGGAACCGCCACAGGCATGACTGCGACCTGGCTGGCATACCAGACCGTCAGAAAGGCCTCGCCTGCGGATTCTGCCTTGAATCGGCCGTCCTCCTCCACCTTCAAAACGGTGTCGCTGGTGGTTCCAAATTTGGCCCATGAGGTCACATCTTCAATCGATTTATCAGAATAGATCGCCCGAACAGTCACATTTCCCGACTGCCCTGCCATAAATCGGGCCTGCTTCGGCGAGACTTCCAGACGGATCACTTTCGGGGCTTTTTCCGAGAGACCTTTGGCCCCTTCGGCCACCCATTCGCTGATCACGGAATAATCGCGTGTTCCGGGTGCAATCCGGACCCCTCCACCATGGGGAATCACACCTGTGGACTTCCATAAAATCAACGATTTTTCGGGATACCCTGCCACCAGTCTCCGCCCACCCGCCTGACGGGTCAGGGCGTCATAATCGATCTCGCTTGCATATCCCCGAAGGCTCAGCCTAAAGCCATTCTTGCCGGCCGCCGAGCCATGGCATGAGCCTTGGTTGCAGCCTGTCCGGGTGATGACGGCCTGTACCTGATTCTCAAACGACCAGGGTTTCATGACACTTGCATTTTGAACTGTCAGGGCAACAGAAATTTCACGGCCATTTTTCAGGCGTGCAATCACCCTGCCGGATCCGTCCTTCAATGGAGAAACAATGGCCCCTAAGCCAATTTGAGCCAGACCTTCCGGCTCTACCCTCCAGAGTGCATCGTGGGTCAGATCGGCCGTAGCGACACCCTGGGAATCCACCTCGAACAATTGCAAGTGCTCTATGGACCGCCTCTGTTGAAAGTCGATCCGAGGTGGCCAGATGGAAACGGTATTGACTGGCCCCGCAAGCGATAATTGACTGAGGCTGGCCAAAACCATCATCAGGGCAAGCTTCAATGAGGTCGTCATAGGTACCATTCCCGGGAAAAAGGAATTGCAATGAGAGGGTGGAGAGGGCCGAACTGACGAGGTCAAGTGATCAGGTGAAAAGCTCGCGCACAGGTTCTATGCCGTGTTCCACAAGCCGGATCGGACGATTTCCGGGGCCGGTCAATTCTGTGTCAAGGCTCATGCCCAGGGCTTCATAAACCGTTGCGGCGACTTCGCCTGTGGTGACAGGCCGGGTTTTGGGCGAGCCACCGATCTCATCGGATTCGCCGACCACGGTGCCGCCCTTGAAGGGGCCTCCGGCAAACAAGGATGTCCAGACACCTGGGTGGTGGTCCCGTCCACCGGCAGGGTTGACCTTTGGGGTGCGGCCAAATTCGCCAAAGGCGAGGACCATTGTATTTGACAGAAGCCCCTTGTTGGAAAGGTCCTGGATCAAGGCAGAATAGGCCCGGTCGAAGTTCGGGGCGACTTCATCGCGAAGGCCTTCGATGGACGTGAACGGGGCGGATCCGTGAATGTCCCAGGTGACTTCGCTGAAGACGGTTTCGAACATGTTGACGGTAACGAACCTGACACCGGCTTCGACCAAGCGGCGTGCCATGAGGCATGATTGCCCGAATCGGGTGCGGCCGTAATTGTCGCGAACTGTCTCAGACTCCTTCTTCAGGTCAAACGCATCGCGGGTCTTGGCAGAGGTCATGATGGAATAGGCCTGCTGGAAATTGGAGTCCAGAAGTTTGGCGTCGGCCGAGGATTCAAAGGCCTTGATGTTACCTTCAATGGCCTTACGCATGGATCTGCGGCGCTCGGAACGGATGGAGGTGATGTATTCCGGAGGCAAGAGGTCTGGCACTGAGAAATTGGGGTCATTCGGGTAAGCATTCAGGATGAAAGGATCGAATGTTTTGCCGAGATAGCCAGCAGAATGGCCATGTGGAAGGTTTCCACCAGTGGCTCCAATGGGTTTTGGGAGAAGGACATAGGGTGGAGCATCGCCTTTGGGGCCTTTGAGCCAGGCCAGGGTGCTGCCGTAGTGGGGGTGCTCGATGCCTGGTCCGAAGAGGCGTCCGGTCTGCATCATTTGGTAGCCGGTATCATGGACGGCAGTGGCTTGGTGGTAAATGGATCTGACGAGTGAGACTTTGTCCATGGTCTGGGCCAGACGCGGGAAAATCTCGGAGATCTGGATACCAGGTACGTTGGTTTGGATCGGCTTGAAGGGACCACGGATTTCAGAAGGGGCGTTGGGCTTGGGGTCCCAGGTGTCGATCTGGGAGGGGCCACCGACGAGGAAAAGCAGGATACAGTTCATGTCGGACTTGCCGGCGGCCTTTTCGGCAGCCTGCGCCTCTGTAAGTCCAAGCCCCAGTAGAGGAATTGCCCCGGCATGGAGAAAATCGCGGCGTGTAAAGCCATCGCAAAAAGTGGCACCACGGCGGGCATCGACACGAATCATGGCGCTAGGACTCCTGGTTCGGTCAGGAACTGGAAAGGCCGGTTCCGGGATTGAATTGCGGGAAGGTGGCTATCGGTTCTGGCTTGGCCAATCCGCCGGTTCAGATTCCTGATCCCGCAAGATGGCTGACGATTGATGATTACTATAATATAGGGTAAGTTGATATTGGTCAAAGGGAATCGCCGGATCATCCAAGAATTCTTAAAAGTCCTACAACCGAAGTGAAACCAAACAAGATGAACGACTCCAAACTAATTATCGATGGACTTGTGAAAAATCCTCTAGGCTTGGGCTTCTCAGAATTGATTTCCTTCAAGCCGGCGGATCAAGTGCTGGATGTTTCTCGGTTTGAAGCGAAGAAAAAGGGCGATGCCGTGACCCTCGAATCGCTCTTGAAATTGGCAGAACCGTTGCCGGATGCGAATTATCTGACCCTTCATGCCGGCCGCGACAATTTTCATGTCTCGATTCCTCTGGAATCCGTAAGATCCGAGGGGCTCTTGGTTTATCAACTGCATGGCAAGCCGCTGGATGTTTCCGACGGTGGACCGTTTCGCTTCTTGATCAAAGATTTTGCCGCCTGCCATTCGGCAGAGCTGGACGACTGCGCCAATGTCAAGTATCTCGACCGGATTGAACTCTCGCAGCGTAAGGGTCTGGATACGCGTCCCTTGACGGATGAAGCCCACGAGGCTCTCCATCGGGAACAAGTCAAGTGAGCCTGGGCTTCTGTTTTTAAATGGCTCCATACGACCTGAGGCCGAAAAGTTTGGCATAAACATCGATCTTGTCGCCAATTCCCATCGGCCTTTTGCCTGTCCCGTTTTGCTGGATTACAAGGATGGTTTCATCGTCATCTGCAGGCTGATGGTTTCGGAATTCAGAAACCAATTGAATACCACGATTGCCTAAATTCAGACAATCCATGGAAACAGGTTCGAATTTTCGAAAAATGTTTAAAAGACCATCTTCGTTGAGCATCTGGTTGGATGGAGATTTTGATTCTATGAGCGAATCTGTATAAAAAACGAGGAGATCGCCGATGGAGAATTCGAATTGGAATGTCTCAAACCGAGCCTCTTCATCGATTCCCAACGGAAGGTTTGAGACACCAATATCTTGAGCGAAAGGCTTGGCGGATTCTCCCAGATACGACCATTGATTGCGTGATTTCTGGTACCATAGGGGCCTGGGATGACCTGCGATGCAAAGTTCCAATGAATTTTTGTTGGCCAGATATGTGCAGAATACGGCTGTGGCGAAGCGGCTCAGTTGCGCATATTCAGCAAAGCTTTTATTTAAATCCGACATGAATCCCGCTTGCGTCTTGGAATTGATATAGCGCTTGACCAGCTTTTGTAGCTTAAGGGAATAGTCAAGGACATGATCGCCGTGGCCTGAAACATCGGCAAGCAGAATGCGGGTCGTCATGCCACCGCCGCACAGCGATACAAAATGGAGATCGCCACCAGTCGCTTCGCCATGATAAGGGTGGGTGGAAATCCACATGTCGAGGCCAGGGCATTTGACAGACTGAACTCTGGCTGCAATTCCTCCGTAAATCTGCATGCAGGATAACTCATGAAATGGCTCGGCATTGGAATATTGGAGATTGTTGTGAGACGGATTCCTGTGGTTTCATTTTGAGAATTCCAATTCCTCGATAGTCCACGATTCAGCCAATTCCTGCCAGGTTGCGCCAGATTCTATTGCAACTCGTTCTGAATCAGAGCCATAAAGCAAGTCAATTGCGATCGGGAAATTTCGAAATTCGTAGGTTTCCGTGCGCCATTGAAAAAGTTCGGGGTTTTGGTCGCGCATGGCAATGATTGCAGCCGTATAAACCCTGACAGGCTGAAATTGCAATCGGTCTGTGACATGGATCTGGACACCGCCGCAGACTTGCCCGGAATGCTTCTGGAATGTCGGTTTAAATTGAATGGGGCGGGCGATGAATCCGTCTAATCTGGATTGATTCAGGCGGTTAGCGAGTTTTAATTCGTGGATCCATGGGGCTCCTATGATCTCAAACGGACGGGTCGTTCCGCGGCCTTCGGAAAGGTTTGTGCCCTCGATCAGGCAGCCACCGGGATAGACCAGGGCGGTTTCAAATGTTGGCATATTTGGGGAAGGCATGACCCAAGGCAGTCCGGTTTCGGGCAACATTTCACGGCCCGACCAGCCAAGAGTTGAAATGCATTCATAATTCAGGTCAATTCTTTCGGTTTCAAGCACCCATCTGCCAATTTCGCCGAGTGTCATTGCATGACGGATTGGAATCGCAATTTCGCCGACAAACGATTCAAAACCAGGCTTGAGAATCGGCCCTTCCAGAGCGATGGAGCCAAGCGGATTGGGTCTGTCGAGCACTGTGACCCTGAGATTCAATCCACTTGCGGCTCGCAGGATCCGTATCATGGTGGCGGCAAATGTGTAATATCGGGTGCCGATATCTGGCAGGTCAACGATTAAAGTGTCAATATCCTGAAGCAGATTCAGATCGGGAGTCAGTGACGACTCTGTCTCGCCATAAAGGCTGAGGACAGGCACGCCCCAGTGTGGGTGTGGGTGGTCTTTATCGATGACATTTTCGAGATCCTGGGCCACACCGGCAAAGCCATGTTCAGGCCCGAAGATACGAACGAGATGGACCTGATGTGTGGCTTTGATCAAATCTGCGAGATGGCGAAATTGATGGTCGCACGAGGCCTGATTGATTAAAAGGGCCACTCTTTGGCCCCTGAACAATGCAAACTGATTTGCGATGCATTGGTCAAGGCCAGTGGAGACGATTGGAGCCATGGGCTTTGGTGATCTCGAAGTGGTTTATCTTTGCAATGGAAACGCCTCGTGAACTTCAATCGGGAATTCTTGCGAGTTCCTGTCCGATCAGTTCCATGAGGGGGCGAATGGTCTCAGCGCTGAAATCGAATTTTGCACCAGCGGCGGCGAAAAGTTCGGGAAGGGTGCGGCTGCCACCCAGTGCCAACGCCTGTTTATAGGCATTGACGGCTTCCTGAGGTTGGCTTTGGAAGTGTTTCCAGACTTGCAGGGCGCCGAGTTGTGCGATTCCGTATTCAATGTAATAAAATGGATAGAGAAAAATATGAAGCTGACGGTGCCAGGAATGGTCACGTACATCTTCGATTCCGGACCAGTCCACATCGCCTCCGAACCGTTCTGTGAGAGCCTTCCAGGACTCTCGGCGGCGATCCCTGCAAGGCTCATCAGAGAGATAAATGGAATGCTGGAATGCATCAACCTGGGCGATCCATGGCAAAATCAAGACAATTCCTTCGAGAAGCTGGCGATAGCTGCGATTGGCGTCGGGTTGATCATAAAACGCATCAAGCTGCTTTGCACCCAGGAGTTCCATAGACATTGACGCCACTTCGCAGAATTCCATAGGGCTTTCGCGATAGGCCGCCGGCTCGACCGAGCGGCATGCCAGGGCATGGAATGCGTGGCCGCATTCGTGGAGCAGGGTGCGCAGGTCGCCGTCCATTCCGACTGCGTTCATGAAGATGAACGGGACCCGGTCTTCCTCAAACGTGGTCTGGTATCCGCCGGGCGCTTTGCCTTTGCGGTTGGCTAGGTCAAGAAGTTGCTGGTTACGCATGAATTGAAACTGGGCGGCCAGATCCGGGTCGATCTGGTTGAGGATTTCACCCACCCCTGAAGCCAGTTTTGATTCTTCGGTAAATGGTCTCAGGCCGGGGCGGTTTTTGGGGTCGACGGACAAGTCCCAAGGCCTGAGCTGGTTGATCCCAAGCTGGAGCTTTCGCTTGGCATGAATTTCACGGGCGAGCGGCACAACAAATTCGGCCACTGCGTTTTGGAACGCTTCTGCCTGTGCGACACCATAATCAAACCGTTCACGGTTTTTGTAGGAATAATCTGTGAATGAACTGAAGCCGGCACCGCGGCCGATTTCTACACGCAAGCGATGAAGCTCATCAAACAGATCATCAAACCGCTGGCGATCCTTCAGCCGACGCATGGCGACAATCAGCCAGGCCTCGACGCGTGTGGCCCGATCGGTCTCTTCGAGCAATGGCGCCATCTGTGCCGGGGTGCGTTCCTCGCCATGCCATGAGACGGTCATGGCGCCGACCAATTTCTGATATTGCTGGGTCAGTTCGCTCACACGTGTTTCTCGAGGGATATTCGCTTCCTGATAGAGACTTTTACGATTTTCAAGCGCGCGGTCCATGATCACAAACTGACCTTTCGGCAAGTCGTCACGGAACTGGCTCTCAAGGTATTTGTTTCGCAGGTTCTGGGCGATCGGCTTCAAGTTCGGTTCAATGTCCCTGACAAAATCCAGGTGAGCAGCCTCGCGTGCAGGGTCGTCGGTCTTCAGGGTCATGGAGACATAACGCTTGTTGCTGACCTGGCTCACGGCAGCATCGAGTTCGTCCTTGGCCTTCATCCATTCCAGAAGATCGCCTGCGCCCTGAATCTGCCATTCTTCCAGCTTGCGATACCAAGGCTCAATTTCGGGCCAGGTCTCAAGGCTGGCATCGACTGGCAGCCACTGGCGGGGAAATTTGGCAGGCTCATAGGCTATCGTCATGATTCTTGGCTTCCCATGCGTGGCATGTTTTTTTGTGGACCAGGCTTTGCCGTGTTTATTAGGATCACTTCAACCAAATCATAACGATTTTGGGTCTGGAAAAACAACTTAAATGTCATCAAGGGGCGGGCTGACGGCTTTATCCTAAAATTCATGCGTCTGAAATGATTGGGCCATTATTTTGGCCAGAGGAGATAGAACCCGACCCAAAGCAGAAAGCCGAACGACGCAGAACAGACGGCCATGATGACAGAACCTCGCAGGAGGAGATCTCTGAGGTTTTGCCGATTGGGTTGCTCGCCATAATGGCCGAGCAGGACAAACAGTTTCATGATGCTCATCAGGGGCACGACCACCATACACGAACCGATCATCATGACAACAAGCATGGCACGCGTGAATTCGGACGTTGTCCAAAGCGCAAAAATCAGAGCGAACAACGCAACAGCAGCCACCATCTGCCAGAGTTTCATGGTTTTCTTTGGGAATTCCTGACCACTTGGGTTCTCAAAAATTGGGCTTTCCTGATCAGCTTCTTGATAGGCCCATATTAACCGATTCGCGAAGCCAGGCCTAGGGCTTTGCCCTGGCTTGAATATTGGTATCCGAAGCCTGCTTGAAAGGAATGTAAATTCAATGCAAATAGAATTTTGGATGTCAGGTCAAGGGTCACAATGGGATTTGTTGTGGATTGCGTAGGGTTGGGGTTCGGGGGGGGGGTGGCTTGGGGTCGGATTTTTTGGAATGAATTGGTTGTCAAACTCCGACGAAGGGTTGACTCATGCCCATAGCCGTTTCATGATAGCATGGAACAATGTTCAAAAAAACATTGCCAACCGAACATGGCCCTGAGCCGAACTTGAGTCCAGTGCCATCCATTTCATCAGCCAATGTCCCTAAATCACGGCAGCCAAATCACATGAGTTCGACGCACACTTACCGCTTCACATTCGGCCCATGGAACATCAGTACGGGAGCCGACCCATTCGGCCCACCGGTTCGCGCTGAAATGGCTTTTGCCGAAAAGATGCGGCAGTATAAAAAGCTTGGGTTTGACGGTGTCCAGTTCCACGACGACGATGTTGTGGCTTACGACCTGCCCGAATCCGAGAAGCTCAAGAAAGCCGCTGAGCTGAAGAAAGTGTTGGACGACGAAGGGCTGTTTGTGGAGATCATCGCGCCGCGCCTCTGGGAAGACCCACACACAGCCGATGGTGCTTTCACCTCAAACTGCCCGACGGATCGTCAATATGCCCTTGACCGAGCCCGCCGATGCGTGGATCTGGCCAAGGTCATGGACTGTAAGAATTATGTCCTTTGGCTGGCTCGCGAAGGCTCTTACATTCGCGAGGCCAAATGCGCCAAAACCGCCGTAGGCCGAATTGCCGAGGCCTGGAACATGATTCTGGAACACGACCCGGAAATCCGAGTCCTGGGCGAAGCCAAGCCCAACGAGCCCATGGACCAAGCCTATCTGCCCACAGTCGGTCACATGATTGGTCTGGCCTATAAGACGATCGACCCGAGCCGTTCGGGGGTTCTGATCGAATCGGCCCACTCGATTCTGGCTGGCCTTGATCCCGCCGACGACATGGCCTATGCCCTCTGGCATGAAAAGCTCTGGAGCGTTCACCTGAATGATCAAAACGGCCTCAAGTATGACCAGGACAAAACCTTCGGTTCCGCCGACCTGCGCCGTGCGTTTGATCAGGTCTGGGTCCTGGACAAGAGCGGGTATGGCCAAAACGGTGAAGCCGTTGGCCTCGACATCAAGGCCATGCGGACCACCAAACTCGAAGACTCCACCAAGCACCTCTCCAACAGCCGGACCATGTTCCTGGCACTTCTTGAAGTGGTTCGCAGCGTGGACGAAGCCAAAGTCAATGAACTGCGTGACAATCGCCAATACGAAGACCTGGACTTGATGATCCTCAAGGCACTCATGGGCCGCTGATCGGCTCCATTTATACCTGAAAAAAAGTGCCAGACTGATCCTCTCCAAGCAGTCTGGCACGCCTCTTCTTCAATCAGAAAGAAATGGGTGCAACAGTTTTTTCTTGCCCAGATATAGTTAGAATCGGCTTTATATACTTGTCGCGGTTAAAAAAGAGACATCCCGTAAAATAATGATGCCGGAGTCATCAAAGCTAGTAGACGGTGGTTGAGCAAAGCGACACCACCGGTATGAGGTCTAACAAAAAAAGCTGCTGGCACCCCGGCAGGGTTGCAAGACCTTATGTCGCGTTGTCGTCCGGTGGTGTCGTCGCTGACGATCCTCAACCACCGGCTACTGCCTGCGATGCCACCGGCATCTTTTTCGATCAAAAAGTGCCATTCATGACCGCGAAGTGTATAGATAGTTGTATGAAAATGGCTTTATAGAATTAAAAAACCAAACAGAGCACCCGCCCAAAAGCCATGTTTTTCTATAGAATTGGATTTGGCTGACCATAAGTCGAAATTTCTGATCTTGAAAAAGCCGTTCAGGCTTTGGCCCTGATCATCGTCCCCAAAGTCGTCGTGGGGGGGTGGAATCGGGGGCGAGTTTGGATCGAAGAATTCGAATCAGGACCCTTTGGAGTTTTCGTCGGTTCGGACTTTGCCGCCCAAATGTCTGACATAAATCACAATGGCCCTCAAATCCTGAGGGCTCAGAGAAGGGCCAAACCCTGGCATGCCCCCCTGAGGGCCTCCCTGGGTGATGATCTTGCGAACTGAATCCGGGTCGTCGCCATATTTCCAAGGCTCGTCACGCAAATTTCTGGGCTTGATGGACGCGGCATGGGCCCTCGGGCCATCGCCAAGCCCCTTCAGCCCATGGCACGCCACACACTGCCGCATATAGATGTCGTAACCTTTTGCAAGCAATGGATCTGACTTGACCTCAGAGGGTGGTGGCGGTGGAGGAATTCGCCACGAAAATGAAATGACCACGCCCACCATGATCAAACATAAAATCATGAAGATCAGGAAACGACTGGAACCCGTAGCTTGTGGCAATGGGAAATCTGGTTCTTTCGTTGGGAGCATGCTCATTTCCACATTTTTTCTTGGGTGACCCAAAGTGAAATTCCCGGTTGCCTTACCCTTCGAATCCTAATAAATCTCTTGTGCCCATGTCAAACGCATGACCAACCCGCTTGCCAGATAACTTACGGTGGTCATGAATCATAAACGTGACTCTACGGGCTCTGAATGAATCAGGAAAAGATTGATGATTTTTGCTTCTATGACAAGCACACCTGAAGATAATCCCATAAACGGGAATCTCTTGAGCGGGACTTGCGACGATATTAAATCCCGTAGACGCAACCTTTCTTGACGGCCAACTTCACCAGGAATTGACACAATGTCGAATCGTCGCGATGAGAACAGGGATCAGCATCTTTTGAAGAGCAATGAGAATCGATTTGTTTCACAGGATGAGACTTATGAAAAGCCGATCCGAGCAGGACGGCGAAAAGTCGCTCGTCTAAAGCCAGTGGATGGCACTGCCTTGAATACGGCCATTGGCATCCTTGAAGAACGATTGCAGAATGCTGTTTCAAATATCATTCAGCTTCATCCAAGCGACTTGGTTGACTTGGTCACAGCCATTTCGCTGGCCAGGCTGGCGATATCGGGAAACAAGCTGGAATCCAAAGTTCAAAGCGTCCAGGAAACTGTGACACACGCACCGATTTATGCCGAATCAGTCGTGGACTATCCCGAAAACGCAGACACGGAAGATTTTGATTTGACGGATCAATACCTCTGGCGCAAGGAGCTAGAAATTTTATGGAAAAAGCACATCACCAAGGATGAGTTCCATCGCCCAGTGGTGCGCTCTTTGGGCGTTCCGGTGATGGTCATTGTCAATCACATCCGGGATGGATGTTCCTGGGAATATATCCGGAAGCATTATCCAGGTCTATTGCTTGACGACATTCGGGCTTGTGCCAGCATGGCCACCGAATGTGGCTGGCTTTCCGAGGATTGATTTTCGGTGTAAAAACGAGCCAGAAAAAAGCGTGAATTTTCAGAAGTCACGCTTTTTCTGATTTGATTGTCAGATGCGAAATGGGAATTAGCCTCGGCGGAGGACTCTTCCGGAGTTGAGGCCTGTCAGCTCACCATGTTTCAGGACACAGGTTCCGTTGACCCAGACATGGGGCACGCCGGTGGCCAAAGCGGTGGGATTTTCGTAAGTGGCATGATCTTGCACAGTGAGCGGATCAAAGACGGCGATATCGGCAGCAAAACCGGTACGAATCAAGCCTCTGTCGGTGAGCCGATAGCGGCGGGCGGCGTGGGCGGAGAGGTGCGTAATGGCTTCTGCCCAATCATAGTCGGCCAGTTCCCGGGTGTGGAGGCTTAAGAATCTGGCAAATGCGCCCCAGCCACGTGGGTGGGGGTGTTGGCCTCGATAGATTCCGTCCGATCCGGCCATGTGTGCCGGGTGCCTGAGAATGGCTCTCATGTCGGCTTCGGTTCGGTCGCCGGCCCGGTATCCGACAATTCCGACAGCCATTTTGTTGGCAACCAGAATTTCGCAGGTCAGGCGGCCTGGAGTGGTGCCTGCGATGGCGGCCGCTTCGGTGACTGTTTTGCCGGTAGTCCAGAGCCAGTCGGTATGTTCGACCATGGCGATGGTTGTGGTCTCAAGCGGGTACGGGGTACCGGTATTGAACCACTCGCGTTCGAGCTGATCGACGACTTTTTTGTCGGAAAGCCGCTCCATGGTGGCGTCTACTCCGCCGAGCTGGACCCAACCGGGCAGGGCGACCATGGCCAGAATGGTGCTCCCACGAAGGTATGGGTAGGTATCAAACGTGAGATCAAGCCCTTCGGCCCGGCCTTGGTCCATAAGCCTCAGAAGAACATCGGCCGGGCCATTGTAGTGGGAAATGTGGCCTGGGCAGTCGGATTTCCGGCAGATTTCAAAGACTTCCTTCATCCCGATTTCGGCCTTGGGCCCGTATCCACGCATGTGAGTGACATAGACCCCACCCGCATTGCGAATCTCTTTGCAGAGTTCTGCCAGCTCGTCGGCATCGGCGTAAAGGCTTGGAATGTAGTCCAAGCCGGTTGAGAGACCAACCGAGCCCGCGTCCATACCCTCACGAACCAGATTTTTCATCTGATTGAGCTCGTCCCCGGACGGCTTACGCTCTGCCAGACCCATGACCTCCATACGCACATTCCCGTTGGGAATCAAGTACGCCATATTAAGCGGGGTTGTGCGCAGAAAACGCTGGAAATAATCGTCGTATCCCGACCAATTGTAGTTCAGGTTGGGTGGATTCCCGTTAAAACCGACGGTATAACGTCGCATGTGGTCCATGACAGGTGGCGAGGCGGGGGCAAACGCGCTTCCGTCCTGTCCATTGATCAGGGTGGTCACACCTTGTCGAAGGCAGGCCAGAGCGACGCGCTCGGTATCGGCCAGCATCATGAGGTCGCCATGCACATGGGCATCAATGAAGCCGGGGACGATGTAATGGCCGGTCACGTCCAGTTCCTGGACACCCCGGGCATCGTCGAGTCGGCCGATGTCGCCAATTTGGGTATCGGTGATGGCCACATCTGCCCGATATGGCAGTGCGCCCGAGCCATCAATTACCCATCCACCGCGCAAGATCCAATCGAAATACATGGGTTTATACCGTCCTGATTTGAGTCTCTGAAAGAGCGAAAAAACGACTTGATTGACCGGTGTGAATCACGGTACACCCGGTTCCCGAGCCCTGACAAGTTCCACCTTGCGGATCTGCAAATCCGATGATCTGCGCATCTCCTTCAATTGCAATTTCAGTTGATGGCTGCCCGAAGGTAATTCTACAGGATCGAATAGGACCTGTGGCAGGTATCGATCGAGAGAGCCTGTGGAATGGATCGGGCCGAGCCGGTTCTGATCGCCAATGGTTGCATTGAATGACGATTTCCCGCCATTTCGGTCTTCTTTCAGGGCGTAATGGACGACGATCTGATACCAGCCCGACTTGGGAATCTCAAAGCCCCAGGAAAGCGATTCCGAGGGCTTTGCCAAGCCGTTTACAGATTTGGAATTTGGGTCAAATTGAAGTCGCTCACCAAGCAAAACCGCTTTGGAGCCTTCAAGCACGACCCGGCCAGCATCTGGGGCGGATTGCCCAAGGCAGACGCTGGCGGTCAGCACAAATGCGATTGCAATCAACGGCTTTTTATCCATATTCTGCAACGATTTAAGCCTTGAGCCGAAATTGGGGATTTTCGTTGAGGAATTGATTGACCCGATCCACTCTGGAGAAGGCTTCAGGCAAGAATTCCAGAGCCTGTTCAATACGGTCGTCGGGTTCGGCGCAACTGAATCGGAGGAAGCCTTGGCCAGCATCTCCAAAACATTCGCCGCCGAGACAAGCCACACCGAAGTGATCGTCTGCACCCTTGAGTGTGTAAAGCGCCAGGCCGTGGGAGGTGATACCCAGCCGATTGCAAATTTCGCTGACTTCAGGGAATACGTAAAAGGTACCCTTTGGCCGCTGAACATGGACGCCTGGGATTCTGGCCAGTCCGTCCGAGAGCAGATGCACCTTGCGGCGGAAGAGCTCCATATAGTTATCACGCTGGGTTTGATCATGCTTGAGGGCGGCGGCGGCGGCGAGCTGGACGAATGGGGGGCTGCATGACATGGACGTATTGATCAGCTTGCCAATGGCTGTGACGACATCCGGATGAGCCACGGCGAAACCGATTCGCCAGCCGCTCATGGAATAGCTTTTTGAGAAGGTGTAAGCGGCCAGGGTCTGTTCGAGCATGCCCGGCTGACTGAGAATGGTTTCATGGCGGCCTTCCCAGATCATGTGGCAATAGGGCTCGTCCGAGAAGACCAGTGTATCCGTTCCCCTGACCAGATCGGCAATGGCTTTAAGATCTTCCGCCTCGGCCACTCCACCGGTGGGATTATGGGGAAAATTCAGAAAAATGGCACGTGGTTTGGGATCCGTGGCCAGAAAGTTCTCGACATCTTTGGCGGTCGGACGGAAATGGTTTTCGTGCTTCAGGGGAGCAAAGACGGCCCTGACTCCGCGTCTGTCAAGGTTTGGGGTGTAGGTCGGGAAGTGTGGGCTGAAGATCAGGACACCATCGCCAGGCTCAAGAAAAACTTCAGCAAAATAAGTCTCAAACGGCTTAGCGCCGGATGCGACCACGATATTCTCGGGCCCGACCTTGACACCAAACTCACGCCCCATCATGGCCGCAGCGGCTTCTCGAAGCTCAGGCAGGCCAAGGCTTGGGCAATAGCCGGTGATGTTCCGGGCGATTGCTTCCATGCCGGCAAGCTTGGCGTGATTTGTGCTCGGGAATGGGCTGTCGCCAATTTCAAGCTCGACAACGTCCTTGCCTTTGGCCTTCAGGGCCCGGGCTTCTGCAAGAACGGTAAAGGCCGTTTCGGTGTTCAGGTTCTGGGCCAGGTGGGAAAGGCGTGGGGGCATGATGGAAGAGCTCTTGGCAAGTTGTGAGAGGGTTGATTGAGAAAGGCACGCTTGAACCAAATCGGCAGAAGCTCAACGGGAGGCGATGGCATCGGCCAGTGGCTTGATGATCTGAGGGACAATCTTGAGATCAACAATCCGCTCGCCAATTGCGGTCATTCGTTCATAGGCATCCAGAAAGTTAGGTTCCTGGGGAGACCAGTACTGACGCACTGTAAAGAAGACGGAGAACTGGTTTTCGTCGAATTTGCCGCTGGTGATTTGTGGCACGGTCGTACGCGTCTCGATCGCAAGACGGCACTGGACATTGCAGGCATCGTCGATCGCAAACGTGATATTTGGTTCGTAGTTGATGATCCGGGTTTGCGGACCCTGCAAAAGCCGCTCAAAACTCGAAGGCGCAAGCGCCTTGGCCACCACTTCGTCGTGATTGCCTTCGTAAGTCATGTCAAAACCATACATCAAATCTAAGGCCTTGACATTGAGCTTACTGATGGAGAGGGCGATCGGAGCCAAATCAAGCACCTTCAGGTGCAGGCTATAAGCCTCTTCAAGGCTTGGTGGATTGGTATGGCCAGCCGCGACCCTGTTCTTTTCGACCGTCAGCCAGCGATAGCCGGGAGCGTCTCGATCCTCTTCCAAGACGCGAATCCATTCCGGGTCCTCCTGGGCTTCAAATTTGTGCATCGAAGGGTAAACACGCTGAAACAACTCAAAATAATGAAAAACCGACTCGTTTGAGCAGCCGATTTCAAGCTCGGTATTGATGTTCAGGTTGACATGGAAGTCATCAACCGCTTCGTTGAACCAGGACATGGACCGTGATCATCTCCACCCAAAGAAGGGCTTTTTGACTCTTTTTTTCGGGAGCAAGTCGCCCGAAGAATGGATATCATACACGATCAGGCGGCGGATCGCCAAACCTGCCCAACAGAAGATTCAAGAAAAAAGCCATCCGCAGAAATCTGCTCCGAAGACTCTTTTTACCAAAGGGAGACTCTCAGAACAAACGGCTCCCTGAGCTTCTCAGCAGCCTGATTCAGGATCGAGCCATGCCGGACGGAAATTCAGGATTTGATACGATCAGCCCAGAACGGGGTTCAGGCCCATGCCAGTGCGCATTTCGGCCCTTTGCTTCTCGTAGTGCATGAGAAGCATTCGATCTTTGTAATGCTGACGTTCTTTTTTGTATTGGGCGCGGACCATCAGCTGCTTGAAATTGTAATTTGTCAGCTCGCCCCGCCCTTCGTGGCGATCGCGGATCTTATCGGCTTTTTTCTCGGTAAAGGCATCGAGAATCTCATCTTCCAGGCAGATAAAGAACTGGGCAAAGCCTGGGTCGCCCTGGCGTGCACATCGTCCTGCCAACTGGCGATCGATCCGCCGGCTTTCGTGACGCTCTGTCCCAATCACATGCAACCCGCCATTATCGGCAACCCCTCCACCCAGCTTGATGTCAGTTCCCCGGCCTGCCATGTTTGTGGCCACCGTCACTTTGCTTTTTTGGCCAGCCTGAGCCACAATCTGCGCCTCAATGGCGTGATTTTTGGCGTTCAGGACCTGGTGGTCGATATCGCGCTCTCTCAGGAGCTGGCTTAGAAGCTCGGATTTCGCAATCGACCGAGTCCCCACAAGCACTGGACCGCCCGTCCGATTGATCTCGACAATCTTGTTGGCCACAGCCTCAAATTTTTCGAGCTCTGTGGAAAACACCCGATCCTCAGCCCAGACCCGCTTGCTGGGCATGTTGGTTGGGACCCGGAAAACTCCGATTTTATAGATCTTCCTAAGCTCCCTTGAGTCCTGCCAGGCGGTTCCGGTCATACCGCTGAGCTTTTTGTATCTCAAAAAGAAGTCCTGGACCGTCACGCGGGCGGCACTGTAGGTGTCGCCCTTGAATTCCAGCTTTTCCTTGGCCTGAACAGCTCCATGAAGGCCATCCTGCCATTGCCGGCCCGGCATGACCCGCCCTGTACTTTCATCGACAATCACCACCTCGCCATCCATCACCACATAATCGCGGTCCCGGAGGAATCCGATATTGGCCTTCAGGGCTCGCTCGACATGCTCATAAAGCGTGTCCACCGTAATGGCTGAAAATGCCGAATGATTGGCACGCATCTGGACCGCACGCCGACCCAGGCCAGTCAGTTCCGCCTTTTTCTCTTCAAGCTTCCATTTGAAGTGCTTGTCTCGAACAAGTGTGAGTGCGATTTCATCGGCGCCGAAAAAGGCGGCACTTTCGTCATGGTCCGGGTTTGACTCCACACCAATGATCAAGGGGGTTCTGGCCTCATCGATCAGAACACTGTCGGCCTCATCCACAATCGCGCAGAAATGGCCGCGCTGTACGGGCTGAGAGCCTTCGCTGGTACCCTTGCCCAGAAAGGCCTGCTCAAAGTTCTTCCGGAACATCTCTCCGCCATTGCTCAGACGCTTGAGCTCATCCCTGAGAAAGTCAAAGCCAAACTCCTTGGATGTGCCATAAGTGATGTCCGATGAATAAGCCGCCCGGCGGTCTCCATCCGACATGTCGGTGATGATACAACCGACAGTCATTCCTAGCATCTTGTAAACCTGCCCCATCTCGTCGGCATCGCGCTTGGCCAGGTAATCGTTCACTGTGACCAGGTGAACCCCCTTGCCGGGCAATGCATTCAGAAATGTCGGCAACGTGGCCACCAGTGTCTTGCCTTCGCCTGTCTCCATCTCTGCAATGTTTTTAAAATGGATGGCCGCTCCACCCACAAGCTGGACATCGTAATGACGCTGGCCAAGAACACGCTTGGCCGCCTCGCGCACTAGCGCGAATGCTTCAGTCACAAACTTGTTGATGTTGTCGCCCTGCCTGGCCTTCATGCGCAGGATCTTGCTCTCTTCCAGCAGCCGTTTATCCGTAAACTTTGAATATTCAGGCTCCAGGGCATTGACCTGATCGGCGATGATCGCGTATTTGCCAAATCGACTTCGGTAAGTGCCTACGGCAATCTGGTTGACCCGATTGACCCACTTGGTTCCAAGGCGGCTGGACATGGCGAATCATCCTGTTTTGGTTCTGGATCCGAAAGTCGAGATACTTCCAATGCTTTTCAAGACGACTGAATCACTCACTGAGTCATGCAGTCAAACCGACTGTAATGATAAGGACGCGGTCTGGGCTAAAGTTCCCGAAAAAAGTTTAAGAAACTGGCACCCACTTAATTTTCGGCCCGCCTCCCGTTGCTGGCGGCTTACCAACTGTTGATCAACATGAGTATGGATGTAATGATAAAAAGGACCCCGAAAATGGATAGGGTCAGCCGGAGGGAATTGATGATGATCGAATAGGTTTCTTCAAATCGTGTGGCTGCATAGACTGAGCTTATGGCTGGCACCAGGGCCGCCAGGAATACATATTGATTCCATGTGGTAGGGTCCATCATTCGCTGGCTCCAGGCATGGTCTCTGCGGCAGGTTCTGAAGATTCCTCCACAATACGATAGCGAATCGGGCCCCCATAGGCATCCATCATCGCGAGCAGGTTCAGCAGGCCCGCCACAGCCGTATAGACAGTTCCAATCTCAACCAGTCGCCCAATCCTTGGATAAAGGCCATTGACCAGATCCTGCGATGGGGCCGCCATCCATCCGCCCAGAATCGGGGGCTTCCCAAGATAGGAGAGAAGGCCCTGAAACAGGCCCGGCATGCTGAGCCCACCCACAAACGACTGAAAGACGAAGCTCAAGCGAAAATTCTCGGGATCCTTCAGAGGATTCACCCAGGTCCAGTAGACAACCTGAGACTTGCCAATCCACATCCCAACCAAATAAAGCCCAATCACACTTGACGCAAAAACCAGTGCCTTGAAGTAGCGACCCTGATACCAATGGCCAAGGCCAGGAAAAAGCCATGTCAAAAACGCGGCCAAGGCCGGGTTGCGCAAGTTTGTCGGTTCGTCAGAGGGGTCCGTAGGGGCATTCATAGACCGAATATATCGCGTTCAGGAACTTTATACAAGCTTGACCAGCACCAGAAAAGTGCGATTATCTCAAGTTCGTCATACGATTATTAAACTCAATTTGTGACGGATTCGCCAGCCCAATTCCGCCCGGATTCATCCAGGCCATCACACTTTCCAGTATTTCCAGGCTCATCTCCTGAGAATTCTGCCCAAGGCCCAGATTCGCCATCTGGCTGGCCAAGGCCATCGCCTTGCCACAATATCCGCGTGTCAGAGTCCAAAGCCTTTCGACGACTGCCTCTGGCCAAACCCGTTCCGGGCTGAGTTTCGATAAGATCTCACCAAGCTCGTCGTTCGACCACGGAGCAAGTATAAGCCCCTGATTCAAAGAGCCTTGGAATGATTTTCGACGTAAAAAAAACAGGCCAGTTTCCTCAATCGCCAAGTGGTCGATTTCTGGCAAATGACTCGATTCGACCACTGTGATCACTCGATAACCATTTGTTTTCATAGACTTTATCGCCAGAGCAAGCCACCGGCCTGTCTCCTCCGGGGTCATTCTGGCACGGGGTAAATCGATAAATGCACGGGCCTCCTGTGCCCACTGACGGATCACCGATTCCGAATCCAGGCCCTTCGCCGAATGGCAACTGGCCCGAAGCAGACGAATCCGGCGGCCTCGAAATCGTCTCGCAAATTCGTCAAGCCAAAAAGTTTTTCCGACCCCAAAATCGCCCTGGATTGTTAATCGGCCACCTTCATTGCGTCGCTCAATCCACTGACCCGCCGCTTCCCATATCCGAGCATGGCAAGGCAGGTCGATCCACTCTGGCGTGCCGGATTCGGGCTCGCCAGTTGTGGCCAAAGCAGGTTGCTGCGCGTAAAATGGTGGTCGCATTGGCCAGCCTGAACTCCGTTCCCATCAATTGGGCAAATCCCGGTTCCGATCAAAATCGCTAACGATTTTTTCGGTTATCGGGGGTATCCAACTTGGGACCAATTTTCCAGCACCCCAGAGAATTCCAAACCAAAAGCCATGCAACGCGTGTTTGCCCCTGAGGGGCCCATCAATGGCCAAATCCTGCTCGACCGTGACGAAGCGCATCACCTGATGAAAGTCAGGCGAGTCGAGATCGGCGAACCCGTGCACGCCTTCGACGGCCTGGGTCATGCCTGGCTTTGCCGGGTAGCCGCCTCGACCAAAACCACGGCATTGCTGGATGTCCAATCCGTCATGGATTCACCCATTGGGCGATATCTCCCAAAACTGACCATAGCAACGGCTGTGCCCAAGGGCGACAGGTTTGACTGGATCATCGAAAAAGCCACTGAACTGGGGGTCGACCATTTGGTTCCTCTGCGGTGCGAGAGGTCTGTCGTGGAACCACGCGAAACCAAGCTCGACCGCCTTCGAAAAAGCGTGATTGAATCTTGCAAGCAATGCGGACGAAACGATTTGATGACCCTGCACCAGCCCATGTCTCTGCCAAGTTTTTTGAGTAACCTGAAGCCCGGCGAACTGGGCCTCGTGGCAGATCAAACCGGTCTGCCGCTGATGCAAATCCGATCAGGCATAGAGACTTTGGGCCACTCGGCCATCAAGGTGTGTGTTGGCCCGGAAGGGGGCTGGACCAACCAGGAAAAGCAGTCTGCATTGGCCCAAGGCTGGCAGCCAGTCGGCCTGGGGCCGTTTATTCTCAGGATTGAAACTGCCGTGGTGGCAGCCGTTGCGGCGATCCATTCCGCTCATTGGAACCAACAACCGAAGGACGAATCCGAATGACCATCAGTCTGATCGCAAGTGGCTTGTTTTTGGGTCTTGTCGCGGGTGTTGCGGCGGGCCTGTTTGGCATAGGCGGTGGGCTGATCGTTGTTCCTGTTCTGGTTTTGGCTTACGGCTTTGATCAGAAAACGGCCACCGGGACAAGCCTATTTGCAATCATGTGGCCTGTCGGAATTCTGGGAGTTTACGAATACTACAAGCGCGGCGAAATGAATGTTGCCATGGGTGCATTGATCGCAGCCGGAATGCTTTTTGGTACACTGGCGGGCGCCAGGATGGTCGCCGGCATTTCTCAAGCCAATATGCAACGGCTTTACGGCTGCTTCCTGCTGGCTGGCGGCACCTGGATGATTGCCAAGCCTTATATCATGCCCGGCGCGGCTGGGAAGAATGACCTGAAATCCATTTCCTCTCCCGCGTCCACCAACTCGGCCATCCCTCTGAAAAAATGAATGTCGAATCGAATTTCAATAGAAATTCTTCCAGTCTTCTAGAGAAGTTTATCAAGGGCTGTTAAATTCAGACATCACTCAGCCCAATTCTCTATTCCCCCTTTGATTGAAAGCGACACTCTCATGAAACCACTCGACTCCATCCTCAGTGCCATTAAAAATCATGGGCACCTCAATCGAAGGCTTTGGCTGTCGTATTGTTCCGCACTGGCGGCGACCCCCATCCTTGGCCAGTCGGTTTCAGGAAGCATCGTAAGCCAGCCGAAATTTGGCTCCGATCCATTCCTGCTCGGAGTGGCATCCGGCGAGCCAACTCCATCAGGCGTGGTCTTATGGACCAGGCTCGCACCCAAGCCGCTAGAGCCCCATGGTGGAATGCCGCGTGATCTGATTGAAGTCTCATGGGTCATTTCCGAGGAGGAATCGCTCGGAAAAATTGTGAAGCAAGGCAAAGCACTGGCCACTCCGCAGCTTGGCCACAGCGTCCATATTGAGGTCGATGGCCTGAAGCCAGGCCACTGGTATTATTTTCAGTTCCGTGCTGGCGATGCCAAAAGCAAGGTAGGACGAACCCGCACCATGCCGGCCCTTGAGAGTCTACCCAGTCAGTTGAAGTTCGGTTTTGCCTCGTGCCAGCATTATGAACAAGGTTATTTTACGGCTTATGAACATATGTTGAAAGACTCGCCTGACATGGTTATTCATCTTGGCGATTATCTTTACGAAGGCAAGGGCAAGGAGAAGCTTGTTCGCAAGCACATCGGGAATGAAATTGATTCTCTTGATGATTACCGGATCCGCCATTCGCAATATCGGCTCGACCCCCATCTCAATCAAATGCACGCCGCATGCCCATGGCTTGTGACCTGGGACGACCACGAATTTGACAATAATTGCGCTGGATCGATTTCAGAAGAAAAAAACGTCGACCCGGTCAATTTTCTCAAGCGACGCGCCAATGCCTATCAAGCCTATTACGAAATGATGCCACTACGCAAGCGTAGCCTCCCACAAGGGCCCGACATGACACTTTATCGGACTTCGAAATTTGGCAGGCTGGCCGAGTTTTATGTTCTGGACACTCGGCAATATCGCACTGATCAGCCCAACAACGACCAATCCAGCCCACTCAACGCTGCCGCGAGTCATCCATCCAATTCCATGCTGGGATCGCAACAGGGCCGATGGCTTAAATCGGAACTGGTGCAATCGCAATCGCAGTGGAATTGCTTGGCTCAGCAGGTCATGATGGGTGTGAATAATGTCAGCCGGGATGAATCGGAAAAATATTCGATGGATCAATGGCCTGGATATCTTTCCGAGCGGGCGGATCTTCTCAGCTTTATGGAAACCCGGCAGGTGCCGAATCCGGTTGTCATTACGGGCGATATTCATACCAACTGGGTGAACGACTTGCGTGTCGACGACCGCGACTCAAATCAAGCCGTTGTGGCTACGGAATTTGTAGGCACATCGATCACCAGCGGGGGAAATGGGCAAGCCGTTTCGCCATTTCATGACATTTTGAAATCACGCAACCCGGGGCTGAAGTATTTCAATAATCAGAGGGGCTATGTGATTTGTACTGTGACTCCAGAAACCTGGAGAAGCGATTATCGAGTGATGGAGAGTGTGACAAGCCCTCAAAGCAAAGTCTCTACAGCAGCCTCATTTGTCATTGAAAATGGCAAGCCGGGCGCAAGCAAAGCCTAAATTCTCCTCAAGAGAAAACGGCTTAAATCACAAATCCATTCTTTCTCGATCGAGAATCTGGCTATAACGCTTTGTCATAGGTCTCTTGCGGATCTCATGTCGCCATTTTCAGCTATGGAAAATGGCGACAAGAATCCATGAAAGCCATGAAACCGTTGGGACTAAATTTCAATAGGAAACATCATCAGTTATTTCTATATTTATACTCTTCGCGACAATTAATAACACTTTTTGATCGCGACGATGCCGGAGGCATCGCAGCCAGTAGCCGGTGTTTGAGGAGCGTTTCAGCGACGACACCACTGGACGACAACGCGGCATAAGCTGCTTGCGCCCCTGCCGGGGTGTCAGAAGCTTTTACCCCCATCTCATAACCGGAAGGTGTCGCTTCGCTCAACCACCGGCTACTTGCTTTGATGCCTCCGACATCATTCTGTTACGGGATGTCTCTTTTTTGACCGCGACAAGTATAATTAACAGATACGACTTGTCAATTACGCAAGGAACAAATTCGAAAAAAATCCGTAAGCTCTTTTAAATACATCAGTAAAAATTAGAGATTCAAGAAGTTTTTCTAATCCGCTATCGCAATCCAGAACCCATTCTGATGAAAAGGGCTCATATTCGATACATTGGGTTGGAGGAATTTAGGAAAACGAATCTGTCAGGAAAATCACCGGTTCGTGTCAAGTGACTGGGGTTTGGGGCTTTTGGTTTCCACTTGATAGAGGGGTAGGTGCCTGTAATAGACCTCAAGCGTTAGAAGCCCGAGCGATGTCTGCATGATGGGGCCGGCCATTCGGCCCCAGCGGTCGACGGTCGGATCCATGGGCTGCCAGCTTCCGGACGCATGGCCGGCCTTGGGGCCAATATATTGCTCGCTGATGAGTTTTTCGCGAATCATGGGATTCCATTTTGACCAGACCTTTCCACCGGAATTATGAAGCAACTGGGTGGCATAATACCAGTAATAGTAATTCCGATTCGGCAGGCTTTGCTGAAGGTCATCAAATACAAGCTGGATTCCCTTTGACATGCCTCGGTCCTTGGGCCCATCGCCGAAGAGCTGCCGGCAGAGCAGGGCTTCGGCCGTCATGACCGGCGATGCTGGACGCTTGGGCATATAGGCGTAGGTGCTTGAATCGCGGGACGCTTGGGCTTGTGTCAGCCATCGTCGGGCAAGAGTCATGCTCGATTTTGGGACATTCAGCCCAGAGACGCGCGCGCTGCGCAGGGCCATGACCTGCCAGCCGTAAACCGAGGTGTCGCCCGCCTGCCCAGGTGCATATCGCCAGCCTCCATCCTGCCGATTCTGAGCGCTTACGATATATTGAGCAGCTCGCTTGGCTGCCGGAGCCCAGGCAGAGTCTGGCACCAGAGCGCTGGCTTCGCACAGGGTGATTGTGACAATGGCATGTGCATACATATGAAAATGCGTGGGAGCATTCTCAGGCATGATTCTGCCTGACTTGTCGACTCTCGATTGCAGCCAGGCCAGACCTGTGCGGATGGTTTTTTCATAAGGGCCGGGTTCGCCGGGTTTGTGACCTGCGGCGAGGAACGGAAGGAGGGCAAGCCCAGTGGCCGCCTCAAGGCTTTCGATCGGAGATCGACCACATTCGATGTTCCCACAAACCGATCCGGGGCTCATGCTCCATGATCCATCGGGGTTCTGGTGCTTTGAGAGCCACTCAAGCCCTCGGCCTACGGCCTTTTCGCTTTCGGCCGTGCCGCCCTCGGATTTCAAGAGGGAGGCCTTCATTCCAGGCGATCTCGAAGCGAGAGCGGAAACGGACCACTGCCTGGCCACCATCTCGCCCAAGGTTAGATTGGGATCCCGCTTTTCAATCAGGCTGGACATGTCCGGAAGGCTCTCTGCTGTTCTTAAAGTGACTTCGGGGGCGGCCACGGGCTGATCAATTGGATTGATTTCAGCGGCATCGGGCTGAATAAGGGCATTTTCGAGTTTAAGTTCTTCATTGAAACCTTCGATTTGCGTGATTTCGAGAGGCTTGCCCGTGTCGCCCTGGCTCGCAAAAAAGCTGTTTCCTGGAGCATTTTCGAAAACTTCAAAATAATAAAGCAGAAAAGTTGAGATGATCAACAAATGCAAGAATACGCTTAAAACGAACGCCATGAGGTTATAAAAAAATAATCGACGGCGGATTGTCTGGGACCGGTCTTCCTCAAGATCGGCCTGAATGACGACGGGCCATGTTTCCGGCTCGGCGATTCCAATCAAATCTTCGTTCAGGATTGTCATGGAAATCCCTTTGGATTGTGATCGGATCAGATCCCAAAAGATTCAGAAGGTTCGTTAACCCAGGTGATTATCGTAACATGAAAAGCTCATGGCACCTAAAAAGATAAACTAAAATAAATGGAAAAAAAACCAGGAAGTCGTCGGGAGATTCCGGCGACTTCAGAGGGCTTGAATAAGGTCTGTTTTTGCTGAAAAAAACAGCAGTCAGCTCAGAATTTGCAGGGTCGGCATTTTTGGCTTTTGGATATTCTGGATACTAATCTGGGCAGCGAGTCGCTCGACAATTCCCAGCAAAGGCATGCGTGAGGCCGAATGTTCATCAAAAACCGAGCCGGCTTGACCAGCATCGCCTTTTTCACGAATCGAGCTCATCATGGGAAGTTCGCCAAGGAATGGGATGCCCAATTCCTCAGCCTTGCGGGCCGCACCGCCGCGGCCAAAGATTTCGCCTGACATGTTTTCAACCATGCCAAGGACAGGCACTTTGAGCTGCCGGAACATGGTAATGGCACGCACGGCGTCGAGCAGTGCGACGGCTTGCGGTGTGCAGACCACAACCGCGCCTGTCAGGGGCAGGGCCTGGGCCAGGCTCAGCGGGACATCGCCTGTGCCAGGTGGTAGGTCGATCACCAGATAGTCGAGTTCGCCCCATTCGACCTGATGGAGAAATTGCTGGATCACACCATGCAGCATGGGCCCACGCATGATGACGGCGCGATCGGGTTCGAGCAGGAAGCCCATCGACATGACCTTCAGGCCAGCCGCTTCGATCGGCATGATTCGCTCGCCCATAGCCATGGGCCGGCCTGATGCGCCGACCAGGTGGGGAATGGAGGGGCCGTAGATGTCTGCATCCATCAATCCCACTGAGGAACCGTATTGCCTCAAGCCAAGAGCGATTGAGGCCGCCAGCGTGCTCTTGCCGACACCGCCCTTGCCCGAACCAACGGCAATCACGTTTTTTACGCCTGGGATATCGCCTTTTTCGCGCGTCGATTTGCCTCTGACCTCTGCGGTCAGATTGATTGAGATTGACTTGATCGACTCGGGCAGACGATTGCGCAGGGCGGTCTCCACCTCTCGCTTGATCTGCTCCTTCATCGGGCAGGCAGGGGTGGTCAGATTAACAGTAAGGCTTACTGAATCAGCCCCTACGACAATATCCCGGATCATGCCCAGATCAGTCAGGTCGCGGTGAAGGTCCGGATCTTTAACACCTTTGAGGGCTGCGATCACGTCTTGTTGGGTCAGAGCGTTGGCCATGGTGGGGAAGTCGGTTCAATTCGTATACAAGATGAGGCAGTTTTACAGGTTGCAATTGATGTGACACTGGCGCCTTATCCAAAGTTCACATCCTGTCTATCATATGTTATAGTCGGTCAGAAGGGTTTTGGAAAAGCAGGCTCTAGGAAATTCGACGAATTCAGGGGCATGATATTCGGTTTAAAGCGGTCGGGTGTGAAGGATGGAGGCGACGATATCAGGCGGGGGCGTGGTTTGATCGAGGGCGAGAAAGACGCCGAGCTCGCTCCAGAAAGGCCTTGATTCCGGGTCCAGATAAGGGATCAGGGCGACAATCCTGGGCGGGTTTGCCCGTTTTGTGATGGCGAAAAGAATGTTCATAGAGATTTCAATCTGCGGCTCGGACCAGCCCAGATCGATGATCATCAGAATCTGGTCAAGCGTCTCTGTGGAGTCCAGCGTAAAAGTTTCGGTGATCCGGCATGTCTCAATTTCGAAACCTTGCTCAGCCAATCTCCAACCGAGTCTGCGAGCCGTATTGGGGCCATGCGAGAGGATCCGGATCGTCTGGATTTTGCGATGATTGTGGTCTGGAATGGTCGGCGACTGGCTCATAAATGGTTGACCTCAGGGCCATTCGGATTAAACTTATATATCATGGTAGGACAAAAGGCTCGAATTGTCACGAAACTGAGGCTGGCGAATGGCGGATTCTGATTTCTATCAAGTTCTGGGTGTGGCGCGTGATGCATCAGAAGACGACATCAAGAAGGCTTATCGCTCGCTTGCCCGCAAGCATCACCCGGACCTGAACCCTGATAACAAGAAAGCCTCTGAAGCCAAGTTCAAAGAAATTCAGGAGGCCTACGACACCCTTGGCGAGCCGGAGAAACGCGTTCAATATGACCGCTTCGGAAAAGCCGCAGGGCAGGCGGGATTCAATCCCGGAGCGGCTCCCGGGGGCCAAAACCCTTGGTTTGGACATAATCAGGCGGGTTCCACCATACACTTTGATTTTAACGACCTCTTCAACAACATGCACGCCGGGCAACCTCAGGGCCAGCCGGGGGCAGGGCAGGCGGCGGGATTCGGACCGGAGCCGAGCGGAGGAATTTTTGACGAAATTCTCTCGAAAGTCCGTGGCGGCCGGCCCAAGAAAAAACCGCGGGAGACAGCCGCGTCGATTGCAGAGCCGTTCCACGCCAAGATCAATGTCCCATTCATGACCGCCGTCAAGGGTGGCGAAACGGCGATTGATATCACCTTCGACGCCGGCGACACCGAAACACTAAGCCTGAAGGTCCCCGCTGGATCAACCAGTGGACAGAAACTGAGACTGCGTGGCAAGGGAGCGATGAACAATCGGGGCGAGCGCGGCGACCTGATTGTCGAAGTCATTGTTGACCCTCATCCATTCTTTAAGATTGACGGCCGGGATCTCTCGCTTGAGGTGCCGATCACCGTAGATGAAGCCTTGCTGGGGGTAAGGCTTGAAGTGCCGACACTGGACGGCTTGCGGACGGTGCCCATACCGGCTGGGACTTCAAGCGGTGGGCGGCTGAGGCTCAAGGGGCAGGGTGTGCCAGCTCGCGGGGAAACGCCAGTGGGCGATCTCTATGTGGTCACGAAAATCGTGTTGCCCAAGTCAATCGACGAAGCCACGAAGCTGAAACTGGAAGAATTGAAATCGGCCCTCAATACCAAGCCACGTGAAGGCCTCTGGAAATGACCGAAGCGCAGAGCCGGGATAAGCCAAAAGATGACAGAATCCGCAAGTTGGTCATTCTCTGGGAGATCATAACACTCTCAGGAATTTCCATGATCACGATTTTTATCATTTGGCATCTCAGGCGACGTGCGGAAATTGTAAAAAGCAATGTCCGTCCGACCAGCATTAAAATTACAGACTTGGAATTGCAAGCCGATTTAGAAACCCAACAGCGGTCAAAGAAAGACTTATGATAAATATGACTGATAAGTCAGATGAGATTCATGATGATCAGAATCCACAAAACAAAGAGTTGAATAACGCTTCTGACCCAAGAGTTATTCAGTCCTCAGCCCCTCGGGGAATGACATTTCGCTTTCCGAAATCGGCCCGAATGAAGGCAGGGGGGCCATACGAGCGATTGTTTAAGGTCCGTCAGGTGGTTTCTGATGATTTGATTTCCATTCATGTCATTGCAAACCGGTTGGATCATCACCGACTGGGCTTGGGGGTGGCCAAAAAGATGTTCCGGAAGGCAGTTCAGCGCAATCGTATCAAACGCCTGATCCGCGAAGCTTTTCGCCTGGAGCGGCCTGATTTTCGGCAGGGGCTGGACATTGTCGTAAGGCCGAAGGTCAAGGAATTGAATCTGACGGCACTTCGGGAATCATTGAAGCGACTCGTCCCAAAGGCGGAACGGAAATACATGCCCAGGCCGAATTGCAATGCTTTGGAAGAGAAGGCTGCGGAATGAAATTTCTGGCCGGGCTTTTGACACATCTGATTTCCGGGCTGATCTGGCTTTATCAGAGCACAATCAGCCCCTTGCTTGGCCCGGTTTGCCGATTCCACCCAAGTTGCAGCAATTACACACTTCAGGCCATGCAAAAATACGGCCCACTGGCAGGCTGCTGGAAAGGTTTGAAACGAATTCTCAGATGCAACCCATGGAACCCCGGGGGTTATGATCCGCCCTGAAATCCGAATAAGACCATGAGACTTTCAAATATTATTTAAAATTCCCATGGTTATTCTTTCAAGGCATAGGAAAAGTCTTTGATCAGATCGGCTGGATCTTCGATTCCAAACGACAATCGGACCAATCCAGGCGTAATGCCCAGAGCTTGCCGCTCGGGTTCAGATAATCCACGATGGCTGGTCGAAACCGGGTGGCTCAGAATCGTGGCCACATCGCCCAGGCTTGGTGCAAAGGGGACACGCCCATTTAATCTTCGGATAAAATCATTGGCAGACTGTCGCGAACCGAGGTCGATCGTTGCAATGGTTCCGAATCCACCTTGAAATTGGTTCATGGCGAGATTATGGTCCTCATGGGATTTCAAGCCGGGGTAATGAACTTTGATCACCCTGGATTGCATTTCCAGAAACTCTGAGACATGCAAGGCATTCTCCGAGGCGGATTTCATGCGTAATGGGAGAGTTGCCATGCCCCTGAGCGTCAGTGCACATTCAAACGGATTGGCTGATAAACCGAATGAAGATGCAATCGGCCTGATTCTCTCAATATCGGCTTTTCTGCCTAAAAGCGAGCCCATTGTGGCATCGCTGTGTCCACAAATCATTTTGGTACCCGAATGGGTTACAAAATCGGCTCCGGATTGTAATGGCCTTGAAATCAAAGGTGCAAAGGTGTTGTCGACTCCGAATGAAATTGCTTTTGATTGGCAGACTTCGGCAATTCTGGCCAGGTTGGGCACGCGTGCCAATGGGTTGGTGATGGTCTCTACAAAGACCATTTTGGTTTGGTCCGTCAGGCAGGATTTCAGCGATTCCACCTGATTGGAATCAAACAGGGTGAAGCTCACTCCAAATCTTGAAAGCTCTTTGGCAATAAGGACTTGTGTCCGGCCATACAACCCCTGGGCCAAGGCCACATGATCGCCTTGCTGGAGCATTCCCAGAAAGAGGGCCGCTTCGGCGCCCATGCCTGAGGCGGTGACGAGCCCAGCCTCGGCCAATTCCATGCGTGCAATCTGATTGGCAAGCCGGGTGGCGTTTGGATGCCCATCGCGAGCATAGACATAGCCTGTCATTTGGCCTGCATAGACGGCGTCGACATGGTCCAGATCGTTAAACTCAAAAACGACCGACCACTCCAGGGGCGGTACCAATGGCCTGGTGGTGCTTTCTGGCAAGGGCTGAGGTCTCACGCACTGGGTGGCCGGCTGGGTGGTCTGATCCTGGCTCATGAGGGCTCTTTTGTCTTGTCTGGTGGAGGCTTGCGTGGTTCGAGTCCTGGGACTTTCACGACCCATAGGTATCGCTCAAATCTCAGTGTCGCATATAATCTTATCATCCCCAATCGGACCATGTGCGAGCAAGATTGAGAATTGCTTGTCCAGGTTCGTCTTTTGACTCGTCATGAAGGATCATTTCAAATGCAGTTCACTCTGGCCCCACGCTGGGAAACCACAAAACGAACCCTTACAAACGGGCTCAATGTGATTGTGTGCCCGGTAAGGCGTTCGCCAATGGCCTGCGTCAATCTCTGGTATGATGTCGGTTCGCAGAATGAAAGGCATGGCCAGAGGGGCTATGCCCACCTTTTTGAGCACCTTATGTTTGAGGGTTCCAAGCATTATCCGGGAGATTATTTCAAGCATCTCCAAAAGTATGGGGCTGGCGTGAATGGTTCCACATCCTCGGACCGCACCAATTATTACGAAGACATTCCAGCGGATATCCTGGAGCTTGCCCTGGCCATGGAATCAGACAGGATGGGGCACTTGGTGGAGGCTCTTGACAATGCCCGTCTGGCCACCCAGAAAGGTGTTGTGACCAACGAGTACCGGCAGAATTATTCCAATCAGCCTTATGGCATGGTCTCGCGAATCCTTGCGGAGTCGTTTTATCCGGATGGCCATCCCTATAGCTGGACCACCATTGGGATTATGGAAGAAGTCAATGCGGCGACCCGCGATCAGGTGGTTGCGTTCTTTGAGCGGTTTTATGTGCCGGCAAATGCCAGCCTGTGTGTCGCTGGAGATGTCGACGCAGAAGCGGTTTTCGATATGGCAGAGCGTTATTTCGGCGGATTTCAATCGGGCATGAGAGCCGAAGTGCCGCTGGTGGCAGATGTGAAACTGGCTCAGAGCAAACGCCTTGAGATGATCGATAATGTAAGCCTTGAAAGAATTTATATCGTCTGGCCGACGGTTCGCCAACTGACTGACGACGAACCTGCTCTGGCCCTGTTGGGCGATATTCTGACAAGTGGCCGCACCAGCAGGCTCTATCAGGAATTGGTGGTCAAACTGCAATTGGCACAGGATGTTTCGGCGGGGCAATCTTCACGCGAGCTTGCTGGGCAGTTTTCCGTGGTGGTCACGCTTCGCCCGGGTGCATCCGCCGAACAGGTCAGGGCTATCATTGAGCGCACCCTGATCGATCTGGCAGAGGCGGGCCCGAAGCCGGAAGAACTAGGCCGTGCCATCAGGCGTCGATGGTCGAGCTATCTCTTTAGCCTGGAGAAGGTTGGCGGGTTTGGTGGATTGGCCGATCGGCTCAATGCCTTCCATGTTTTTACAAACGATCATGACCGGCTCTGGACAGATTCTCTCCGATATCGCCATGTGACACCGGAGCAAGTCACAAGTGTGGCCGCCAGGTATATCAGCGGAAAGCCGAGTCTTGAGCTGCATGTCAAACCGAAGTCGCGAACGGCGGTCGAACCGAACCGGGCCGAGGGGGTCAGGATTGGCCCGCCGAAGTCTTATAAAATCAGTGATCCAAAAGAGATCAGGATCAGCGATAGGGTTTCGGTGCTGACCATTCCGCGTCCCGATTGGCCTGTGGCATGTGGCGCGATTGCGGCCATGTCGCAAACGGATCGGATGGGGCCGATAGGTTCGGGGCTCGCCCAGCTTCATGTGGCCTCGATCATGGAAGGCACATCGAGCCGAACTGCTCCGGAGCTTGCCGAAGCCATTGAATCGTTAGGTTCTGCCATATCACCAAGCGCCGACTGGGACGGTTTCAATCTCTTTTTCCAGGCCACAAGCGATGGGCTGATGCCCACTTGGGAACTGGCCACAGAGCTCTGGCGTGATGCTTCGTTTCCTGAGGTAGACTGGCAGCGTCAAAGAAGCCGCATGATCACGGCCCAGAGATCGGAAGTGGACCGGGTGGAAAGCCTTGCCCAGCGAGCCTTTCTGCTTGGGCTATTTGGACCGGGGCACAGGTTTGGTCGCCCACTGGGTGGAATTCCTGAGGGTCTGGAGCGACTTGTCCACCAAGATCTGGTACGAGTCCGTCAACGGCTGAACCGACCGGAAAAACTTTGTATCGCACTTTCGGGCGATTACGACGAATCAGCCATGATGGCGAAAATTCAGGCTTTTGCGGATAGCCTTGAAGAGCCGAATCTTTCAGACCTCTCTGAAGCTGTCATTTCAGAGCAAGGCCTCAAAAACCATGGGGCCAGGCTGATTGTTGTTGACAAGCCAGGAGCCCAGCAGGCGATTATTCGTATGGGGCAGGTCGGTCTGGCGTCTGTCGATCAGGATCGGGACGCTCTGAGCCTGTGGAATCTGGCTCTGGGTGGCCTCTTTACGTCGCGGCTGAATCATGTCCTGCGAGAGCAAAAGGGCTTGACTTATGGTGTGAGGAGCGGTTTTGACACACGCAGGGGCATGCCGGGCAGCTATCTTGTGGCGTCATCCGTTCAGCACGACCGCTGCGCTGAAGCGATAGAGGCAGTGCGCAACGAGGTTTATTCGATGATTGGCGAACATCCCCTGACCATAACGGAAATGGAGGATGCGCGGCGGAATCGTCTGGAATCGACGGCTCGCGAGGACGACACCTGCTCCAATGTGGTTCGTCGCGTGGTTGACACCTGGCTTGCAGGCGAGCCACTGACGGAAGCAAACGATCAGACCGAGCGATTTCGCCAATTGACCCTCGACCAGGTCATTGAAACAGCCTCCCGAAGGCTGGAGCCACAAAACTGGCTGACAGTTCTGGTAGCTGACTGGAGCAAGGTCAAGGGCGAAGTAGAAAAGCTTGGTTTTGACCAGATGGAAGTCCGCAGCCCTGCGGATTTAATCTCGGAATAAACCAATGTTTCAATTGCACAGGCAATTCTGATCAGAATTTCATGGCATTTAAAGAATGAATCCACAGGCAAGAAACTGTGGCTTCAATTCTTGATCATTTGAATGAATCAGGTGGAGCAGGTTTCAAGTTGTGAATTTCAATTGTGGGTAATGACCGGGTAATCTTTTTTGTAGACGATCATGACGGAAAGGGCCATGCTTTTGTTATTGGCATCGTTGGGAACAGCATAGACCAGATCACCGGGGCGAAGCTGGTCAAGCGATCCGACCACGATTCGGGTCATGCGAAAGGCCTGTCCGTTGGCGGGCGCGATTCGGATGGCCTGATTTGAAGGTGTACCGAGCATGAGGGGGAAGATATTGACCACTGGGGCGACGATATAGGTCATGAGCTGAACGTTCTGCATGGCCACGGCTGGCTGGCTGGGATACATGGACCAGAACTGGTTCATGGAATCGAAGCCGAAGGTGTATGTGGCGTCGTATTGTCGAAGAATTCCGGCATCGGTTGGGGTGATATAGGTTGGCGAAACAAAGCCTCTGGCGGCCCCTTCGTAAACTTCCACCGAATTGGTCAAAACGGTGTTGACCGACGGGCTTTGCCCCTCAGCTTCAACCAAAGCAGTGGCAGAGACCATAGGAGGGAGGATGGGCCATCGCACAATAAATCGCCCCAGAGCGGCACTTGAAACAGGGTATTGGCGGCCATCTGCCGATTGCAGGACAACCCATTTGGGTGTGACACTTAAAACCTCGGCCCAGCCCGGGTTATTCAGGCCGAAGTTGGGCGTGGCCCCAGCGCCCTGCTGTGCCTTGGCACTTTGAAAAGCGGAGCCGAGCAGAAAGATGACTGCAAGGGGAGCCAAAGCATTGGAAATTCGTCGCATGATCTGATCGCCTTTCAAATCGGAATTCGCCTGAACCGTTCCATCGTCAGCAATACCGTCCTATCAATTGTCATTGATTCTCTTACGATTTGGGAACAAGGTCAACATCGACCTTTTGATTTCCTGAAAAGGTGGAACAGACGGACTCGATAATTCTGGTCGATTGCTTGTCTGCGAGCGGATTGGCATTCATAATAAATATAAGGCTTGTCGGATCTGTTTCAGGCGAACCTTTGATTTTGGTGAATGATGGGCCCGACAGACGACGAACTCCATGGAAAATTTACCCACTGAATTGATTGCGCAAGGCGCTGATCGGTTGCAGGGCACATCCGTTCGTAGCCAATCCCAAGACATTTGGATTGGGCGGGTGGTTGGCGATTTTGTGGTTGAGGAAACGCTTGGATTTGGAGGGATGGGCACGGTTTATCGAGCCAGGCAGACAAGTCTTGGCCGATTCGTGGCTCTAAAGTTTTTGAATTCCGGTCGGAGTCTGAGCCCGGAGTCGATTTTGCGATTTGAGGCAGAGGCTCGAACGGCAGCCCGGCTGAATCATCCGAACATAGTTCATATTTATGCCTTGGGTGCCTCTGACGAGGTTCCTTACATTGCCATGGAGCTTGTATCAGGTCGGAATCTGGGCGAGATTCTGACTGATCGCATGAAGCAGTCGCTTGGGCCATTGCCGGTTCAGGAATGCCTTGGGATCATGAAACAGGCCTCTATGGGACTTCAGGCGGCATCGGAACTGGGCTTGGTGCACCGCGATATCAAGCCGGAAAACTTGATGGTGACGGAAAAGGGATTGGTCAAAGTGGCAGATTTTGGATTGGCCCGATCGGTGCAGGCCGAATCTGCGAGAATGACCCAGACCGGCTATACGCTGGGCACACCGATGTATATGAGCCCAGAGCAGGTTCAGGGCATGGCCGTGGACTGCCGCAGCGACATTTATTCGCTTGGCCTGACATTTTATCATTTGGTGACAGGTCGCCCGCCCCTCGGTGCCGATGCGGCTTATGCGCTTGCCATGAAGCAACTTCACGAGCGTCCGGCATCGGCTAGTATGGTTCGTCCGGATTGTCCTTTGTGGATTTCAGATTTGATTGACTGGATGATTGAGAAGCGTGTCGAATTGCGTCCGCAGGGGGTCGAACAGATTCTGGAAGTATTTCACAGACATGAGCTTGGGCTCAGTATTCAAATATTCAGCGGGGCGGCTTCACAATGGGCTGGAGATCCATATTCAGGATTGTTGAGGGATCCATCGACGGTCCAATTTCCGGCTCAAGGCCCTTCCGCGAGCCGATCGCGTCGGGGCTGGCTTGTGTGGAGTCTGATGACGGTGCTGGGGTGGATCCTGGCTCTGGTTGTTGGTCGGGCTCAGGCGAGGCGATTGGAAAATCAGGCAGACAAGAATCGCAACACTTGGCCAGCGGCCTTAGGCATGGCAGATTGGAGGCGGGTGCCGCAGCAGCAGGGGGCCGACTGGCAATACCGATATGCCCAGATCCGGGCAGATGAAGCGGATCAGTTGGCGGCCTGGCTTGCAGTGCCCGGCTACTTTCCAAACGACGAAGACTGGGCCTGGAGGGCTTACGCCCAATTAACGAGCGATTTGGTAAGGCACACGGACCGGTTCCGCTTGGTGTGGCTTAGGGATTCGCTTTCAAGAGCCGGTCGGGGGCTTCAGTTTGAGGTGCTTGCGCAGGTGGCTGATGCAGCTTTGGAGGGCATGGAGGGCAACGAAATCAGTCTGCTTGAGAACCTTCACCCGCTGGTCAAGGAGACGATGGATCCAAATCTGGCAGAACTGATTTTGGCGATTCTGGTACATTACCGATCGAAAATTCCAAGAGATCAGGCAATTCCGGTACGGCTGGACAAATTGCAAACTCAGATTTTGGAAATACTTCGCATTGATCCCAAGTCGCCTTACGGGAATTTTCCGCTAAATCCACCGGCCAAATGATCGCAATTCTGATAGAAATTCTGATAATATATCCATTACAAACGAAGTCGGTTATCTTGAACACGTATCAAACTCAGTCCAGAGTTTTCTAAAATGGCTTATCTCAAACCTCTCGACAAGAATTCCCGGCAGATGGATTTGCCAACAGGCGAGATTCTGTCCATGGGGTGGGAGCTTGCAATAGGTCGGGATGCAACATGCGGCTTGCACATTAATTCTGCAGGGATCAGCCGGATCCATGCGAAGCTTCAGCATGATGGCCGGAATTATGTCATTGCCGATCAGGACAGCACCAACGGAACACTGTTGATCCGTTCGTTGAATCATGTGGAGCGACGCATCAGCCTGACTCCGTTTCGTGCTTATGCACTTCAAAGCGGCGATGTGATCGAGCTTGGCAAGGTCAATTGTGTTCGATTTCAGGACGGTCCAATTGAAATCGGCCCGAATCAGTCTGGTCCGGTCGACAATCCTCTGGCTGAGGTCACCATGGGGCCAGGCGAGGGGATGACCGTTTCGCCCTTGCAGGAAGTGATTAGTGGAATCCTTGAAATCAGCCGTACACTGGCATCGATTTTCAAGGAGGAGGAGATGGGCCCCCTGGTGATGAACCAAATGATGCGCATCTTCCCCAAAGGACAGAGGTTCCTGCTCTTTGCGACGGTACCGAAAACCAATCGTCTGCGTGTATTGGCCTGGAAGATCAACCAGTCGCGGCGCCGCAAATTTACGAATCCTGACGACGACGACAATGTGCCACGCTATTCCCGAACGATCTACCGCATGGTGGTCGAAGAGCGAAAGTCTGTAATCCTTACGGATACGGACAGCGAGGTCTCCAGCAGCATGTCGATGATCGACATGGGAATTCGATCCATCATGTGCGCGCCGATTGAGGCTCCGGATGGCCGCGTGCTGGGCATGCTTCAGATTGATGCAGATCAGAAGTCCAAATTCCAGAGGTCGGAACTTGAGATTCTCAAGGTGATCGCGCAGCAGGTCGGCGCCACGATGCACATGGCGGATTTGCATCGCCAGGCAATACTTCAGACTCAGATGCAGGCTGAGATGAAACATGCCTCGGAAATTGCCAGGCAGTTCCTGCCGCACGGCGTTCCTGAGATCCCCGGCTACGAATTCTTCGCCGAATATAAGCCGGCTGAGGACGTAGGCGGCGACTTCTATGACTTCAACATGGTCAGCCCGGACCGAATGGCTATCAGTGTCTGCGACGTGGTTGGCCACGGCATTTCGGCAGCCCTGATCATGGCCAGACTCTCAAGCGACTTGCGCCATGTGCTCAGACAGGTCTCCGACCCGAGCCAGGCCTTTGAACGCCTGGATTCGATCCTCATGCCCGTCCTGAGCCCGCCGGACAGTTTTGATTGCCGATACATCTCCATGTCCATGGCTTTGCTCAACCTGAAATCGGCAAGAATGACCGTCGTCAATGCAGGCCATCCGCCCCTGATCATCAGACGCAATGACGGGCCCCTGGATACACCGGATAAATCCCTGACCGGCCGACTCATCGGTGTCGATTTCGGCGACATTCAGTTCAAGCTTTCCAACCCGTTTGAAGCCGCTGAAGTCCAGCTCCACCCAGGTGATATTGTCATTTACTACAGCGACGGTGTGACTGAAGCCAGAAACAAGCTCAACGAATTCTTTGGCTCGCCAGATTTCCGGATGCTTGCCAAAGTTTTGAAAGAGACCAAGGGCGGCCCCAAAGCTGTGGGCCAGGCCATCATGAAATCGTTCAAAGCCTTTACTGATGGAATCCCACAGGCGGATGACGTGACCCTGCTCTGCTTCGGCCCGACTCTGGATTTCCAGCCCTCTGCCGATCATTGACCAATTCTGGAAATACGAAAACTAGAGCGTTTTGACGATCATGACACTCCGAGTCAGCGAACTGAAGTTGCATTTGGGACAGGACGAAGCGGAATTGCCGCACTTGGTCGGCGACCTTCTGGGCTGCGATGTCACCTCAATTCGCAACTGGCGGATCCTCCGGAAAAGCCTCGATGCTCGCCGCCGCGACGATATCCACCACGTCTATTCCCTGGCTGTCGATATTCCAGATCTCCAGACGGACCAACTCCCACGGTCCGTCGCCCCCCTGAGCGACGCCTCATTCCTCTGGCCCGATTCCGGCCCATTGCCCCTCAAGCATCGGCCCGTGGTGGTCGGCTCAGGGCCCGCTGGCCTTTATGCAGCCTATATGCTCGCCATCAGCGGCTATCAGCCGATCATGCTTGAACGCGGCAAAGCCGTCAAAGAGCGAGTAGCCGATGTCAGGGCCTTTGATTCCGGCGGGCCGCACGATGCCGAATCAAACTACCTTTTCGGAGAAGGCGGAGCCGGAACCTTCTCCGACGGCAAGCTGACCTGCCGCAATACTGGCCCGGATGTCACCAGAGTGCTGGAAATTCTGGCTGAATCGCATGGCAAATCGTCGATCGTTTATGAACATAGACCACACCTTGGCTCCAACCGCCTGCCTTTGATCGTGCGCACGATTCGAAAAAAGATGGAAGCCGCTGGCGGAGAAGCCCGATTCGATTGCCGTCTTGAAGATATCCTGATCCAGGACGGACACGTCGTCGGTGTACAGACAAGCTCAGGCCTGATCCAAACCAATCATGTCGTTCTGGCCATCGGCCACAGCGCCCGTGACACCTATGAGATGCTTCTCGGCAGAGGCGTTCCGCTCGAGTTCAAACCCTTTCAGATGGGGGTCCGCATTGAGCAGCCCCAAGCCTCCATCACCCGTGCTCGATACGGCACTGCCAGCGACGTTATTGGCCTCGGAGCCGCTGATTACAATCTCTCCGTGCATGCGGGCCCACGCGACCTCTTCACCTTCTGCATGTGCGCCGGCGGCTACATCATGGCCTCAGTCAGCGAACCCGAACACTTCTGCACCAATGGTATGAGCGAGTCCTACCACGATAGCCCATTTGCCAATAGTGGGCTGGTCATGACCATCGGACCCGGTGATGTCGGCTCTGACCACCCACTGGCAGGTATCGAGTTCCAGAGACGTGCCGAATCTGCTGCCTTCAGGGCCGGTGGGGGCGGTTACCAAAGCCCCGCTCACAGAGTCTCAGACTTCCTCAGACACAGACGCTCACGGGGCAGAATCCAAACCAGCGCGCCGCTCGGTGTCGCCGCCGGATCGCTCGCTGACTTCCTCTCTCCAACAATCCTCAACACTCTGGAACGTGGCCTGCCCATCATGGACAGAGCCCTCAGAGGCGCTTTTCTTGAGGACGCCGTCATGGTCGGACCAGAATCACGCGGCTCAAGCCCGGTCAAAATCCCCAGAGAGGATCTCTCCAGGCAATCGCCCAGCATTATTGGCCTTTACCCCTGCGGCGAAGGGGCAGGATACGCCGGAGGAATCATCAGCGCAGCCGCTGATGGCCTACGCACGGCCCGGGCGATTGTCGCTCAATTCGCCCGGCCTCAATAAAGTAATCTCTCACTCCATTCCCACTGACGACGATCGTGAATGAGTCCGTGAGCGATCCATCACATGTGGCCTTGGCAGCTTGCTTTCAGGCTTCCTCGCCAGACTCAGCATAAACGGGGCCGGGCCCCTGTGCCGATACTGGTCAATCGTCCCAAACCCTGCCGATGTCATCATTCCCTGAATCTCTTTGGCCGATGCGTGGTGCACATTGCCCTCAATGCCCGCCACACACACATCAAAAATAAATCGGCCCCAAAGACCATCGCGATAGCCGTCGATCAGCATCAAGGCACCACCAGGCTTCAGCACCCTCGACATTTCGCGAACCGCCGCTGACTGATTCGGATAATGGTGAAAGCTGTTGGCACAAGTCAGTATGTCAAACGAGCCATCCGCAAACGGCAATCGCTCACTATCGCCCTGAACCGGCTGGATCCGGTCCGTATAATGATTCCAGCGGCCATTGCCACCCTCAAGCATGCCCCGAACCAAATCCAGGCCCCAGACCTTCGCACCTGGCACTTCGTGAAACAGGACTTCGGGAAACTGCCCCGTGCCGCAGCCTATGTCAAGAACCCGCGGCTGATCCATGTTCAAGCCACGAATCTGCTTCAGCAGGGCACGACGCGAAGGTCCAAACAGAAGTGTCTGTAAAATGGAGCGGTCATAAGATTTGCTCCAGCGCGTAAACTCAACCTGTGCTTCGTCCTTGGTGTAATTCATGCCACTTCTCCATCGAGTTTCTAGTATGAAATTCCGGATCCTTCCCCCCACCTTCACACTAGGTTTCAACTTTACGGTAAGTTAAGTTTGGACGCAATAAGTATTTCTGAAATTGTCGAATTCATCGAGCTGCCTGCCAGCACCTCACTGCCTTTATTTATAAGTTGGATCCTGCACAAATCTGCACGAAAAAGTCAAAGCCGGTGGGGCTAGCAAACTGACTGCCTCAGCCTCATTCCTGACAGCTTCTTGCGTAAATGTTGGCAGGGGCCCCTGATCGGGCTCGCGCAATCAGGGGCCAGTTTGATTGATCTCGAATCAGCCGGGTTTAATGGTCGAGCACGCCTGATGAGGGCATCGGGCCGACAATCTTGGGGTTATTCGGCTTATTTGGCGGATGAAATGATGGCTGGGTGGCGGGCTTTTGCCGTCCCATCTGAGGGGTTGATCAGGACCATGATGGCCGGTGTGCGGTGATATGGTATGATAACTGGTGCGAGGATGGATGGGGCGGGGAAGAGCAAGGTCGATGGAAACCTAATGTTTGAGGAATGTGGCCAACGATGATTTATCTCGACAACAACAGCACCACACGGGTGGACCCGAGGGTTGTCGAGGCAATTTTGCCATTCTTTGATACAGTTTATGGCAATGCAGCAAGCACTTCCCACGCGATGGGCTGGGCGGCGGCGGATGCGGTGTCGGCAGCCATCGATACGATTGCTGCATGCATCGGTGCCGAGTCGCGAGAAATTGTAATGACCTCAGGAGCCACTGAGTCCATGAATTTGGCGATCAAGGGGGCGGCTCCGTTTGTGGAAAATCGTGGAAAGCATCTCATATCGAGCCTGGCCGAGCATAAGGCAGGAATTGACGCGATCAAGCGGCTGGCGAAGCAGGGCTGGAAGGTCAGTTGGCTGAAGCCGGATTCGTCGGGGAGGATTCATGCAGATCAAGTGGCAGAGGCGATGACGGCCGAGACATCGCTTTGTTCGATCATGCTTGCCAACAATGAGCTTGGGACGATCAATCCGATAGCGGAGATTGCGGAGGTGTGTCGTTTGAGGAGCGTGATTTTGCATTCTGACGCGACGGCGGCCGTAGGCAAAATGGCGGTGGATGTGGATGGATTGGGGGTGGACTTGATGTCGTTTTCAGCGCACAAATTTTATGGCCCAAAGGGTGTCGGGGGGCTTTATGTGAGGCGGCGTGGCCGGGCAGTGCGACTGGTTCCGCAGATTGAGGGCGGAGGCCATCAGAGGGGTTATCGGAGTGGCACGCTCGCGGTTGGTTTGATAGCGGGCATGGCGATGGCTCTAGAGATATCGACAAAGTGCATACTGGTAGAGATGGAGAGATTGAGGGAATTGCGGGATCTTCTAGAGAGCCGGATTCGGGAGGGTGTGGATGGAGTGATTTTGAATGGTGATCGGGCGAGTCGGATTGGAAACACCTTGAACCTGAGATTTGAGGGTGTGAGTGGCGAGGCTCTGATGCTGAGCCTGAAGGGTTTGGCGATATCGAGTGGGTCGGCCTGTTCGGCATCGGATCCAGAGCCGAGCCATGTCTTGAGATCGATAGGTCTGAGCGATGATGAGGCGAGGTCGAGCCTGAGGTTTAGTCTGGGCCGGTTCAATACGCGGGAGGAGATCGAGCAGGCGGCGGCGGAGGTGGTGATGGCTGTTCAAGCCTTGAGGGTATTGGTCAGGTCGATTTAGCAAAAAAGTTGGGATTCCGCAGGTTAGGAGAGTCAGGTGCTTTGAAATGTGGAATAAATGTTGGTTCGAGGGTGTTTCGGACGGGTCGAGAAATGGGATAAAGATTTGACAGATGCGTAATAAAACGATAGGATATTGGATATTGGCGAAGGTTGTCCTCAAGGCCTGGGGCAAATTTGAGCCAAACTCTAGGAGGATTTTGAAGCTATGCCAGTGACAATGACGGAAACAGCGGCATCGGAAGTAAAGCGAATTCTCAGCGAGCAAAGCGTGCCTGACGGCACGTTGCTTCGGGTGGGAGTCAAAGGTGGCGGCTGTAGCGGGTTTTCATATGACCTGAATTTCGACAGCGACATCACGGAGAAGGACCGGATTTCGGACTTCTTTGGTGTGCAGTTGGCAGTCGAGAAGAAATTCGACCCTTACCTTGATGGGACCGTGATTGATTTTGTCACGAATGATCTGGGTCAGCGCGGGTTTAAGTTTCTGAACCCGAATGTTGTCAAGTCGTGTGGTTGTGGATCGAGCTTTCAAGTCTGATACTAGACACAAATCACGATTGAGTCTTATCTGACAGATGCCGCCTGAAAGCTTCAGGCGGTATCTTTTTTTGGACTATGGATCCTGATTATAAAGAGGGTCTTGATTTAGCAGACGAGGCAGTGCTGGGGGAGTCTTCCGGCCTTCATTTCGGCGACGCACCAGGCGGCAAGGTCGGCCATATCGGCCATGCTTTTGGTATCGATACCTGCGAGGTGGGGGCTGATGAGAACATTGGGAAGGCGTCTGAGCGGGTTGTCGGGTTGAGGTGGTTCGGGGTTTGTAACATCAAGACCTGCGGCGGTGATGTGTCCGGAATTGAGGGCGTCGATGAGGTCGGGTTCGTGGATAAGTCCGCCGCGAGCGGTATTGATGATGATGACCCCTTTTTTCATGAGTTGAATGGTTTCGGCCCTGACCAGTCCGATGGTCTCAGATGTAACGGGAATGTGGAGGCTGATGATATCGGAATTGGCAAAGAGTTCGGCGAGGCTGGCAAGTGGGACATCCGTGCCAAAGGGTGAGTTTTTGAGATAAGGATCATAGGCCAGGAGGTTCATGCCGAAGGCTTTGGCTCTTGGGACCATGGCTTGGCCGATTCGACCGAGCCCGATGAGCCCGATGGTTTTGCCCCGGATTGGGACTGGGAGGGTGCGTTCCCATTGCCCTTGAGCAATGAGGGAGCTATTGACGGCAATTCGGCGGGTGAGTCCGAGCAGGAGACCGAAGGCTTGTTCGGCGACACTTTCCTGATTGACCCCTGGAGTAATGCTGACACGGATGCCGAGTTTTTGAGCGGCCGGGATGTCGATGACATCGTATCCGACACCGGTACGGGCGATAATTTTGAGAAGTGGGCATCTCTGCATGATCGGTTCGTCGATTTTTTCGGCACCAGCGACGAAGCCAAAGCAGGAGGGGAGGACCTCAGCGAGATATGCAGCAGATAGTTCGCTTTGGTCTTCCCGTGCAGGTGGATCGACGGGTTCGAGGCCAGCTTCGAGGAGGATGTCCCGGAATCGGCCTGGCTGGTGACGTAATGGGAGAGAGCCGATCAGAACACGATTGGACATAGGATTTAAACCCTGAATTTGTAATGACCTGAGTGAATTGCTTCAAGATTGGCCGGGCGACCGTCTCGGGTCTGTCGGGAGGTGATGAGATGAAGAACCTATTCTGATCATTTTGAGCAGGACTGCCAGTGGAAAATGATCAAATTTTGGAACAGACTTGTGGTCGATCCGGAAACCATTTGGTGAGCAATATTTATCGGAATTGATGATTGATCTCAGGCCCATATTTTGGTTGATGGGGTCTCTGTAGAGGATGAGAAACGAAAACTTTTGGACTTATCCTGTTGAATAGATTGAAAAAAACGATCCAGATGGGCAGAATAGCAGAGTCAGACAAACCGGCAGGTATAGAACCGGTCGGAATAAGAGGATTCATCGGGCGGGCTGTCGAATCGGCTTTTGGCGGAGTCTAGCAAACTCATTCTGATCGGATTCGATGGCTTGGAACGGTCATATCACCCACCACATTGGCAATTCAGGCGACCAAATGGCGCAAGTCAAGTTTCTTCTGAACGCGCCTGAATCCCAGGGCTGGTCGCTGGATCCCAAGTTGATTCACGTGCTGGACCTGGAGCGGACACCTTATCAGGTGAAAACCCGTTTTGAGAATGGTCTATTGATTTGCCAGACGGCCACGCCCGAGAGCCTGAGGGTTCAGGTGCCTTGGTCGCTTCCGGGTCAGGATCCAGTGATTCTGGGCACATCAACCTTACCGACTCAAACGGAGCCTTACCTGCTGGTATTGGAGTTGGCACGTGGCCGATTGACAGAGCTTCGTCATTTTTTCATGGATGGGCCCGCCATCGGCAACAGGCAAGTGCCGAAGGGTTTGCTTGAGGCGCACCGCACTTTTGTCAAAGCGGTCATGAACCGTAATGACATTGAGCAGTGTGCGGTCTTGGCGACACGCTCGCTGGAGCAATCGATGGAGCTGGCCCGCAGCCACTTAAGGCATGTGATCCATCCAGAGAAAACGGATCTCTTAGTCTCAAAAAAATTGTGTATTGATGTGACAGGTGTTTCTGAAGCGGATGCGCGACTGAATTGGGCGATAGGTCATGCCAATGCATGCCGAATTGGCCCATTGTGGCGCGAGCTGATGCCACTTGAAAACAAGATTGACTGGTCGGCTTGGGATTTGCCAGTGAGTCGGGTTTACGATTCGGGCATGAAAGTGCATGCTGGGCCATTGATTGATTTTTCGGAGGCTGGGCTTCCGACCTGGCTGAGCCATTACGACGACATAACGCAGCTCTCGCGGGTGGTGGCCAATTATGTCTTTTATGTGGTTAAAAATTTGAAGTCCAAGGTGCAGGTATGGCATGTGGTGCGGCGTCCGGCGATGGGGAAGGTTTGTGGATTATCGGAAGAGCAGCAGATCAAGATTACAGTGGCCGCGATTCAAGCTGTGTCACAAGCGGCGCCTGATGCCAAGATCGTGGTGGACCTGACCACTCCGTGGGCGGAATGGCTGTCGCAGGATGGATTTGAGCTTGGCCCATTGCACCTGGCTGACACGCTGGCGCGAGCAGATCTTGGGGTTACGGGGATTGGCCTGGAGCTCGCCTTGGGGTATCCATCTCCGGGCAGTCATCGCCGTGAATTGATCGACGTATCCAAAATGCTTGATCTTTATCAGCTCATCAATCTGCCTTTGCATTTAAGTCTCTCCATGCCAAGCCAATTGGCGGCGACCTTGACCCCGCAACATCCACCCCTGCAGGGCTTGATTGCTGCCGATACCCGCCAATGGCCGAGTGGATGCACGGAAGCGGACCAGGCCGAACTGGCCATGAGTGTCCTGCGATTGGCGTCTTCCAAATCGATTGTGGAATCCCTGACCTGGTCGCGACTGTGCGACGATCAGCCAGGCGAATTCCTTCATTCTGGCCTTTTCCGGGCCGACGGGCAGCCAAAATTGCTTGCTCTTGAGCTCGAACGAGTTCGGCAGTCGCGACCAAATCCGTTTGGAAACTAGGCCCTGAATCGTTGAATTCCAAATTGGGATGCGTTAATCTGGTTCCCAACTGCCTAGACAGGTGAAATACAAATTTTTACCTCAAGATTCGCACCCCCCGACTAGTCGGATCCAAGGGCTGGATCGGCAATCCCGTTTTCAAAAACCATGCTCCCGAAAGGCTGGAATACAGAATGTCTGCAGAAGCCAAAATCAAAGAACTCAATCTTGAACTTCCAAACGCCCCTAAACCAATTGGCACCTATAAACCCGCAGTCAGGGCCGGGAATTTGCTCTATGTCAGTGGCCATGGCCCTTTAAAGAGCGATGGCACTTCCATCAAGGGCCGAGTTGGCGACGATCTCGACCTGGCCGCCGGCCAAGCTGCTGCCCGACAGACAGGCCTGGCCATTCTGGCCACCCTGCGAGACCATCTGGGCTCGCTTGATAAAGTGGTCCGGCTGGTGAAGACACTGGGCATGGTCAATTCCACAGCCGATTTCAATGATCATCCCAAAGTCATCAATGGCTATTCAAACCTCATGGCCGAAGTCTTCGGGGCTGATGCCGGAGTCGGCGCCCGGTCAGCCGTTGGCATGGGCAGCCTCCCTGGACAGATTGCCGTGGAAATTGAAGCGATTTTTGAATTCAAAGATTGATCTTTTAGAACTATTTCCATCATGAAATCGTCGAGCAGCCCATTCCATCATCGTAACGCCCTGGTAATTGGCGGAACGAGTGGAATCGGTCGCTCTGCGGCCTGTGCATTGGCCGATCAGGGGGCGAATGTCATTGTCATCGGCAAGCCCGATGATACCAGCCAGATCGAAGCATGCTTTCTGAAGCAGATTTACACAGATATGACCAGCCGGAAGGAATGTCGGGCTGCATTTGATCAGATCCTGGATTTATTTCTGTATCGGTTGGATATCGTGGTGCACACCGTGGGCGGATCAGCCCGATCCATGGGCGATGGGCCTCTGGTCGATTGCACCGAGGCCGGATGGCACGCGGCACTTCGGCTAAACCTTGATTCCGCCTTTCATAGTGTGCAGGCCGCTATAACCCAAATGCAAACGCAAACACCCGATGGATCTGGCCAGCGCGGCTCGATTGTAGTCGTCGGTTCGGTTCTGGCCGATCATCCGTCTGTTCAGTTCTTTAATACAATCGGTTATGCCGTTGCAAAGGCTGGGCTTGAGGCGCTGGTGAAAAACGCCGCAGCCGCCCATGCCCTGGATGGGATTCGGGTGAACATGCTCAAGCCGGGTCTAGTCCATACCCCCATGGCCAATCGGGCAATCAGCAAGCCGGAAATTGCCTTTTACTTGCAGAAGAAGCAGCCCCTGACACAAGGGCCAATCTCAGCCGATGCTTGCGCCAAGGCCATTCTCGCCTTGGTCGACCCTGGAATTGCTGGCCTGACAGGCGCTATTATGACGCTTGACGGAGGCTGGTCTCTGACCGACCCCTTTTCCTGACGGATTGCCCGATTTCATTTGGACGACTGTTCATAAACACGCACTTCCGGGTGCATCGTATACATGCGCAGGGTTCCATTATCGAGAGGCACAATCTGCCCGCTGGAACTGTTGTTTTTGATCAATGGATCTACCGAGCATTTATTCCAGTGGATCAAATCTTTGGAACGGGCCATGGTGGTTGTCCAGTACGGGCCAAATGGCCGTTTTTCATTGGCATGAAGTACGGCATAATAATATTCGCCAATTTTAAGCACTTGGTTCAAGGCGACTGCACCACGATCATAAGCCTTTGGGCCCAGGGCGATGACGGGTTCATCCTGCACATTGGTAAAAACTTTGCGATTGCTGGACCGGGCGAGCCAGACTCCGGCATCGCCACGCTCGTAAAAGAGATGCCATATGCCATTTTCGAACATCAAGAATGGAGTTCCTCGGGGGCCTTCTGCGATCTGATTACCGTTTTTGAGTCGAATATCCAGTGGGCCTTCGCGGCGCCAGTCAAGGCCATCGTCTGAAATGAAACTGTGGGCAATGTCATTTTTGCCTTCGGCCACCATGATCCATTGATGATCATGTTTTAATATGGAGATGTCTTCAACCCATTCGTTCTGAATCAGAGGATTTCGATCCGAGCGTTTCCAATGGATTCCATCGTCTGAAATGGCCATGCCCAAGCGTCTGAGTTCGGTCTGAGCGACATTGTAACCTGTATAATACATTCGCCACTGGGCGCCATCTCGCACAATCCAGCCGCGCTCTCGGATCTTTGCATCCCAGGCATCGCCCGATGCACCCTGAAATACGGGATTGACTTGGGGAATCACCTTCCATCGCACCAACTCCGAAGGAAATTCAACACTGGTATCGACAGACTCAAGGCCTGGCTTTTGAGCCACAGCCTGCGCCTGGCAGGTTGTGAAATGGGTTGCATGTGTGACTTGCAGAATCAGGGCCAGCAGGCTTGTTCCGATATGGTTTCTGTATTTGGCCAGAGCCATGGTTTTCATCCGTTTTCGTGTTGGAGATGCAAAATCAGAGCCAGATAACTGGATCATAACATAAGTGATACCAGGGGCTGTGCCATCCGTTTTTGTTTTTTGATAATCGTTCGAATTCATGCGGATCAGTCGTTGCATATTTCTGAAAAAAGATCAGAACGAAGTGATTGGCGGAGGTGTGGGATCTGCAACGGCTTCAATTTCAGAGTCGGGCACGACACTCATGACTAATGCCCATTTTCGGCCGCGGGGGAAGTGTTCGAGAGTGAGTCGAATGATGGCAGCGATTGGAGTGGCCAGAAAGAGGCCGACCGTGCCCCACATAAATCCCCAGAACAGACAGCTTAAAAGTACGGTGGTGCCATTGAGATCCATCGTACGGCCCATGACAATCGGTGTCAGCAGGTATCCTTCAAGCAGGGACAATCCGACAAAAACAAGGATAACTACAAGCATGTCCGCCGGCGACCCGGTTTGTGACAATGCAACCAGCGACATCAACAATGCAGCCATGGCCTGCCCGAGATACGGTATAAAATTTGCAAACCCTGCGAATACACCAAGAATGATTGCAAAATTGACTTTGAGAAGACCAAGTGCAACAGCCACAGAAATACCGAAAACGAGGTTGATCATGGCCCTGACGACCAGATATCGGCGCATGCTTTTGGCCAGGTGCTTGAAGAGGTTTTCGTAGAAGATGGATTCTTTTTTGGTTTTCCCTATGGCCAGAGCCAGTCGTGGCTCAAGGATTGGCTGTTCGACAGTAAAAAAGATGGCTAGGATGAGGGTCAGCAGCCCTTCGCTGATCAAGCCTGTGATATTGGATGCAGGATCGCCAAGCCCTTTGAAAATCAGGCCGGCATTACGTTCGCCAAAGGCGGCGATGAGCTGGGGTTCGGGCAGGAGGGATCCGAGTTTGGGATAATCGCGAACAAAGTCCGTGAGGTTTTGGCCGATTTTCGAGCTGAGTCGTGAGATGTCAATTGGTAAGCTGAGCGATAATTCCGCGAGATGATCCACAGCGATCACACCGAGATAGCCCCCACCCGCCCCAAGCATGAGAAACATAAGAATCGAGGCTGTGGACTGAGAAACTCTGAGAATACGTTTGATAAACAAGGTGGCAGGAAGCAGCAGGCAGGCGAGCAAAAGGGCAAGCGAGATGGGTACGAGGATGGGCCGAAAAAGGTAGACGAGAGCGAGCAGGCCAAACAGGATCATCATGAACGATGCATGTGAGAGTAAGCTGAATCGATGAGTGGTCGGGCTGGCGGTCATTCGTAATGTTTTGCTTTATCAAGGGTTCAATGCAAACGGGAGAGGAATGACTAAGAAGATCGGCAAGAGCGTGGCCTCGGATTCTGTTTTAATCCATTTTCAAAATACCTTTTCCGGTGGTTTGGGACAAGGCGGAAATCTGGATTGGGGTTATCAGGCTTTTTTTGGGGGTGCTTTGGGATTGCAAGTTGGTCCACCAAAAAACTCTGGGATTTGTGCAGGGCAAATGATTAAAGGTTCCGGCTTGTGCCCCGGTCTGATTTGAATCGTTGAATCGATCACAATTGTAGCCTGGAAGTTGACAAAATCAGGATTTCAAAAGACGGTGAAAAAGAGTTTTTCCGAGATCTTTCTCAGAATGGGGTTGTTTTAATGTCGGGAGTCAGAGCAAAATAGGGCCATTCCACGGCTCTGTATAAACAACTTGACTCAACGAAAAATGTCTCAAAAATCGATCCCAAATCCAGCGGTTCAGTCAGTCATCGATCCCGAAACGGGTCGTCGTGTTGAGCCGTCAGCCGAGAGCAGGCCTGGTTTCGGGTCTGGACTGGTTGATCTGATTGCCTTTATCGGCAGCTTGAGCATGTTTAATCTTTCTGCACTGCGATGGTTGATCTATCGTCCACCGCGATGGCGTAATCTGCGGCCCTTGTTTTATTCGATTGGAGTTGCCAGCACGACGGTTGTGGGAATGACCGGTTTTTTCATCGGAATGGTGCTGGCAGTGCAGTCGTACCACTCATTCCGGGAGATGGGGCTCGAGTCGCGGATGGGTGCGGTCATCAATGTGACGCTTGTGAAGGAACTTGGGCCAGTGCTGGCGGCGACAATGCTTGCGGGCCGGATTGGCTCGGCCATGGCGGCGGAACTGGGTACCATGCGGGTGACGGAGCAAATTGATGCTCTATCTGCTCTTGGCACGAATCCGATTCAGGTCTTGGTGGTGCCCAGGCTGGTGACGTGTGTGCTATTGATCCCCTTACTGACCGGCATTGCAGACTGCCTGGGAATTATCGGGGGCAACCTGATATCGACCCAGCTCTTTGCGATCGACAACTATTTTTACTGGTATTACACCGAAAAGTTCGTCGAAATGGCCGACTTGGTGGCAGGCTTGGTCAAGAGCGTCTTTTTTGGCTATAGCATAGGGATTATCGCATGCCATCGCGGTTTTCATTCCAAGGCAGGAGCCGAGGGGGTGGGCCGGGCCGCGACCGAGTCGTTTGTGCTTTCGTTTGTGATCATTCTGGCGATCGATCTGGTGGTCGGTTCTGCCTGGAACTCGGTTTACAGGATTTTGTATCCGGAGGTCAGCGAAAGCTTGATCTAGTTCATGACCTTGAAGGCCTAAGAATTGGAAGGATTGAGCGACTTTGGTTGACGATCAGAGCCCCCCTATCAACGACCCTGAAAACGGCGATCCAGTTGCCAAGGAGTATACGCCTCCATGGAGCTTTTCGTCATTTGACGGATCGGACGAGGGTTCGGGCGAGCTGGTGGCAGAGCAGGTTTCGGTGATCAACGGGAGACCTGAAATTGAGATTGAAACTGCGACTTTAGGCTATGCTCAGAGCGGCTCACTGGGATCGGCAGGCGAGCCGTCGACGATAGTAAACGAGCCATTTGCCGAGCCAAAGCAATCGCCCCCCGATCCATCCCGGCCGGCTGTTGTGGAGGTTGTGGGGTCATTTTTAAAGCCTTATAAATATGCGGACAAGCCAGTTGTGATCGAGTTTGAGAATGTGACGAAATCATTTCGGAACCAGATGGTTTTGCGAGATCTTTCGTTTGAGATCCGTCAGGGCGAGACAGTCTGCCTGATTGGCGAATCGGGTTGTGGCAAGACGGTGAATCTAAAATTGATGATAGGACTGATGAAGCCTGACAAGGGCACTGTCAAGTTCAAGGGCGACCGCATTTCGAAAATGAACGAGAAGCAGCTTACAGCGACTCGGATCAAGTTTGGGTTCCTGTTCCAGATGGCCGCCCTATTTGACAGCATGTCCGTCTACGACAATGTCGCGTTTGGGCTTCGCGAGCATAGACTTATGGAGGAGCCCCTGATGCCCGTCTACATTCGCGAGCGGCTTGCGGAGGTGGGACTGCCGCCGGGGGTTGAAACAAAGAAGCCAGCCGAACTTTCGGGAGGTCAGCGCAAGCGGGTGGGGCTGGCCAGGGCGCTGGCCCTGAAGCCGGAAGTGATGCTTTATGATGAGCCGACAACAGGGCTGGATCCGATCATGACGGACATCATCAATGAGCTGATCATTCAGTCGCAGGATCATGGAGCAAAGACCGGGATCATTGTGACTCACGAGATGCGGACGGTTTTGAAATGTGCCGACCGCGTGATCATGCTCTACCCGATATCGCGGCTTGGGCCCAAGGAATCGCAGATTCTTTACAATGGGCCGCCAGAAGGGATGGAGGAGGATGCCGACCCGCGTGTGCGGCAGTTTGTCAAGGGCGAGGCCGGTGAGCGGATCCGCGAAATGAGCAGCGCCAGGCAAGCCGACGAATATGAGTCGGGCCTGGTGCGCATGCACCCGGACGACATTGTGTCCGCCCGGCCGAACCCATCCTGAAACAAGCATCAATGAGACAGAATCTGTATCAGGCAAATTCATCAATGAGCAAATGGAGATTCAACGGATGAGTGACAGAGCCCTGGAATTCCGGATCGGCATCTTTATCATTTTCGCCTCGATCGGGCTGATCGGCTTGGGGATCATGTTCAGCGGCGGCTTGCAGTTGGGCGCCAAGCAAAGCTATATCACCGTCAAGTTTGTGAACGCGCCCGGAGTTGCTGTGGGTGTTCCGGTGCGCAAGAACGGGATTCGGATCGGGGCGGTGACCAAGGTAGAATTTGATGAGCGCACGGATCGCCCGAAAAACGAGCCGGAAGGCGTTTTGATCACGCTTGGGATCGAAGAGCCATTCAAGCTGACTCAGGAAAGCATACCGATGATCCAGAGAGCCTTGATTGGCGACACTTTGATCGAAATCATGACAGGCTCGAAAAAGAATCCGGAACCAATCCAGCTTTCAGCCGACCCCGAAAAAGCCATGATCATTCAGGGTCAGGTCAGCGCCGACCCGAACGAAGCACTGGCCCTGGCCACCAATGCCTTAAACCAGGCCGGTAAGACACTGAGCTCCATCGAAGAGGCGGCTATTGGGGTGGCGGCCCTGACCAAAAAAGCTGAGTTGCTGGAAGATTTCATCAACACCTGGAGCAAGACCGGCAAGAATCTCGGCCAGCTTGCCGAACGCGCCGACAAAATTGTGGTGGAAAATGAGGCCGACATCAAACCCTCCATCGCTGCCCTGAAACGAATCCTGGAAGGTGCCGACCAAACCTTCGACGCCGACGCCCGCAGCCGGATTCAGGCCGTGATCAAGCGGGCCGATGCCCTGACCGAATCGCTCGACAAAGATGTGATGGCCGCACTGAAGCCTCTGGCAGCCGACTTGGGCAGCGACACCAAGCGAACCCCCGTGACAAATCTCGGCCAAGCCCTTCTGAGGCTCAATGCCATGGCCGCCCAGCTTGGTCTCCTGACACGCACCCTGAGCGACTCCAATGGCCAGCTCAATACCACCGGATCCCTTCAGAAGCTCCTGACTGACGGCAGTTTATACAGCGAAACCACCGCCACGATGCGCGGCGCCAACGAAATCGTCAAAGCCCTTCGGCCCGCCATTAAAAACATGTCGGTTTTCGCCGAACGTGTGGCCGCTGACCCCGGCGCCATCTCACGCGGAGCCCTGAAACCGTGATCGAGGATCCCGCCCGAACGCCAATCCAAACAGCTCGGCTCGCATGCCTGACCCAATCCGGGCTTCGATGGATCAACGCATTGAGCCTTTCGCTCGCCCTCTTTCCCGGCCTTCTGGCAGGCTTACAAATCTGCTCAAGCCGAATGCTGGGGCGCCATCCGTTGACGTATGTACCTATTCATACAATCGTTGCAATGGCCCTGATTGTTTCGGCCCTGAATCTTGGCCTGGCTTGCAGGGCACTTGCCGGAACGTCTCTCAGGCCAGCCGTGATCTGGGCCATTTTGGCCGTTTTGATTGCCGCTGTTGGCCAGGGCTCTGCCGACACCAACGTGACCGGCCACCCCCGCGAAGCCATCTTCAGCCACCTTGCATTTCTGGCCACTCTGGCCGCCCTGGTCAGCGTCCTCGGTGCCCGACGCCCCGGCGAGACAGCCTGGGCCATCCTCTGCGGCCTCTTTATCGGCATCGGCCTACTTCCCCTGATGGAAGGTATGGCTCTTTCCAAGCCATTTGACATTCTGGACCGGCTCCGGCTTGATTCGCCCTGGAACTGGTTCTTTCTCCTGGTGGTCTTTGCCGGCATTTCCAACTATATCCCTACAAGACACTTCAAGTCATCCATCTGCCTGGCTTTGGGGCTTGTTGTGCATCTCTACATGATCTGGAGGCCAGCAGGGCGGGCCGAGTGGAGGGGCGATTTCTGGTGGGTCTTGCCATGGTGCATTTCCATCACAGTCCTGATGCCAGCCGTCTGGAACACCCGCGGCATGCGTTCCAATCCGGCCGATTCGTTTCATGACGTGTGGCTGCCATTTCGCGATGCCTGGGGGGCCGCCTGGGCCCTGCGCGTGCTGGAGCGGTTCAATCAGGCCTCAATCAAGAATCAATGGCCCCTTCGATTGCAATGGTTTGGCCTCTACCCGGCAGAGAATTCCACCCCCGAGGAGCTGGCCCAATTCGGCCCTGATCAGCTCCTGCCCACGCTCCTGATTTTTGTCAGGCGGTTTGGCGACCCCGACCGGATTCGCAGGCTGGATGAGCGTTAAATCAAAATTCAGAAGGCTTCATCTGTTCGATCCCGGGCGGAATGTCTAAGATAAACGAACATAAAATGCAGGCGGATCAGATTTCGCCTGAACTGGCTTAAAATGAGGAGCACGGGACAAGTGTCGATCAAAGTCTATCTGGCCAATCCACGCGGTTTCTGTGCGGGTGTGAACATGGCCATCGAGAGCCTTGAAATCGCCCTGAATCATTTTGGGCCACCGGTTTATGTTTATCACGAGATTGTCCACAATTATCACGTTGTGGCCCGTGCCAAGCGTCGCGGAGCCATTTTTATCGACCATATTGATGAAGCTCCGATGGGCTCTGTTTTGCTTTATTCCGCACATGGAGTCAGCCCCGAGATTCGTCAGCAGGCCAAGGCCCGTAACCTTAAAGCAATCGACGCCACCTGCCCCCTGGTCACCAAGGTGCACCTGGAAGCCATCAAATACGCCAGAGATGGTTACAAGATTGTCCTGATCGGCCACGAGGGCCACGACGAAGTCATTGGCACCATGGGGGAAGCCCCGGATTGTATGGTTCTGGTCGAAACACCTGCCGATGTCGAAAATATGCAGATTGGGAATCCGGAAAAAATCGCCTATCTGACGCAGACCACCCTCTCTGTGGACGATGCCAATCGCGTCATTTCTGCATTGCGATTAAAGTACCCCCAGATTGCCAATCCGCCCAAGGATGATATCTGTTATGCCACACAGAATCGTCAGGACGCCGTTCATGTGATCGCCCAGAAGGTCGATCTGGTGCTGGTTTTGGGCTCTCAAAACAGCTCAAACAGCAAGCGTCTTGCCGAGATCGCGCTCAGCATAGGGCCCCACGCGCAGCTTATTGACGGCGTTGAAGAGATTGACCCGGAGTGGTTGAAGGGGGTTTCGTCTGTTTTGGTCACAGCCGGCGCCAGTGCGCCTGAAGATGTTGTGCAGGAGGTTCTCGAATACCTCAGAACCCGCCATGATGCAGAAATTATTGAAGAAACCGTGCGCGAAGAAGATGTCCACTTCCCACTCCCCAAAAGCCTTCGCGAATTGGTCCCCATTGGCGCCTTGGCGAAGTCCTGACCAGATTTTTGACTGAGTCTGCTTGAAAAAAAGGAACAGATGGAATGAAGCGACCATGGATTGAGTCCATTGAGGATAATTCTTCCTCCAGGAATTAGGATTTAATCTTCGCGGTTATAAACGACACCTTTTGATCGAACCGATGCCGTAGCCATCGCAGACTGTAGCCGGTGCGGTGAGCGCATCGACAACTTCGGGATTTGGATGCGAAAAAAAAATGAGGCTGGCGGCCTGGCCGGGGTGCAAGAATTTTTGGTCGTGTCGTCGTCTGGTGGTGTCGTCGCTGGCACGCTCCTCAACCGAAATCCGGACTGGTCTTTTTTTTCAGATTTTGAAAAAAAACTTGACACACTCCGGGCAATTGATGATAGACTCTTCCGAATCTGCACGATAAGATTCTTAAAGTGATTTACACCACTTTTTTAGTCAAATTACTGCTTATACTGTTCGGTTCACCAGTGATCTCCTAAGGAAATATGATGTACAACAAAAAATTGAGACTTGCGGATGGCCGTTCCAGAAAGCTGATGTCTGTCATGGCGGCGGCGGGTGCTGCGGCTTCGGTGGGGCAGAATGCGGAAGCGGCCGACTTTTTTAACTCAGGCTCGATCACGACCAACAATATCGTGGGCTGGGTGAATGGCTCCCCGACGGGTACGAATCAGGTGGCGTCTTTTAAACTTAACCTGAATGGTGCGGGAGATGGAGCTAGTTTTAAATTAAGTAGTGCATCGGTGGCTGCGAAGAAAAATGCCGCCGTGCCTTATTTCAAAATAGGCACTTACACCAGGCCAGCAAACGGCGGTAATAACGCTATGTCTGTGGCAGCAAAAACATTTGCCGCGAACGCGACCTGGGGCAATGCAGGGACCAAAATTATGAATTTTGGCCTTTTGGTGTATAGCAAAGGTGGCGTATACGGCAAAATCGATCCAGCGAAAACCAACAAGTACCTGCTGTTCCGATTCAAGGATACCGGCAGTGTGAATACTTTCAACGGCTGGATCAATGTTGACTTTCAGAATTCCGTTAATAGCAGCCAACTCAATGGCTGGGCGAAAATCAACAGCTATGCCTGGCAGAATGTGACGACGGGCATTCTGGGTGCTGGGCAAGCGGCTGTGGGCGTGCCCGAGCCATCGACACTGATCACCTCAGGCATTGCCGCCCTGACCGGCGGGGCCCTGGCCCTGCGCCGCTGGCGGAAAGAACGCAAAACGGCCCCGGCTGTGGCCTGATTGGCTTGTTTTCTAAGAGTATTCTTGATAATCTAAGGATCAACTTCCTGAGCTTTTTTGTATTGCCTGGGTCTATCGCTTCACGGCTTTTTGAAAAGGCTCGATCATGGCTCGCAAAGTCTTGCTGGTGGGTTGGGATGCTGCGGATTGGAAAGTGGCCCTGCCCCTGGTGGAAGCCGGCGCGATGCCTAATCTGGCCAGAATGATGCGTGAGGGTGTCTCAGGCAATATTGCCACGCTGCACCCGCCGCTCTCGCCGATGCTCTGGACAAGCATAGCCACAGGCAAAAGGCCGCCGAAGCACGGGATCTTTGGCTTTTCAGAAGTCACGCCCGATGGCAAGTCGATTCGCCCGATCACCATTGAAGGCCGCAAGACGAAGGCGATCTGGAACATTCTGAACCAGCAGGGCAAGCGTTCGGTGGTGGTGGGCTGGTGGCCAAGCCACCCGGCCGAGCCGATCAACGGGGCCATTGTCTCGGACTGGTTCCGCGATGTAGAGAGCGAAAATCTGGCCCAGAAGCCAGTGGCGCCCGGCAGTGTGCATCCGCCCGAGCTGGCCCCATTGCTGCGCGACCTGCGGGTGGGCCCTTATGAGATCACCGGCGAGATGCTGCGGGCCTTTGTGCCTGACTTTGACGAAGTGGATCAAACAAGCGACAAGAGCCTGCACGCGCTTGCGAAGCTGATTTGCGAAAGCATGACAACCAATGCCGTGGCCACCGAGCTGCTTGAGACGCAGGAATGGGACTTCGCAGCGGTTTATTTCGACACGCCCGACCACTTCGGGCACCGATTCATGGCCTATCACCCGCCACACACTGCCCGGGCCGACGACAAGATTGCCGAGCTTTACCGAAACTGTGTCAGCAATGCCTATGCGTGGCACGATTCCATGCTTGGCGAGCTGATGGCCATAGCCGGCCCTGATACAACCGTCATTTTGACCAGCGACCACGGCTTTCATAGCGACCACCTCCGGCCCGAATATATTCCAGCCGAAGCCGCCGGGCCAGCCATTGAGCACCGGCATTATGGGATGGTGGCCATGTGTGGGCCGGGGATCAAACCGAGCGGTGGGAGTATTTATGGAGCCGTTTTGACGGATCTTTGCCCGACAATTCTGCGACTGTTTGACCTTCCGGCCGGCGAGGATATGGACGGCAAGGTCCTCTCGGCTGCTCTGGAACAGCGGCTTGCGCCCCTTAATGCAATTGCATCGTGGGATTTGGTGGAAGGGCCGCACGCGGACGGTCGACATGCAAAGGACAAGCAATTTGACACCTATGAGGCAGTAGAGCTGAGAAAGCGTCTGGAAGATCTGGGCTATGTAGACCATGTTGGCGACAACATGGAACTTGCCATTGCAAATACCCTTGAGGAATTGAAATACAACGAAGCCCGGGCCCAGATGGAGGCCCAGAACATCGAAAAAGCCGTGGGGATTTTTGAAGAGTTGCTTGCAACTGACCCAGTCGATTTAAGATTCGTGCAGCAATTGGTGGACGGGCTCCTGACGCAGGACAAGCACGCAAAGGCGCGTCAATTGCTTGACAACTTTGCCAAAACTCTTGATCAGGAAGTGCCCAAAGCCATAGAAAAGCTGAAGGAGCAGCAGGAGAGGCTCAAGACGCTTCGGGAGGGATATCTGGAGCAATGGAAGCAGCACCATGCGGACCCGGAATCTACGGCAGAGGAAGCACCTTTGGATTTAAAGCCTGGGGTGGAGCCGACAGAGGAACAGAAAAAAGAGTGGATACGGCGGGCGTTTTTAAAGAATTTGCGATTGGCCAAGAGCGAGGAAGAAGCTCAGTATTTAATCAATGATGAATCAGCCATTGCCAAACTTCAGCAAGAGAACCGGAAGCTGGCGGAGCTGGCCACTGGATATCATTTGCCAAGAGCCCTTTTGCAGGCTCGGGTGCTGCTGCATGCGAGTGCTCCGCGAACGGACGAGGACAAGGCCGAGGCCAGAGCGGCTCTGGAGTTTGCGAACGAGGCTCAGGGCGAGAAGCCACGAGGGCTGGTGGAGCTGGCCCAGTTGTGGCTTGCGTTGGGCGAATTTGAAACGGCTCTGGAGATGTGCGACAGGCTTCTGGAGCATGATCAGGAAGACTGGCGGGCCCTTTCCATTAAGGCTGAAATCCATTGGCGCAGCGGCGATGCCGAGGCCGCGATGGAGTCGGGGCTTGATTCGATTGCCCTGGTCTGGCACCAGCCCGCCACGCACTTGCTGGTGGGGCTGGCCCTTGAGCGGCTGGGCGAGCCTGAGAAAGCCGCAAGGATTCTGGAAACTGCACTTGGGATGACCCCGACATTGATCAGGGCACATGCCGCACTGGGGCGAATCTATGCCAAGACGCCCTTGAATCAGCCAGTGCTGGCCAATCGGCATCGCGACGCAGTGGCGAATCTGAAAACCCGGCTGAGCAACGAGAAAATTGACTGGCAGGAATCGCTGGAAGAAACGCTCAGGCAAGAGGCCGCTTCCGCTGCAGTGGCGGACTGATGGATAAATGCAATCGGTGAAAAAAAAAACGGGATATTTCCTGCATTTCAAGAAATGCTGAAAATATCCCGATGGTCAATAAAAAAGTCAATTCCGCCCCTGAAACCGCAACGACCGGCCCGGCATAGAGCCTGTGTGCTTGCCATTTTCAAGGACGATCTGGCCATTGACGATCACAAATTCAATGCCATGATTATAAGCGAATGGCTGCTCATATGTCGATTTGTCGATCACTGTTTTCGGGTTGAAGATGGTGATGTCGGCAAAGGTGCCTGATCGGAGTGTGCCGCGGTCTGTCAGGCCGATTTTGGCGGCGTTCAGGGATGTGATCTTGCGCACGGCGTCTTCCAGCGTCAAAATGCCCCGGTCGCGTGCGTAGAGGCCGAGAACTCGGGGAAAGGTGCCGAAATTGCGGGGGTGCGGGTTGCCGCGACGCAGGGGCCCCTCAGTGGCATAGGCAGAGCCGTCGGAACCGATCGAGCACCAGGGCTGAAGCATGGCCAGATTCATGTCCTTTTCTTCGTGGTGAGCGAAGACGGTCGGCACAGAGCCGCCCTGCTCGACCAGGATGTCGAACATGACATCCAGAGGGTCGGGACCAGGCGATTTGCCCTTGGATCGGGCGGCGATCACCTTGTCCATCGTCAGGCCCTGGTATGGCCCCTGGCCGCTGATGAGCATGCGCGACCAGTCGCCGCCCACGGCCGTGTAGTGGTTATACCAGCCGTCGACGCCCTTGGTAATTTCAAGCTTGAGCCGCTGGCGGTCGGCGGGGCTTTTCAGGTGTTCGATCATTTTGGAAGTGCCGCCTTCGTGGGCCCAGGGCGGAATGATGCTCGAGAGATTGTTGTTGCCTCGCGTGTAGGGATAAACATTGGCCTGAACATTCACACCCCTCTGCCGTGCGGCCTGGATCATGGCGACCACTTCATTCATGCGGCCCCAGAGCTTTTCGTCGGCAATTTTGATGTGGATGATGTCGAGCGGCACGCCGGAACGTTCGGCCACTTCGATGACCTGCTTGACGGAATCAAAAATCTCCAGCCCCTCGCTGCGAATATGCGACGAGAAAAGCCCGCCATGACGCTTGACCACCTGGCAGAGCTGGACAAGGTCGTCGGTGGTGGCCAGCGAGCCGGGCGGCATCATGAGCAGCGAGGAAAGCCCGAAGGCCCCCTGACGCATGGCTTCATCGAGAATCTCTTTCATTTGGTCAATCTGCTGCGGCGTGGGCCGCGCGTGCGACTTGCCCATGACGGATTCCCAGACATTGTCCAGGCCGACATAGCTGGCCACATTCAGGCTGACACCGAGCTGGTCGATCTGCCTGAGATATCCGTCAAGGGTCGTCCATTGCAGGTTTTGGCCGCGTGCCGAGAGGGTGCGGGCGGGGAGCTGGCCCTTGGCAGGGCCTGCGGATCGGCCTTCGCCAAGCACTTCGGTGGTCACGCCCTGACGGATTTTGCTCTGGGCGTGGCCGTCTTCCAGAAGAAGGTCGTCGGAATGTGAGTGGATGTCAATAAAGCCGGGGGCCACGACCAAGCCTTTGGCGTTGATTTCTCGCTTGGCTGAGCCCTTCACAACAGGCCCCAGGGCAGCAATACGGTCGCCCTTGATGGCCAGGTCGCCGGCCCTCCAGGGGTTGCCGGTGCCGTCCACAATCTGGCCATTGCGGATAATCAGGTCATAAGCGGGTTCGTCTGCCATTGCCGGCAAGGCCGAGAGCATCAGGGTTGCAATCATCATGGATCGGAACAGGTTCACGGCGGCCTCGACTTTTTGGTTGATTTGACGATATCCCGGCAAAGTGGTTTGATTAAAGGGCATCATAATGGAGACCGGGCAGAGAGGCAAGAACGTGAGGGTTACGTCAGGGGTTTTCGCTTTTTCAACATGATAAAAAGATCATCGCCGAACTGTCGGATCTTCTCTTTTCAAACGAGTCAGATGGATTTGCAATAAGAAATTCACGATAAAAACGGAATCGCCCGGGCGATTGGCCCAGGCGATGGCCGGAATTGATGCGTCAGTCAGGCTCAGGCGGCTTTGCGGCGCTTGGCGATTGTGCCCAGAATCAAGGCGCACAAGCCACCCATGGCATAGGCGGAAGGCTCGGGAACGGCAATTGACGTTGAGATCATATGGATATTGTCATAATAGCCAAGAGTGCTGGTCCCGGCGGCGGCGGCGTTGACAGAAGCAACCAAACGTAATTCATTTGGATTAGTTCCTGCGGCGGCACCATCCACAAAACCGGATGTAAAATTCGAGCCACCGTCCGTGCTGAAACCGACTAAGACACGGCCTGTCGTTTTGTTGAAGGTCACTGAGAATGTGTACCAGGTGTTGCGGGATAACACAGGTGGATTTACTCCGGTCCCTAAGCCTGTGCTGAAAGAAAAGTTGCCCAAGGTTCCATTGTTGTTATAATAGCTATTGAGATAAAACTGGCCTGTGTTGTTCTGCATGGAGGCCCCGGCAAGAACCTTGGTGCCGGTTGAGTCGTACAGATAAAGCCCATAGCGGTTGGTGCTGGTGCTTGATGTGCCGCCCATGTAGAAATCATAGGTGACTTGGAAAACGTCGTTGGTTGCCGGGTTGCTACCGATGTTATTGGCCACATTGTTCGTCCAGGCAAAGCGGGCAGAAGCGCCCGTGATAGCTGCCTGTGTTGCCAGCACATTGCCATGACTTCCGCCTGAGACTGGGTCGGCGACGACATTATAGGCCGCTGCGGTAGAGGCAAGGGTAAACCACCCGCCCTGGCCGGCGGTAGTGCCAGTGGCATCGGTCGTGAGCTGACCGATGTTATAGCCCGATTCGAAATTGGTGTCCTGAAACAGAAAATCAACGGCTTGTGCAGCCGGGGCCATCATGCCGAAAAGCAACAAGGCCAAGGCAAAGTGAATGTGCCGGGGTGCCGGCAGAAAATTGTTTAGTCGAGTCATGGTGCAGTGATCTCCTTCACTTTGTAGAGGGATGAAAAAAGTTCCAGATGGTTTGGAAGTGGTTTTTCATGGGAATCAGAGCAAAAGTCATTGGCGATCCAAGTCACCCCTCTGACTTTCATTGGACCGTATACTATTTATAAGGTCAAGATCCTGTCAACAATTTTTTTTAAAATTCATACATAAATGCTCAAGTTTTTCAATTGACTGCCTTAACGATTTAATCGCAACTTATACTTTTCGCGGCCATGAATGGCACTTTTGATCGAGACGATGCGAGAGGCATCTGGAGCCAGTAGCCGGTGGTTGAGGAGCGTCAGCGACGACACCACCGGACGACGACGCGACAGAAGGTCTTGCACCCCTGCCGGGGTGCCAGCAGCTTTTTTTAGACCTTATGACCGGTGGTGTCGCTTCGCTCAACCACCGGCTACTTGCTTTGATGCCTCCGGGATCATTCTGATACGATGTATCATGTTTGGCCGCAACAACTTAGAAA
>CAMBEP010000028.1 GCA_945865635.1 Candidatus Kuenenia stuttgartensis
AAATGTGTACGAAGTGCAATTCCTAAAGTTTCAGGCACTTGTTGCGAAGGCAATTGAAGGGCACCGAGATCTTCTTCACCCGCCTCAACAGCCCTAACCGGTGGTTAAGCGATGCGAAACCACCGGTCGGCGAGACACAAATACTCATGATTCCGTGATTTCAAGGCATCCTGAAAGGGGGCCATCCCTGGCTATGTGCCGATTGGTATCGTGTCAATTTTTACTTGTCGAAGAATGGGAAAAGCTTGCGTATTTCGTCGGGTTTGGGTTGTCGGCCATATTCGCAGATTTCGAATGCCTCAGCATATTTGATTTGTTTGGCTTTTTCTTCGCCGTACCATTTATGGAGTGCTCCGCGAAACAGGTCGGCTTCCGATGTGCTTCGGCCCACCCATCGGTCGCGCAGCCATTTTCTGCGCAATTCTGGCAGATTAGCGGGAGGTGCTGCGTCCATCTGCTCTTTGCTGCCGAGCGCACCGCCCTCAAAGGTCTGCGACTCGAGAGCCATTAGGGCGTCGATCTTTTGTTCAATTACGCCGTCAATTGCAACTGCAATATCTGCCTGAAACGGATATGGCTTGCGAAATCGGTCGCTTGAGTAGAGGAAGAGAGGATTGGATTTTAGAGGTGGCGTGTCCGGGCAAAAATGAGGGACCTGGACCATATAAGCGGCATCTTGGACCAGCACACCGACATAGCGATGGTCAGGATGGTAATCCCAGGGGCGATGTGAGATGACGATATCGGCATTCCATTCGCGAATCAGGCGCGTGATTGTTTTTCGATTTTCAAGTGTGGGTTCCAATTCGCCATCGTGAATATCCAGAACCTGGCTTGTGACACCGAGGCGCTTTGCAACCAGGGCGGATTCTGCGGTTCGTCGTTTCGCAAGCGGTCCGCCGGCCATGGCCCAGTGCCCGATATCGCCATTGGTGACAGAAACCAGCTTGACGCGATGCCCGGCCTTGGCCCACAGGGCAGCCGCGCCGCCGCTCTTGTATTCGGCATCGTCGGGATGGGCCCCGAAGCAGATGATATTGAGCTTTCCGTCATCTTTGACCTGAGCCTGCAGGCTATGCATACCTGATAAAAGCCAGATAGAAAGCAATCCGGTGATGGTATTGAAAGCGCGGAGGTTCATGGATCGGCTCCAAAGGCTGGAAAATGGGCAAACACGCATGTGGCGAATCTAACACAACCCGAGGTGCATTGCCAATAAAGACTGCTGGTCATTTCAGGCGGTTGTTTGTTCATCATTCTCAAAGGAGAATTTTTGAGAGCGTTTCCGGAATGGTTTCGCCATTTTTTTAAAGACACATGGTGAGATTGGAACCTGAATGGATGGTCACCGGAGGCATCGGAGCGAGTCGCTTAAAATAACCAAGGCATTATTTCCGGGCAGGTTCTGATCGACAAAAAAAACACCCAGCCGCAAGTGCCGGGTGTAATGGGATGATTGCTCGTAATGATCGGTTAGAAGTTCAGTTGCCGTACATGGAGGATTCGGTGACCAGTTCCATGCTGATTTCCATCAGGAGTTCGGGCGAGCTTTCGTGGAAGCGGACATCACGGCGGCGGAGGCCATCGTCGAGCCTTTCGGCGAATTCGAACATCTCAGGGGAGTCGATGCGCCAGGCGACTTCAGCGAGCTCGCTGGGCGAGAGTTGGGCGAGTCCGACGCCGAGTCGGTCAAGTTCTACTTCGAGCCGCAGAGCGATTTCACGCATTTGTTCGTGGCTCTGGCGAGATCCGCCCATGAGAGTGCCATTTGGCAATCGAGTGAGGCGCTGGACAGAATCGATAGCATCCGTGGCCAGGCCCACCATTGCAGCACGAATCGGCCGTGATCGCTCTTGTGGCTCATTAGTCATGGATTTCGCCCTTCTGACGATTGTATGGGATTGCGGCCCACGATTGGTTAATGCGTGGTCGGGCGGTGATGAGGCCGCCTCGAGGAGCCACAGGAAAACTTGGCTCGCCGCTTGATGAGGACAGATTCAGGTATCGGCCAATGGCCAAGCCGTCAATCATTCCCAATCCCCCTGGTTGAGTTGGATCCGGAGTCAACCCCCTTACGACCCGCCCAGGATGTCGCGAGTGGTACTTCTTGCCAATCGATATGCCGTTCGAATCGTCATGGCCCGACCATCAATTTGATCTTCGCTGTAAAGTCTGCCTTCAGAGGTTGGTAGACCGGCGAGCGCGAGAGTGAGAGGGAGTAGTTCGAGGAATTGGCGATATCGCTGTTGGATCTCCGCAGGAGTGGCTTGGGGCGATGGGGCGGTTGCTGGAGCTTGGATAATTGGCGACCCGTCTGGGCCTGTTGGATCGATACTCATGAATGTCACCATGATTTTTGGGGTGTTTTTCGTCCAATCCTGCGGACTCTGCCAATCGTGTCCCTGAGAATCGTTGACGGGAACGGTTGACAAAAAGTCGACAAAGATCATAAAATCTCTGTGATATGAGAATACAACAAGATCGGGATCAAGAAAAGTCTTCCGTGATCCAAGACGACCACCCAACAGCAGAAGTTATGCCTGAACCAGATATGCCCATTGGCTCGTCAAAGTCTCCGGCCCTTTCTGAGGTCGCATTTGATTCGCTCGGTCTTTCGAAGCCGATGCTGAAAATTCTGGCTCGTCGGGGCTATACGTCTCCGACCCCAATTCAAAATGAGTTGATTCCACACGCTCTTCTTGGGCGTGATGTGATTGGTCAGGCCAAGACTGGCAGTGGCAAAACGGCCGCTTTCGCAATCCCGATTCTGGAGATGCTTGAGCAATCGAATCGTGCGCCTCAGGCGATAATTTTGGCGCCGACACGCGAACTAGTTCAGCAGATTGTGACTGAGATCGAGAAGCTGATTCAGGGCCTGAGTGTGATTGTGCGTGGTCTTTATGGGGGCGAGCCGATTGTTCGCCAGTTGCGTTCGCTGGAGCGTGGTGTGGATATTGTGGTGGGGACTCCCGGTCGTGTGATGGACTTGCTGGAGCGCCGGGCTCTGAATTTGGGCGAGGTTTACCACGTTGTTCTGGACGAAGCCGACCGCATGCTTGACATTGGGTTTCGTGATGACATTGAGCGTATTTTGAGAAGCGTTCCTGATCCTCACCAGACTCTTTTGCTTTCGGCAACATTGTCCGACGATATCCGGTTCCTGTCGCGAAAATACATGCACGACGCGCTTGAGCTGAACCTCTCGCGGGACGAAATCTCTGTGGAATCGATCAAGCAATATTACATTACGGTCGACCACGATAAGAAGCTCGACCTGCTCCAGTTTCTGCTGCAGAAGGACGTGCCTCGCCAGTGTATTGTTTTCACCCGCACGAAACGTGGGGTAGAAAAACTGGGCCAGCGTCTGGGCCGCAAATTTGGAGGAGTCGGGCTGATCCACGGTGATCTGGCACAACCGGTACGGAATCGTGTGATGGCTGCTTTTCGTCAGGGTCAGGTTAAAATCCTGGTCGCGACGGACGTTGTCGGGCGTGGTATCGATGTGGAAGGCATCAGCCATGTCTTTAATTACGACATACCTGAAGATCCTGAAAATTACGTTCACCGGATTGGTCGAACGGGCCGGATGGGGCGAGATGGGGTGGCTTATCTCTTTGTCTGTCCTGATGAAGGCGATCCGCTTACAAATATCGAAATGCTGACAGGCAAACCGATTCCGAGCTTTAAGCTGGACGGATTTGTTGCCCATACCAGGCGTAGCCCTGATCAGCGCGAATATAAGGAAGTTTATCGGATCGGATTCTGATCTGCCGGGTTCCCAAAGGCCCGTCTCTGAAGTTCTTCAAGCCTCAATTGATCGACGGCCCGCCATTTGAGCGGGCTCTTTTTATGAGTTTTTGATTGGCCTGACAATAGGGGTTCGAGGTGCCTGTAGGATTGCTGGGCCGATGGCTTATCGGCACAGAATGTCGATCTGTAAAGCCCTGCCCGCAAATGGAATCCAGACCAAAGCTGCACGAACCAAACATGATAAGCCAGGCACGGAGCCAAGGCCATGAGGCAAATTATCAGGCTCAGGGGCCGCCAATGGTTTATCCGCCATCGGGTCTGGCTTTTCACAGGCGTGGATTGGGAGTCAGGAATTGTGAAAATAGAACTGGGGGGAACGTCCCAGTGGATTCCTGAAACGAGTTTCGTTTGAATTGTCGAGAGTGACGAGTCCCAAGTGTGAATTCTTATGGGCTCAACCCGATAGGTTCCGGGTAGGGTGATTGGGACTTCATATTTCCAGATTTGGCCGGCAGTTTGGCCTGGAATTGGCCAATGCAGATCAGGACCAAGGCTTCGGGCCTCCATCAAGCGATTATCAAAACGGATATAAATCTCTGGTGCAGAATGGATTGCCATTGCCGCCCCGCCATTAAGCCGCAAAACGATTTGCAAAGCATCGCCTGCCTGGGGCTGATCCGGTAGTGCATCCCAACGGCCAGAAATGGGACCGACACCAGCCAGAATTCCACCAGCAGGCGGATCGGCTGGCCACTTTCGGGCCATGAAAGTTCTGATGGTTTGGTTGTCAGATGGAGATTTGACCAGAATTTGACCAGGACGGGCGGGAATCAAAAAATGATGGAGTTTTTGGTCATTGAGGGGATCTCTCTGCGAATGGATCCAGGCGGATCCTAAGGGGTCGACGACGGGCTTGTGGAACGGTTCGGCCTTCTGGTTTGGCTCAGTCCAGTGTATCAGTTCACCCACAAGACATTGGGTGGGAGCTTGGATGGATGTGGTTTGTGTGGCATGAGTGGAATTCAAAAAAAACAGGATTGTCAGTGGCAGGTAGCGGGAACGAAAAAAAAACGACCGGCACCAAGTGGTGACGGTCTTTGAAATAGTCGTAATGAGGGTTGTGGATTGTTTCACAATCGCACTCATAGTGGATGACGGGCTCAGGCCAGGCAATCGGCGGCACGGGCGAGCAGGCTGCTGAACTTGAGCTTGTTGGGGCAAGCGGCTTCGGCGGCGGCAAGGTCGGCATCGGCCCAGTCGCGGCTGACGGCGTCCATTTCCTGATAGAGACGTTTGGCTTCGGAGCGATAACCGAAGTTGTCGTGATATGTCAGAAGGCGGGTCAGATCGCCGAGTTTCGCCTTGGTGCCAGCGGCGGTGGAGCACTGTCCGGTACAGTCGGCACAGAGGGTCAGGCCGCAGGCGAGGACAGCGTCGCGAAGCTGGTGGATATCGGTCAGCTTCATGGGCTCGTAAGACTTGATCGCGGCGGTGTTTTCGCGGATCTGGTCGGTGTTTCGCATGGAAACGCAAACCGAGGAGATTCGTTCGTCGGACCAGATCGAGTGAAGTAGGCCTTGATAGGCGGAAAGTTTTTTCTCTTTAAGGTAGGGAACGTGCTTTGGAACATCGTTCAGGACATTGTCGCCAACGCCTGCAACCTGCTTCATTGAGATCAAGCCGATACCAGCCTTGTGGCAGGCGTCGAGGGCTTTGTTGAGTGGTGCGTCCTTGTCCAGCCAAGGGGTGTACTGGACCATGATGGCGTCCACAAACCCACCTTGAGCGGCGGCTTCAAGGAACTCGGTGCGCTTTTGGTCATGGCATGAGAAGCCGACCAGTTTGGCTTTGCCAGACTTCTTGATTTTCTCGAAGGCGTCTTTCCATTCCTTGGACTTCGGCCACTCCAGGCATTTGTAATCTTTGCCGTAGCTGTCGCCGATGCCGTGAATAAAGAAGAGGTCGACGTAATCGGTTTGCAGGGCGGCCAGGCGTTCATCCAGTTGTTTGATGAGCTGATCGGGCGTGGTCGGATGATCTTTGGTGACCAGGAAGATGTTCTTGCGGGCGTCGGGATTGTCTTTCAGCCAGCGGCCGATGGCGGGTTCTGAGCCATAGCTCTTGGCTGTGTCCAGATAGCGTACGCCGTTGGCGTATGAGAATCGCAAAAGGCGATCCAGGCCTGGGTTACGCCAGGTTCCGAGATTCAGCATCGAGACCTGTATGCCGGATCGGCCCAAGGGGCGGGTCGGAACGGGGTCGGAAACTTTTTGAACCTCATCTGCCTTGGCAGGTGCGTCTTGCGCTGATACGGAACCAGCAGCAGCGGTTACGGCCACTCCTGCGGCAGAGACTTTCATCCACTCGCGTCGATCCAAAGCATTTTGATCTGAGACGGACATGGCGATTTGCTCCCTTGACTCGATGATTGGTGAGAGGCCAATTCTCAACGGGAGACTCAGCGGAATTACGCCAAGGTGATGTCCCGATGGAATGATCAAGATTTCTATCTACTTCTGTTTAACAGGACCGGACGGAACTGTCTATAACCTAGTTCTGTTTTTTTTCAGGCGACCACAAGAAGTGGGACTGTTTTTTCAAAATCAAGGTCTTTCAACCCAGGCAATCCGCGGCACGGGCGAGCAGGCTACTGAACTTAAGCTTGTTGGGGCAAGCGGCTTCAGCGGCGGCCAGATCGGCATCGGCCCAGTCGCGGCTTTCGGAGTCCAGCTCCTGAAACAGGCGTCTGGCTTCCGAACGGTATCCGTAGTGGTCATGATAGGTCATAAGGCGTGTCAGGTCGCCCAGTTTCGCCCTAGTGCCGCCGGCAAAGGAACACTGGCCAGTGCAATCGGCACAGAGTGATCGGTTGCAGGCAAGCACTGCGTCTCTGAGATAGTGAATGTCTGTCAGTTTCATCGGCTCAAACGAGCGAATGGCTGCTGTATTTTCGCGAATCTGATCTGTGTTGACCATTGAGACGCATGTGGAGGAAATCCGCTCGTCCGACCAGATGGCGTGCAGGAGGCCCTGATAAGCCGTCAAATTCTTCGCTTTGAGATAGGGCACGTGCCTGGGCACATCTTTCAGAACCTTGTCGCCGAAGCCTGAGACCTGTTTCATCGAGACAAGGCCAATGCCCGCCTTGTGGCAGGCATCGAGGGCTTTGTTAAGAGGGGCATTCCGGTCAAGCCAAGGGGTGTACTGAACCATAATGGCGTCAACAAACCCGCCCGTGGCAGCGGCTTGAAGGTATTCCGCACGCTTTTGGTCGTGGCACGAAAAGCCGACCAGCCGGGCTTTGCCAGAGCGTTTGATTTTCTCGAAGGCGGCTTTCCATTCCTTCGACTTTGGCCAATCCAGAGATTTGTAATCACTGCCGTAAGTGCTGCCAATGCCATGAATTAAATAGAGGTCAACATAATCCGTCTGAAGTGCGGCCAATCGCTCGTCGAGCTTGGCAATGAATTGTTCAGGCGTTTTGGGATGCTCCTTGGTGACGAGAAAAATTTGCTTGCGGGCGGCTGGATCTTCCTTCAGCCAGCGACCTATGACGGGCTCCGAGCCATAAGTGTCAGCCGTGTCGAAATAGCGCACACCGTTGGCATAGGAAAATCGCAAAATTCTGTCAGATCCCGGGTTGCGAAATGTGCCGAGATTCAGCATCGAGACTTGGATACCCGATCGGCCCAGGGGGCGAGTCGGTACGGGATCCGAAAGCTTCGCAACTTTGGCCACCGGTTCAGACGTTTCCTGAGCAGCTACCAAACCACCACCAGATGACGCGGTTGCGGCAAGACCTGTGGCAGAGATTTTGATCCAGCCACGACGATCCAAACCAGCCTGATCCGGAACAGCCATGTTCAATTGCTCTCTATCCGTTGTCTCAGAAGGATTTTCCGGAAAATCTCCGGCTGGACCTGAATGTATCAGTACGGAGGTGCCGTGTCGAGCGGGTACCTTTATTTCATCTTCATTGAGAGAATGCAATCGGAATCCAAAACCGGGATCAGGATTCGTGCAACGATCCATGACGAATCGGAACTGTTTTGTCTAACGGTTTATCGACCAGTTCCTCTCGAAAAATCGAGACTTCTTTTGGGGCGTCGATCCCGATTCGCACGCAATTGCGGTCGATCTTTACAATCGTGATCGTGATGTTTTCGTTGATCACAATACTTTCATTTAACTTGCGGCTTAGTACGAGCATGGTGGTCAGGTCCTTCATGTCACCTGGCTTTATCTGTTTTCAGCAAAGCCGATTCCTTCACTCAATGCGAATCAAAAGCCAGCAACCACTGACTCGCTCGCATTTCCCCTATAGGTCTTACGCTCGAATCTTCTGAAAGTTACGAAAAAAATAGAAAAATATTTAAGATTTCCTGAAACCCACATGAAAGGATTCCTTAAAGCAACGTTTTTTGGCTTTTAGTTGCCAACCAATTGTTTCTTTTGGTGAAGGTGATCTTGTTTCTGATGCGGATTCATGTTGAAGGCGGTTGGTATCCATTGCCGGAGACGCTTTGCAGTAGTCAAACAGGCGGGTTTGCATTACATTCAGTGACGAGAATCGAATGAGGAACCAATCTCAGAGGTTCCCGTAGCTGTTGCAGGAGAGCCAAATCAGATGAGTCTCGAATACCGGATCGGCTTAGGGCACGACACTCATCGTCTGGTGGAAGGGCGTCCGCTGATACTTGCCGGGATTCGCATTGAACACGAGCTTGGCCTGCTGGGCCATTCCGATGCGGATATTGTGCTTCACTGCCTGGCGGATGCCCTGCTGGGTGCGGCTGGGTTTGGCGATATCGGAGAGCACTTTCCTGATACGGATCCGGCCTGTAAAGATCTTGACAGTACACGGCTTCTGGCCGATGTTGTCGCTTTGGTAGAATCCCGGGGGTGGACACTGGTCAATGCCGATATCATTGTGCATGCCCAGGTGCCGAAGCTTTTGCCTTACAAGGCCGCAATGAAGTCGAAAGTGTCCCAACTTCTGCATGCTTCGGAAGATCGAATCAATCTCAAGGCCAAGACCGGTGAGAGAGTCGGGCCGGTCGGGCGTCGGGAAGCCATGCAGGCGGAAGCGGTCGTTCTGATTCAGCGGCCAATCTGAGACTCAACCAAATTCTGCCCGAAAAAAACTACGGACCATTTCATCGACGGAAAGCCAATCGCCATGTCACTCAGGGTTTATAACACACTCACCCAGTCCAAGGAAGAATTTGTCCCTTTACAGGCCCCCCATGTGGGCATGTATGTGTGTGGCCCTACAGTATATTCGGACAGCCACATTGGGCACATGGTCGGCCCGGTGATTTTTGATACGGTCAAGCGCTACCTGACTTTTGAGGGGTATCAAGTGACCTGGGTGGTGAATATCACTGATGTGGACGACAAGCTGATCATTCAGGCCGCCAAAAACGGGACCAGCATCAAGGTCTTGGCTGAGGCTGTGACCGCCGATTATCTGCGATGCCTGGAAGCCTTGAATGTGACTGGCATTGATCACATGCCGCGTGCCACAGAATATATCAACGAGATTTTGGAGATCACCGAAAATCTTGTAGAGAGGGGGCTTGCATACCCATCGAGTGGCGATGTCTATTTTGATGTTTCGAGTGATGCGGATTACGGCAAGCTTTCTCATCGCGATCCGGAAGAGCTTCAGGTGGGTGCACGCATTGAGCCATCCGCATTGAAAAAGCACCCTGGCGATTTTGCGCTCTGGAAAGGTTCGAAGCCTGGTGAGCCGGCTTGGGAGAGCAAGTTTGGTCCTGGCAGACCGGGATGGCATATTGAATGCTCAGCCATGAGCATGCGTTTTCTTGGCCCCAGCTTTGACATTCACGGCGGAGGGCTTGACCTGGTCTTTCCGCACCACGAAAACGAGCTCGCCCAAAGTGAGAGCTATCATGAGAAGCCGTTTGTCAAGTACTGGATGCATAATGGGTTGCTCACAAAGAATGGCCGAAAGATTTCAAAAAGCGACCCGGATACGGTTGTCTTGATGAAAGATTTGCTGGTCAAATTCGAGCCGGATATTATTCGTGGGCTGATACTTTCAAGCCATTACCGAAGCCCGATTGATTTTGGCAATTCCAGGCTCGACGAAATTGGCAGGGGGCTTAAGGCCTTCCGCAACCTGTTCGAGCGATTCGACCGTGTCAGCGGCCTTTCGTTCTATTCGCTTGCGGCTCCCACCCGGCATGGCGATTTTGGGACGGACGGGACACCGTTTCTGGAGCAGGTGGCTGAGCATCGGCGAACCTTTCTCGATGCCATGAACGACGACTTCAACACAGGTGCCGCCTTGGCCGAGCTTTATGAACTGGTGCGCACGCTCAACCGATTTGCCGACCAGCATCCGCTTGAAGGGCCGGCGACGGGCCAGTTTGTGCCGGAAACATTGGCCAAAGATCAATGGATTTTAGGTGTGACCGTGCTTCGCGAGCTGACATTGATTCTGGGCTTGTTTGAAGCACCGCCGGCATCTTCGAGCCAGAGTGACGATGCCTTTGTCGGTCAGTTAATGGAGCTTTTGCTGCACCTCAGGGCCGAGCTGCGCAAGGCCAAGAATTTTGGACTTTCCGACGAGATCCGGGATCGGCTTACGGCATTGAATGTGGTTCTGGAAGATCGTTCTGGTGGCCAGACGAACTGGAAACGCGGTTGATCCAAACCCAAGATCGAGAGCCTCTCATGCCACCCCGGAATGGACTTCCAAAAGCTTCAAATCCAGTATCCGAAACAAAGTTGGATCTTGTTCCTGGAAGGGTTCTGGGTGTGGACCCCGGGCTTGGAACCACAGGTTATTCGGTGATGGACAGCACGAATGGTCTGGGCGGACCGATGGGGCGTCTGATCGAAGCCGGTGTACTTCGTCCGAAGTCTAATCTGGATTCAGATTCTGACAGCCGGCTGGTCGACCTGCATCAGGGGATCCTGGAAATTATCGACGAATACAAACCGCAATTTCTGGCCGTGGAGCGAATTCACTCCCACACGAAGCATCCCCGAACAGCGATTCTCATGGCGCATGCCCGGGGAGTGATTCTGCTTGCAGCCCAGCTCAGGCTTGTACAGGTCAGGGGTTACGCGCCTACTCAGATCAAGAAGACTCTGACCGGGAGCGGGCGGGCACCCAAAGAGCAGATGCAACAGGCGGTGAAGATTCAGCTTGGCTTGATCGAGAACCCGGAGCCACATGACATGGCCGATGCCTGTGCCGTGGCGCTTTGTCACCTGGCCCACGAGCGAGCCGAATTGATTGGTGGATTGGTTCGGCCGCGTTTGTTAAATTGATTCTAGGCAAGACGAATTCTCAAGCAGGCGGCCTTGCCGAATCGAGAAGGGGCTGGCCTATTGTGAGTCGGGTTGGATCAATCTCAAAAATGGCTCTTCTGCTCACAGAGGCAGTCATCAGGAAAACATCATGTGCAACGCCGATCGGTTTCGGGGAATTGGGATTGGTCTCCTCCTAAGCCTCATAATTGCAAGCAGTTGTGGGTCTGTTCAGGCTCAGGAGAAAGCCCCAGGGGCGAATCGGCTGGCAAAATCGGCCAGCCCATATCTGCTACAGCATGCCCATAATCCGGTGGACTGGTACCCGTGGGGGCCTGAAGCCTTTGAGGCCGCCAGAAAAGCGAACAAGCCGATCTTTCTTTCGGTTGGGTATGCAGCCTGCCATTGGTGTCATGTGATGGAGCGAGAGAGTTTCTCAGACCCGGTCATTGCGAAACTTTTGAATGAGACATTTATTTGTGTCAAGGTGGACCGTGAGGAAAGGCCCGACGTGGATGCTGTCTATATGGCGGCCCTGCAAGCCTTTTCCGGTAGTGGAGGCTGGCCGATGAACATGATGATCAATCCGGACGGGCGGCCGTTTTTTGGGATGACTTACATGCCGGCGCGCGACAAGGATGGTGATGAGGGTTTTGAGAGTTTGATCAAGCGTGTCAGAAGTGCCTGGCGCGACAATCGCAAAGAGCTTGACCGCGATGCCGAGAATCTTTCAAACGCAGCCCGCCGAATTGCCGCTGCCGAATCAGGCTTGATGCGTCGAGGTCCGATTCAGGCCGACTTGGCCAAAGCCACGTTTTTGGAACTGGCAGAGCAATTTGATCCGAATTACGGCGGCTTTGGATCGACATCCAGGAAGCCCAAGGCACCGAAGTTTCCGGAGCCCGGAATTTTGATGTTTCTGTGGGATCTTGTCGAAAAGCCCAGCATTTTAAACGATAAGAGTCGAACCCTTCAGGCCCAAAACATGGCCCTGACCACCATGGACAACATTGCCCGGGGCGGGATTCGCGACCACTTGCGAGGCGGTATCCACCGATACAGCACCGATCGGTACTGGACTGTTCCGCACTTTGAAAAGATGCTCTATGACAATGCTTTATGGCTGAGTGTGGCGGCCACGGCCTATGCCCGGACCGGCGAGGATCGCTGGAAGTCGGAAGTCAACGACACCGTCCGGTTTCTTGAGCAAGATTTGGGTCAGGCAGGTGGTGGTTTTGATTCGTCGCTCGATGCGGATACGGATGGCCAGGAGGGGCTGACGTATCTTTGGACCAAATCAGAACTGGAATCGATCTTGAAAGATGCTCCGGAAGCGACTCTGTTCAAGCAGGTTTATGGGTTGAAGCAGCCTCCGAATTTTGAAAGCCGGGACTATATTCTTGCGATCGCAGAACGGTGGTCGAGCCTGACGGAGGAAACGAAGCTTACGGAGCCTGAGATTCGCCAGAAATTGTTGCCTCTGAAGCAGAAGCTATCTGAGAAGCGTCAGGGACGCAAGCAGCCTTCCAGGGACGACAAGCGACTGACTTCCTGGATGGGCTTGACCATTGGCGGGCTGGCCGATGCCAATCGATTGACAGGGCATGCAAAGGCCTTGGAAATGGCACGCAAGGCGGCTGGTTTTCTCATGGAAAAACATATGTCAGACAAGGGTTTGAGGCATGTTTCCCGAGGCGAGGTTTTTTCCCCGGAAGGGCCATTTCTGGAAGATTATGCCTATTTGATATACGGCATGGTGAAGCTGCATAAGGCGACGGCCGAGCCCCAGTGGCTGGATCACGCCAAAAAACTTGCCACGGCCATGACCGCTCAATTTGAGGATCAGAAAAACGGTGGTTTCTTTGAGACCAACATGGCTTCCAAAGACCTCTTCGTCAGGCCACGGAACTGGTTTGACAACGCCTTGCCAAGCCCTGCCGGACTGGCGACCCTGACACTGGTGGAACTGGCGGAACTGACTGGCGAAAAAGTGTTTATGGAAACAGCCAAAAAGAGCGTAGATGCTGCCAGTGGATATTTTGCCAGTTCACCCGATTCCGTATTGAGCTTTGTCAGGGCGGCAATGAGGCTTTCGGGGCAGGCTGCCGGAGGCTTGGCCGCAGCAGAGATGGAAAAGACATTGGATCCAAATCCGGCGCCGAAAAAGAATGCCCCCGTGCAGGCTCGGCTCAAGGATACGAAGCCTTTTCAAGCTGTGGCGGGGCGGGAGTTGGTGGTTGAGCTTGAGCTTGATATAGCAAAGACTTATCACACTTATGCCAACCCATCGGCATCGGATTCGGCCAAGCCGACGGAATTGACTCTGGATGAGGTGGAGTCGAAGCCTCTGGTGCTCAAAAGCGTCGAATATCCGGCAGGCGAGTTGAAGCAGATCGCTTCAAGTGGCCTTGAGCCGGTCTCGATTTATGAGGGCAAGCAGGTGCTCAAGGCGACCATTCTTATTCCGGGCAACGCAACGGCAAAAGAGCTTACGGCCTTTTTTGTGGTTGGTTATCAGGTCTGTACGGATCAGTTTTGCTTGCCGCCTGCCAAGCTCAGGGTACCTCTGAAAGTGATCGTGAATCCAAAGTGACAGAAACTTCCACGGAAGAACGACGGATGCCGGATTATCGAGATCTAGCCGGCTGGCTGCTCATAGATAAAGCCTCGGGGCCGACATCGCGGGACGCTCTGAACAAAATTCAGTGGCGCTGGCGCAAGCTCAAAGTGGGCCATGCCGGCACACTTGACCCATTGGCAACAGGCTTATTGCTGGTGGCAGTGGGTTCGGCCACTCGACTTGTTGACATTACCCATAGGCTTGACAAGACTTACGAGGCCCGAATCCGTTTGGGCGCTACCAGCCCGACAGACGATGCTGATGGCCAATGGGTTGAGAATCGTGAAGCGAGGCCAGTGGCCCAGGCGGAATTGGAGGCGGCTCTGGCCGATTTGACAGGGCCAGAAATCATGCAGACTCCGCCCTCGTTTTCCGCAGTCCATGTCAAGGGGAAACGAGCGTATGAACTGGCCCGCAAGGGGCAGGACGTGGAATTGACGGCACGCCCGGTGCGTATTGACCGAATTGTGATCAAACAGTATACGTGGCCGTTTTTGGATGTCGTAGTAGAATGTGGTGCAGGGACTTATATACGATCGATCGCGCGCGACCTGGGGACGAAGCTGGGTGTGGGCGGGATGATTGAAACCCTGAGGCGCACCAGGATTGGCCCGTTTGCCGTGGAACAGGCGCAGGCCATTTCGACCTTGCTGGAATGCTCTGAGCTTGGCTCACAGATTCGGCCCTCGGCCCAGGTTCTTGAGGGGTGGCCGAAAGTGATTTTGAATGAGGAAACCCGAATGCTCGTGGCTCGGGGCCGTCCCGTGCCGATGACTGATCCAGTGGCTGGACTGGTGGAAAATCAGGAAGTTGCCCTGGTTGATGCCCACGGCGCACTGGCCGCTTTGGCCAAAGCCGTGGCCAGTGAAAGTGGCTTTTGGGCCCAGCCTCATAAAGTCTTTCTGGAGCAGGATTGAATCAGATCGGGTCGCTGGTCGATTCCTGCGAGTTTTCTATGGCCTGGATTCGCTCCAGAATCAAATGGACTTGTTCGTGCGCAGGGCGGGGCTCGATTCGGAAGCCCTTGGTCTCCTTCAGGTTGCGAAACCATGTGAGCTGGTGCTTGGCATAGTGGCGGGTTCGGATTTGGGTTCTCTCAATGGCCTGAGCAAGAGTGGTTTTTTTCTCAAGCAGGTCAAACGCTTCAGCATAACCGACTGCTTGCCGGGCCGTGTGCGAAAGTGGCTGGGGCAGGGCGGCGGCTTCTTCCAGAAGACCTGTGGCAAACATGACTTCTACGCGTTTGTTGATACGGTCGTAGAGCGTTTCCCGATCTCTGGTCAAGGCAATCACCGGCACTGTCGAGGGTGCCAGTGTGTTGTGGCGATTACGAAGCAGGCTTGGCGGTTCGCCGCTGATCTTGTAGATTTCCAGGGCCCTGACAATACGCCTGAGATCCGTGCTGGCGATTTTTGAAGCGGTTTCAGGATCAATTTTCGAGAGACGGGCATGTAGGTTTGTGACTCCCAGAGCCTCGGCCTCGGCCGTGAGTTCGAGTCGGACCAGGTCATCCGTTTCGGGCAGTTCGGATAGGCCTCGCAGGCATGCTTTAAGATAAAGCGGTGATCCGCCAATAAAAAGGGCTTTTTTGCCTCTTTCTGCAATATTAGCGAGCACAGTTTGGGCAATTTGGATATACTGGTTAAGGCTTGACGGAGATTGGGCGCTGAGAATGTCGATCAGATGATGCCTGATTTGAGTTTGATCGGCCATCGAAGGCTTGGCGGTTCCGATGTTCATGCCTTTGTAAAGGGTCATGGCATCGAGTGCGATGATCTCGGCGTCAAGCTTTTCAGCCAGAAGCAGCCCGATCTCCGACTTGCCCACGGCTGTGGGGCCAGTCAGATAGATGGCTTGATGGAATGCTGCCTTGTTGTTCGGCATGATGCTTTGTTTTTACGCTTTTTTTTGGCGGGTGTGCGATTCGTTTTTTGAAGGTTGGCGGATGAGGTCCGAATGGGAATAGTGGCTGATAATCGTGGAACTACTTGAATTTATCACACTAAAAGTGAGTCATTGTTTACAAAATTCCTGAATAATTGGCATCGGCCTTGCTTGATCCACTATCAGTTCTTCACTGTGATGGTTATTGAACCGGCTTGACCACAAGGAAAATGAGCGATGATGACCGAATTGTTTGATACACAGATCACGACGAATCAAATAAAATCTGTATTGGACTTTTTGCATGATGGGTGTGAAGAGCGTATGGAGAAGCGGCCTGGCAATGCTGCCCGTGCGGCTCGCGACCGGATCTCTGTGGCCCGCTCGAATGTGCGAGTCTCGAATGGCCTGAGCCGAAGTCGTGACCGGAATGGTTGAATAGGTGCCCGACTTTAGTGATCCTTTCAAAAGCCCGGGTCTTGTCTCATTTAGGTGTAGACAGGGTCTGGGTTTTTGCGTTGAGAGGATCGTTTAAAAAGGGGCGGTGGATCTCTTGTTGTGGATTTTGATTGTGAAGTAATCTTTACAAAACGAGAGTAATGAATTATTTAACTGATTGCTTTCTGCTTTCTGCCGAAGATTAAGAACAATAGAGGTGTAGGTAGGATAGGGAGTGAGGTATTCAAAGATGGATCTTTTCTGTTGTGGGATGTATCGGTCGTGTTCAACCTGGCAGTACGAAATCGGGACTGAGGTTTTAAAATATTTGTGTTTGACGAATGGCCCTGCTGAGGTTCAGGCGATTGGATATATGACAGGCCCTGAATATGACTTGATTCGTCGAGCTCAGCGCGACCGGTCCGTGGTTCGGATTCTGAAAGGCCACGAGGGGCATCATTCGTTTACGAATGCGATGTATCGGGGGCGAGCGATGGGGCTTTATGCACATCGCGACATTCGGGACGTGATTTTTTCATTGATGTATAAGCGTCAGCAGAGCTTCCAGGAGATTGTCTCTAAGGGCATGATCCACCAGATTCTTGTCAACGACCGGTTCTGGCGGTGTCATCCACATGTTTTGGTGCAGCGCTACGACGACATTCTGGACGATCCCGAGCGGGCTGTGAATGAGATCGCGGAATTTTTGCATATCGAGATGCCTGCGGGCACCTCAGCCCAACTGGCACAGGCCTATTCAAAAGACGCCAATCTGAAACGGACAGAGAGATTGCAGACAAAGCTGGCCGAGCACGGGCTGGATCTGACAAACACAACCAATGCCGAGGTTTATGATCAGCAGACGCTACTGCACTGGAATCATATTCGGAGTGGGCCAAAAAGCTGGCGAAGCCTGGCTTCAGCTCAGGAACGCATGGTGATGCAGCGTATGCTTGGCCCATGGCTGGCTTTGAATGGATATGAGGCAGACGACCTTGAAGAGATTCAGGTCAAATCGGATTTTACGAAGTCATGGCGGCTTGATGAGGCCCAAGGGTTTTTGCGATGTCATTCTCGTGAGTTTTCGTCGGCTTATCATCGCTGGTCCAAGCCTTTGAAGCGGTTGCTGGGTTTTGGGGCAGGGGAAGCCAGATCGAAGGCTCTGGAAAAAGTGGCTCAACCGACCAATTCGGCTTGACAAAATCCTGAAATTCAGCGATTTCCTTTGAGTCTGAATGAATGTCAGAAGCCACGATCCATAAGATGGATTTCTGGTTCTTGGAAAATGACGTGTCGGGAATGCGGTCAGGGAGGACCGAACCGATGATCGACCCGCTGATGAATCGCCTCGAAAATTTGGGTCAGCCAAGGGTTTTGGTTGTAGGCGACCTGATCCTCGACCGCTATATCTGGGGCTATGCCGAGCGAATCAGCCAAGAGGCCCCCGTGGCCCTTCTGCGCGCCGACCACCGCGAGCATCGCCTTGGCGGAGCTTCGAGTGTGGCCACCATGCTGGCGGCACTTGGTGCCAAGGTTTGTCTGGTGGGAGTGGTGGGGCAAGATGAGTCGGCGATACTTGTGCGTCAGATTTTGACAGACCAAGGGATTGATGATTCGCTGGTGCTCTCAGTGGGCGATCGGCCCACGACCGTCAAGGAGCGTTATATTGGCCGGGCTCAGGATCGTCATCCTCAGCAGATGATCCGCGTGGATTACGAAGTGCGCGACCCGATTCAGGCCACGGTGGAAGATCAGTTTATCGATTCGCTGGCGAAGGCCGTGGCTGAATCTGAGATCGTCCTGATTTCAGATTATGACAAAGGTGTTTGTACACCAAGACTTTTACGACATGTGATCGAGGCGGCCCGGGCTGCTGGCAAGCGGGTGCTGGCCGACCCGATTCGTGGCGACGATTATTCGAAATACAAGGGTGTGCACTGCATGACACCGAATCGGCTGGAGGCCGGCCTGGCCACAGGCATGACCATCCGGACCAATCAGGAAGGTCTCGCAGCGGCGCATAAGCTTCGTGATGAGCTGGGTATGGAGGCGTCCATTGTGACGCTCGACCGCGATGGCATGGCCCTGATCGACCCTTCCGGCAACGAGTCAATTCATCCGACCCGACAGCGTCAGGTGTATGACATCACAGGTGCGGGCGACATGGTTTTATCGGTCATCGGGCTGGTCCTGGCAGCGGGTGGCGATTATGCCGAAGCCGTTGCTCTGGGGAATGTTGCCGGCGGTTTGGAGGTTGAAAAGATCGGAGTGGCGCTGCTTTCGCGTCAGGAGATTATGACCGACCTGGTCGAGCATAATGGAGGAGTCGGGGCCAAGGTCAAGTCGTGGTCGGCCACGGCGGAAGAGTGTGTCCGAAGGCGCAAGGCAGGGCAAAAGGTGGTCTTTACCAATGGCTGTTTCGACCTTCTGCATGTGGGCCATGTGAGGCTTTTGGCGCAAGCGGCAGCGGAAGGCAGTTTTCTGGTGGTCGGCCTGAATTCTGATGCCAGCGTGAAGCGGCTCAAAGGCGATTCACGACCCGTCAACGACGAAAACAGTCGTGCCGAAGTGCTGGCGGCCCTGGGGTGTGTCAATGCCGTCACAATTTTTGATGAGCCAACACCTCTGGATCTGATCAACGTGATTCGTCCTGATATTCTGGTCAAAGGTGGCGATTATCAGCCCCATGAAGTGGTCGGCCGAGATGAAGTGGAAGGCTGGGGCGGGAAACTGGTTTTGATTGACATTGTCGCAGGCCATTCCACCACCAGCATGATTGAACGTGCTGGCCGTGGCCCTGAAGCCCGCCCGTCATTGGTTCATGGAGCCTCGCAAGTTCCGCCAAAGCCGAACTTTGCCAGCCAGTCCGAGCCAATCCGAACCGCCTCTTATCGGCGCGACGCATAAAAAACGCAGGATTGTCAGATTGGTTCGAATTGTTAGAACCGGTTCAAGCAGACCGGTCCGCTTGGTCGATGTACTTACCGTAATCTATGGATTGCTCCTGGCTGGGATTGTTCCCGGCTGACTTGCCAACAAGGGAGTGTCCAGCGGGAGTTATTGAGCCATGTCGACCGATGCCGTGTCAGAATCCGGCGTGAACCGGCCAACCAAAGCCACGATTTTCGTGGAACTTATGGTTGTTGGCATGGTTTTGACAGGCCTGTTTGCCACATTGGTGTCGGTCCTCCTGTTTTTAAACCAGGGCAAAATCAAGCCGAAGCCGGGCCCAGATAGAGCTGTTGTCGCTGCGCCGAAACCGGCCGTTGGCTTCAGACCGCCTGCGCCCGTGATTCCGCAAACGGCTGCAGCGCCTCCTGAGCCAGATAAGTCTGTAGAAGAGCTGGCGGCTATTGATGCGGATATTCGCAAAGCTCGCGAGGCCCGAGCCAAAGCAGACTTGATGGCCTGGGCGGCCGAAGCCACTGCCAAGCTCATGATAAAAGGCGAGCGGGCGGCCTTGGAGTCTGCTCAAAAAGTGGCTGCCAACAAGGCGAGAATTGATCAGGCCAAGGCGGCGATCGGTCAGCAGGCGGCCCAGTTGGCTGACGACCTGGCACGGATGGAACTTGAAAAAGAGCAAATCGTCACAAAGCTTGAGACAGCCAAAAACCGCAAGGGCTATAGCATTCTGCCTTATCGTGGAGCGAATGGGGCCTGGCAGCGCCCCCTGCCGATTGAGTGTGCCAAAGAAGTGGCCCAGATCATGCCCGGTGGGCCATCGTTTCGGCTGATTGACCTCGAACTTTCGGGCATGTCGCACACCAGCCTGTTTTCAAGAATTGTTGAGCTGGCGGTGCGCAAGGCGGCTTCTCAGGCCACGCCCGATGGCAATGCGCCGACGGTCTATATTCTGTTTGTCGTTCGGCCCAGCGGTATCAAGGCCTATTACGAAGCCAGGGCACGGCTTCAGGCCCAAGGTGTGGCGTTTGGCTATGAGCTTGTGGATGAACTGACGCCCATCGACTATCCCGATCTGGGCGACCTGACCGAATGGCCCGGATTTGTGCCGCCCCGGGAACTTGCGGAATCGAATGGCAATCGAGGTTCAGCCGTCCAAAATCCCAGTTCCACGAGCCTCAGGCAAGGCCTGACTGGCAAGGAAACAGCCGCCACAGATCCAGGCAAAGGGTTTGGCAATGGAATTGGCAATGCCGCTGGTTCAGCCGATGGCAATGGCCTTTTTGTCTGGAAGAATGGGCTCGACGGGGTGCGCCCCCCTGGTGGCTTTGACGCAGGCATGGCAAATATCGCCGATTCAGGCCCGAACGGAACGGATCAAGGGCTGAATCCATCAGGGAATCATGCTGGTGGTTTGGATGAGAATTCTGGAATTGCAGGCAAGGGTTCGTCCCGTAAGGCCGCTGTGAATGGTCGGGGGTTGGGCAATTCTCCAAAGCAAAGAGTGGATTTTGGGCCGGGTACACTGAGCCAACTGGGCCGAGGGCAAGGTCGGTCCAGCCTGAAAGGCCCGGGCGGTGAGCCGGGGCGGCTCGGCAGCAACAACAGCACGACCGGCACCAGCAATGGGACTATGGCCGAGGGGCAAGTCTCTGATACTCTCAGTGGTTTATCAGCGATGGGGCAAGAGGGGCAAGGAGATCTCGCTGGAAGTGCAGGGCAGGCGGCCTCAGCCTATCCCAGCCTGGATCCGCCCAGGGGCCGTCTGGCCGATCGTCGCAGACCAAGCGGTGTGACTGGTCCAGTTGGTGCCAACGGATCCGTTGAAAGTGGCACCGGAACTTTTGAAAACCTGGTCGCCGAGTTGGCATCACAGTCGGGTACCACCGGGGCGATGCGTTCAAGCGTTCGCCCTTCGGCAGTGCCCATTATGCCTGGAGATTTGGCAGAACCCGCTGGCGGAACCGTGGGCGAGGGTGCCATTGGAGGCAAGCCGGGCCTTTCCGACGCTGGCCGTTTGGGCAGCCCTTCTTCAAGCAGCGGGCTGGGGCGATCGCCAATTTCAGCTCCGCCGTTGACCTTGCCGCGATTTGAAGCGGCCCCAGCCTCTGAGACGGCCCCAGCCGAAACCTCGGGCGGTGCACTAGGATCAGGGAGTTTGGCTGGCTCTTCAGGTGGACACCCCCAGCCGTCTGCATCATCCGGTTCCGGGGCCAATCGTTCTTCAAGCACGGCATCGGGCTCGAGCTCCTCCACAGCTAGTCCGGGCGGCAGTTCGGCAGGTCAGCCAGGTCAGCCGGGTCAGGGGCAGGTGGCTCAATCCGGTCAGGCAGAGAATTCCAGCCGCAAAGAGGAAAAGCCAGAGCCGGATCGGAGCCTTTTGGGAGGCATCAGGCGAATCTTTGGAGGCGACACCAACCTGCCTGAAAAGGCTTGGGAAGTGGGTATGTATTGCGATGCGGATGGGATAACGATTCGCCCTGGTGAACATCGCCTGAAATTGGCCGACCTCCAGAACGACCCTGATCTGCTGCCTCGTACTCTGCTCTCCATGTTTGAAAAGCAGTTGAGGGATCAACCCCAGAGATACTGGCGGCCTTATGTCCGATACCGATTGGCCAGCGGCGGCGAGAGCTTGATGAACCTCTCGCAACAGCAATTGGCCAATGGGCTTGTGCGCTGGCCAGCAGTGATGGAGCCAGTGGCATCGTCCGCAAATGGGGCTGGGCGATCGCGCTAAACTGAGGTTCAAACCTGATCTGTCATCAATCGAAACGAGACGACCAATGACCACCACCACAGCACGGCCAAAATCGTTAATCGCAGTGGCGATTCCAGCCCTGTTGATGGCGACCATGGCAGTCTCGCTGGCGGCCTGGCAGCTTCGCTCAGTGCTTTTGAAGCCAACTTCCAAGCCAGTTCAGGCTGATCTGAAAAAACAGCCCTTGGAGCCACCTTTAGAGGCATTGGTCAAGGCCAGCCCGGTTCAGGAGCCGGCACCTCAAAAACCGATTGTAAGTCGCATGGTGATTGATGAAAAACGCAGGTCGCTGACCCGGCTTGTTTCGTCCATAAAACCGGCTCAGGCACGAGCACAGGAACAGGTGAAGAGTATCCGCTCAAATTGGGCCTCACTTCGGGATACTTCTCTGAAGGCTCAGGCCAGTTCGCTCTCGGCAGAGACAGCCCTGACCGAAGCGCAGGCTGTAGATGCCAAGCTGAAGGCATTGCAGAAGCACCAGCAGGAGCTTTCGGGCGAGGTCAAGAAGCTGGCCAATGCACCGAAGCCTCATCGTGAGGGGCTTTCCGGATTCAGCCCTGTGGCCAGGCCTGCCAAGGGGCATGAATATCATTTTGAGGTGCGTGATGGACGGATCGGCTTTATCGACCTCGAAAAATTGATGGAGATGGTCAAAAAAGACTTCCAGGTTCGCATGCGGTTAAGCGGATCGCCGCGCGGAATTCGGTCTGAAGTCGGGCCAGTGGGCGAATATGGGCTTGCTTATGAGATAGGGCCGGCCAATGACTTGCTGAGCGGATCCACCGGCTTCGGCATGAAAGGCTGGGAGATTGTGCCGGCCCGGGAACCGCGAGGTGAGACGGTCGAACAAGCCACCCTGCCGTTCTCTGAATTCCAGAGGTCGATCAAGCGGCTCAACCCGCACGAAGCCACCATCACCATGTGGGTTTATCCCAGCGGATTTGGGGCGTTCAGGCAGTTGCGCGATCAACTTCATGCACAGGGCTTCATGGTGGCAGCCAGGCCATTGCCCGAAGGGATTCCTGTGCGAGGCAGCCCGACCGGATCTTTATCCGCCGGCCAGTGATCGACAAGCGAATGCTGCCTCAGGGCCGTTTTCTATAGAGCCCGCCTGATTCGCGAGCGATCTGCTCAAGCAACCCGACCGGATCTCCCGGCGCCATGTCGATCACATGAATCGGGACCTGAAACTTGTTCCACGCCTGGATCGTGGCTGGTTGAGGGGTCTCAAACTGGCCATCAGTGAGCAGGAAGACGGCATCGGGCCTAAGCCCCATAGCCTGCCGCAAGGCATTGCCAGGCAGGGTTCCATCGTGTGGAGTGAGCCGGTTTAGCCACTGGCTGACCTTTCGGGACTGGTTTGCACCTGCCGGGACAAACGGCCCGAATGGCAATGCCAGCGTCTCGTTGTCAAACGCAATCACATAATACTGCTGAGGCCATTTCAAGGCCCTTAGGGCACGCATCAGCTCGGAATGGGCCAGGCCTCGGCGATTGCCATCAAGCATGCTTGTGGAGTTGTCCACGACAAAAACGAATTTTTCGCCATCAGCTTTTATCCCAAAAAACGAGGTCGAATGAGGGCTTGAATTTGGTTTGTTCGAACCTGTTCTAGAATTTGTAGTTAGATTGGCTCTCTCGCCGTAGGTCTGGTTGAACTTTTCTGTCGAGATCACAACCGGTGGCCCTGCGGACCGTTTGGGCTGTTGAGTGTTCGGGGCTTGGACTGTCGCAACCAAACAGATATAGATCAGCTTGTAAGCCATGCTCAAGTGAATTTTAAGCATTGTCGTTTCAGAAAAGTGGAATCGGGTCGCGGGCGATCGGAATGGCCATAAGGATGATTGTAAACCTTATTTTATGAGAGTGTCAGTGATTTTATACAGATCATCATCCCGGGGATTGCTCAACGTTTCTTAGTGCTTGGGCTTGAGAAACATGCTCTGCTTTGGGAAGATGCCTCTGAGGTAAGCAAGACGGCATGGCTAATTTACGCTTTGCCATAAGCTTGGATGATGATCGAAACCGGGCGTATTCCAGGGCAATTCAACGTGGACTCTGCTTTCTTGATCGCTAATACGCTGACTATGTCGGATTACGGGTCGATTTTGGTCACAATCGCAATGCTTGTGGTGCTAGAGGGCTTACTCAGCGCTGACAATGCCCTGGTTCTGGCAGTTTTGGTTCGCCACCTGCCGAAAGATGAGCAAAAGCTTGCCTTGCGATATGGCATCATCGGGGCCTTTGTCTTCCGGATCATCGCGGTATTTTTTGCAAGTTACCTGCTTGATTACTGGATCTTCAAGGTAGTCGGTGCGTTTTACCTGATTTTTCTTGCCATAAAGCACTTCATCGGTGAGTCGCAGGGCGACGAATTTCATGGTGGTGCAAAAAAGCATGGCTTTTGGCGTACGGTGGTCGGTGTCGAGCTGGCCGATATCGCCTTCTCTATCGACTCAATTCTTGCCGCCGTGGCCATGGCGGAAAATTTCAAGGAAGAAATCAAGCAAGCCACATTGCTGGGCTTGTCGTACGAGATCCTGACGGTCTGGATTGGTGGGATTCTGGGCATTGTCACCATGCGTTATGTGGCGGGAATGTTTATCACATTGCTCGATAAAATGCCAGGACTGGCAAGTGCCGCATACCAGCTTGTGCTCTGGATCGGCATAAAACTCATGGCCAGTGGCATGAATCAGGCCTTCCATCTGGAATCGGCAGATCGAACCAATGGCTGGCGCAGCTACATCCCAACACGTCTGCTGGACATGCACTTTGAAATTTCGGAAACGCTTTTCTGGACAGTCATGGCTGCAATCATTGTGATTGCGGTTCTGCGAAGCCTCTCGAAAAAGTCGCGGCTTGACCCAGAATTTGTGGAAACGATGCAAGATCTTTCCAAAATGAATCGGTCGATTGACGAGGCCGCAAGCGAAGCCGTAGATTCCATGAGCGACACCATTTCGACGTAAATCTGACAGTCATTGGGCTTTAATCGCGGCCCGGACGACAAAGAGAAGTCATCTGGATTCAGAGAATGAGATCTGGGTTTTCAAGATAGCGTTGCATAAAATCAAGAAACGATTCGCTTAGCTTTTCTCCGGGTGTCGTGTCGCCCGTAACTCGATATACAGGGGCCATTTGCAGCGGGTCCTCAGTGAGCCTTACAGCATAAAGCCAGCAACTTATGCAGTGATCAGCAAAGACAAAGCAATTTGGGTAACTAAATTGATCTGGATAATGGTATTGGTTGATTGAATTCGGAACAAGCTCAAGGTGCACGGGCTTGACTTCCTCAATAGACCAGAAACAATTGAAGTTTTGATCCCATAGGCCACCTGTCCCATTGGCTGCTTTAAAATAATCGCGAAGATCAGGCGGTAATTTTACCTGATATCTTAATTCAAAATCCTCGATGCATTCGTCTGTTGCACCAGGTGGAATCTTTTCCATACCAAATTGGTGCCAAAATGTAACGATCTTGTTCCAAATGAGATTCATAGTTTATGGCCAATTCAATCATTACATTTCTGATCAGCAATTGTCGCAGAGGAGCTATACTCTTCGCGGTCATAAACGACATGTTTTGATTGAAAAAGATGCCGGAGGCATCAAAACCTGTAGCCGGTGGTTGAGAAGCGCGAGCGACGACACCACCGGACGACGACACGACCAACAATTCTTGCACCCCGGCCGGGGTGCAAGCCACATTTTCTTTGCATCCAAATCCGGAAGGTGCCGCTACGCTCAACCACCGGCTACACACATATGATGCCTCCGGCATCCTTTTCAATGCCGAATGTGTCATTTGTGACCGCCCAGACTATAGTAGGGTATTGCAATTCATGAAAGAGGACGAATGGATTGTTACTGGAAAACCTGCCCAGAGATCATCCTGAGCAGGTTTTTGAACGGCCATCACTTTTTCTTCCAGACGTGGAGAAGTTCATCTGAGCCGGCCCTGGTTGAAAACTCTCTTGGGCGAGGCTTGCCTGGAGCCGCAAAGCAAACAGTCCATACGTCTTTTTCGAGTTTGTAAATTCCCAGATAGCTTTGGCCCTTCATTGGTCCTTGCGAGTGTATGGAATCAATTTCTTTGGGGCTTTTATTCGGGTTCAGTTTGTGTGTTCCGGTAATGAGAGAATCGCCCACTTTACCGAAATGCTTGTCTCCGTCCATCGTTAGCGATGAGGATTTTCGTACTGAATCCTCGATTGCATTTGCATTCAGCTCGCCTTTTACCAGTTGGTAGGAACCATTGAGCATGATGGAGTCGGCAGACTTCCAATACTGAAGATCATGGCCTGTTCCGGGTTTCGACGAAAATGCGCTGGGGCGGGGTTTTCCGGGTGCAGCAAAGCAGATGCGATATCCGGTTTCAGTGAATTCGTAAATTCCTAGAGAGATTTCGCCTTTTCCATTCTTTGATGTTGATATCGAATCCATCCATTTAGGGTTTTGACTTGCGTCTATGGTGATCACGCCTTTTTGGCTTGTCCCAATTTCCGCAGCATCTGGAAAGTCGAAATTTGAACCATCAAAATGGATCCGGGTTTTGGCCACCTCCGTTTCGGCGAGCCTGACACCGTCGCGTTCGCCTGAAATCAACGCCCATGAGCCTTGGAATCGTGCCAATTCCTGGCTCGGGGTTTCATTCAAGGCCTGTACGACACTGCTTGAGAAAATTGCAACTAGACTGAATGCTGCAAAACGTGAAAATCGCATGGGAAAGCGGGCCTTTTTTTTTCTGGGTTTGATACCACGAGGAAGACACAGCGATGGAGTGATGGATGAGCTATTTTCAAAAAAAGTTTTCGAATCAGCTCAAATGGATTACTGCAAATCGCCCCCCAAGTTTGTTTTTTTGGGGCTTGCCGGATGGACTCTGGAAATACTCATTTCAGGGTGATGCCAAAATCCAAAAAGCATGGGTTTGTTGGAGGAAGTGGAATGGAATTCGGGTCAATGAGATTTTCAACCTTCTACAGAATCGGAATGGGCGGACTTTCGACGATTAAATATGAAGCCAACCAGTTCCATTGTGTAATAAATGCTGATGACACAGGATGTGACAGTAAACAGGAGGACGATGATAATCATGAACTCGTGCTGGATATGGCTTTCGAATAATCCAATCGGATGCTTGATATGTTCCACGAAACATTCCATGATCAGTCCTCCGCAAAGGTAGAACATGCCATATGGCTGGGATTGTTTGGTCAATGGGTCATAATCCTCGTGTGAGCTGATTTTGCCGGTCATTTCCAGGACTTCATTCCGCTCAAGAATCAAAACCCCTATGGTGACCATACGGATTGCGACACTCTCGCAAAAATCGGTAAAAAGATCGGTCTCCAAAAAACCGCCTGAAGAATAGGTGGTCATGATTTTTAACACGAGTCTTGTGTTGATAGCCAGCAAGAGCAGGTTGAAGCAGAAAAGGCCTGGCAAGCTGACAGTGAAGAGTGCGAAATGCTTGAGAAACTTTCGTACCATGGCTTTTGTCCCTTTGTTTTCTGAATGATGTGATTGGCGTTGGTCTTGTTGACGAAACGAGTCAGGGTATAATGATTTAGGCGATCAGGTTGATGATCGGATTATTTTTGACGTGCCACGGATCATGTTTCTTTGACCCGTCGGTTTCTCTACGAATGAGGTTTCAATTTCCTGAGAGTTGAGTTTCAGGCCGACTGGGGGTGAAGCGTTTCCTGGTGGTCGTCCGAACTATTTGGAATTTGATCCTCATTAAGACTCATCATAACGACAACCTTACATCTTAAAAACCGACTTGTGCGTGGCTTGATGATTATAGTCAACAGGATTCTTGTCAAAAAGCAAAATATGCTTTTCTGATTCAATCATTGGCTTGATCCAACAAAGTTTTACAATCGTCAGACCAATCCTGCAATCGCACAACTTTCGAATAAAAAGGCACGAGGAAAAATTCCACGTGCCTGATCAAGATTTTGAATTCTGTGCGATCAGGCGAAGTATCGCTGGGCGCGATCTGCGACTTCGGCATAATCCACACCAAAGGAGCAGCCTTGACTGAGGGCTTGCAGATCGGTATTGGAAACGGTTCGGGCCGCTTCAGGCAGAGCCAGATATCGATCGCGTGATTGGCTGAAGTTGTCCTGTTCGAAGTAAGTGACATAGCGGGCCACGTCGCGGAAGGCGAACGAGGTGGAGGACACTTTGGAATCGCACGATGGGCAGCCTGGGCACATGGTGCGGCGGCTGGCAAGAACGGCTTCCTTGAGGGAGTCGAGCACGGAGACTTCCAGAGGGCCTTTGTAGCCATGGACGCATGCGATGCTTGACTTCATTTGGTCGAAGTTGCGAACGGAGTTACAGATCGAGCTGATGCGAGGGTCGCTCCAGACGGCCTGGAGGATGGTCTGATGTGTTGTCAGGCCGAGTTTTTCAAATTCAGGCAGTCGCTTTGGTACATTGCCGGCATGCCGCAGGGTCTTCATGGCAATCAGGCCGATGCCCTTGGAATGGCAATCCGTGAGGGCTTTGTCAAATGCGCCTCCACGCTCATAAAACGGGGTGTATTGGACCATGAGCGCGTCCAGAAAACCACCATCCGCCGCGGCCTGAATATATTCCGGGCCACCGTGGCATGAAAAGCCAACCATCTTGACCTTGCCAGAGGCCTTGAGTTTTTCGGCGACTTTGCGGAATACGTCGCTCTTGCCCCAATTGACAGACTCTGGCCCATAAATCTCGGGGCAAAGCTGGTGGATAAAGTAGAGGTCAAGATAATCTGTACCGAGGGCCTTAAGGCGTACGTCGATCATTTCGAGCAGTTGCTCAGGCCCCTTTTGGGTCGGGTAATCTTTTGAGACCAGGAAGATTTCTTTACGTCGTTCCGGATGGGCAGCAAGCCACTTGCGATAGATTTCTTCTTCGTGGGCCCGGCCATAACGTTGGGCTGTGTCGTAATAACGCATGCCCGATGCCCAGGCGCGGTTGATCAGGCCAGGGGCACTGGTGGCTTCCATGTCGCCGCCCATGGCAAGCATGGGAACCATTGGGCCATTTCGGCCAAGCTTGCGTGTTGGCAAAAGCTTGACTTCATTCGCCAGATCTTTGGCATCTGTAGTGGTTTTGGCAGGCTCATCGGCTCTGGCAATACTTGCGACAAGTGTACCAACCCCGACGGCACCAATGCCTTGAACAACCTGACGGCGACTGACCTGATTCATTGTGTTTTCCGGGTTCACAGTCAATGACTCCTTGTAGGATTAGGGCAGAATGCCCCGAGGCTGGTTGATCTTTAGAAACTGAAGTGAGAGGAATGTTTTAAGCTTAGCCTGTTTTAGGATTTTGTGCAACATTACGGTCCTGAGTGTTCAAAAACAATGTACGATCCGGAGATTTGAAAGGAATGGATATTTGCCTTGAAAAGGCTTGTAAATTCTGGTTTTGCTAGGGTTTTATCAGGAATGATGGCGGAATTCGGCCTCTGGTGAAATGCAGATTTGGAATCAATCCACGCGCTTTCACAAGAGGTTCCATGATATAATTTCTATAGGCGCTCAAGTGGTGCTGGTTGGTCTGAGTCAGTTTGCGACTTTGTCGCTGGATCTGTCCCATCGATCATGACCCAAAAACGATACCAAATCACATTCGATCCTGGTTCCGAGCAGGGGCTAGGGGCAGTTGTCGTGTTGCTGCACGGCTTGCTGCTTGATCACTCGATGTTCAGCGATCAATTGGAACATCTTGCAAAGCAAGGGATTCGAGTGATTTCTCTGAGTTATGCAGGGCATGGCGGTTCGGATCGGCTTGGCGTAGGGCCCAGTGTGGGAGCCATGGCCGACCAGGTTTTTGCCATGCTTGATGAGCTTGGGATTTCAGAGCCGGTTGTCATAGGTGGCTTATCCATGGGTGGATATGTCGCGTTTGCAGGCTTGGAAAAATACCGACAACGGATTCGGGGGCTTGTGTTGATGAACACGAAAGCCGTGCCCGACACACCCGAAGAGGCGGCCAACAGGCAACGGGCCTGCGAACTGATCCGGCAGGCAAAATCCATCAGTCCGCTGGCGATGACCATGTTGCCGAGGCTTTTGGGAAAGTCGACCATGAGGCATAAGCCTGAGGTTTGGCAAAAGGTGGCAAGGATTTTGGATTGTATGGATGTGGAAGCGGCATGCGACGCCTTGATCGCCCTTGCCAATCGACCAGATCGACGCCCGATGCTTGCTGGGATAGATGTGCCGACCTTGGTGATTGCGGGCGAGGAGGATCTGATCAGTACTCCGGAAGAGATGGAGCTGATTGCCAAAGAGATTGCAGGATCGGAATTTGTGATCATTCCTGGGGTCGGGCACCTTTCAACATTGGAAGAGCCTGAGCAAGTTGGTCAGGTTTTGGCCCGGTTCCTGCAAAAGTATTTCAATAATGATGGATACCCTGACAAAAAAAGAAGTTCTGTCGATGCCTAACCAGTCTGCCGGTTACCAGATCATCAATACTCAGCGAGGCCTCGAAGAGCTGGTCGCCCACCTATACGAGTCAGGCACCTTTGCATTTGACACGGAATTCATTCCGGAAGAGACTTACGAGCCCGAGCTTTGTTTGATCCAAATTGCGACTCATACAAGGCTTGCAGTGATTGATCCAAGGGTGATACCGAATTTGTCGTTGTTTTGGTCGGCTGTGGTTGATCCCGCATTGCGTGTGGTGGTTCATGCAGCGTCGGAAGATTTGCGGATCTGCAATCTTCAGACGGGGAAGTTGCCGCCCCGGATTTTCGATATCCAATTGGCGGCAGGCTTGCTTGGCCCGAGTTATCCCGCATCGCTTTCGTCTCTGGTGCTGCGATATACAGGTCAGTCGGTTTTGACGGGCGAAACACGTACAGATTGGCGGAAGCGGCCACTTTCACCGAATCAGATCGAATACGCGTTGGATGATGTGCGGCACCTGCTTTTCATTGCGGAGACTTTGGATGCAAAGCTGGTGGAAATGGGCCGTCAGGATTGGTTTGTGGAAGCGTCGGAGAATCTTATAAAAGAGATCGCCAAGCGTGATGACCCATCACGATGGAAGCGACTCTCCGGGATTCATACATTGAATCGACGAAGTCTGGAGATTGCCCGGCAGTTGTATGGCTGGCGTCTGGAGCGTGCGATTGCGATGAATCGGCCGGTCCGACAGTTTATGCGTGATGACCTTCTGGTTGGTATTGCAAAACGTCAGCCGCGGAGCCGAGGCGACCTGGAAAGCTTACGGGATTTCAATCGCCCCAACCTGCTCAAGGCGGGTGGTGAGATCATGGACATAATTCAAGAATCCCTGAAGGTACCAGAAGCGGAACTGCCAACACTTCCGGACCGAGTTGAGGATCTCTCAGGTGGATCGATGCTTTTGGGCATCCTCACAGCGACCTTGGCCTATGCCTGTTTTCATGGCAAGGTGGCTCAAGGGCTTGTGGCAACAGTGGGAGATATCAAAGAGTTGGTCAGGTGGCACCTTGAAGGACGCCCTGAAACTGAGATTCCGGCTCTCATGGAATCGTGGAAAGCCGAAGTCTGTGGCAAGCTTATGCTGGATGTGATTGAGGGCCGCAAAGCACTTCGGGTGACTGACCTTTCCGCAGAAGTGCCAGTCACAATCGAGTAATTCGCGGCTGAATTGGATTGGGGCAAGTGGATACCCTGGTTCTCTGGCGTTTTTTTTCTTGCCCGTTCCAAGGAGTGGAATCACTGAGGATTTGGAGCCCCAGGATTTTCTTCCACAGGCTGGACAACGGGCAGCGTTTTGGTCGGTTCTAGAGGTGCTATTGGCCGTTCTTCGGCTTTTTGGACGGCAATCGGTTCCACTTGTGGGAGAGGGATGGAAAGCCTGCCAGGCATGGCCACAATCTGCTCGCCAACTGTAACTCCAGATTTGATTTCGGCATAGCTTTCATTCATCATGCCGGTCTCGATGGACCGCCACTGGAACGTTTTACCAAACGGAATAGCCACAAATGGCTTTTCGTTGACAAACATGATGGCGTCTACAGGCAATCTCAAAGAGTCATCCTTGGTAGAGACATCAAACGCAACTTCGGCAGCCATCCCTGGCCTGAGGCCTTCGAACCCACCCATGTCGATTGCCACGGTGGCCACATAAGCCCGGATGTCGCTTGAGAACCCCTTGGGCGGCGCTGGAATGGCCGTGATTTCCGTGACCGATCCCGTCATGGGATTGTCGTTGAAAGCGTCTACCAGGATTTGAGTCTTCTGCCCCTTGGCTATGTACGAGATCTTGGATTCATTGATCTGAGCCTTGACCAGCATCCGGTTCGGATTGGGAAGCTTAAAGACCGCCTGGCCTTCGCGAACCGTGGCACCTTCGGCAATCTGGGCTTCAGTTCTGCCCCACATGTTGGACTCGTTGGCATAAACCACAATGCCGTCCCGGGGGGCCGTCATCTTGCAATATTGAATCATCTCTTCAAGCTTCTTTTGACGGTCCACCTCAAGTTGGTAAGCTTTCTGGATCGCATAAAGGTCGGTGCGGACAGCTTCAATCTTGGCCTGAAGCTCTTTCATGATGCGTGGGGCCGTAAATTTCTCGAGCCGGTCCTGCATGCCCATCGCTTCTTCGAGCATGATTTTGTTCTTGGTGTTATCAGTAAAGTCGGCCTGAAGTTGGGTGTCAGAGCGAAACCCCTTTGCTACCTGATCCTTGGACCAAGCCAGATTTTTCATGGATACGGTGGTTCTCAGCTCGCACTGTGCAATGTATTGATTGAGCAGCATTTTGTCTTGAGGAAAAACACCGTCACGAAACTCCTCAAGACCAATTTCTGCCACTTCCAAGGTCTTTTTGATTTGTTCCAAGTCGCTTCTGACGCCTGTGACCCGAATTTTTTGTGACTCAAGGCCAGTCCGGAAAGTCGATGAATCCAGTTCGGCGACCAGGTCGCCAGGCTTTACAGAGGTTCCTTCTGGCAGAATGCTGATAATTTTCGTGGAACCCATATTGCCAGCGCCGCCCATTCCACCACCCCCACCACCACCGCCACCTCTCATTCCGCCACCACCACCACCGCCGCCCCCGCCTCTCATTCCACCCCCGCCACCACCACCTCTTGAGGCTCCGCCACCCACTTGGCGAAGTGATGTCATGTGTGGCTGGATATTGTAGGAGAAGCTACGAATTCGGGGCCGAACCAGAGCTGGCATCGCCGAACCACCACCACCTCCACCGCCGCCTCTCGACCCGCCGCCTGAGGATGCCATGCCACCGCCGCCAGATTTTGCGCTCGCGCCTCCTCCGCCGGCTCTCATTCCACCGCCACCGCCCATTGCTCCACCGCCACCGCCTCCACGCGAGCCACCCGACATGCCGCCACCGGTCATGGCCGAGCCAGTGGATGCAGAGCTGGTGGTACCTAAAATAGCTTCTACCTTGCACTTGACAGTGGCGTTGTCAGAGCTTTCAAGCGAGCCGCTTTCGACCACAGTGACGGAAATTACCCCTCGATCCACCTTGACCAACTGGACATCGCGGTTGGTCAATTGGCTTTCACGTCTGGCTTCGGCAATCCTCCAGAGACCAATACCGCCTGAGGTCAAAATCGCTAAGAGGAGAAGTCGTGATAACCATCGCATCGTGGATCACTCCTGCTGAAGATCGCCACCGGGCGAACTTGGCATGTCAAAGGCAATGGTGCCGTCCTGAACGGTATACACCGAACGGCATCGAAATAGAGGCTTTACCACTATCAGCGTCAGATTGGTCGCAATGGAGCCCTGAAATCCGGGCGTGTGGATCCATTATTAGAGATTATCGACAGGCGACACGATCCAGTCAACTCATATCACCCCACCAGCAGATTTTTCAACCCAGCCGAATCCAATCACCGGTCCATTGCTTGGTCATGCAGAACACGATGCCTGGGTTTTCCGGCGATCCCGAATTCCGGAGTTGAATCGAGCATGAAGCCGGGATGACCTTGATTCCACGTCTCTAAAAAGGCTGGTTTTGAGCGGCTACTGTTGGCTTTGTTCGATTTCGATTTGCTATGCAAGTTTTTGGGGTGGGTCCTATAATAGTTACGACCGAATCCAAAACTTGAGGTTTTTCTTGAAAAAAAGTCGCTTTGGCAATGGTTTGTTCGATATTATCAACATTAATGAATCACTAGAAAAAATTCGGAAGAAACACTCAAGTTTCCCGGATTCGTCTTTTGATGAATGCTACCCGTCTAATGGATTGAGCTGGTTCGGGTATGAATCAGTATTGGCTTTTCATGGAAAAAAGCTGGTATTGCGACTGATACCTGAAGATTTACTCAATTGACGACGGGGGATGTCGGCGATGACGATAGGGCATCCGCGCCTTCGATGGCTTAGCCATAGATTTGGATTAAATCCTGTTCAGGGCGTTCGCCCGAGTCGGATTCCGCCGTATTCACTGCGATGTGGTGTGGAGTCGCTTGAGTGTCGTATTGTTTTGTCGAGTTATCAGTTAAGCGTGAATCAGTGGGCAACGGGAACAGGTCATCTGACATATTCCATTCCTGCCGACGGTGTTTATTGGAATCACGGAGTGAATGCGATCAACTCCAGTTTTGATCAATTATTAGGTTCTCAATGGAGAACCGCCATTGCTCAAGCCATCAGTGAATGGTCAAGTGTGGCCAATATTGATATCGCTCAGGTACCCGATCAGGGGCTTGATTTTGATTACGGTGGTCTGGCTCAGGGCGATCCACGATTTGGGGATATCCGAATTGGTGGTTACAACTTCCAGAATCCGGTCGTCATGGCTGTGACGGCGACTCCGCCTCCATTTGGCTACACACAGGCGGGCGACGTTCAGGTCAATCTAGGCCTGAACTGGAACCTGGGGCGGGATTATGACTTTCAAACCGTTATTTTGCATGAGCTTGGACACTCTTTGGGGCTGGAGCATTCGACGGATCCCGGGTCGATGATGTTTGAACAATATGAGGGGGTTCGCCAATCGCTGGCGCCGGACGATATTCAAGGTGTGCAGGCAATTTATGGGGTTCGTAAGCCGGATGCCTTGAATGCACAGGGGTTTGGGCTGAGCATGGCGGCACCGGTAGCAATTCCTCAGCCTGTGCTGGGTGCGAGAATATCGATCATCCATGCCCTGAGCTTGGCGAAGTCCAACGAGGCTGACTATTTTGAAGTCAAGGTTCCTCAAGGGTTTATCGGCGATCAACTGGTGGTGACGGCATCGGCCGGGTCGATCAGCATGTTGAGCCCGAAGATTTCTCAGATTGGGTCTGACGGGTCGGTGATTCAGGCTGTTTCTACGGCAGGTGTCTGGGGAGCCTCGGTATCGGTCAATGTTGGGCAAGTTGTTCCTGGTCAGATACTTAGATTTCGTGTTGATGCTGCGGAATCAGGCCGGTTTGACATCGGTGGATATTCTTTGACAGCGAATTACCAAGGGGGCCAGGTTCCTGTGCCGCCCGTGGTCACGGTGGCTCCGGTACCGGTACCTTTGCCGGTGAGTCCGCCTGCGGTTGTTGTGCCCCCAGCGGCTCCCAAGCCTGTACCTGTGGCTCCTGCTCAAGTGGTTCAGCCTGTGACAACACCGGTGCCGGCCAGTCCGGTGGTCACTAAGCCGACCCGGCCCGCATTTTTTCACTTGGGCCGGCCGGATCGTTCCAAACCGGTGAAACCTGCCAAGCCAGTCAAACCAATCAAAAAAACGATCAATACAATGGCGAATAAGGCACTCAAGCCCTTGATAATTAGGCATATATGATTTGCTTGCAGTCGATGTTCAGGTTAAGATAAGTTTTGGGTTCGAGGGGTCGCCCCTTGAAATCATGATCAAATAAATAGAACATCTGTAAACAGAAACGAGTGGGGGCCGGGGTCAGTCGGCCCTGACTATAATCTCCACATGACCAGTCATATTGATCAGAAAGCATATTCCACGATGAGTGAATTCACACTTCCGCCTCTGCCTTACGATTATGCAGCCCTTGAGCCTCATATTGATGCCAAGACGATGCAGATTCACCATGGCAAGCACCATCAGGCTTATATCACAAATTTGAACAACGCATTGAAGGATCATGCCGACCTTCAGTCGAAGACGGTTGAGGAGCTGATCAGCAACCTCGATGCCATTCCTGAATCGATCCGCATGGTCGTTCGCAACAATGGTGGTGGGCATTACAATCACTCGCTTTTCTGGCAGGTGATGGGCCCTAATGGTGGTGGCGAGCCGACCGGCTCCCTGGCGGCGGCCATCGCTTCTGATCTGGGTGGCTTTGCCGCCTTTAAAGAGGCCTTCACCAAGGCTGGCCTGACCCGATTTGGCAGTGGCTGGGCTTGGCTCGCCGTGGGTAAGGATGGAAAGCTGACCGTCAGTTCATCGCCGAATCAGGATAGCCCTTTGATGGAAGGTGCCACACCGATCCTCGGCAACGATGTCTGGGAGCACGCCTATTACCTGAATTACCAGAATCGCCGACCAGATTACATGGCCGCCTGGTTCCATACGATCAACTGGGCTGAAGTCAGCCGCCGTTATGAGGCCGCCAAGGCCTGATTGAGGCGATCAGGAAACGGTTACCAAATTAGAATATCAAAAGGCCAGCCCTGCACTTGTCGGGGATGGCCTTTTTTGATTTTCTCGGCTTGTGTTTTTTGGCATTTCTGCAAGGATATTTTAAAGATATTGATCGTAACGGTCGGGAAGGAGCCTCGCCGTGGTATGTCCCAGATGGATCACTGCAATTGTTGTCGCAACTGCCCTCGGAGCAATCTCAGGGTGTCGGACGATTCGTCCTGAAGTGCCACCACCTCCGCAGTTTGCATCGGATGGCAGGAAGCTTGGCTCAAATTTGGTCGGCTTTGGTTCAGCGCCGAGAGCCGGCTATATGGTTGACGCCTCAACCCAAACCGCACCGGGAATGGCGTCGCCCGGTGGCGACCAGTCATCGATCGCCAGTCGCAATGCCCCATCTGGACCATCCTCAGCCGGATCCAGCTTTCCAACATCGACCCCAGCCACAACACCCGGCACACCCTTGACAACCCCGAGTTCTGGTCAATTGGCGGGCATGCCGAAAAGTCGTGGTGCAGGCGGAATCTTCAGTGGCATTGGCAGTTCGGCGAAGCCCAAGAAGGACAGCGAGATTGTGACGGCCGGCAACACCGAAGAATCTCCGCCAGTCACTCCACTTGACCCGCCTGTCAGTCTGCCGCCTCCGCCCCTTGTTCCGCCCCCATCTGGTGTTGCTCCGCCAGCTCTGGAAATTCCTAAGGACACGACAAGTCAGCAGTCACCGTCGGCACTTCCACCCGAATCGGCCATACCACCCTTGGTGCCTGAGCGAATGCCGTGAGCCTTCCTGACGCAGAGCCCGGCCCTGACCGCTCGACCCATCATCAGGCTGAGTCCGCCCGCATGGCTGCGGATTGCGAGCCGGAAATCATTGAAGAAGATGGCAGTATGGCCATCGTTCACAAGCCTGCCGGCTGGCTCACCGTTCCCGGCACACCCGGGACACTTTCAAGCCGAGATCCATCGGTACAGGCCTGGCTTGCCGATCGCTGGAAGCTGGCCACGGGCGAGCCTGGGTTTGTGGGTACAGTTCATCGGCTTGACAGGCCCGTTTCAGGCGTCATGGTTTGGGCCAAGAGCCCTCGATCGGCCCGCCGGCTCGCCGAGCAGTTTTCCGGCGGCAAGGTTTTAAAGCAATATTGGGCCGTGATGGCTGGCGAGACGCAGGTAAGTTCTGGGACTTGGGAGGATTGGCTGATTCTGGATCGGCATGAAGGCCGAAATGTGGTGCGACGATGTTCGCCTGGAACCCCGCAGGGGCGGCCAGCCCACACCGACTGGCAGAAGCTGGCAGCAGAGGGGTTAAATCCAAGACTCTCCTGGCTTTCGCTCTGGCCCAGAACCGGGCGAATGCATCAGCTCAGGGTTCAGACATCAGAGCGAGGTTGGCCAATTGTGGGCGATTCCGGATATGGATCCGTGGCCCCATGGCCTCATCCCTGGAAGATTGCTTTGCATGCCCGTTCCCTGACTTTTCGTCACCCGGAAACCCAGCAATTGATCTTGGCTGAGGCCGCCGTCGGCCCGCACTGGTCGGCTTTGGGCCATGTTCAGGAATGGTTCGAGCCAACGGAAAGATTCCGCGTGAAGCGATCCTGATTTTCTATCTTATAGTTGTCGCGGCCACACATGATACGTCGTATCATAATGATGCCTCCGGCATCGTCTCGATCAAAAAGTGCCATTCATGGCCGCGAAGAGAATAAAAGGCTTTTCTATCTAGTTCCTGATCCAATTCACTTCCCATGTCTGACCATTTACCTGCTCTGAGTAAATCTTGCGTAATCGGTCAGTTTTGACATGGCTTTGCCCGACTCAATCACCTGACGGGCCAGGCCCACTCCAGCGATTGGCGAGCCCACTTTGCCCGCCACCCACAGAGCTGCGGCCGCATTCGCCACAATATACGCTTCATCGGCAGGGTGTTCCGGCCTGGCTTCAAAGACGGACCTGATTCGCCGGGCACTCTCTTCAGGCGAATCGACCTGTACGCAATTCGGGTGATACATGGGCAGGCCAAAGGTCAGTTCGGGATGCCAAAGATGCTCTTCGCAACCCTCCGGCGTGACAATCAGGGCGCGTGTCGGGGCGCCGAGCGAGACTTCATCAAGCCCATCCTGACCACTGATAATGGCCGCCCTCGTAATGCCCTTCTTCTGAAGAACTTCGGCAAAGAGTTCGGCCAATGCAATGTCGGCGACACCCAGCAACTGGTGAGTCGGTCTGGCTGGGTTGGCCAGCGGCCCAACCATATTAAAGACTGTGCGAAATGGAAGGCTTTTGCGGATTGGGGCCAATGTTTTTAAAGCAGGGTGGAAGGCCGGCGCAAACAAGAACGCAAACCCTTGCTCAATAACAGACTGCCGCAACTGATCGACGGCAAGGTCGAGCCTGATTCCAAGCTTTTCAAGCACTTCGGAGCTTCCCGACTTGCCGGTCGCAGACCGATTTCCGTGCTTGACGACGGTCACTCCCGCCGCAGCGCAAACGAATGCTGCTGCAGTCGATATGTTTAGCGAGCAAGCGTGGTCTCCACCAGTTCCGCAGGTGTCCAGGCGGATGGAGTCGAGGCTCTCGGCAGGGCCGAAATCGACCATCCGGGCCATCACCGCATCGACAGCTGCCGCAAGCGTTTCGCCATTTTCGCCGGCCATGCGTAAAGCCGTTAGCCAGCCAGCCGCCATCGATGGCGGGACGTCCGGGTCAAGCAAGTCATCAAATGCCAGCCGAAGTTGCTGAGGATTAAGTTTTTGCCCTTGCACAAGGCTTGCAAGCGAGTCTCTCAGGTGAATCATGAGTCAACTTTCAGCACAAACGTTTGCGATGCCTCGCCGGGCTTTGTTCGCATGACTTCAATTTCCAGGGGTTTGCCCGCCTTGCCGCCAGGCACTTCATCCGTCGCCAGCTTCAAGGCGTCCATGACAGCTTTGGCCGTCGTAAACCGGCGCCCATTGATGGCTGTGATGACATCGCCTGATGCCAACTCTTTTGCCAGCGGGCTTGAGGTCTCAACCTCAATCACAACAGCACCTTGCGTGCCTTCCGTTAATCCCATTCGGGCTGACTGGCCGGGTTCCAGGTCTGTCACCAGCAAGCCCCATGAGCCTTGGATCGACTTGCCGGGCCTGGTCTCTGGCCGAGGCCTTCGGATCGGGCTGCTGGGCCTGTCGTTTGATGGAATCTGCGGCATTTGGGCAAGAACCCGATCGCGTGCCCCGACTGTCACCTGGAGTGAGATCCGTTTTCTGTCTCGCCAAATCACGACCTCGGCCGGCTTTCCGATCGGGGCCATACTCACCAGATTGATTAAGTGATTGAGGTCGGTTACGTCATTCTGGTTGAACCTCAGAATGACATCCTGGCCCTTGAGGCCAGCCAACAGGGCAGGCGATTCCGGATGCACTGCCGTGACAATGGCTCCTCGTGGTCGATCAAGCCCAAGTTCTTCGGCTTTATGGGCTAAAAGTTCGTCCAGATCAATGCCCATGGCGCCTCGATTGACCCGGCCATTGCTCAGCAGTTGATCCATAATCCAGCGGGCAAGATTGATCGGGATGGAGAACCCGACACCTTCGCTTCCCCCACCTTGCGATGCGATTGCTGTGTTGATTCCGATAATCTCGCCCTTCAGGTTGACCAGAGGGCCGCCCGAATTGCCTGGATTGATTGCAGCATCGGTCTGAAGGAAGTCCTGATTCTCAACTCCGTCCTGAAATAGTTCTGCCTCGTGACGTCCCCGAGCCGAGATGATTCCCTGGCTCACTGAGTGCATCAGTCCAAATGGGCTGCCAAGGGCCAGCACCCAAGTGCCGACGGAGATCTCGTCGGAATCGCCCATTCGAGCCGGCACGAGTCGAGGGGCACTGTCGGAAATTTTGAGGATCGCAATGTCGGCCTTAAGGTCGGCCCAGACTCGCTCAGGAGAAATCACACGACCATCCGCAAGTTGAATACGGATGGATCTTGGAGGGGCGTCCTGTACCACATGGTTATTCGTCAGAATGTATTGCCCAGGATAGTTTGTGGCCACCACCACGCCCGATCCACTTTCTTCGACCTCTCCACCCTGCGCCTTATTAGGTAGGGTTTTACGAGCATTTATATGCACGACTGAAGGCGACATGACCTTGGCCACCTTCTGGAAGATTTCGTTGACAGGTGCAAACTGCTCGTAAGCCGTCTGTAAATCTTTGTGGATTTCTGATTCTGTGCCGCGAGGGTTGGTAACGGCGACTTTAATGTCTTTGATAGAATTATGTTGCGGCGGAATTTGTGCCGCCAGGCTGGGGCTGTGGTGGTCTGCCAGCCTCCAGCCGAGATCAAGCCCCAGGAAAAGTGTCGGTACCAGCCAAACCCATGGGACACGTCGGGTCATGGAATGCTGCCCCTTTGTTATCATTGGGTGTCGTGCCTGATTTGGTTGAAACCTGGTTGATTCGGATTAAAAGCTGCCGAATGTGATGACCCGAACCTCTGACTATCATAAACAAAGCGGATGCAAATCCAAGAGAGAAGGACCGAACCTTCGGAAAGTTGCGGCCCTTTTCAAGTTTTTTTAGATTTCTGGTCGTCTGGATCAACGACTGGCCTCGCTGTAGCCAGCTTCGAGTTCGCTCAGATTGACGCGACTTTCGATGTTGGTGTCGCGAATTGAGCCCCATCGACCTTGAGATTGCGACGATCGCCTCATCATTCCCATGGCTCCCCGGCGTTCGTTTTCACGGGCACAACTGATACACGAATTGGTGTAAGGCAAGGCATTGATTCGATCTACAGCGATTTTCTCGCCACAGAATTCACATCGGCCATAGACGCCTCGTGCCATCATGTCCAGAGCATGTTCAATCTGTTCCAGTTCGTGGCTTTCAAGTTCCACAAGTTGTGTGTTGATCTCTTCGTTGGCGGCATCTACGGCAGCATCAACCGAGTCGCCTACAAAATCTTCCGCTGCAACCTCGCGAAGGCTTGTCAGGTCGCCAGCCAAAGCCCGTCTCAGTGCATCCCGTCGGGTTGTCAGGCGGTTGTGCAGTTTTTGCATGGATTCTTTGCGTAACATTGTTCCGTCCTCTTGGTCTGAATTCGCATGGTTGAAAGTCGGACAACCGGGTGTTGGCCTGCATTTATGAATGGATGTATCAGTACGCAGGGAATGAACCCCGCATGAAATCTTGCGGATGTCGAATCGGGCTGTGACACCCTGGATCCGATTCTTTGCCAATTGCCCCGGTTGCCAAGATCGCAAGTATTCATCAATACTTCTATTGACAATTATGCACTCAAATTCTTTCAAATGCGTTTGCGACCTCGAAGTTATTACGCTCAGTTCCCAAAAAAGTTTGCAAAATTTACTAAAAATTTCAGCGGAATGTCTGTGAGATAGATTGTAATTCAGTGTTTTTATTAGACTTATGGGCTGATTAAGACTGTCTTGTTCTGCCAGGCCAGACGGATTCAAGCATGAGGCTTTAAAACATCATGGGGGTGCGGACATCAGCGGATCTGATTGTTTTTTGAAAAATTTCAGACCAGGGCGGAACCTTTTGCTTGCACCTGTGTTTGATAAATTAGATGATAAGGGTCCGTTCCATCTCAAAGCCATGGTTCCCTTGGCTCTTTCCCGCCTTGATCCGCTCCCGTTTCACGGGAGTGTAACCGCTCAATCTTGCTTGCTTCTGAATCAAGGATTAGATCGTCATGCCAGAAATAATGGCGAATCCACCGAAACGATCTCTCGTTTTTATGGCCTGTCTGATCATAATATCGCTTAGTAAAGACACTTCTGCTGAGACGACAACCGCAGCCAAAGTCGATTTCGAACGGCATATTGTTGGGCTTCTGGGTAAGCTGGGGTGTAATGCGGGTTCGTGCCACGGCTCGTTCCAGGGCAAGGGGGGCTTGTTTCTGAGCTTGTTTTCCTATGCTCCGGAAAAGGATTACAAGTCTTTGGTGAGGGACGCGTTTGGTCGTCGTGTGAATATCACCGATCCGGATCAGAGCCTGATACTACTGAAGGCCACAGGGGTTGTTTCACATGGAGGCGGCCTGCGGTTGAGTCGTGGATCGCCTGATTATGAAGCGATCCGGAGCTGGATTGCAGATGGGGCCCAGTGGCAGGTGGGAACCGGTCGGATCCGCAAGCTAAGCCTGAGTCCGCCCTCATCCAGGCTTCAGGCCGGGCGTGCTGAAAAGCTCAGGGTTTTGGCCGAGTTTGAAGATGGGGCAATTGAGGATGTGACGAGGCTGACGGAATTCAAGGTTCAGGACGATTCCGTTTTGGCAGTTGGGGCGGAGGGCATTGTTTCTGCCCGCCAGCCAGGCGATTCGTCGGTGATTGCAAATTATCTTGGGCAAGTGGTGACAGGTCGATTTTATCAGCCTTGGCCGAATTCGGAATCCGCAGATGCATCAGAACTTGCAAAGTCCAGTCACCCGATTGACATCATGATTGAAGGGCGATTGGACGAGCTGAATCTGGTTCGATCCGGTCAGGCGACGGATTTGGAATTTTTGAGACGTGTGACGCTTGACACGATTGGGCGCCAGCCGACGCCTGTGGAGATTGAGAAATTTCTGGCAGATTCCGCCCCGACAAAGCGTGAGCAAAAGATCGACGAATTGCTTGTGCATCCGATGCACTCGGCGATTTGGGCGACGAAGCTCTCGGACTGGACGCTCAACAGCCTGGAGTCGATGGAGAATCGTCAGGACGTATACCGAAACCTGCGCCCAAAGTGGGCCAAGATGTGGTGGGACTGGCTGCGCACAAGATTTGCCAGAAATGAGCCTTACGACAAGATTGTCAGGGGTTTGCTGACGGCCACCAGCCGGGACGACAAGACGCCGGAGACGTGGCTGGCAGACTGGCTTGCTCTGAGTGATGACGCCAGTAAGTCATTCAATGCCAATTATGCTTCGAAGCCGACCAACGACTTGTTCTGGCGTCGCCAGGGCTTTACCAAAGAGCAGTCGATCGAGCTTATTGCTTCGTCGTTTTTGGGGTTGCAAATCCAGTGTGCACAATGTCATAAGCATCCATTCGACCGCTGGACCCAGGCGGATTACCGGTCGTTTGAAAATATAGTGATGCCTGTCAAGTTTGACGCCAACGCTCCCGAATCGCGCAAGTTTTTGAAGGCAGAATCCGATGGTCGGCGTGCCAAGGAGCCTGACGAAATCAAGCAGAGGCAAATTCAGCCCCATCGTGAAGTTTATGTGGATCAGGGACGCGGCAATTATATGAAGCATCCTGACAATGCGGCTCCCCTGCCTGTCAAGCCGCCTGGTGGTCCTGAATTCATGGCCGCCGATCGCCAAATGCCCTCAAAAGATTTTCGGGGCGAACTGGTCGACTGGATGATTAACCCTGAAAACCCCTATTTTGCAGCCAACTTTGCCAACCGGGTCTGGGCCCATTATTTTGGGTTTGGAGTGATCAATCCAGTCGATAATTTTGCGGTGGGCAATCCGGCCTCGAATCCAGAACTTTTGAAGGCTTTGGCTGCGAAATTTATCGAGTTGAAGTTTGACATCCGCGGTTTCGAGCGATTTGTGCTGACCACCCGAGCTTACGATCGGTCGAGCTTGCCGAGTTCGAACAATGCAAAGGACAACCGCCACTTTGCCCGTTATGTTCCCCATCCCTTGATGGCCGAAGTGGCGGCCGATGTTCTGGCCGATGCCATTGGCTGGCGACCCGATCCAAAGACAATGTTGGATGTTGCGCCTGGAACCCGTGCCATTGAGGTGCCTGGCAATCAGATCAATCAGCGAGATCTGGCTTTCCAGTTCCGCATTTTCGGTCGCCCGGCCCGGTCCGTTTCATGTGAATGCGAGAGAGCGGCTGATCCCGCGCTTCCTCAGTCGTTATTCCTTGCAGGAGATGACTTTGTGATTCGCGGTATTGAGCAGGGCCCATGGGCTGATTGGGCTAGAGACGAAGAATGGCCGGATGAGAAGCTGGTCGAGCAGGCATTTTATCGAACGCTTGCGCGGCAGCCGAATGCCAAAGAGCACTCGTCTGCGATGGAGCGAATTTCAGGAAAACGCGGCGAAGCCCGAATGGAAGGCCTTTCGGACGTAATCTGGGCCCTTGTGAACACCCGCGAGTTCCTATTGAATCACTGATTACGGATGAGTTGAGACGAATTGAGTCGATATCCAAGATTTCTACCAGACAACATGACGGTGCTTAATGGAGACCAAGCCGATGAACGACCGTAAAGCGTGGATGACGGATTGCGAAAACTACCATCGCCGCGACTTCCTGAAAGTCGGCTCCGCAGGCCTTTTGGGTCTGACACTGGATGATCTCCTACGAGCGGAAGCCCGTGCCCGGGAAGCTGTTCGAGATGGTGGAACCCTGACTGCCGGCCAGCTTCCGAAGCCGGTCATGGGCGGGCAGAGGGCGAAAAGTGTAATCATGGTCTGGCTGGCCGGTGGGCCTGCAACCATTGATATGTGGGACCCCAAGCCAGACGCTCCAGACACGATTCGGGGCGATTTCAAGCCAATATCCACCAAAGTTTCCGGCCTTCAGTTCAGCCAGCATTTGCCGAAGATGGCCGCAATTGCCGACAAGACGACCGTTGTGCGATCCATTCACCACACCATCGCCGCCCATGAGTTGGGCACTCAGTATATGACGACAGGGAACAAGCCGAACCCGGCCTTGACTTATCCCGCCATGGGGTCAGTCAGTGCCATGATGCTGAAAACCCCTGTGGGAGTTCCACCTTACGTCTCATTTTCAGATCTCAGGGCCGGTCGGTCTGGTGGTGCGGGCTATCTTGGGCCAGCCTATAATCCGTTTCCAGTTGAGGCGGGTGGTGGCCGGTTGAGAGTTCGCGGAGTGAGCCTTCCGAAAGAGCTGACGGTGCCGGAACTGGATCGTAGGGACAAGCTCCGCAATATTTTTGACGAGCAGTTTCATGCGATGGATCAGGGTGTGGAATTGGCCAAGGGGCTTGACAAGTTCCATGTTCAGGCCTTGGACATTCTTCGTAACGACCGTACTCAGAAGGCGTTCCAATTGACAGATGAATCTGAGGCTGTGCGTGCTGCGTATGGGTCGACACCCTTTGGGCAGTCGGCATTGGCGGCTCGGCGGTTGGTTGAGGCGGGGGTGAGGTTTGTGACCGTCTCGCTGGGCGGTTGGGACACCCATCGTGATAACTTCAAAAGTTTGGGGACAAGGCTTTTACCGCAAGTTGACCAGATTCTGTCCACCTTGATCAAAGATCTTGATCAGCGCGGCTTGCTGGACGAGACCATTGTGTATTGTGCTGGCGAATTTGCCCGGACTCCGAAGGTCAATAAAACAGCGGGCCGAGATCACTGGGCCCGTTCGATGGCTGTTGTTGTGGCCGGCGGCGGCTTCAAGCGAGGCTATGCCCATGGTACAACCCAGGCAGACGGCATGGCTCCTGCCACGGATCCAATCTCGCCGGACGACTTGGCAGCCACCATCTTTGGTCAGCTTGGGATCGATCCGCACAAGGAGCTTCAGACCAACAACGGTCGGCCGATGCAGCTTGTGCGAGATGGGAAGCCTGTTGAGGAACTTCTGGGCTGACTTGTGGGGCAATTGAAAACGGCGTCGAGAAAGAAATCAAGGGCGCCGGGCGATCCGTTTGAGGACTTCCATGCCCCGGTTCAGCGTGCGGTCATCGACCGCATAACTGATCCGGAAGTGGGTGTCCTTCTGGCTGAAGACATTTCCAGGAATGATCAGAAGCTGGTTGCGAATGGCTTCAGAAACGAATTCCGAACCCGTGCCCCAAGGGGCTTTGGGGAATGCATAAAACGCACCTTCGGGTTTGACCAATTCGTAGCCGGACTGCGTCAGGGAATGGACGACGAAGTCTCTCTTAAGTTTATACGCTGCAATGCGATTCGTCATGTCGGTCTTTAATGCCGTCACAGCGGCGTGCTGCACCATGCTTGGAGCACAAATAAAGCTGAATTGCTGGAGCTTGTTCATTTCCTGAATGATTTGGGCTGGGCCATGGGCGAAGCCGAGTCGCCAGCCGGTCATGCCGTGGGTTTTGGAAAAACCATCGCAGACCAGAACATTTTCATTGAACGAGGCAGGGCTGACAAAGTCGCCATCATAGCTGAATGCCGCATAGACTTCGTCGCTGATGATCAGGATTTGATGACGGTGGCAAATCTCAGCCAAATCTTTCATGGTTTGTTTTGTAAGAACAACACCGGTTGGATTTGAAGGGGAATTGACGATGATGGCCTTGGTTTTGGGGGTGATTGATGCCTCAACCCGTGCCATGTCGATTTGGAAGTCTGGATAGGTGTCAACAATGACGCTGACACCGCCAACCCAAGTGACCAAGTGCCTGTACATCACGAAATAAGGGTCGAAGATCAGAACTTCGTCGCCCGGATTGACAACGACGGACAATGCCAGAGTCAGCCCGCCCGCAGTGCCTGAGGTGACCATGACTTGACGATCGCTATGGCCCAGGGCTTTGTCGACCTGACTTTGCAATGCGTCTCGAAGCTCGGGCAAGCCCTGAGTGACGGTGTATTGGGCGTGATCGTCAAGTATGGCCTGAATAGCGGCCTGTTTGACTGGTTCTGCCACAGGGAAATCGGGAAGCCCGATTGAAAGATTGATTGGGTCCGTCATTTGCTTGGCCATTTCAAAGGCCTTGCGAATGCCTGAAGCATCAATCCGACTCATCCGGTCGGCGATCCAGTGGTCATGCACTTTGAGGGGTATCCAGGTTTTTCAGGAGAGGCGAGCCTGAGCAGGAACGAGAGCTTCTTGTTGGATTATGGATTTAAGCTTCAGCGACGACTGTTTTTGCGATCGCGGAACGGTTTTCCATAAGTGCCAGTCCGGCAAACATGGTAGCCGACCAGACAAGGTCGCCAGCCAGCATGTTGCGGGCGAATGGCAGGGCGGCCGCATAGCAGGCCATGAGGCCGGCGAAGTTGTCGGCATACCAGCCCCCGGCGGACCAGACGGCGAAATTCGTGACCACAAAGAAGAGGGCCGAACTTGCAGCAGCACAGGCGGCGATGCGTAGAGGGTTGCGGCTGTGCTTCAGGAGAGTCATACCGAGCAGGCCTGGTACGATCATGCAGGCATAGACGGCTATCATGACCACGGGCGAATACGTGCCGATGGCCAGGTCGGTGATGGCAAGAATCGCTAGAGGGATCGCAATGGCCGCCCGCCCACCGATCAACGAGCCTGCGATCAGGCCCAAGGCCGCCATGGGGGTGGCGTTGGGTGCATGAGGAATGATTCGGCCGAGAATACCTGCTGACGCAATTAGCCCGATCATGAGGGGCGTATGGCCCAATCTTCCATCGTGATTGCCTAAACGCATGATGACAGGAAACCTCTCGTTTTTTTGGAATGCATGAGACCGACTCCGACGCCTGAGCCTACCACCTGAATCAGATTCGCTTTTATGGAAAGTAAAGAGCGAAGGGCCTGATTTTTGGACGAGGCTCAGATGATTAACATCTTATCCTAATTTCCTTTGGCCTGTTTGTGAAGTCTGAAGCTTGAAAAGATCTTGATATCAACGATTTTCAGGAGGTTTTCAGGGTCGTGCAAATTTGGGAATCTGCTTATTCCGGGACGTACTTTCCGAAATGCCAGAGGACTTTATCGCCTGGCTTGAGTTGTTTGAGGCCGAAGCTTTGATCACCGAGTTCATGATTCACGCGATAGAACCAGTTTCGGGAGGATCGGCCTCCGCCTTCGTTGGCAGAGTCGTCGATTGAGATCAGGAAAGCGGATTCGCCAGCCCCCTTGTGTGAGAATCGTAAAGGCCTTTTAGTGCGGGCCCTGGCGATATTCATGGCGTCCATGATGGTCATTTTGCTGGTGTGTTGAATGTCTGAAAATGTCCAGATCAGGCCATCTCCGAAGTCGATTGCCATTTCGATGGATGCCGGTTTCGGTTTTGCTTCCTGGGCGTATGAGGACGTGATTGAAGCCATGAGGCAGAGGCAGGGGAAGATCAGGATCTGGAATAAACGTCGGTTCATGCGAGCTTTCATTTAACGATTTCTGGGCTCAGAGGTTGAATTGGTCTTGAACATCCATTCTAAACGCAGATGGGACTTTCGGCGACAAAGAGTCCTCGAAATGGAGCGAGAATTTTTATCTCCCCGGCTTCAGGATACATGGATAAATTTGTATAAACTGACTACTATGAGTCCTAATATGGGGCGGCTTACGTTTCGAACAGGGGCCGATACAACGTGACTGAGAACATGAAGACCAATGGCCAGACGCATGGCGGATTGGGTGGTCACGAAACGGTCAACGAATCGCTTTTTGGTTACACCGATGCTTCGGTGATTGAGTCCACCTGCCCCAATGCCCGGCTCTTGCCTGAGCGTATCCTGCGGAGAATTGCCCGCGAGCGGCTGAATTTGATAGATCAGGGGCGAATGATTCTGCACGACGACATCGCCGTGGTTTTGGATTCAGACATTGTCGGCTTGATCGACAACAGCGAATTGGGGCTAGAGCCGACTGCGATTCGCCCGCACTTCTGGATTTTGATCCGCAAGCTTTCTGACCGGGAGCAGGGGGTATGGGATACAGCCCGACGACGGCGCGAGCTTTGGCGTCGCCTGTTTCATGGGATGGTGGATGAGTGGTTGCTCAAGCGGCGGTTGGCGGGCCAGTGGCGGCGTTCGCTGATCCGGTCATGGACCGAGGCGATGGGCGAGTTGACCCTCAAAGAAATTCGGACCGTGCTATACAACGACGCTAGGATTGCATCCGAAACGTCTGATGCGCAGATGCTTGCAGAATTTGCGGCCGCTTATCTCGATCTCAAATGGTTTGAGCCCGAAGCCTTGCCACTGGTTTTTCCGGGGCTGGGCCAGATGCCAGCCGAGGCGTTTGCATGGATGCATACGGAAGTGCCAGCGGCTGAATTATTTGAGGCGTCAAGGCTTGAGGGGGCAACGCTTTCCAGCCCGTGGACGGGTCTGGAATGGATTACCGAACAATGGCAGCCTTCGACGGGCGAGACGGGATCATCTGAGGCCGAAAAAAACAAGACAGAATCCACCCGGCCACCCAAGTCGCCCTTGCTGGAGATATCCGACGAAGCCATTTTCGAGATCGACACCGAATCCCAGCGCACTTTTTTGGCCTTGATCTGGCATAGGCTCAAAATTCCTGTGTTTGGTGGTGAACAAACTTCGGATCTGCGCATGAGAAACGCCTTGGCGCTGGGCTTGAAAGCGAATAAGGGCGGCAATTTCGTGGGTGCATCGCGGTGGTTGAAGAAGGCTAAAAAGTACGCTGACCGATGTGATAAAACGTTTGCAGAGCATCTCAATCCGGCCTCAGCCATTAGCGAGTTGGCCGATCGGCTGGCTCATTGCCTTCATGTTCCCGACCAAGCGGATCTTTGGCAGGTGGTGCTTAAGAAGGTTTTTGAGAGCGACCCAGGTGAATTCTGGTCGAAAGATGCCAGGGTTTTGTACGATCTCCAACAGGTCGTTTATGAGTCCGAGCGCCCGATTTATGTGGTCGATTGGGGCAGGTACCTGCGATCGCTGGGCAGTCAACCCGCCCGCCGGATGCTTCCTGATGTTCGTTATGTCCTGATGCTGAGGCATTTGCGCACAGCTTTGGGCCGATTGCCCGACCTGAATATTGAAGAGTCGATCAAGCGTGTGTTTCGTAGGCTTCTGGAGCAATCGATTCATCATACGGAATGCAAGTTTCGGGACTTTGTCAGGCCGATTTTGGAGGAGACACTTGAGGAGTCTGGTTTCAGGCCTGCCAACATGCCTGAACGTGTTGCTGTCAAGAGTGTTGTGGATCAATTGATCGATCAGGCGGTAGAGCACGGTTATTTTGGGCAGGGGCACTTGCGGGACACGCTTTCCCGTAATTCCATGAAGATGCCGGATCTTGTCAGTCTGGGCGAGTGGTGGTCGGGCGACCGGTTGCTCAAGGCCAATAAAATGCTTGGCCAAAGGCTTGATGGGATTTATCGGCCAGGCGAGATCTATCTCAGGGTATTGGAGCGCAGCAGTTCGGCGGTTTTTGCACGCCCACTGGGTCGAATGTTGACATGGTACCTGATATTGCCGTTTTTGGGAGCATTCATGGTGATGGGCGGGCTTTTCTTTATTCCTGAAGAGCTCAACCTCTGGGTTTTGGGGCGAGTCGGCTTGCATATTCACGTGCCGCATCACATGAACCCGATTGAAAATCCCCGAAATGTGTTTTTGATTGGTCTTTTCATGCTTGGCATGATTCACCATAAGCGATTTCGCCAATGGGTGCTCAAAACCCTGAGGCGATACGGGCTCTATTTGCGGGGCGTGCTCTGGGACTGGCCACGTCGTGTCCTGGCCGCTCCCATCATCAAGCTTCTGTTTGGGAGTCAATGGATCGGCCGGGCTTGGAAGTGGGGGATTAAGCCCTTGCTCTTCACGGCTTTGATCTGGTGGTGGATTCCCAACAAGGATCTGGCCCGCAACAGTCAGGTGATCAGCAGCCTGATAGCGATTTATGTCATGATGATGGTCGCGGTCAATTCAAAGCTTGGTAGAGACTTGCAAGAGCATGTTGGCGAATGGGTTGCGTGGGGCTGGCGGCGGTTTGGGGTCGCCATGCTGGTCAGTTTTTACCGGATGCTTGCAGATATCTTTGAAACGATGAGCGAATCGGTGAATCGGGCGCTTTATGCGATTGATGAATTCGTTCGGTTTCGCCGCCGTTCTGGCCCCTTCGTAGAATTTGCCAGCGGCTTGGTGGGGCTCGTCTGGGGAGTCGTGCTTTATGTGATCAGGTTTGCCTTCAACCTGTTGATTGAGCCTCAGATCAACCCGATCAAGCACTTCCCGATCGTCACAGTTTCCCACAAATTCTTGCTCCCGATGATTCCATTGGCGGCGTCTGCGTTTCAGCCCTTGCTGGGCGACGACAAAAAGTTTGCGCTTTCTGTGGTCACCCTGATTATGGCCGTGATCCCCGGAGCGATTGGTTTTATCGTCTGGGAACTGAAAGAGAACTGGAATCTTTACGAAGCCAACCGTCCTTCGAGCATAGGGCCAAGGCCGATTGGGCATCATGGCGAAACCCTGTTGCGGCTCCTGCATCCTGGTTTTCATAGTGGCACAGTGCCAAAACTTCTGCACAGAATGCGGCGATCGCGAGAGAAATCGCTTCGTTCCGGGCGGATGCAGTCGATCGTGGCCCAGACCCAGAAATTTCATCACCTTCAGGAGACACTTCGTAATTTTGTGGATCGCGAATGGATCCGTCTGATCAATAGCACTTCGCTTTATCGCGAATCGCAGTTGGCCCTTGGTCCATTGTGGATCACAAATCACAGCGTCTCGTTCAATATTTATCGAGGCGGCCAGAATCGCCCAATGGTCATCCGTCTGAAGTCGGAAGAATCCTGGATTGTCGCAGAAATTGTTCAGTTGGGGTGGTCTGAAGATCTTGAAAACGACCAATCGCAAAGCCTTCGTGTCAGTCTGGCCGGCTTCTATGCGCAGTGTGGTGTGGATATTACCGAGGCACAAATTCTGTTTGCGGGTCTGCACCGGCCACTGGCGCGGGTTATGGTCGATGAAGACGGGCTGGTAGTCTTTCCCGACCCGCTTTATCAGCCGGGAGTGCGTCTGATTTATGACCTGTCTCAGTCGGGCGAGATCGAGCCGAGGACCAAGAAACTGACAGACCCACTGGCAATTCTGGATGGCTTTTTGCCAGAATGGCGGTCCCATGCCGACCCCGACAACCCATGGCCTGTGCTTGATGCACGCAATGTGAACCTGAAGCGGACTCCAGTTCTTTGGTCCGAGTGGATTGTCTATTGGGGCAAGGGTGGCCGGCCAGGCCGATTGCCAGAACGTGCTCGCCTGAATTTCCTTCCTTCAGAAATATAGTCGAAGGGGTTTTTATCACCACCCCTCACGATGTATGATGGACTGCTCTCTTCAAATTAGATACTTGAAATGATCCTGCCTGAAAGGCGCGTGAGACGTGGGCCTGTTCGACCGTGGCCGAAAACGTGGGCAATCCAGCGCACACACTGGCCAGGCTGTGGCAGATCTTGGTTTTGAGGCCCGCTGCCCTGCTGGCCACGAATTCATCGGCACCCGCCAGGAGTCTTTTCAAGCCATTCGTTGCCCGGAATGTGGCGAGGGTATTTTCATACTTCCTACCACCTGGCTGCCTGTGCCGCCCATGGCTTCGGTGACGGATCTCATTCCGCTTGGGGAAATTCGCAAGCAGGCTGTGCCGCAGAAGGAGGATCCGGACGATCAAAATCCAGATAACCCTACGGACCCACCCGACTCTGCCCATCGCCCGCCCAAAATTCCGCTCAGGGAGTCAGCACGCCCGACTACCCGTAAGCCCGACTCAATGCCGATTGATGATCCGGCGGCCCGCTATCAGGTGGAGTCTGCTGGTGCGCCTGATCAGGCCGAATTCGAGCGGATGATTCAGGATGATGCCGATCGCCAATCGAGCGCTCGCATGGAAGGGCATACCGCCCGAACCGCCTCACCATCAAAACGTCCGAAATCAGCCAGGCCATTCCCTGCCAAGCCGGACGCTACAGTGGAAGACCCTGAGAACGATCCGGAATTTGACCACGATGAGGAAATTGCCGAAGATTACCGGCCCCCGTTCTATCAACGGATCAGCCGTACCGTCTGGATCGGTCTAGGCGTAACGGCCATCATGGGATTGACTGTTTTTTTTCAGATCCGACAATCGCACCGTGAACAATTACCTAGGCTGGCCAATCTTGGTCGAACCGAGGGAATCGCGAAACTGGATTCCGGCCAATTCGATGAAGCCAAGCAGATTCTCGCCGAAGCCGCTTCCGCTTACGATGAAATGAATGACCAGTCGGACGAGGCTCGATCCATTCGCCAGGCGGCTCGGGAATCTGCCATTTTTGCCGACCTCGTCAGCAGGCCAATCGACGAGATTATCGACTCGGTTGCTGCCGATGCAACTGGCCGATCGGAATTTCTTAATCAGCATCGAGGCCGATCGATCATCATTGAATCACGAGTCACAAAAACTCCGCAGCAGGGTGGTCAATACGACCTTGATTTTCGTGCGGCCGTCGGCCCGGGGCCAGACTCAGCCAGACCGCTTGGAAGGCTTGACCTAGCTGGCCTGAAGCTTCTGGACGACCTTAAGCCAGGCCTTGGTGATTCTGTTCTAATCGGGGTGCGCTTGAAAGACCTGGAATTAAAGGACGGGCTCTGGTGGATTCGGCTTGAGCCCTCCAGTGGTGTCATGATCACCCATTGGAATGCCTTGAGTGCCATCGGCTGGCCTGTGACAGATCGGGCCAAACCCTCCAGACCCAATACCGAAGCGAACAAGCCATGAATTGCAATCAGCTAAAGCCGTTGGTTTCATTCATTGCCATCCCATGGCTTCAGTTCGCCATGGGGTGGCATGGAATCGCTTCGGAAAGTTTGGCTCAGACCAATGCAAGCCCCAAAACCAAGACCATTCCACGAGTCTCAGCCAGTCAAATTCATAAGCCGGAATGGTTGAATAAAGAAATTGAAATCGAAGACCGAATTTCCGAATTTTTGAAGCATGGGACAAAATACGGTGAAGTTCGTCTCAAATCGACTCCGGTTCCAATTCTCTTGCCACCCCAGCTTAGGCTCGACCGGCCGAGCCCTATGCCACGTGGTCGATTCACGGGCCGAGTGATTAAAATTGGCAATCTGTTTCAATTCATGGCGACAACCATGGAATTTGTGCCCTCAGAAGCCGAAGAACTCGCTCAGAAAGTGGCGGCATTATCGCCGACCAATGCCCAGAAACGTCTGGAACTGGCCGCCTGGGCTGAAAGCCTGGCTGGCCAATATAAAGATCCAAAATTAACGGAAAGTGTCGGTAAGCTGAGGTCGGAAGCCTATCGCATTATCGGCACCCTGGAAGATTTGCCTGGATCGCCTCCGGGATCCTCTGCAATTCAGGCCGCCCGCGATGCCCAAAAGGCTGGCTCAGATCCTATAATTGTTCAGGGCCTTGCGCATTTGGGCCTGCGAAAGGCCTTAATAAAATTGAACGATCAGCCAGGCCTTGAAACCATTTCCAAAGAGGTCGCCGAACTCCTGCCTGACTCCACCCGCCAGCAGACAGGCGAAATGGGAAAAGCCGATCTAGAGTCGTATCGAAAAGACCCCTTGAAAACCTATCTTGAAGTGAATCTGGCGAGTCGGCGCATGCTGGATAGGCTCCTCATGGTCGATACTCTCGAAAAAGGCCTGATGATTGCAGTCGTGAACCAGCCAGGTAAAATCGAGTCGCTTATGGAGACGGCCCGCCGGGCGATTCCTGAAAAGCCTGAGCTGGCCAATACCATTCGCGATCGCGGCCTATTGGGGCTTCTGGAAAACTCCAATAACCTCCATCGCGATGATCTGATTAAGCTTGTAAACCAGGTGCGGGACAAATTCGGGCAAGCAGAACTGGCCCGAAGCCTTTCGAAAAAATGGCTTGATTCCCGCCAGGCAACTCAGCTTGCCGAGGGCGATGCCGAAGGCCGATTCTCACTTGCTCAGGATTATCTTGGTTTGATGGGCGACAAGCGTTCAGCCGCAGCCCTGTTTCGAGAATGTCTGACCATCGACCCCGAAATGAAAAAGGCCGTTGACGCTTTGGCTGCGCTTGGCTGGAAGCGTGATGGCGATCGCTGGGTTGATCCTGACGAAGTCGCACCGAGAGTTGTTGAGTCGACCTCTGCCCCAGAGATGAACGAAGAGATGCCGAATCTGCCCGGCGGCCGTGTGCCTGGGCGTTCCGGAGAGATTCCGGCACCACCCAGGCCGAACCAGAAGAGCGCGAATCAAAGCGATCCGCAAAGTCTTGTAGGTTTGACACAAGCCCAAATTACATCAAAATTCGGGGCCCCGGAATATAAGTCGAGAATGGCCACGCAAGGTCAGTTTCTGGAGCAATGGTATTTCGATACGCCGGGAGGCCGACAGCTCGTCCAATTCGTACGCAAATCCGTCCGTTCTGAGCCGACTGTCAAATCTGTTTATCAATTACCACGTCAATGACCTTCTTACGCGGGACGTAGGAAACACGAACACGAGTTCGTTCCCTCCCCCCACTCATTTCAATGTTGAGAGATATTCCACAACGTCACGAATCTCTTGCCTGCTGAGCTTCTGGATCAAGTCGCCAGGCATGGCTGAAATGCCCTTGGCCCGCTCCTCAATCTCTTTGGTCGGCACAGCGATGATTTTCGTGTCAGCCGTGACCACAATGATTTCATCGGCGGTTTCTTTTCGCAACACGCCTGCAACCAGAGTCCCGTCCTTCAATGCAAGCACTACGGATTGAAATCCGTCGGCAATTTTTGCGTTGGGAGTAACAATCGATTCCAACAAGGCTTGCCGGTCATATTTCTTGCCAATCCCATTGAGCTCAGGACCCACATTGCCTCCCTTGTCCCGAATGATATGGCATCTCATGCATGCGGCTGCCGCATTGTTTGCCACAATGATCTGGCCTTGATCGGCTCGTCCACCTTCCAGACATTCCACATAATTGGCAAGTAAGTCTGACTCCGATTTTGTGGCCTTATACGTCTTCAAAATCTTGGCCAGTTCGCCCTCAGGAAGGGCCTTGGCACGCACTTCCGCAGCGGCCAGCAAATCCAGTTGCAATTCAGGAGCGACAGACTTTTTCGTCAGCTTGCCCAGCCATTGCGTCAGAACTGCATCTGAACCAGCGTCTTGCATCTGGCCGAGTGTTGAAAATGCCGATTGTTGTTCACGAATTGTCGCCGATTTCAAGACGTCCTGAATCAGCTCCACGGCTCGTTTTGGTTCTAGGCTGGCCAGCATCCGGCGACCTTCAGCCCGAAACTCGGCGTCCCTGTCATTCACAGCCAGTTCCACCACGGCTGGCAACTGCTTGGCCTGCATGGCGTTCAAGGCCTTCAAGGCCTCTGTTCGAGACGATCCGCTCAGGGCCCCATTGGCTGCCATCTTTTGCAATGCCACTGCGGCGTCCTGAATTTTCAATAAGCCAGCCGCCATTGCAGCCGCCTTTTGAACGTCTTGATTCTTGTCGCCAATCAGGCTTGAAATACTGCCTTCAATCGCTTTTCGGGCCACCTCTGGCTCGCGTGCTTCAAGCGGACGCCAAACACCTACTACGGCGTCTCTCGCCTGTGGCTGATCCCACCTGGCCAGCTCTGTCAAGGCCCTGGACCGGAACTCCTCAGGAGCTTTTTCATTGCATGCAATTGCGACCAGCCGTTTGGCGGAATCCGGCCCACCAACACGTGTGTTGGCGGCAATCACACGTCGCAAAAGGGCGGGATCACGCATGGCTTGTTCCAGATTCAATGCTGCCAATGCGGGCATGGCCTCATTGATGGGCTGATCATTGATCGCCCGGGCCGCTTCCAAAGCGATAAACAGATCAGGGTCGTTCAGCAATTTGGCGACACTTGCCGCGCCGGTGCGCCTTAATGCAACCACTGCGGTTTTACGCAAGGCAGGGCTCGGGTCGGCCAGCATCCCGGCCAGCACCGATTCATCATTGATCCGGCTCAAAGCCAAGGCATAGGCATGCCGAAGCCAAGGGTCTTTGTCATTGGCCTCAGCCACAGCATTCCTTAATGCCATGGCCGCCGATTTTACGCCAATCTGCCCCAGCGCCTGGGCCGCCAAAAAACGGACACGGGCCGATTCATCCTTGAGCAATGCAATCAGGTCGACTGCCACAACCCCATTCTGGTCTCGCAGATCGCCCAATGTTTCGGCCACCTGGGCACGAATTTCGGCATTTCCATCTTTCAAAAGTCCCCGAAGTGGGGCAATGGCACTGGGGTCCTTGCGGGCGATCATCCCCACTCCCCAAATTCCATGCAGCCTTGCGATCAGCGATGGGCCACCATGAGCAGCAAAAATCAGCGCCACGCGACCGTCTTTGCCCTTGCCCACCAGGGCAAATTGGGCTTCCTGCCGCACTCGCATGTCCGGATGATTGATCAGTGCGACCAGGTCCGTGACAGGCCTTTTGGAAAGGTCTTCGCCGATGAGTTTTGCGGTCTCTTTTAAATCATCTCGATTGGCCATCTCCGGAAATGTCATTTTATAGAGGCGGCCCTTGCCCGGCTGGGCCCAACCGTCCACCCAGTCGCTCATGACCAGACCACCGTCAGGGGCAAAATCGACATCCGTAACACACATGCCCCAGATGTAATCCTCTGTGCTGCTCATCCGATATCCAGCCCCCTTGGGCTCTACCGTAAATGTGCGAACGCCTGAAAGCGCGTTGGAGCCTTTGAAGTCGGCCACAAAGAACTTGCCTTTATCGCGGCCACCCAGGCCCAGACCCGGGTTGTATGTCAGCCCAGATGGGCCATTGCCCAGATTGTCAATGGGTGGCACGATATAGGCCGCCTGGCCTTCAAATGGCGGATGCCACATTTTCTCGTTATTCCAAGGCCCACGGTCATTAAAGAACTGGTAGCCAATGCGCCAGCCGTGATCCGCCCCTTCGGTCAGATAAGTCACGCGGGCTTTGTCGCCGGAATCGCTGTTGTTGTCATGCGTAAAGAGATTTCCGAACTCGTCAAAAGCCAGTTCCTGAGGATTTCGCAGGCCATATGCAAAAATCTCCATGTTCGAACCGTCAAGTTCGCAACGCATCACACTGCCAGTATCTGGCAGGTTCAGGTGCTTGCCTTCCGGTGTTTTTACATTAATACCACGATCGCCGATACTGAAATACAATCGGCCGTCGGGACCGATCTTCAGACCATGAAGGTCGTGGCCCAAAAATCCGACATGGACCCCAAACCCGTCGAGCAAGGGCTTCCGGATATCAGACTTGCCATCGCCGTTGGTGTCCTTCAAGAGCCAGAGTTTTGGCAGGCAGGTGAAATAAACATCGCCCTTACGTGCCAGAACGCTGGCTCCCAACCCATCTTCAGGCTGCTTGAAGCCTTCGGCGAAGATGCTTGAGGAGTCATAAACTCCATCCCCATTCTTGTCTTCCAGCAGTCTCACACGTTCCTGCTCGACATTGTAGGTCGGGAAATCGTCTTTCAGATGTTTCTTGTACATCGACACACGATCCGCCACTGTGCGACTGGCCAGGTCGTCTTCAAGCCAGTCCATGTGGCTGCGAATATCCGTAACACCCTTGTGATGGCGAAAGGTCTCTACCACATAAGCCCGGCCTTTTTCGTCGAAGCTGAAGGCGACTGGATTGGCCAGCATCGGCTCGGCGGCCATGAGTTGCATTTTGGCCCCGACCGGCAGTCGGAAGCGGGCGATGGCGTTTTTGCCTTCGTCCGAAGCCTCAGCCACCGGCGGGCGATATTGGTCGGTCACCTTCGGTACATCGGCTGCAAAGCCGGCCAGCCATGGTGCTGACAGGTATAGAAAGGATAGAAGCAGTTTCTTTCCGGCGAGTCGATTGAGCTTGGTCATGGTTTGGATCTTCAGGTCTCGCATGTTTTCTGGATGATGCGTGAAGGGCAGTGGATGGTTTGCTCAAGAATAGATCAGGCAATTACCTTCCATCTTATCAGAACTGGAACAGATTGACCATCGTCTGGATCTTTCGCCAGGACGGCCTCTGTCAATGGGCTCAAGTGTATTCTGAAAAATAGACGCTGGCCTTTTTTTGTAATATAGTCTGGGCGGCCACAAATGACACATTCGGCATTTAAAAGGATGCCGGATGCATCATATGCGTGTAGCCGCTGGTTGAGCGCAGCGGCACCTTCCGGATTTGGATACGAAAAAAAATGCGGCTTGCACCCCGGCCGGAGTGCAAGAATTGTTGGTCGTGTCGTCGTCCGGTGGTGTCGTCGCTCGCGCTCATCAACCACCGGCTACAGGCTTTGATGCCTCCAGCATTTTTTTCGATCAAAACATGTCGTTTAGGACCGCGAAGAGTATAAAGCGTCAGTTCTCAGTAGAATGCGTATTATCTGCAAGATGGAGTGCTCTTTAATGGAACGAAAGCTTAATGCTCATGAAACCAATTTCAGGCAGTCGCCTTTTTTTCAATGGGGCAGTTGCAAAACTGGTTTAGAGTCTTTTGATGGGGGCCTGACTTCCGTGGGCGATCTGGGTTATGGAGCGATTTTGCAAAGGGTTGTCTCTTTGCTTCGAACCCAGCAGTTGGTGTTGTGAAGTGGGTGGCCAGGGCTGTCGATATGGATCTGCAATAGCGATTCTCGACCTGTATTGTCAAAATTCACGACCTTTGAGATCACCGTATCGTCAATTCGGTCGACAGCTTTTCGTTGCAATGCCGCATTGCTAATGTCAAGGTCCTGATCGCGTTCCAGATAGTTTGCGAGGTCAAGCCTGTTCTTCCAGACGAGTGCGATATCTGTGGCTGTCACGCTGCTGCCAAGGGTTTGCAGGCCGGTCAGTTTTAATAATTTCTGGGTCTTTTTTGATTCGTCAGGTATGGCTCTGGTTGTCGCCATGGGCTTTTTCTTTGACTGGCCTGGCAGATTCAAGGGCGTATTGATCCGCTCCCTGATTTCAGGAATGGGCTTTTTGGTCTCTTGCCTTCGATAGCGAACGACCATCGTTTTGCTGATCCAGCCGACGAAGTTCTGGTAGGGGCTTTGGTCATCGTCAATTCGGATCTTGAGCATCTCTTTGCCTTCCGTGAGCACTTGTGCGCTCTGGCCAGGCTCAAATTTTGCGGCCTGGTGCTTCAGTGCCAATTCTTCCAGCCGTTTGAGGGAATAATTCGAAGGCTTGAACATCAGGCTTTGGGCTTCGCTTTCCTCTTTCAATAAATAAAGGATTTTCGATTTTGGGGTAACATAATCGCCGGCCTTAGGGGTGCCGAACATGATTTTGCCTGCGCCACTGCCGCCATCCCTGTCGGCCACTGCATTCTGTTCTTCGGGGGTCAGAAAGCTTTTGGGCTTGGTGAGCATTTCTACAGTCACAGGCTCGCCTTCTTTATGCATTTCTTCGATCAGGCTCAGGCGTTCAAGTTCCATGGCTTCGCGGATATACTGCCGGTTGAGATTTTCAAATGCGCCTTTGGCCAATCGCTGACGGCCTTGCATATTCTTCATCTCGGCCAATTCGTAATTTGCGAAATAAAGCGAGGCAGGGGTTGGTAGTGACGAGAATATTTGTTCGCTGATGAGGGCGAAATTCCCATTGGGTATTGTTAAAATGTTTCGATTTTCTGTGACATACGCCCTAAGCGAACTCCTGATATCGGATCTTAGCTCACTCAAGCCGCCGAGGTTTGCATTGAGTTTGGCACCATCAGCCCGCAACTTGGATTCAAGCATGTTGACTTTTGAGGTTTGAAGCGACTTCAAGCGGCGGATTTCGAGTCGCATTCGATCCGGATCGACAACATTCTGGTCGTTTCGGGGCCTGTTTTCCACATCTTGCGCGCCGAGCGGGTGGATGCTCCACAAGCAGAGCGAAGCCAAGACGAGAGTCGCGATCGACGGGTTCCTCAAAGCTGGATGGATCATTGCCGAGCTTGCTCCAAGGCATTCAGTCAAAAGATTTTATGGATTCACGTCCATGTTGGATAATACCGTATTGCCAGCGGATCGTCAAATTGCGAACCGGTTTCAGAATCTATCAGGAAAACGGTTTTAAAGTATTCTAAGAAACAGGCCAAGAATAACCTACTCAATTGGTGAGCCTTTTGGTGTACACATGGTCCCCTGACCGGGCTCGCGCGATCTATAGTTGTCGCGGCCACACATGATACATCGTCTCAGAATGATGCCGGAGGCATCAAAGCGTGCGGTTCAAAGTGTGTGAAGTCAGAGAGGTGCAAGTCTTCTTCAGATGAAAGGTCCATCGTCTGTAGCCAAAGGTAACTGCGTCGCCGCGAGGCGGGGTGGGGAGCAACCAGCGGCGAAAC
>CAMBEP010000029.1 GCA_945865635.1 Candidatus Kuenenia stuttgartensis
AAACGGTAATGGCTACAAGGGACTTATGGAGAATATACCACACCCGGCCAAACCGGCAAGCAGGGGCCGGCCGGTTTTTGGGAATGGCGGGCCATTGGTACGGTGGTTCTGAAACGAAAAGGTTGAAAAACCGCTTGGTGATTGCGAAACCGCATTCACCTGGGAAAACGGATTTCTATCCAGGCCGGGTCCACTCAACTCTCTGATCTTGTCAAGCCGTGCTTGGGCGTTGCCCAAGGCTGGTCTGGAATTGACCCTCGGCCCGAGAACGAAATCGATGGATCGATCTATCGATTAAGGCTTTATCACTTGTGCGGAAGAACGGGTTGCCCTCAAGCGGCGTGTCTTTTTTCAAAGATACCTAAATTCATGCTGGATTCGATCTAATGCAGGATTGATGTTATAATCCGGCCAGAGCCGGGTGAGGGCACTCGGCCTTCACAAATCAGGAAAATTTCGGCTTTCCAAAGGAACTCGGTTTAGTGCCTTATTTTAGACTGTCATTTTCTTAAGGTTACCTGAAGATTCTTGAAAAAAAACCTGGGATGTCTTATGATTCAGACTAGATCAGATCAGATCAGATCAGTCGTGAAACCGTGCTTCACTTTTCATGGGATTATCGTAGATGACCCGCCTCATTTCCATTGGGTTGCTTTGGGGAATTACAGTCGTTGAATTTTTTGCGATTGCAATCGTAGCCTTCAGAAGAAGTTTTTTTGTCAATCACGATGCGGCTCTTTATCTCCAATGTGGTCAGTTGATTCTGGAAGGCAAAACCCCCTACGTCGACTTTTATGACAATAATCCGCCCTTGATCATGTATCTGAACACGTTGCCAGTGATGTTCTCGAATCTCACAGGCCTTTCGGTGATGCAGGCCTTTGCCGTCCTGGTGCTGCTGTCAATTTTAGTCAGTACATTTGCAATCGCCTGGATCATGGCTCGGGCCGGGTTGCCAGCGATTCAAATTCAATTGTTTTTATCCGCTTGGCTGTCATTGAATTTGATGACCTTGTGTTTTCAGAGTTTTGGACAGCGAGAGCATCTTTTTATGATCTTTGCAACACCATTTCTTTTATCGAGATTGATTCGTCATGATCGAGACTTTTTGCAGCACAGGATTCTCTTTCTTTTGCTGATCGGTTTCAGTGCGGCCGTCGGTGCGACATTAAAACCATACTTTTTGGTGACTATTCTTTTGGCTGAGATGTTTTACTTTATTAAAATTCGAAGTAAGAGCTTTTTTCTGGCCCCAGAGCTGATTGGTTTTGTCCTGTTTTGTCTGGCTTACGGCCTCCTCTTTCTGTTTTCACCCTTGATGAGAACATCTTATCTCGAAGTTCTGGCCCCACTCATTTCAAAAGGCAACTCGGCCTATTATGCCTACAGAATCGTGATCGTGAATTGCTTTAATCCCCTTTTTGGTAAGTTTTCTGCTTACAACTTTCTTTTGAGTGTAATATTGATGCTTCAAGTCGGCTTTGTTCTATTTGGGAGTCTGGCTTCAACCGGTTTTCTGATCATGTCCATTGCATCATTACTCTCATTCATTTACCAGGCTAAAGCCTGGCCTTATCAAATCATTCCATTTCAGTATTTTGTGGTTTATGGCCTCATATGGAATCTTGGTTCAATTGGCGATTGGGTTCGCACGGGATGGGCTTCAAGATTCAGGTTCTGGGAGCGATCCGTTGATGTGATAATTTCGTTAAATATGGTTGGGTTCTTGATTCTTGCCAATAGACTGTACTCAAGTCAAGCTTATTGGGATTCGCAATTTTATAAGGTGATCAAAGAGACTTCGGCAATCAATAATCGGGTTGTCATCGTTTCATCATCCATGCTCGCTTATCCTTATCTTTTACAGGCAGACAAGCGGCCAGGTTCAAGATTTCTCTGGTTCTTTCCGGTGGCAATGCTATACTCTCAAGCTCATGATCCAAATCTAACGGAGTCAGAAATCTATCAACACGGATCGCTTGATAAAGAGCTTGAAAATCGATTTATGAATGAATTGTCAAGCGACATTGAAACGCTCCAGCCGGCCCTGATGCTGATCAATTCTGGCTATCTTGACCAGGCTCTGCCAGGTAAATTCAACCTTAAAAATTATTTGAGGGCTCGGAATATCATGGGCCAGATTGAGTCAAATTATCGATTTGATTCTGAAATCAAACTGAAAAATGGGGGTCAATTTGAGCTTTGGATCTTGAAATGATCGCCAGGATTCCTTTTTTTGATAAGATGTTTCCGTTCCCGAATTACGACTTGAGCGTATTGCCATTGCCGGGTTTTTCGACTATAAATCAATCTGTCAGATTCAGACTCTAAAAAGAGGATATTGGGTAACATCTCACATGCCTGCTCATCGTCGCCAGTTTATTTCTCAGGCGTTGCGCCTTTCCGGAGCCACAGCCATTGGTGCAAAGTGCTTGCGAGCCGAAGGTTTCGAGGCTGAGCCGGAGAAATCGGAAGGCCTGATTGTTCGATCGCGGCGTCCTCTGGATCTGGAGACGCCGCTTGATCGCCTTGATTCTGAATTTACGCCTAACCCTTGGTTTTTTGTGCGGAGCCATTTCGGAGTTCCTGCCGTGAATGTCCAAGGCTGGTCTTTGACATTTGATGGCCTGTTTGAATCTGGGGCGAGTTTTAAGATTCCTGAGCTTTTGAGCCGGTTTCAGCGTTACGAGCGTCCGGCCGTGCTGATGTGTGCGGGTAATGGGCGTGGCTTGATGAAGCCCATTGTACCTGGATTGCCGTGGGAGCATGGGGCCGTGGGGCAGGCCATGTGGAGTGGGGTTCGCTTGAAAGACGTGATTAAGGCAATCGGCCTCAGGCCCGAGGCCAGGCACCTGATCTTCGACGCCGCGGATCCGACCGCGAGCACTCTGACACCGTCATTTACAAGAAGTTTGCCACTGGAACGCCTGCTCCAAGCCGATGTACTGCTGGCCGATCGTATGAACGGCGAGCCTTTGCCGATTCTGCATGGCGGTCCCCTGCGGCTGATTGTGCCCACCTGGACCGGTAACCATTGGGCCAAATGGATCAAACGCATTACGGCCTCTGCCGAGGAATCGCCCAGCGATTTTCAGCGTAAAAGCTATAAGATGCCGACTCTGGCCCTGCCGCCTGCGATTGCCCCAACGCCTGACCAGCTCAAATCTGTGACCACCCTGAATGTCAAGTCGCAAGTCACCCGGCCAATGGCAGGGCAGAAGCTGGCGGCGGCGGCTGGCGGGTCCCTGACCATTCGTGGCTCTGCCTGGACCGGAGCCGGGCTTGTCACCCGGGTCGAGTTGCGAACGAGCACGAACCCTGACTGGCAACCCGCCAAAATTCTGACCAAAACTCCGATCGAAGGCGCTTGGATTCGCTGGGAATTTACGATGGGAGATCTCAGGCCAGGCGATCATTTTGTTGAGGTCAAGGCGCTGGACAGCCATGGGCAAACTCAGCCGGCCGAGGCATTCTGGAATCGTAGCGGGTATTTGTATAACGCCATCGAGCGTGTTCCATTTCAAATCACAGTCGTATGAATCGAGACCAAATGCATTACCCACAAAGAATTGCCGTTTGGGGCCTTGGCCTGGCCGTGTTTTCTGCCTTGACCGTTTTAGGGGCAATCCAGCAGAACGCAAAACCTCAGGTCGCCGTGCCGCCAGAACCGCCTCTGGAGCAGGTTCTGGAGCTCGATGCTGACGAGCGCATGGCGTTTTTCAATCAGCGCATCGCCCTTCACTGCAATGTGTGCCATTCTTCGGAAATGATTGAACAACAAAGGCTTACGCTGACACAGTGGCAGGCCGAAGTGCAGAAGATGATAGGTTGGGGCGCCACCTTGCCCAAACCCTATGCCGGGCTTATGGCAGAGCACCTGAGTCGGCTTTATTCGCCTGAGGGGAAGCCAAAACCGCAGTTTATCAAGCCAGAAGAGGCTTTGGCTGAAGCCCTTCAGCCGGATCAGGAGTTGGTGGATTCCAAATTGGCCAGTAGCCCCCAAGTGGCTGAAAGATACCGAAGCCAGTGCGCCAGTTGCCATGGTCAGGGAGGAGAGGGCAATGAGATCGGGCCACGGCTGACAGGGCGACAGATGCTCTCCAGCCCCGACTCGTTTGCCCGTCACATTCAGCAAGGCAGGGGCCGAATGCCGGCATTCCAGCAGACAATGACCAGTGCAGAGATTCAGTCTCTGCGTCGCTGGCTGCTGGGCCAGTCTTTCTCCTGGAAGATTAAATGACCAAAGGCTTTACCATCCGGGCCAGTGTCGTGTGTGGCAGTTCAGATCGGGGTCGAAGGCACTGTGGCCTCGCGAGCCAGCAGAGCAGAACCGAGCACGCCGGCATCGTCGCCCAAGGCGGCAGGAATGATGATTTCGCCTTCATGTGGCACGACAAGCATGTGCTCTCTGGCAGCGACTCGCACCCAAGTCAGCCAGGGCTCGCCCAAGGCCAGGCTTAGGCCTCCACCCAGGATGATGGCATCGGGGGCCAGCAGGTTCACGAGCCCGCCCAGCGAGTTTCCCAGATATTTTGCAGCAAGTTGCAGCTCTTCGATCACAAACGGGTCGCCAAGGCTATAACATTCTGCCAAGTAGCGACTTTTGAGCTTTTGCCCTTTGCCATTCCATAATTTGAATAGATGGGATGCGACACCCTGTTTGCGGGCTTTGTCAAATCGCCGCATCAGCCCTGACTTGCTGGCGTAAAGCTCCAGGCAGCCATAAAGCCCGCAACCGCACTGCTTGCCGTCGGGCTTGGCCATGATGTGGCCAATCTCGCCTGCATTGCCGTTTTTGCCTTCAATGACCTGGCCGTTCAAAATCACGCAACCGCCCAGTCCTGTGCCCACAAATGCGCCGATCAAGTTGTCCATGCCTTGGCCAGCGCCGAGCTTCCATTCCGCATAACAGCCGGCTCTAACATCGTTTCTGAGAACAACGGGTGCTTTCAGGCGATCATGCAGGCGGGCTGCAAGCGGATAATTTACCACGTCCATATTGGCGCTGAACAGGATCACTCCGGCTTTAACATCGAGGGGCCCGGGCGATCCGATTCCGATCAGAGAAATCTCTTCAAGGCCTTTGCCAGCCTCAGCCAGAGCCATATCGGCAGCTTGAATAATGACTTCCACGATGGCATCGCCACCTTGGCGGGCTGGGGTCGACAGCTTGCCTCGTCCAAGGATCTGATTGTTGGGATCGATCACAGCCACAAGGGTTTTTGTACCACCCAGATCCACACCAAGTACAAGACCTTCGTTCGCTTTGCTCGCCATAGGTCACCCTGCTTTTCGGCATTGATTGATGAAGCCCACAAGGGGGGGTAGTGCCAGCGTATCTGGTCTCTATCATGTCGTAGCCCAACTCGTTCGGCAACAGGTTGACAACCCCGATTTGCATGATCCACCAACATAACCGGAATTCTGGCCTTAAAAGTGAACGAACAGGCCGAAAAATAACTTCCGGTTTTATGATGATTTTGGATTTCTGAACAACGTCCATTCATCATTAAGTCCATTTTCATATTTCATTCGGCCTCAATGAGGAGACATCTGTAAAATGGAGTTTTCTGTGGTCATGAACAGGTAGCAACCCAAACGATAACAATGATTTACGGCGTGATCTTACGTCTTTGAATTCAATGGTACTGGCCACGCAATTCACACCTGATCAATCTTCCCGCCGTCGCTGGACCACAGCACCCTGCACAGCCTCTGGGGATATACTTTATGTGGTTATGAATGAGGCATTCGATTGACAATGCCCCGGTCTTGTAGGGTGTGAATGTATTCCAACCGCATGACTCATTCGCGTGGAATCGCAATTGCTTTGATTGTAAGAGTTTAATGCAATGTAACGGCATCCAGGGTTTGGTTGATCGCGCGGGTGCGATGTATCGGCACCCTACAAATCTCATTACTGACTGCTCAAAGTATAGATTAATGTGTCGGGAACTGGGAATAAGAGAATGTCATGGAATTTAATTGGCTAAGCCTACACATCATCGGGATATGCCACGATTACAATCCAAGAAGCCACAGTTTGAAATATGCGAGTTTCTTGAAATGCACTTATGGAGTGAGTTTTCTCAAGGCTACCCAAACTTGACAAGTTTTGGTAAGAAATGACATTAGATTCAAATGCGAGAAATGTTGGGAGCATGAGCTATGATGAAAACGACTGACTCACATCCGGTCAGAATGGTTGAATTGGACGTGGCACAAGCCTCGCTCAGCGAATTGATTGCTGGGCTCGGGCAGGATGAAGAGTTGATTATCGTCCGCAACAGCACGCCTCTGGCAAGAATTCTGCCTTCCAAAAAGTCCAAGCCTCAATTCGGTAATTGCAAGGGGCTGCTTACAATTGTTGACGATGACGATGAACATCTGAAAGATTTTGAGATTCAGATGTCATGAGAATGCTACTTGACACGCACGCATTCCTATGGTTTGTTCTTGGTGATTCTCGTTGCAGCCAGATCGCTCGTTCACAAATTGAAAACGGGGCAAATCAGTTATATTTAAGCCCTGCCAGCCATTGGGAACTGGCCATAAAGATTTCAATGGGTATTCTGACACCTGCCAACCGCCCCGTTTTGCCAAGTCTGACTTAATGTCATGGCCCGGTGCCCTTGCCATGATCGAGACCCATTCGAGCCTTCCGCTGCCGCCGCGCCACAGCACCAAGCACGCCCGTGGCAATGGCTGCCAGGGCATAGGTCGATGGCTCGGGAACCGGCACAGTAGAGAATGTCATGGATTTCAATTGACCCATTTCTCCTGCAGCAAAAGGTCCTGCTGTCAGAGTGCCTGTTTCGCCAGACGCCAGTGACCAGTTGCCGTTGGCTGTAAAGGTTCCTGTAGTATTGAAAGGGTTGTTGGTCGAAGTTCCGGAACCACCCGACAGTGAGAAGGTTGCGCTAGTAGTCTCTTCATAAGTGATCAGGTAACTCTTGAACTGAACAGTACCGCCCGTGACCTGAAGCTGAAAGCTGGTTGTGTTGTTTGCCCCCATAAAAGTGCCCGCATTACCAAGCCCAAGACCATCACTATCACCCTTAAAATTGGGGCCGATATTTGGATTCAAAAACGTCAGAGTAATCCCTGAAACCGTTTTTGAAAAGCTGCTGAGGTCATTCACACCACTTGTCAAGTCAAACGTGATATCAGTCGCCCGAACCGGGGCGGAACCAACCAGGCCAATCAATAAACCCAAGCCCATGGCAAGCCGGGTAAAACGGGGGGGGGGTAGTCAGCATGACGTAATATTCCTGTGTTTCATAGAACTGATCAAGATTCTAACATACAACATTTGCATGATAGTCTTAATCTAAATTGTTGCGACTGTTCATCTCATTCGTTGCACCAATGTGTCAAGAAAAAAAACTGTTTGTTTGAGAAAAATCATGAGTTGCCCCCACTTCCCGTCCTACATCTCGCATTGCCCGCCCGGTTTTGGCATAATACGGCTTATCAAGCCCCGCCAGCATCTGACACACAAGCCTGTTCCGAGAATCTCCAATAGCCGAGGTACCCACAAGTCGCATGAAGCTTCTTCACTTCCGCGCCCTCTTGATGACTGCCGCCTCTCTGGCCGCCCTGGCTGGCACAAGCCTTGCCCAGGAATTAATCCCTCACGCGCAGGACGCCCCGCCAGGCCCGGCCCTCTCCCCGGCTGAGGCCATCGCCAAAATGCAAGTCCCTCCCGGGTTTGTGGTTGAGAGCGTTGTGGCCGAGCCAATGATCGTCAACCCGGTGGCCATGACGTTTGACGATGCCGGCCGGATCTGGATCACAGAAAGCCTGGAATATCCTCGACTTTCGGCTGGCAAAGGCCGGGACCGGATCAAAGTTCTTGAGGATACGGATCATGATGGGAAAACCGACAAAGTCACTGTTTTCGCGGAAGGTCTGAATATTCCGTCCGGTATCGCCATCGGCCATGGCGGGGTCTGGGTTGTCAATTCGCCCGACCTGCTTTTCATGAAGGATACCGACGGCGATGGCAAAGCCGATACGCAGGAAGTGATCGTGACCGGCTTCGGCCGCGACGACACCCACGAGCTGCCCAACAGCCTGACCTGGGGCCCGGATGGCTGGCTTTATGGTTGGAACGGGGTTTTTAATCGCTCCAAAATCAAATATCGTGGCAAGACTCACGATTTTACGGCCGCGATTTTTCGGATACACCCGAAGACCCGCGATTTTGAGCTGTTTTGCGAGGGGACTTCGAACCCTTGGGGCATCGCAGTGAATGGGGACGGGGAGTTGTTTGCAAGTGCTTGTGTGATTGATCACTTGTGGCATTTGACAGAATCCGGATATTATCACCGCCAGGGGGGGCCTTATCCGCCATTTACGTGGAAGCTGGAGTCGATTGTGGACCACGCCCACCAGAAGCGGGCGTATTGCGGGATCACATTTTTTGACGGTGCCAACTTTCCCAGTGCATATCGTCGCAAGTTGATGATGGGCAACATTCACGGCAATGCGATCAATCTGGACACAGTCGCCAAAAATGGATCCACCTACAGCGCCAAGTCACAAGACGACTTCCTGAAAGCCAACGACGCCTGGTTCATGCCCGTGGTCCAGAAAACAGGCCCTGACGGTGCTCTTTACATCGTGGACTGGTATGACCGGTATCACTGTTATCAGGACGCCAATCGCGACCCGGCCGGCATCGACCGCCTGAAGGGCCGGATTTATCGAGTCAGATACGAAAAGAACAAGCTTCTGCCCGTTGAGGATCTGGCCAAAAAGAGTGGCCCCGAATTGGTGGCCATGCTGGGCCATGACAACATTTATCATCGCGAGACGGCCCGTCGGATTTTGGTCGAGCGTGGGCTGGACGGCCAATCGGCTGCACTGGTGAAGCTTGTAAGCGATCAGGAGAGACCAAGGGATCAGCGTCTGAACGCCTTGTTCACCCTGGTTTCCGCGAATTCGGTGCCCGAGGCTGTGGCCCGGTTGTGGATTGACGATGCAGACTCTACAGTTCGAGCCTGGGTGGTACGTTATGCGGGATCGCTTGGCCAGAAGGCGTCGAAGCGGATTCAAGGCCGGATTCAGCAGCAGTCAGGCGATGCCAGCCCGGAGGTTGCTCTGCAAGTGGCGATTGCCTTGGGCAAATTTCAGGACTTCGACCCGATGCCAGGCTGGGCGGCGATTTTGCAGGAGCATGGGAAGGATAAGATCATACCCAGGATTGTATTTCGCAATATGGAGCCCCACTTGGTTGCGAATTCCAAGGATCTGCCGGTGATTTTGGGCGAGCTTGAATTGAAATCCAATCCGGGCGCCCGTGAAATCACGCCACGCATTTATGAGCGTCTGCTTTTCGCGCCCGAGCCTGATGGAGTGGCTTTGCCTTGGTTATTAAGCAAGATTCTTGACTCCGGCGATTCTGCGGCTGCCAATTATGCACTTCGAGCGACCACCCAGCGGCTCGCCAGCCTGGCCAGAGAGAAGCGTGGCCCATTAATGGCGGCGATCAAGCCGGCATTGGTGGGGCCATCTGTAGAGCGGCTTGGAAAGGATCATCCGACGAGCCGCGATGTGATCTTGATTCTGGCTCAGTCAGGAGATCAAAGGAGTCTGTCGGATCTCAGGGATTGGGTTGTCAGCCCGATTGCCAATGCAGAGCTTGGGGTCAGGGCGTGGGAGGTTTTGATGTTGCAGAGCGATGGCAAGGCGGCTATGGATTTGGCACGATTGGTCATAGCGCCAGCCTCTGGCAAGCTTGAGCATGCCGCACGTGGTGAGTTCATTGCACGTCTGGGCATTCGCAACGAGCCGGAAGTGGCCGATTTTGTGATCGCTCAATACGATCAACTTGAGCCCAATAACAAGGGCAGGGCGATTCAGCTACTGACGGAGCGTCTGGCGTGGTCAAAGGTCTTGCTGACGAGCGTGGAATCAAAGAAACTGCCTTCCAATGCCGTGAATTTGAATCAGGTACGCCGATTGCAGGATTTTGGCGACAAGGCATTCAAGGATCGGGTGGCAAAGATCTGGGGGCGGGTGCGAACCGACCGCAACCCTCAGCGAGAGCTTGTTGTGAGCCAGATGAAGAACTTTCTCGAACGCACGCCCGGCGACCCGTTTCAGGGTAAATCCGTATTTCAGAAGACCTGCTCGCAATGCCATAAGCTCTATGGCGAAGGGCAGGAAGTCGGCCCTGACCTGACCGGCAATGGGCGTAATAATTATGATCAGATGCTTTCCAATGTATTTGATCCCAATTTGGTGATCGGCGAAAATAATCAGGCCGCCATTGTTGCATTAAAAGACGGCCGAGCCCTCACCGGCTTGCTCGTGGGCGACAGCCCGGCGGAAATTCGCTTGAAGATGCAGGGCGGCACAGAAGAGGTGATCGCTCGCGCTCAGATCGAAGACTTTAAAAAGAGTCCTTTGAGCCTGATGCCTGAAAACCTTGAAACCTTGGTCAGTCCGCAGGAGCTGGCCGACCTGTTTGCCTATCTTTCACTGGACCGGCCCCCGGGCGATCCAAAAGCGAAACTTCTGCCGGGAGCCCCCGAGCCACGCAAACGTAGTGCAAAGCCTGCCGCGAATTGATAAGGTCAGAATTTCAAGCTCAAAAGGGGCCCATTTATTCTGAACGGCTGCGCGTATTTTACAATCGCCGGATGCTGAAGACTGACGGCTGTAATTGGCCAGAATCGACAGCTCCGGCAGTTTTTTTTTGTATTTTCAGGCCATTAATCGACCGACGACTGCATTTTGGGAGCAGATTCGGTTGAATTTCGCGAGTTTCAGGGTGTGGGCTGGTTCATAGTTCTGCCAAGGCTCTGACCGACTTTGTAAAATCAAGCCATTGATCACCGATTTCTGACTTGAGCCAGTCGGCAGTGAAGACTTCAATAGATTGTGGGGATTCGAACTGAATATGGAGATTGTTGAGTTCGTGAATGAGCGATTGCAGCAATCGGCCATTTTGCCATTCTGCCAAAGCCGCAGTGATCGCCCAGCAGGCTGCATAATCCTGATGGTTGGGTAGCGGGTTTTTAATTAAATCACGTCTTAGGAAGGCATTTAATTCCAAAATTGGCGACGTTGTTTTCCAGGCTTTGGCGCGATCTTGATTTGTGGATCCGAAGCGGTTGGCAAGTGGTGCGGGATTTTTGGCCATGGGGCCTTTTTGAGTCGGATTTGGTGGTGATTTGTCGGCAGTATGATCGCCGAGCAGGGCCAATCCTTCATGCAGCCATCGCGGCCAGGCATCCCAGGCAGGACAAAGTCGGGACTTGAGTGTGATCAGGTGAATGGACTCATGGGCGATGACAACCTGGGGGTTGATTTCTTTCAATTCGCCGGGGTCGCACAGGATCAGGGAAACCCATCTTACAGGATGTGTAACTCCGAAGCTTCCGGAGAGTCCGCCAAGGCCTTCTTTTGTGAGATAGGCTTCATAGGGTTTTTTGTTTGAGAATAATCCAACGGCCAGAAATGGAGGCTTTGGCGGGGTCGGGATGTCGAGTTTTTCGAGCCAGTCCCGCAGTTTTTGGGCAATGGATTCGATGGTTTGCAGGGCATCTTCAGCAATTCTCAACGAAAGGCCTGATGCGGCGACAACACAGGTGTTTTGGGTGTTGATGGTATTGCCACCGGCCCCAATTTGATTTTTGAGGTGATCCAGAGATCGCAATTCGTTGGGTGTCGGGTTGACGATCATGAGTTTGGGCCGTCAGGGTTTCTGAATTCAGCCAAATTTCTGACGAAAGAGACTCGACACGCTCAGTCCGGCGATTTACTCTGGATTGTATCGCGTGCAATCAGAGTTGGCTTGATCGTCGCCAAATTGGTTGCCAAGTCAAGATCAATCTGCCACTTCCATGCACTGTTAGCCAATTCTGAAAGTCCAGGCCCATGACATTCAACTTGCATCGAAAACCGCTCTTGCCTTGGATTTTCTTAGGTTTGATCACATTTTTGCCGATGGCCAAGGCAGACGACAAGCCTGCAAGTTGGCATGCCGAAGGCCGCAGTGGAGCGGTTGCCGCAGGTGGCAAGGCTGCGGTTGCTGCCGGTATGGCGATTTTGAAGAGCGGCGGGAATGCCGTCGATGCCGCTGCCGCGACCCTTTTGGCCCTGGGGGTGACAGACTCAAAAAGCTATTGCCTGGGCGGTGAAATTCCGATCATTATTTATGACGCCAAGAGAAATATTACAGAAGTTCTTGTTGGTCAGGGTGTTGCACCACGTTTGGCGACGCGGGAATTCTTTTTGAAGCAGCCGGACGGAATACCTTCCACGGGACTTTTGAGTGCGACGGTGCCGGCATCGATTGATGTGATCATCACAGCACTTGAGCGGCATGGATCCAAGCGATTCACGGACGTGGCAGAACCGACACTGAAACTTCTTGAATCGCCGACGGAGACTTGGCACAAGGATTTGCACAAAACATTGAAGGCCATGTGCGAAGCGGAAATGCAGCATAAAGACCGAATGTTGGGTCTTCGGGCTGTGTCGGATTATTTTTATCGAGGGCCAGTGGCTCGTGCAATTGATCAATTTTGTCGGGAGAATGGCGGGTTGCTGCGATATGAGGATATGGCCAAACATCATACGGCAGTGGAACAGCCTGTGACCGTGGATTACCGTGGCTTCAAGATTGTCAAGTGCGGGATTTGGACACAAGGGCCAGCCCTTCTGGAAGCGTTGCAATTACTGGACGGATTTCAGATGGAGAAATTTTTGCCTGGTTCGGCAGATGCCATCCACCTTCAGGCCGAAGCTTTGAAGCTGGGTTTTGCCGACCGGGACGATTATTTTGCGGACCCGCACTTTGCCCAGGTGCCTGATATGAAAGATCTGCTTGACCCGGAATATGCCAATGCCAGGCGGAGCCTGATCCAGATGGAAAGGGCGTCGAGGGAGCGAATTCCGGGCGACCCGAAGCTTAAAAGGGCGCGTCGTGGAATTCCGCCCGTTTCCGCTGGGAATGGTGGGCCGGCATTGGATACGACAACCTGCGTTACGGCCGATTCCCTGGGTAATATGGTGGCATCCACACCCAGCGGATGGTCGGGCGTAGTGGCAGGCGAGACGGGGATCTGGCTGGGAACTCGGCTTCAGAGCTTTAGTCTGGATGCCAGTTCGCCGAATGTTCTGGTGCCTGGCAAACTGCCAAGAATCACATTGACACCCACCATGATTATGCAGTCAGGCAAAGCGGTTGGGGTGATTTCAGTGGCGGGTGGCGATGGTCAGGAGCAAGCTGGAATTCAGATGGTGACCAACCTGATTGATTTCAAGATGACCCCTGAGGCGGCCGTCAAGCTCGGGCGGTTTCATACGGATCACCTTGTGGGTTCGTTCCGCCAGACCCCACCCAAGCTGGGATCTTTGACCCTTGATGAAACCATTACCGATGAGGTGGCCGCAGAGTTGGTCAATCGTGGTCATGTGGTGAATCGCCAGAATGGAGCGCTTTCGCATCCAGTGGTGATCTGGAGGAACCCTGAGACTGGCTTGATGAAGGCGGCGGGGGACCCAAGGGCCAGGCGTAATGCCATGGCCTATTGATCAAAAAAGGTCGAATTTAGAGATCGAGGCTCAAAAGAATGCAAGCGATTTTCAGGCAAGCCTTGGTGGTCTGTATTTGGAGCCTCATTCTGATCTCATCGGCTTTTGGTCAGGTGTTGACCGAGGAATTTCGATTGACAGACGCTGTGGTGTGCAAATCCGTGAAAGGGTTGCGCGATTACGAGCGTCTTGATCCGCCGGAATTGACCACTTATGACAAGCTGATTGTCTATACGGAGCCATCGGGATATGCGACCAGAATGGTCGACAGGCAACGTAAGGCGGCCTTCATTCAAAATGCTGTTCTGAGGGCCAAAGGCTTGAAAAAGCCAATATTTGAGCGCAAGGAACTTTACCGGTTTGAGCCCGAGGTGAAGGCTGACGGAGATCTGTTTTATCTATCGGCTTCCATAGGCTTTAAGAATTTACCGCCCGGAGAATACACACTTGAGCTTGAGACGGTGGACCTGGCGTCAAGCCCTGAGCAGAAGGTGGCCCAGACCATACAATTCCGCATCATTCCAGCCACAGATGATCAAGAGCACGGGGCTGAGAAGCAAGCCCTGAAGCACAAGAAATAGTGGCAGCTTTCAAACGAGCCTTGAAGAGTCAGTTGGGCTTGGCGGTTGCGGATGCTTTTGCGGTTGGATTGGCGTTTGGATCCGAAGGGCCGTTAGCAGTCTTGTTTTGGTCGGCATTGAATCGTGATTTGGCGGCATCAAAGGGCTTGGCCTCGATAAAGACATCCATCTGCTGGCCGACATAAAGCTCGCCGCGTTTCACGGTTTTTGGCAGGGTGTAAATCACCTGAAGGACTCGGGTGTCGATCCGTTCGGAATTTTCGCCGGTCAGGTTTCGCTTGGGTATGACATAGGGGTCAATCCGATAGGGAGTGACGGGAAAAACGGGATCGCTTCGGCCCTTAAGATAAGCGAAGGCCTTGGCCTTGGAATCAAAGCGATCGAGGTCCTGCTCGTCGATATCGACCCTAAGGTGTAGAGTGCCCGTGTTGCCAAGCACCAGCAGGGGTTCGCGGTTGATCTGGGCCGCAAATTGGCCGGGGCGAACATTGACCTGAAGCACTTGGCCAAGTGCAAGTGCCTGTACTGTATGACGTTCAAGGTCGACTCTAGCGGCTTCGACATTGGCTTTTGCACTGAGGATTTCCGCTTCGGAGATCGCAATTTCACGATCCCAACTACCGGCCTTCAGTTTTGCCAGTTCGGCGACAGCCTTGTCTCTGGCGGCTTGAGCCACCGAAAAAGCATAGCGGTCTCGATCGTAATCGCTTTGACTGATCGACCCACGCTGGATCAGCCGCTGGGCACGTTGCCAGGCTGCGTCGGCATCGGCAAGCCTGGCACCGGCTTCTTTGACGAAGGCTTCGGCAGGCGGGAGGTCTTCTTTACGAGGAAAATTCTTGAGGCGATCGAGCTGGGCTTGTGCGACAACGAGCTTGGATTCACTGGCTTTGAGATCGGCTTTTGACTGGCGATCATCCAAGCGAAACAAAGGCTGGCCAAGAATCACGGTATCATCCACTTTGACAAGCACTTCCGCCACAACACCCGGAATGTTGGTGCCAATCAGGATGTTTTCTGACATGGCCTCCACCACACCTGTTGCGGAAACAGGTGAAGGGATGGGGGATTTGCCCACAATGGGCATCGGTGGATCCTGCCTGGGTGGGCTGGCAGGTGGCGACTTGCGGAGCTCAAGCACCACAACGATTGCAAGAATAATTCCTGAGATGGAGAGAAGAGTGAACAGCCAGCGAATCATCGAACGTCACTCCATTCCTGAAAAATCATGGATCTGTTGCGAAGCATCGGATTGAGCCTCAAAAAACCATTCAAGGTAGCGGTTTATGGTATCTCTATGGTGGCTGGGATTGGTCTTCCGGAGCCGTCGACAATCGATTCAATATGTCCGTCGTCCATATGAGCCACGCGGTCGCCCAGAGGGAAGATCCGATTGTCGTGTGTGACTACGATCACGGCCCGATCATCGGAAACCGCCAATTCGCGAATCAGCTTCATGACAATCATGCCTGTTTCATGATCCAAAGCGGCAGTGGGCTCGTCGCATACAAGAATTTTTGGCTTGTGTATCAAAGCCCGGGCAATGGCAACACGCTGTTGCTGACCGCCTGAGAGCTGATTGGGGCGGGAATGGGTCCGCTTGCCGAGCCCAAGCTGGCCGAGCAATTCAGACGCCGCTTTGACAGCTTTTAGTCGGGGAACACCTTGAATCAGAAGCGGGACAGCGGCATTTTCCGCTGCGGTTAAAGCTGGAAGCAGGTTGTATTGCTGGAAGACGAAGCCCACATTCAGCGCGCGATATCGGGTTTTGGCTCTGTCGGACATACTTGTGATCGACTCGCCGAAGATCGAAACTGTCCCTTGATCCGCATTGAGAATTCCGGCAACGACAGAAATCAGAGTCGTTTTGCCGCAGCCAGAGGGCCCAACAAGCATGGCGACTTCCTGAGCCGCCACATCCCAGGTGACCCCCCTGAGCGCTTCAACGGCTTGCTCGCCTTTACCAAACTGTTTTTTGATCCCGGAGATGCGAACAGCAAGCCGCTTGCCGTGCCCCAATGGAATATCAGTGGTTGTGGCGGATTGGGGTTCCAAATTCGATCCAGAGCCTCAGCAAGATTCGTTGTGACATGACGTGTCCGTTTTGGGCACAGATTATCCACGAAAAACAATGGCGGGTTCGAGCAAAATCACTTTGAGCACGCTCAAGAGACTTGCCAGAGTGCATATGATGATGGTTGCACCGGCATCCAGCAATAGTAGGTATCGGTGCGTATAGAAAGCCAGTTCGCTATTTTGGCCACGATTGGCCATGCCGAACAGGGTGGCCCCGCCCACACCGAGACCATAACCGAGAAACCCCACCAGGGCCGCTTGCAGCAGGACCATGCCAACAATGCGCAAGTTGCCCACGCCCATGGCCTTGAGTGCGCCAAACTGGCGGATGTTTTCAAGCGTGAATGAGTAAAACATCTGGCCTGCAATGGCCGTTCCGACGATGAACCCGAGAATCACCGTGGTCATGAAGTTGATCGGAATTCCCGTGTATCTGAGGTAATAATTGATCGTTTTCTCAACGAATTGATCGGTTGTCAGTGCAGAAAGGCCGGATTGCTCCCGAATCCGTCGAGCAACATCAAGCGGATTTTGTCCGGGCATCACTTTTACAAGTACATAGCTCAAAAGTTTACGCTCTCGCGGGACAAATTCCTTGGCTCGGCTGAATGTGGTGTAAATCACCGCATTTGACTGAAATGTTCGCGAAGCATCGCATACACCGACCACCTCAGCCCTGTGCTCGTTCATTTCCATCTCAAAAAGTACCGGCGAATTTTGCGATGCAGTTCCCAGCCCAATGGGCTCTAAGTCCTTATCAGAATTCGGCTCAGACATCGGCGAAGCCTGTTTTCGGCGCGTCAGTGCCGCCAGGGTTGACTTGAATTGGCCTGGCGAATCAATGAGATTCAAACCCTGACGCGGAAATAGCTTGCGCAGACCTACCCTGTCCACTATGATTGAGTTCGGGCGATGCAGGTCCTCAATATCGCCTGTAAACATACTGGCTGGTTCACCCACCAGCGAGTTGTCATCAAGGCCAATCAGAATGACCTGTTCGGTCACGTCCACCCGCTTGCCAGTCGATTTGTCAATAAATGAGAGTTTGGCCCGGGCAATGCCTTTATACAGAGGAACCGCCCACTTGATACCGTCAACCCCACGAACCAGCCCCAACTGCTTTTCAAGCATCGGTTTGACGTCATCAATAAATTGTACGGACGGGTCCATCACCCAGAGATCAGCCCCTCTCAGGTCATAAATCTGAGCGCAGGTTCGTAACATGAGACCCCAAAAAATGGAGCCTTGTTGCATGATCAGGGCTGAGGCAAATGCAAGCCCGAAGACAATGCCAATAAACTTGGCGCGATCACCGGTCAGCATTTTAATGGCGATCCAGCCCACAATTTCTCCAAAGTTAGAAAAGAGTTCAGGTTTAGCTGGAAGCATGACACATCACACTGGGAGACCTCAAAAGTATATCCGAATCAGCAAAATGAGCCAGATATTAATCTGGCGGATTCGTCCGGTTTTGCTGAGATTCCACAAGATTTAACAATTGCAGCGATCAGGATGACTGATTTTGAACTGAATTGGTTAGGAACAGGCCAAGTATAACCTACTCAATTGGTGAGACTTTTGGTGTACACATAGTCCCCCTGACCGGGCTCGCGCGATCTATAACGCTGGTTCTTTTTTTCTCAATGCAACGTATGGTTGGGCACGCGAGCCAGGTCAGGGGACCTGGCCTACACCTAAGACTTGTTTGCAGCGTATGGTTGGGCGCGCGAGCCAGGTCAGGGGACCTGGCCTACACCTAAGACTTGTTTGCAGCGTATGGGTGGGCGCGCGAGCCAGGTCAGGGAGACCTGGTTGTTGCGCACATCTTGTAAAACCATAAATCTTCGATATTTGAGCGGATTTTGATTTAAAGGCCAAAGGCCTGGCCCAAGATAGCCCGGAGCAACGCCCCGGGTCGGCGTAAGCCAATAACATATAAGCTCTTACCATCCCTACTTGCCTTGGTCGCATCTCGACGTCTCACAGACCCTGGGCTTTCCCAGGCCGCACCTTTGGTGCTTAAATCCATTGTTTACAAGTTGTTAAACTCGAACTCCAAAACATCGTATGGAAATCTGTGATATTCAACGAGGTGTCCCCCCCGGCGTGGTCCGGTTTATGGGAAAAGAGACCTAAATTCATGTTTAATATGATCTTATACGTGATTGATGTTGTAATCCGAGTCGCGACGGATGAGGGTACCTGTCCTTCACAAAACAAGAAAACTCAGGCAATCAAAATGAACAGGGTTCAGTTGGAGCTGGTTTCGGCTTCTACAGTGCGTCGGAGACCCTCTTCAAAATTCACGGTTGGCCGATAGCCGAGCACTTTTTGGATTTTGGTCAGGCTTGCGAGGGAATCTTTGACATCGCCGGCTCGCTCTAGCTCATAAACCGGCTCGAGATTGCGGCCATAAATGGAATTCAGATGCGCCACAAGCTGGTTGAGGTCGGACCGGTGACCGGTACCGACGTTAAAGACATCTCCTTGAAGTGGCTCAGGATGAAGCATGGCGAGCATGTTTGCAGAAACCGCGTTGTCGATATAGGTGAAATCGCGGGACTGGGTCCCATTGCCAAAGATCACTGGACGAACACCTTCGGACATGACCCTGGTAAATTTTGCGATCACTCCACTGTATGGGCTGTTCGGGTCCTGGCGAGGTCCGAAAATATTGAAGTATCGCAACGAAACAGCATCAAGGCCCATGGTTTTACCGTAACAGCGGACATACATTTCGCCTGAAATCTTTGAGGCGGCATAAGGGCTCATGGGGTTGGGCAACATGGCTTCATGTTTGGGCAGCTCGACGGTGTCGCCATAGGCGGAACTGGACGCCGCAAAAAGGAATCGCTCAACCGTGCCTGAAAGGCGGGCTGCCTCCAGCAGGTTCAAAGTGGCCGTCGGGCCGCTCTGGTGTGAGATCAGAGGTTCCTTGACCGACCTGGGTACCGAGGGAATGGCTGCCTGATGTAGCACAAACCTCGCACCAGAAACACTCTGAACGCAGTAATCAAAATCTGCGGCGTCGGCCTGAATGAATTCGATGTGGGATAAAACGTCCGAAAGATTTTCCGGCTTGCCGGTGGAAAGGTTGTCAAGGACCCGTACCCTATAGCCTTTGTTTAATAAATTTCGGACCAGGTGCGAACCAATGAAGCCCGCACCACCAGAGACCAGGACCAGGTCGGATTTATCACTCACGTCGTTCAATCCTTGATGAAACCATCGTTTCGCAGATTTTCGATTTGAATCAGAGCGATGCCATTATGACGAGTTTTACGAGAAATCGCAAAGCCCAGCGATATAATCCAGGCTGCCATCGTTAGCCCAACCATCGAGTTGGGCAGGATCTTTGAGCTGTTGGCCACGTTTTCGGTCGACGACCAGAAAGGCCGTATCGACTTCCTGAAGGCCGCTCAGGTCGCCCCAGATGCGCTCCAGTTGGGCAACCGGGAAAATGTCTTCCTGACCAAACCCCCATCGGCGTTTTACATCTTTGATGGTGACATAGGCGGGCAGACGTGAGGCGAGCTCGCGAACGGATTCTTCGATTCTCGATTGACGGTTCTCGATAAGGTCCGACCGCGACAAACCGAGAATCGAAAACCATCGGTCGAGATCAAGCCAGGTGGTCAGTGTGTTGTAGTACCTGAGTTCGTAATCGGTCTCTTCATTTGGCTGGGCAAGACCTTCCAGCAGTCTTGGCCGGCCTCCGACCCGGGCCAGTCCGCCGCCGTGATCTTCCATCCGCTTGCTGATCACTTCGTAGCAAACGGCGGCTCCTGAACGTTCTGCCTGGGCCAGCATGACAGGGTCGACGGTTGCCCCCAAGGTGTCAATGTTGTGAATCATCAGCCAGCGCAGGTCGGCATGATCGCGCATGACTCGACCAAGTGTGCCGCTGGTCATCAGATTGGGGATTTCGTAAAAATGGCCTGGCGGATGGAACCGCTGGGAAGCAATGTTGTCGACATAATCCGAGGCCTCGCCTGTGGTTGTCGCCCAGTCCAGAATGGCTCGCCGACCCGCCTCTCGTACTTTTTGCCTGTTTTCATCGAGTAAGGCCTGGGGCGATTCCTCCCAGAGGAACTGGAGATCCCGTCGTGTGGGAATCAGGCGTTGGCCGATGGCTCGTCCTTCGGAGAGATAAACTGCCAGATCCGACCACTCTTTCGACCATTTCGACCAGTGTCGGTCGACTGCGGATTTGGTCAGATAACTTGTCGTGACCAAATGCGGAATGACCGAACCGGCAAGCCGCTGGGCTCGACGTGTTTTGGCCAGATGGATCTCAAGGAAGCTTCGATGCCTGAGCCCCATGGGAACAAACGGATTCACGGCCTTGACCACGCCGGCGCCAGAGGTCCATCGGCTTCCGACACCTGCCGCCAGGCTGACGACCGCGACCTGTCCAACCTTGGAATGCAATGTGGAGGGGGCCTTGGTGGATGCCGGATGAAGGCGACGGGTGTCGATCACATCCTGGTCCCGAACATCTGTGACCTCTACCGAATTGGGAAGCCGGTTGCGTGCCAGACCGATTCGGCCCCTGAGCAGATCTTCCCGGTTTTTGGCGTGCTGGATCGGGTCAAAACCATAGGCTTCTCGAATTTTGCGAGATTCCAGCTCCCACTCCGCAGCGTTCGGGCGAACTGTCCCCCTGTCCAGCGGAAACATCTGGCCAACAAGCGTTTTCAGGACATCAATCTGGCCCGGTTCGCCTGTCACGCAGGTGGCGAACTGGAACATCTCGGCGCGTCGTGTGGCGTTCCATGCGGCGCCTGCGCCGGGCTGGAGTTTGGAGACGATCAGTCTCAGATAGCTTTCCGGCATGATGGCCATTGGCCCAGTTGCCATTTCCGCCCAGGTGCCGCGTGGGTTGATCAGGAAGTCATAAACCACTGGCTCCATGGCAAACGGCAGGGCATCGTCAAGTTCGGCCTTTGCGGTTCGAATCAATTCGAGCACATCGCCTCGGATATGGGGCCCGATTTCCGGGTCGACAAAAAGACCCATTCCGCCGCCCGACATGCCGCCAAGCATCAGGAAACCCCAGAACTTGTCGCCATAACGGGCCTTCATGCGCTCAATGATCGTCTCGGTGTAGCGATTCGAGACCCAAGGGATCATCGACTTCAACGGGCCATGGAAGTGGCGGTCTGTCAGGCTTGCCAGCCGCTTCACATCGGCAGTGCGAATGGAGTCCAGAATCTCGTCAAAAATCGCCAGGCTTTCGCGGCGGGCTGCCGATTCTGTGCGGCCACGCAAGAGGTATTTTTCTGTGACCATGTTTAAAATCGGCCCGACATTCTGCGCCATTCCACCATGAATCAAGATCAGGCCACGAGCCAGCCTGTCCGCAAGCTGTGCCGATATGTCGTCGCCCAACTCGTTGGCATCAAGCAGCTTGTGATCGGGTAGAAGTCGGCCACGGCTGATCTGCCATTCGGGGTCGCCTGGTTGGGCTACTGCGCCCTGGATGGTTTTAATTCCCGGAAAGACACCGCCTGAATCCTGCCAGCCACCACCCGAACCGCCAAGCCATTCGCCCAAAATGGCGCGAGCCACCACCACTCGCGATTCCTCGGCCGTCAGTCCGCCTGTCAACTGCTTTGTCTGCCCGGTACCACGCATCAGCACACTGATGATCGACGCCAGAAGATTGGTCGAAACGGCCAGTCGCGAGCCCTTGGGAATGTCGTTGACCTTGCAGACCACCTCCAGCCCCATGCCCGGCCTAACCACAGCCGCAAGCACATCCGCCAGACTTGCTCCACTGCCTTCAAGCGAAGCCGGGATCAAACCCGAGGCAATCACTCCCGCCTTGATCAGGCTGAGATAGTCGTTGCCGAAATTGAAAAGGTCGTCCAGCGATGTCACATCTTTCGAGTCGCCCAAGTCAACGCTGGTCAGTCGCAAAACCGGATCGTCTATCACCCGCAATCTGGTCTCGATCGGAGGTATGGGGCACTTGTCACGCCCGTGAACACCCAGATCCACCGAGATATTGATCACTCGGGCGCCTTCCGGGTAGTCCATGCCCAGAAAAAAGATGTCGGACCAGCCACTGTGCGATAAATCCATTCGAACGGGCGTTCGTTCCGTGATGATCGGGTAAAGGCCCGAGACCCCATCGCGATTCATCAGTGATGGATGGAGCCTGAGCGGGTGCTCATCCGCAGAGCCGACCCGGAACATCCATTTATTGCCGGGGCACTGCCGAACAGATCGCCGTACCTGATCGGCCAGAGTGGCAAAGGCCGTCTGTTCATAAGCCGCTGCCAGGCAACTTGCCGTGGTTCGATCAAGCCCATTCTCTTCCGCGATTCGCAACCACTGTGCTATGGATTCCTCAAATCGCCGATTGAGGAAGTCTTTGTAAGCGAATTCATCAATCCGGCCATCGCTTGGCAGCTCATCACTTTCCTGAACGACGAATCGGTAAATGGCATGCTGAATGACTGCCGCACGAACCCGGAAGTAAAGGTTTGAAGTCGTTTTTCGGAACTGTTCCAGATCTTTCATCTGCAACAGCAACTCGGCCATGGGCATGGCCTGCGCCAGCTCTAAAGCCGGTTGATCGCGAACGTCGGATTGGGGGCTGCTGATCAAGTCGATTAAAGTCGGTTTCATGGTTGGCCAGGCCTGCTTTTTTTTTGGTCGTCTGAATCATGCATTTTTGGAAGATAAGTAACGGGATCGTATTCTGTTAAGGCCGATCAGCCAATTGCGATTGTTCCAGCTTGGCAAAGGTGTTGACCAGCATGCCCAGCATCCGTTCCCGCCCCTCGCCCGCCAGGGCCAAGGCAATCTGGGCTTCCACAACACCATACTTGACTCCGAGATTATGACGAATTCCATGAGTCTCAATCGCGAAATAAGGCTCTTGGCCAATCAGCTTGTTCAAGGCGGTTGTCAGGGCAAACTGGCCCTGGTCGCGAACATCGTCACGCATCATTTGCGAAAGGATCTCGAAGATCGTTGGGGAAAGGGCATGTATCCCAAAAAAGCAAAGATAATGGCCAGCCCTCAGGCCCGGTACAGTCAACCTTAATTCGGCCGTCGTCGGATCAGGCTTTTCTACAATCTCGTGGATCTCGTAAAGATTTGGATTCTCGGGCTGACGCTTGCCAGTCACGGTTCCGTACTGGTGAATCAAGTGTTCGCGGGTCGGCTGAACGGCTGAGATCGAGCCCTTTTGGGCCTTGGCCGCATCGATCACCTGGCGGGCGCATCGACGTTTTTCAGCCGAAATATAGAGATGATCGCCCAGAAGCAGCAGGAATGGTTCGTCTCCGATATGTTCATGGGCACACCAGACGGCATGACCATAGCCTTTCGCTTCGGTCTGGATTGCGAATTTGAGACGATCCTGGAGTTCTTCCATCCGTGCGGCCTGATCATGGGCCCAAGCTTCGTCGGGAAAGCCATTTCGAAGCATTTCGCCATACGACTGGAACTGTCGGCGGTATATGGCTTCATCCCCCGGGGCAGCCACAACACAAATCTCTTCCACGCCGGAATCCATCGCCTCTTCCGCAATGATCTGGAGGACTGGCTTGGTCACACCATCCCGATCCACCAGCGGAATCATGGCTTTTTGAACGGTATCTGCTGCCGGATATTGTCGGGCACCGCGGCCCGCCGCCGTAATCACAGCCCGTGTCACGTTCATCAGTCATCGCCCTTCCGGCCCCATCAAGTGGAGGCCATCCATTTCCCTAGATTCAAACCCAAAGGCCTTTGCGATCAAGGCCTGTAGATCCATCATTTTTCGCAGAATCGGGCCCGGTTTGCAACCTTTTCGGCTTAAAAAGCAACAACTGGTGCTAAAAAAAACAACATTTTTGCCAAGTTTGCAGAATTTCAGAATTTAACTCCATATATTGATGGATCTTAGGCGTTTAGATCAGCCATTAGTCTGGGAATAACTGGTTTTTTTGATTGACCGGATCCGATAAAATGGGTACGATCATCCTACCAAGTCGGGGGATTAGCTCAGCTGGGAGAGCGCTTGCATGGCATGCAAGAGGTCAGCGGTTCAATCCCGCTATCCTCCACTCGACTCTGGCCCGGCGAATTCTTTCGTTGGTCCAGTCTCATCCGTATTTTAAGCATTTGGGGGATTAGCTCAGCTGGGAGAGCGCTTGCATGGCATGCAAGAGGTCAGCGGTTCAATCCCGCTATCCTCCACTCTTTTAAATTTTTGTTGTTTTATCGTCTGAAACTTATTGGCCGTTTTACCAGCATCGACCCTGTACACACTTTCGTCTGTTTCTTTCATCCTGATCTCGAACTGCTATACTCGTGTTCTGGGTGCCTAAATATCTCAATTCCAGACCCCGTGCTTTTTTCCGATGGCCTTATTCCATAGAAAGTTTGTGATTGCCATTAAAATGGATCAAATAACCAATATGAATCGAATACAAGATTTGCAATTTCTGGGTAGTCTGGCTGTTTCCTGCTAGCTTTGCAGGTTGGGATTTGTTGGAGTTGCATCGTTTGAATTGACAGGCGGGGCAAACACTTTTAATATCATGTACCTGAGGTTCAATCGTGATTTGATACGGATGGTCGGATTGCAAGGGTATGGCCTCGACTTGCTTGTTATGGATTGGAAGATGGCCGTCGCAAAAAAAGCGGAAGGAATCCTTGATGTCGCGCAGTTTTTGGTGGGTGTCGGCTGTCGCTTGGATGATTTCGCTGTCGCAAACCGAATTCGTCAGCGCACAGGTTCCTGAAAAATCCAAAGTGGAAGTGAAATCGTCTGCAACCTCTGCGATTTTGCCGCCAGTCACGGCACCTGGTTTAGGGCAATCCAAAGGGCTTTCACCGGCTCTTCAACCGGCTCCAGCCGTGACCATTGCACAGCCACCATCTGTGTCGAACATTCCCGTGGCCGCAACGGATACCAATTCCCGTCCAGCGGCGATTGCGGCTCCTGCGGCTGGGGTTTTTCTCGACCGGACTAAAATCACTGAGATTCTCAAGGTCGAAAATCCGCTCATTTGGCCGATGATTCTCTGCTCAATCGTGGCCTTTGGATACTTTCTTGATCGCTGGTTTTCGCTTCGCCGGTCGCGCATCGTGCCTCGTGAATTCGTGAACCGGTTTCTCGACAGGCTTGGTTCGGGAAAGCTTGACAGAGACAGGGCTTTTGATCTGTGCAAAGCGAACGACACACCTGCATCGCGGGTTTTTTCTCAGATACTGATGATGTGGGGCGAGCCCGCCGGCCAGATTCGCTCTGCCATCACCCATTCTGTGGGGATGGAATATACGCTTCTGCGTAAAAACATCCGGGTTCTCAACGCGACTGCAACCTTGGCGCCTTTGATTGGCCTTCTGGGGACAGTGGTTGGGATCATTGATTCGTTCAATGCCCTGGGTGCGAAAAATGTGCCGTCGAAAAGCGCGGCACTTGCCGAAGGCATCGGCCTGGCTCTGGTCATGACCGCTCTTGGGCTGGTGGTTGCGATCGGGTCCGTTTCTGCCTATTACTACCTGCTCGGAAAGCTTGATACGATCATGGTCAATCTGGAGCAGGAATCGCTTCGAGTTATGGAACTTGTGGCAAGCCATCCGAATCGGCCAGGGGGCGATCGCCGTGCGGGGCACCTGGACGTTTCGCGAGGCATTGATTCACGCATCGCCTGAGTCTGTGCGATGGAGCAGGGGCATCAGAAAAATCCATTTTCAAGTTGAAGGGTGTCGCGATTTTGCGACATCCAAGCGCGACCGGAGCCCAGATCTCTCATGCATTATGGCCATGCCGCAGCCGATGAACAGCCCTATATCAACATGACTCCGATGGTCGATGTGATCTTGTGTCTGCTGGTGTTTTTTCTCGCTGCTACAAAGCTTTACGACTGGGAGCAGTCGGAGCTGCCCGTCCAGGTGCCCGAGGTCAGTTCGGCGCGGCCGGCCACGGAACCGCCGGACGATATGGAGGTCACAATTCTCAAGGCCGGCCTTGTGGATGTTCGTGGCCAATCCTATGATTTAAAATCGCTTTCTTCGGTTTTGAGCGAGGCCAAAGTCCGATATGAGGATCAGGGAGTTCTGATCAAAGGCGACGCCAGTCTGACCTATCAGGACGTGGCCGACGTGCTCTCAGCCTGCGACGTGGCCAAGATACGATCTGTCCGGCTAGCTGTAAAGCCAGTCGTAGGAGCAGGTCCGAGCGGGGCAGTGCAGTAGTCGGAAAATTGAATGAAAGGCCGGTAACAAGTGGAATTGCTCGATTCGATCCGCCATATTCTCAACGCTGAAAACGTGGTCAAGCTAGGCTATTTGGTGATGACGATCGTAATTTTCACAGAGACAGGCCTTCTGATTGGTTTTTGTTTGCCGGGCGATTCGCTTTTGATAACGGCGGGCGTTTTCGCTTCGCCCGCGATTGAGCAGATCCCGAACCTGGCGCCATTCAAGCTCGACATTCTCTGGCTGAATGTGTTGCTCATCCCAGCCGCAATACTCGGTGATACAGTCGGTTACTGGATTGGCTACCACTCTGGCAAGCGACTTTTCAAGAAGGAAGAGTCGCTACTTTTTCACCCCAAGCACTTGCAGCGCGCTCAGGATTTTTATGTCGAGCATGGTGGCAAGACAATCATCATAGCCCGCTTTATCCCTATTATCCGCACATTTGCACCGATCGTAGCTGGCATTGGTCAGATGAACTATTGGCGATTCCTTCAGTTTAATATTGTTGGTGGAATTGTTTGGGTGATGGGTCTGACGAGCATAGGCTTTTTCTTGGGGCAGAAGTTTCCGTGGCTGGTAAATTCGCTTGAGAAACTGATCATCGCGGTCGTTTTTCTATCCATTCTGCCGCTCATCATTCACGGCATCAAGGATCGGATAAAATCGCGTAAAGCCAAATCTTTGACTTGAGAACTTGCCGACCGTGCACCGAAATTCAACAATAAGGTTCAGGTCGTTTTGTGCGTGAACCAAGTGACTTTTTGGTAAATTCCATAGAATGGCAGAGTTGACACGATGTCTGATGCAAGTATTCCCGAACTTGTCGTATTCGACATAGCCGGTACAACGGTTTTGGACGATGGTGAAGTGGCTCGATGCTTTCAAGAAGCGCTTTCCGAGGAGCTCATTGACCTTGACGAATCGACCATCAACGAAATCATGGGGCTGCCCAAACTTCTTGCGATTCGCCAGCTTCTCCAGGAGTTTGCTCCTGAACGTACGGAACCGGGCCTGGCACAGAGAATCCACGACGATTTCGAACAGTTGATGATCGAACACTATCTTGAAAGCCCCAATGTGGGGCTTTATCCAGGGGTTTTGCCCTTGTTCAGGAAACTTCGTGAACAGGGCGTGGCAGTGGCTGTGAACACGGGATTTCCAAGGTCGATTCTGGACTCGATTCTGGAGCGTCTTGGCTGGCAGGTTGGCAGAACGATCGACGCAGCCATTGCCTCGGACGAATCTCCAAAAGGCCGCCCCCATGCCGACATGATTCTGATTCTGATGAAGCGACTCGGCCTGGACGACCCCTCCAAGGTGGCCAAGGTCGGTGATACGCCATCCGATATTGGTGAAGGCAAATCGGCTGGCTGTGGATGGGTGATTGGGATTAGCCATGGGTCCCATACAAGGGATGAACTGGTCCCCTTTGAGCCGACCCATTTGGTGTCGAATATCGATGAACTTGCACGAATTTGGGGATTTCGGATATCAGCAGAGGATTTGACACTCTGATCGTCCGATAAGGGAATAGGACAATACCCGGCGAAATTGGACTTGTCGGATTTTGCAAAATTTGCAAAATGCCTCAAAAGGCGACGCATGAGATGTGCGTTAGAGCTGTCCCGGGCAAGGATGCGAGCCGTCAAAATCGGCTAAGGACACGCAGGACAATGAAAAACTTCTTCCGGCTTTTGATTTTCTCCTGGCCATATCGGAGCCGGTTCTACTGGTCATTGGTATGCGCGGGAGTGGCTGCCCTCATGTGGGGGGCTAATATCTCGGCAGTTTTTCCCCTCCTGAAGATTCTGTTCTATAGCCAGAATGCACAAGTATGGGTGAGCGATCAGATTCGCGATACTCTTGTTCAATCAGAGGTGATTGAAGCCCGTCTGGCGGAGATCCGCCGGGTGAGCGATCAAATGTTGAACAAGACGATCGACGAAAATCAGATCAAGGAAAAACTTCGGGCTTATGCCGACGCCGAAATCAAAAGTCGCCCTGACCTTACTAAAACACTTCATGTTGAGAGTCAGCCAGAGACACGTGTCGCCACCAAACCGATCGACCCGCTAGACCACCAGATCGATGTGGCTCGCCATAATGAGCTTTCAGGCATAGCCTTGCAAGCACTGGCGAATAATAAAGGGAGTCTGAATCGGCGCGCTGAAAAGCTCAGCGACGAACTCTCGAACAGCAATCTCTGGAACCGCAGATACAAAAAAATTCAGCCCCTGGTGAATTCCTACCTGCCCCACGACGGCTTCCACACGCTTGTGGGATTGTTGGTCATGGTCATGGTCATGGTGGTTGTCAAAGGGGTGTTTCAGTTCTTTCAAGATGTTCTGGTCGCAGATCTTACACAGCTTTCCCTGTTCGAGATCCGCCGTCAGATGTATCGCAAGGTTCTGGCCTTGGATATGGCCAGTTTTGAAACCATGCCATCCGCAGAACTCATGGCTCGATTTACCAACGACATGGAACTGATGGCCCAGGGCATCAATACCATCGCTGGCAAGCTGGTCCGCGAACCTATGAGAATTGTATCGTGCCTTTCTGTGGCCTTCTGGCTCAACTGGCGACTGAGTCTGCTCGCCCTGATTGTGGTTCCAATTTCGGCAGTGACGACAGCCAGGGCTGGCAAGATACTCAAACGGGCTGTGCGTAAGTCGCTTGAGAGCGTTTCCTCGATTTACCGCCAGCTTCAAGAAACCTTCCAAGGAATTCGCGTTGTAAAAGCTTACAATCGAGAGCGTTACGAGCGTCGAAGGTTTTATCACGAAATCAAGTCGCTTTACAAGAAATCGGTCAGGGTGGCCACCATCGATGCCATCTCAGACCCTGCCTTGGAGTTGCTGGCGATTTCCTCGGTCTGTATCTGTCTGCTGGCTGGCTCGTATCTGGTTCTGCGCCAGACCATGTTCCTGGATTTGGGGCTTTTTTCGATGCAGCTTTCCAGTAAGCTTATGACGATTGAAGACTTACTGACACTTTATGCCATGCTGGCAGGTGTTTCGGATCCGATCCGAAAACTCTCGAATGTGCATGCCAAAATCCAGAGAGCCGCTGCCGCCGCCGACCGTATCACTGCACTGATGGACATTGAGCCACAAGTCAAGAATCTTCCAGGCGCGACCCGCAATGTCAAGCACAATCTCAGTGTAGAATTTGACAGGGTCAGTTTCAGCTACAACGGACGAGACCCAATCATTCGAGATCTCTCGCTCAGGGTCAGGCATGGCGAAACCATCGCCTTTGTTGGCCATAATGGTTGCGGTAAAACGACTTTGATGAGCCTCCTTCCACGATTTTGGGACGCTCAGTCGGGCTCCATCCGGATCGACGGTGTCGATACGCAAGATATGCACCTGACGGCGCTTCGGAGCTTGATGGGAATTGTGACCCAAGAAACAGTCCTGTTTGCTGATACCGTGGCCAACAATCTTTCGTTCGGCGATTCCAAAATCAGTCGCGACCAGATTATCGAGGCGTGCAAAAAATCTTATGCCCACTCGTTTATCATGAATTTGCCTGAAGGCTACGACACGGTTCTGACAGATCGTGGTTCGAATCTTTCAGGCGGTCAAAAACAGAGGCTTGCTCTGGCAAGAGCCATGCTTCGCGACCCGGCCATCCTGATTCTGGATGAAGCGACAAGTGCCGTGGATATCGAAGATGAAGCCTTGATCCGCCGCGCCATTGAAGACTTCTCCCGCGACCGTACGACATTCATCATCTCCCACAGTCTGAGCACCATGGCCTGTGCGGACCGGATTGTCATGATGAATCAGGGCAGAATTGAAGCGATTGGTACTGAGGATGAACTGAGGCGTGGCAACACCATGTTCCGCCGCCTCCATGAAATTCATTACCAGCGAGAAAGTGCCTGACGACTTAGACTTAGCAAAAGATCGCCAACGGATCTAACTCAGGAGAGGGCCATCGCCCTCTCTTTTTTTTATTTCAATCAATCTCGAACGGACGCCATTTCCGCAAGCTTCAAAGCGCCGACCACCACCACCGATTCGCCAAGAGCTGCTGGTACCAAATCGGTCATACCCTTAAAAGCTGTCATTGTGTGGGCATCGAGAGATTGTCGAACGATATCGCCCCAGACGGCTTCAGGCAAGAGGCTTACCCCGCCTCCAAGAATAATCCGTTTCGGGGCGACCAGATGCACAACATGCGAGAGGGCAAGTCCTACACTTTTGGCGGCAGATTCAAGCACGAATGCGGATCGGGCCTCGCCTCTCATTGCCGAATCATAAACTGCCTGCACGCTTGGTTTATCGGCACGTCGCTGGATGGACCATCCGGAACCAACCAGTTCCAATTCTTGCATCTGACCGATTCTGTCCGGGTCAGGGATCCACAAGTGACCGATTTCCATTGCACCCCTGCCTGCCCCCAGATGAATATTCCCGTCCAGAATCAGGCCACCTCCGATTCCACTCCCAACCGTAATATAGGCGAGCGGATCTAACCCCTGGCCAGCACCTTCCAAGGCCTCGCCCAAGGCCGCCGTATCGGCATCGTTACGCACGGTCGCCGACTTGGCAGCGGTTTCGGCCAGCAGCCAATCGGCCAGCTTAAAGCCTGACCAGCCATCGATTTGATGGGATTGAAGAATTGATCCGTCAGAGGGGTTTACTGGCCCGCCGAAGCCGACTCCCCAATGGGTGGGCCCTTCGCTAATCTGGCCTCTGGCCCCGGCCTCCCGAAAAAGTTCGAGAATTTGTCGACAAATCCCGGCTGCCCCTTCGCTTGGCACAATTCTCCGCCGCTTCAGCCAATCAAGCTTGCCCGTGCGATCGCTACGCCCCATTTGCAGCTTCGTTCCACCAATTTCCAAGCCCAGGCAATTCATTTTCAGCTCATCCTAATAATGGTTCAAGTCGATCCTGGTTCGCCACTTCCGGCCCATAAAACCGTTCCACATTGCGCGGCACTTTTCGGGCGACCTGATCCGCAATCCGGTCCAGTTCGGTTCTGGTCAGAGGTGTGACCGATTCTACCGCAGGGCGTCGAGCCACTGTGTAGATTTGGATCCTGTCAATTTGTCCGTCATTTGCCAGAATTTCATTCAGGCGATCACAAAAGGCATCAATTTCCGAATCGGTCGGGGGTTGGCCATCAACTTGCATGAACAGAGCCTGAATCACCAAGGGACGCACCAGTGCCGCGTCCTGAAGATTGGTCAGGATTCGGTGAAACGGGATCAGGCTTTTGTCAATCTGCTTGTAATAAGGCTCTGTTCCAGCGTCGAGCTTGGCCCAAATTTCGCCCTGATTGGCGTCGAGGGTCGCCAGTGCGTCCCTCACTTTGGGCCGGTGGAACATGGTGGCATTCGTAATCAGAACCATTTTGACGTGTTCCAGCCCCTTGGCTTTTTTTAGGTCGGCAACTCGCTCGACAATCAGATCAAAATCACGTGCGGTGGTCGGCTCGCCATCGCCTGAAAAGGCGATATCATTAAGCCTTTGCAGCGGCTCAGGCACGTTTTGGAATTCTGGTTCACGAAAAAGCTGCTTGTTTTCGACCATGTCGATCGTCGCCGCAAGTTCGCTCAGAATCATCTCTGTGTCGACAAATCTGGTCACGGCCGACGTTTTGCGATCGACCTGGCAATAGATGCAGTCGAAGTTGCATATCTTGTCAGGATTAAGGTTTACACCTATTGAAACGCCCCGGCTCCGGCGCGAAACTACAGGATAAACATAGGTGTTATCGCGAAAAGTTCGTGGGTGGTCCAAATGCTGATCGATGACTTTCGGCTCGTTTTCTGAAGTGGGCATCGTAAAAACCTGTTTCTATTCAGGCCATTTCTCTGGCAATCACATCACCATTATAGTGATAATCAGGGCACTTCGGACAGCATTTCGCTGAGAAGTTCCGGGTGGAAGCCAATTTTGAAGCGATTCTCAGGAATTCGAGTGACGGATGAATCCTCTTGCCGGCCCCATCGTTCGATTCATGCTCGTGGCCGTCTTGCCGTGGTCTGTGGCATTTTACTTGACGAGGCGAAAGAACTGGTTTGAGTCTCGATGGCTGGACCGCTCAATTCGTATTCAAACCGCCTTGCTCGCCATGATTTTTTCGGCCCAGATCGCAGGTCAACTGGGCATTTACCGACTTACGGAGGCTTGGCTCGCCCCTCTGATTTATTTCACCACAACCCATCTTTTGGCCAAATCACATCACGAAACGAGCTCCAGCCCCAAGCCAATTCCGAGCAGATTCGACACGTTTTTCACTATGCTGGCTCTCGGCCTGCTTGCCCTTGAATTTGGTCGCATGTTTGTACCATCATTTGTCGGGGCGGTGAAAGTGGTTAGCGATGCCCCGATTTATCACCTGTTTTTTGCGGCCAAGTGGTGGGTGGCTGGTCAGATTTACTGGATTCCGATCCCGTTTGGCGAAACTGCTGCCCCATATTTTCCGGCCAATGGCGATTTGTGGTTCATGACACTCATAGGCTGGACGGGGAACTTGGCACTTGCAAAAGTTGGTCAAGTCCCGTTCTGGTTCCTGGCAGGCTGGTTGGTTTTTGAGCTCTGCCAGCGACTGGGGTCGAGCCGGACCAGCAGCATGGTGGCATCTGCACTTTGGATGACAATCACGCCGCTGGCAGTCTTTACCTTTGAAGCCAACGTCGACACCATTTTTTCCGCTTGGTTTATCGCCAGTATTTTATTCTATGTGGAATATGACTTGCGGCAGAGCGCCGTCGAGCTTGGTCCAAATTCGAAATCCAATCGTCTGATCCTGATTCATTCCCTGCTGGCCGCCGGATTGGCCTGGGGCACAAAGGCGCCTGGGCTGGTATTTATTCCTCCATGGATTGCATTTGTCAGTTTTAACGAATTTCATCGGAATCAAAAACTTCCACAAGCAAAACGACTTTTAGAGGTCATCAAAATCTGGATGATTTCCATTGTGCCGGTTCTATTCTGGTGGCTTCGCAATTATGCGGCCACAGGCAATCCGCTTTACCCATTGCCTGTCGAGATTGGCGGAATCACTTTGCTCGAAGGCTGGTATGGCCGCGATGTCATGCGTTTAAGCCCTTATTATATTCCGTTTTCCATGTGGCGTGCATTTGTCGATCAGTTGCTTGCTGTGATCGATCCACGAGTTTTCCCTTTGGGCCTGGTTGCAATCGTCTGGTTTGCGGCCACATGCAAACGACCTGAATCGGATCAGCGCCGATGGGTCGGCAGGCTGATTTTAATCGGGCTGCTGACCATTGCCATTTACTGGTCGCTTGTGCCGTATCGAACGCAACAGCGGTTTTTCCTCCATGGGCTGATGGCTTTTATGCCTGTTCTGGCCATCGGATTGGATCGATTCAAATGGTTGAAAATATCCGCGCTGGCAGTGCTTCTGCTTCACGTACTGACGCCTCAGTGCTGGCCATTGGGCGGAGTCGGGCGGGAACCGCCCTGGGATCTGTCGCCCATGGTGCCGAATGGCATTCCGAGCCTGGTTCCGATAGAGGAGATTGTCATAAAACTGATCCGTGGCGACCTGAATAGCCTTGGCTTGATTTGTTTTGCTTTCGCCATGGTCATTTTGATCGTTAATATCGACCAGAAACGCAAACCGTTATTCAAAGCCGCCGTCTTGATTTGTGGGATGGGCTTGGTCATGATGCTCACGGCCGAGCGGGCGATGTATTTAAAAGTGGGCCGGGGGCTGAAGTATCCGATCTTTCCGGATTATGAACGGGCGTGGTTGGCATTTGATGCGGTTTCTAAAAAAACACCACAGGCAATTGCCTATTCAGGCACAAATCTGGCGATTTATTTGATGGGAAATCAATTGCAGAATTCTGTGGAATATGTCAATTGCGATTTGCATCAGGATTGGCTCTTGCACGATTATCATCTGGCCCAGCCGAACAATGATCGTCGATGGCCCGATCCCAGGCCAACTTGGGACCGTCTCGCGCCTGATTATGAAGCCTGGCTTGAAAATCTTAAACGTCGCAAAATTGATCTTGTCGTTGTGGCACGAGCCAATCCGATGGAAGGGCGAATGAATCCCCATGATTCCATGGGATTCCCAATTGAACGAACCTGGATGGAGCAGCATCCGCTTGAGTTTGCTCCGGTCTATGGGATTCGGGAGAGCGATCCTGAGATGCGAATCTATAAGTTGAATCGATAAAAAGATTTATTTCAATGAAAGGATGGATTCACGCCCACTGACGACCCATTCGCTGCGATGGCCAGTGCGCCAGTGCGATTTGCTCAAAAAAGTTGCTCGAACCGGAAAGTTGTCGGGACATTGTTTTGCAACAAATCTGGCCATCTGTTTTTGAACTCTCAGGGCAGGGTATGGCGGGACACCCAGCAGGGCCCGGCTATGGCGAGTCGTGTCGAGGTGTAAGCGGTCTGCATGTTTGACAATAAAGGGTTGAAATTCTGGTGGGATATCAGCAAGTGAATCGGCAGGGAAATCGATCAGGAATTGTTCCACATGGCCAGCATAAAGTGCAAAGGACGGCCAGGGGTCCCAGAGCCCGGCACGCTCAAAAAACGGCATGATGGCGACCGCTAGGAAGAGCAGTTGAACGCATCCGAATGCAATCGGATTTGGCGGTGGATGGACTGCTGAATCCTGGGCTGACCGGGTGGGAATTCGGAATAAAATCAAGGCCTGAAAAGCCATGGAGATGTTCCATACAAGCACATTTCCGCTATGATTCAGGAGCCACGGGCCGAGCATGATAAAAAGGCTGGAATGCATCAATAAAACGGCTGTAAGGCCGGATTTCAAGTAGCCAGATGCCAGCAGGATGGCAGCGATCAGTTCTGCAACAGGTATGGCCATGATGAAATAAAAAGAGGCAGAATCAGGCCATGATTCAGGAAAATGTTGCAGAATTGGTTTCAATAGATAAGGGCCCATGGAATGGGCAAATGACCAGTCGAGCTTGGACAAGGCGGAATGAGCGTATAATACAATTGCAAACAGGCGGGCGAAGCCAATTGAGGTTGGGCCTGGTAAGAGAGCAAATGTGGCATTGAGGATCAAAGTCTGGTAGAACCAGGCTTGAAGTCGTTGCTGATCGCCGGCGACCAAGCAGAGGCCAGCCATGCAGGCAAGGCCTGAACCAAGTCTCCCGAACTTTCTGGAGAAGCTCAAGATAAGGCCCGAGACACAGGCGAGTAGGATCGTGCTCTCAAATTGGTTCAAGGCCGGAATTGGAATTCCGAAGGCGGGAAATTTTGGGCGATGATCATCAGCCCACCATAAGGGCCAGCTCAGGGCCATCATTATGATTGTGAATCCCGACAGGATGCGGCGATATGCCAGGGCCTGATCCAAGGGCTGATTTGCGAGAATCATTCGCCTTGGTCGCGAGGCTTGCCAGTTCCGGCTGTCAGTTCCGCCGGGTCAGCCAGAAACCGGTTGAGCAGAGTGGTGAGCCTGGTGGTGGCTTCAATATGGGGAAGGTGTCCGATATTTTCGAAGAGTTCGAAATGCGAGTTGGGAATGTGGTCTGCGAGCACTTTTGAAGTTTCCGGTGGAGTGACTCTGTCGAGAGCCCCGGCAATGACCAAAACGGGCATTTCCAGATTATGGAGTGCGTCAATCACATCGTGATTCTGTACGGCCCGGCCTTGGCGGGCGAAGGCTTCGGGCTCTTGATGTGAGGGGTTGCGCTCGACATGCCGGATCATGCCAGCGATGTGCGCCTGATTCTCAAAGAGTTCTGGCCCGAGCAGCCATGGCATGGTCTGCCTGGTAAATTCGACAGGTGTGACCAGGGTTTTCAAAGCCATCCAGCTTTGGACCAAGGCGATCTTCCAAGCGTAATTGCGGGCATGGCACGACATCAAAACCATCGACCGGACCCGTTCCGGGGCCATGATGGCAAGGTGCTGGGCGATCATTCCGCCCATGCTATGGCCGACGATATCGGCTTGGCCGATGCCTTGCTGATCCATAAAGGCGATGAGGTCGGCGGCCATGTCGTCCAGGTCATACTCTATGGAAGAGCGTTCGCTCAGGCCTGTATCACGGGGGTCGAGTGCGAAGGTCTTGCGTCCGGTGGAGATGTTTTTCTGGATGCCGGCAAATGCACGCCGATCGCCACCAAGGCCTGGGAGAAAGAGGAGGGCAGGGCCTTGGCCCATAACATCCGCATGGAGTGCAAGAGTTCGGCTCATAATTCTTCTTAACTGCTCAAGGCTTAAGATTCGGGTTTGATTCAGGACTGACGGGAGGATTGGTTGTAGCGATCAACGAATCTGGCGTAATCCTCGGGCGTGTCGATCCCGACACAGCGTTCGGAGACAATTCCAAGAGCAATGCGATGACCGTTTTCCAGGACTCTCAGTTGTTCGAGTTTTTCGGCCACTTCAAGGTCGGCTGTGGGCATGGTTGCAACCTGCTGAAGAAATTTCGGCCGAAAGGCATAGATGCCCAAATGAAGCAAGGCCCATGGCTGGCCGTCGGCTGGCTTGCCGTCCCGGTGCCAGGGAATGGGGGCTCGGGAGAAATAGAGGGCATAGCCGCCATCGTCCTTGACGACTTTGACGCAGGCTGGATCGCGGTAAATTGATTCCTCATGAATCGGAGTCCCGATGGTTCCCATCGATGCCTCAGGGCGTTTGGCCATGATCTCTACGAGGGTGTCGATGGTTTCAGGAGCGATTTCAGGCTCATCGCCTTGAAGGTTGATGACCAGATCGACATCGCCGATGATTCGTGCGGCTTCGGCAACTCGGTCTGTGCCTGAGACGTGGTCCTCGCGAGTCATGACCGCCTCGCCACCGAAGTCCCTGACTGCACAAAAGATACGCTGATCGTCAGTGGCTACGACGATGCGTGTGAGACGCAGCGATTTTTGGGCCGCTTCAACCACATGCTGGATGAGTGTGCGGCCTGTGTCGGCAAGGAGGGGTTTGCCGGGTAGTCGGGTTGAAGCGTATCTGGCGGGGATCACTGCTAGAATTCGCATGATTGTGTGCTAGTCCAAACTGGTTCGTGGTCGATACCTCAAGAGCCTTGATCTACCAGGTGAGGCTTGATCGAAACCGTTAATCATGGTTTCGGGAAAGCTGTCCGTGTTCATGGTGAGCCGCAGGAGGGGCTTTGTCGATTCAAGCATTATAGCGAAGAATGGGCGGGCTGTCGGCAAGATTATTCAAAAACGGGCTTCAGGATGAGACCCGACCAGACAGAATCTTCCAGGGAATGGATGTGGGCCATGGTCGGCTCACGATTTTACGGATGATTCATGGAACGGGTCGAGGCTGGATGGAACCAACAATGATCAGAAGCGACAGCGGTTGCGTGCCTGCACGTCAATGACGCTGATCAATGCTTCTACCAGGAGTTGGTTTTTATGCGTATTTACAGTGGATCCTAAGGTGGATGCCCGCTGGCTTACCAAAGCTGGTGGACTGTCTGCTTTCGATGTCGACTGTGGAGACGATTCGACTGTGCGCTGCCACGGATGGCGCCTCCACCTCGTGCCCTTCGGCAATTTGCGATACGAAGCCGCATTTTGTCGTTCCGGAGAGTCTTGATGTCCATTTTTCGATCAACGAGAAGGCAGACGCCAATCCGCCGAACATCCCCACTAGCCCTCAATTGTGAATCGCTTGAAGGCCGCGAACTCATGACAGCCATGCCACGCCCTAAAATGCGTGCTCACATGACGGCCCACCTTGGACATCCCAAACCGGCTCAAGCCTCTCCATTCGCCAACCTCAAAGCGGCTACGGGTTCGCCCAAAGTTTTTCAGGATGCGGCCAACGCCAGGGCCAATCAGGGGCTCGATGGTCAGGGCCTTAGCGTCGCTGTGATTGATACCGGTGTGGACTATACCCTGAATGCTCTTGGCAATGGGTTTGGTGGTACGCACAAAGTCATTGCCGGATACGATTTTGGTATGGGCGACGGCGACCCCATGCCAACATGGAGCCACGGAACATCGGTCTCAAGTATCATAGGGTCAACCGACCCCAATAATTCGGGAATTGCTCCCGGTGCCGATATTGTTGCATTAAGAGTTTTTGACGATAGCGGTAATTCGAGCTTCAGCAAAATTGGCGACGCGCTCGACTGGGTCCTTGCAAATCATAATCAATATCATATCAGTGTGGTGAATATTTCCATTTCAGATTCCATGAATTATACCCTCAACTGGTTTGCGACTGACACCAGTGCAGGCCAGCGTATCAGCGATACCATTGCAAAATTGAAAGCCCTTGACATTCCTGTGGTTGCCGCCTCAGGAAACACGTTTAAGGGAACGCAGGGAATGGGCTTTACGGCGATCGTCAAAGATACCATCAGCGTGACTGGTGTTGACCCGTCCACGGGGCAACTGGCGTCCAATGCCCAGCGACTGGGACCAGCCATCGGTGGCGATGCCGCCACCGATATCGCTGCCCCTTCACTTGGGTTTAACGCCATTACAGGCAATGGGCAGTATATGTCTGTGGACGGAACCAGTTTTGCCGCCCCTCTCGTCAGCGGATCAATTCTACTTCTGCAACAAAAATACAAAGCTGAGTTCGGTAGCTTGCCAAGTGTCGATCAAGTGGTTTCATGGCTTAAACAGGGCGGCGATTCCACGACCGACCCAGTGACGAATTTGAACATCCCTCAAATTGATCTGGCAAATTCGCTTGCTCTTGTACCGGTCAAGATGGTTGCTCTGCCATTGCCCACACCGCCAATTGCCACGGTTCCACCCCCAGTCGCAAGAGCCCCTTCGCCTCCTGCGGCCCCCACTCTGACCGTCAGAATCAACGGCACGGCTGTTCCTGTAGGGACGCAAGTAAACGGAAAATTGTCGCTCAGCAGCCTGCAGGCCAATGGCAAGTGGAAAACGTTGGATATCTGGACTGGCGAAGCCATAGCCAGGCGAAGTTCCGGTACGCCCACTCTGACACCGACCGGCACTCTGACTAAGGTGGTTCCTCGCAAGCATATGCCGGCCAAGGTGCATCAAGCCAAGTCGGTCCGACATGCTTCGGCCCATCATAAAACCATTTAATCGCAGCTTTTGTGTCGATATGAATCGTGAAATATGTGGTTCCCGCCCAGCCTTTTGGCTGGTTTTTTTTTGTACCATTTATACTCTTCGCGGTCATGAATGGCACTTTTTGATGAAAACGATGCCGGAGGCATCCGGAGCCAGTAGCCGCTGGTTGAGGAGCGTCAGCGACGACACCACCGAACGACAACGCGACATAAGGTCTTTCACGCCTGCCGGGATGCCAGCAGCTTTTTTTTTAGACCTCATGACCGGAAGGTGTCGCTTCGCTCAACCACCGGCTACTTGCTTTTTTGATGCCTCCGGCATCATTCTGATACGATGTATCATGTGTGGCCTCTACAACTATAATAGGCTTACGCCGACCCATGGCTTTGCCCCGGGATATCTTGGGCCAGGCCTTTGGCCTTTAAATCAATATCCGCTCAAATATCGAAGATTTATGGTTTTACAAGATGTGCGTAACAACAAGTTGCCCTCACCCGGCGTATTTTTTTATTCTATGTAAGCCGGTTGCCCTCACCCGGCGTGTTTTATGATTTGCAAAATAAACCTAAATCCCTTTTAAATATAATATTACGAATAACCCATGTTTTAATCCGAGCAATCACCATCTAAAGGCGCCCGGCCTTCACAACCTAAGAAATCTCCGGCTTTCAAACGGAACGGAATGGTAATCCACATCATGCATGATTGGGTGGATGCACACACGGGTGGATGCACCCGCCATAAGAATTGGCCCCGGCACCGCTCTTGCACTCAGCTCACGTTTGTGCGATTCTTGTCTCTCCACCCCCAATTCGATCGTTTGGAAAACTGTTTCAGGCTCTTACTGCACTTGATTTTTGATGGCCCCAGAGACTGGAAGCGATTTTTTCATGACAATCGACGAATTCATCACAAAATGGAAAGTGGCTCAAGGCCGCGAAGATTCCAACTCAAAGCCCTTTCTCAACGACCTTTGCCATGCCCTTGACCTGCCAACACCGGGGCCATGGACAGGCGACATCCTTACCTCAGGCTACATCTTCGAAGCCCCAATCAATGTCCTCAATACCGACGAGTCCCAATCAACCAAAAAATCGACCTCTATAAACGCAACTGTTTTATTCTTGAAGCCAAACAGGCTACCGACGAAGCGAATGTGCCCACCCTCGAACTCTTCGCTTCATCATCCTCTACAAATAAAAAAACTCCCAAAGTTGAAAAGAAAAACACCAGCCGAATCATTCGCGGGCGTGCCACTTGGCGTAAATATCTGGACGATGCCAAAAAACAGGCCGAAGCCTATGCACGCCTTCTCCCCGCTTCCGAAACCTTGCCGCCCATTATCATCGTCGCCGACATCGGCTATCAATTCGAATTCTATCACAATTTTCGCGACACGTCCCGCTCTTATGAGCCGCTCCCAATCTGGAACCGATCCCATTCCCTGCGACTTGAAGATCTTGCCAACCCTGCCGTCAAGGATCTCTTCCATAAAGTCTGGAACAGTCCCCGCTCGCTTGACCCCAACGCCCGACAAACGGCTGTCACTCGCGACCTTGCCCAAAAACTTGGCAAACTCGCCTCAGACTTCGATAAAGATCGACGGCTTGATCCTGACAAAGCTCACTCTGCGGATTCCGTCGCCGATTTCCTTATCCGATGCCTATTCACCATGTATGCGGAAGATGTCGGGCTGCTCACTGAGAAATCATTCACCAGCCTGCTCTTGGAAATCAAGGAGGATCCGCAACAGGTTTCTGATAGCCTAACAGCCCTCTGGCAAGAAATGAACTCGGGCGGCTACTCGGCCACGCTCCGCCGCCGCATTCCGCGATTCAATGGCCGCGTTTTTGCCCACGCCAGCGCCATTCCCGTCAGCACCCATCGCATGGACAGGCTCATCGAAGCCGCCCGCTGCGACTGGTCGGACGTTGACCCCTCCATCTTCGGCTCCCTGCTTGAAAACGCCCTCGACACCCGCCAGAGATCGGCCCAGGGTGCCCACTACACGCCCCGGGCCTATGTCGAACGGCTCGTGCGGGCCACCATTGAAGAACCGCTCGAAGCCGAGTGGGAACTGGTCAAGTCCGCCGCCACGGCCGACGACGAATCTGGCCGCCGCCCCGCCGCCGTGCTCGACTGCCACAACTTCTTGCGCCGCCTGGCCTCGCTCAAAATTCTAGACCCCGCCTGCGGCACCGGCAACTTTCTCGTGGTCGCCTATGAACGACTCAAAACACTTGAGGCTCAGGTGCTGCGCTTTCTGCGTGAAACCCTTAAAGACCGCACCCCGCTGGCCGACACCCACCGCGTCAAGACCTCCCAATTTCTGGGGATTGAGGTCAACCCCCGCGCCGCCCGTATTGCCGAACTGGTCCTCAACCTCTCGGCCCTTCAGTGGTTCTATCGCAACCGCACCGAGCCCGACGCCCAGCCGCCCGAGCCGATCATTCCCGAAGGCCGATCCATTGAATGCCGCGACGCCGTCCTGACCTGGGCCGACAAAAAGCCGGTGCTGGGCGAAGATCTAAAGCCACGCACCCGCTGGGACGGCTTTACGCTGAAAAAAGACCCCGTCACCGGCCGCGACGTGCCCGACGACTCGGCCCGTGTCCTGATTGAAACCTACACCAACCCCCAGCTCGCCGATTGGCCCGAGGCCGATTTCATCGTGGGCAACCCGCCGTTTGTGGGCGGCAAGGATATCCGCGTCCGCCTGGGCGACGGCTATGTGGAAGCCCTTTGGGCCGCCTATGCCGACCTGCCCAACAGTTGCGACTTTGTCATGTATTGGTGGCACCGCGCCGCCCAAGCCGTGCGCTCGGGCCGCACGCGCCGATTCGGCCTGATCACCACCAACAGCATTACGCAAACATTCTCGCGCCGGGTGCTGGAATTGCATTTGAAGGCCGAGGAAAATCCGTTATCGCTCCTGATGGCCATCCCCGACCACCCCTGGACCGAAGGCGACAAAGCCGCCGCCGTGCGCATCGCCATGACGGTGGGCGTGCAGGGCCAGTGCAAAGGCGAGTTGAAATTGGTGACGAAAGAAATTGTGAATGAGAATGCAGGTGAGGGGTATCAGCTCTTTTTTCAGGATATTCTGGGCTCGATCTTGCCGGATTTGACAGTCGGGGCGGATGTGACTGGGGCGAAGATATTGAAATCAAATGAAAGAATTAGTTCGCGTGGTGTTCAACTCATGGGGGCTGGATTTATTCTAGAACCGGAGCTAGCAAAAAGCCTTGGATTGGGCACAATAGCAGGGTTGGAAAATCATATTCGCCCATATCGGAATGGACGTGATTTGATGGCACAATCACGCGAAGTCATGGTCATTGATTTACTTGGTTTAACGGAACAGGAAGTGGTGATCCAATACCCTGAAGTTTATCAACATATTTTCAATCTGGTAAAACCTGAGCGTGACCAGAATAACCGGGAATCATACAAACGAAATTGGTGGATTTTTGGGGAGGCAAGAAAAGATTTTCGACCGGCTTTGAAATGTCTGAAAAGGTTTATCGCGACTGTTGAAACATCAAAACATCGGGTATTTCAGTTTCTGGACATCTCAATTCTGCCGGACAACAAATTGATTGCTATCGCGATTGATGATGCATTTGTACTTGGCGTATTATCCAGTCGATTTCATCTTACATATGCGTTACAAGCTGGGGGCTGGTTAGGTTTTGGCAATGATCCTGTCTATGTGAAAACAAAATGCTTCGAAACCTTCCCCTTTCCCGACGCGACGGAGTCGCAAAAAGAAAAAATCCGGGAGATTGCGGAGCGGTTGGACGCGCACCGCAAGCGTCAGCAGGCCCTGCACCCAGACCTGAGGCTGACCGAAATGTACAACGCCCTTGAGGCCCTCCGCTCAGGCCTGAACCTCCACGAAACCGACCCCAAAGGCAAAAAGCCCCACGCTAAACTCCTAAAAGCCCACGACCAAGGCCTAGTCAGCATCCTAAAAAAACACCACGACGACCTCGACACCGCCGTAGCCGAAGCCTACAACTGGCCGGTTAACCTAACCACCCCCGAAACCCTCCAACGCCTAGTAAACCTAAACACCCAACGCCACCAAGAAGAACAAACCGGCCTGATCCGCTGGCTAAGGCCGGAGTATCAGTGTCGATAAATAGATACTAACAATAGTCAGCTTTTGATATCTTCAAAAGAAGATAACAACTGAATACAGCGAGGCTTACCAATGATTGAAGCACAAGAAAATACGACAATTATAGAACTTGCAAAATCTAAAATACGGTCTATCGTTGCAGCGATAATAGAGTTAGAACGTTTCGAGAAAATAGCATATACATTTCCGATTATTGTTGCTATTACAATCCTAGCGATCTATTTCTTTCAATTTAATAATAAACTTTCTACAGATCCAAGTACTTTCGGTACCTTCGGAGATTACTTTGGCGGGATTTTAAACCCAGTTATTTCGTTCATGACACTTTATGGACTTGTCCACACTTTAAAACAGAATAAAGAAGCCATCAAGCATTCTGCTCAAGCTACAGAAGCAGCAACAAATCAAGCAATGCTAGCAGATAAACAGTTTAAAGCTTACGAAACGAGACAGAAAGAAGAGGAAGAATCCAGAAAGCAAGAAGCTTTATTAGCGAGAACGATGGATCTATTTAAGATCTGGATTTCTCCAGATATGCAAAGAATAAGAACTGAAGTCCTTGCTTGGCTGTCTAGTTCAAGAATAACAGAGGAAACAGAAAGAAACAATAAAGTTGGCCAATGTATTCCAGACGTAATGAGTTCTGAGGGCCAGACGCATTACTTAGGCAAACATAGAAAATCAACTAAGCCCGAGACAGTCAAGAATTGTATATCAATTGGCACAATTAGCTTATTCTTTCAGGACCTAGCGACTTTGCTGTCAATTCAAAAACTAGATGAAGAATTCCTATTCAATATCATGGAATACAGCTTAAACTTATGGATTGAGATTTATAAGAATATCGATTTTAAATCTGATGCAAATGACAACAGCGACGAAAGTGTGCAGCACAATTTAATACATAAAAAAGGCATCGAAGCACTGGAAAAAAGAATGAAAAATCGAAAAAGGGTCAATGAGGAAAAAGCGGTCATTCAACATTAATCTGCGAGCACATATCGAGGAAAGCGTTGGCGCGGCTTCATCCCAAAACGCGCCACTCCCACAAACAATTGGTGGCATGCTGGTCAAAAGCCTGTTAACATACGAGACTGTCCGATCGACAAGTGGGTTGGGGCGTAATTTTGTGTGGGATGAGGGAAAAGGGGTCATTCAACATTAATCTGTTGTCGCGGCCCCTTCTGGCGTGGTTGCTCCTCAAAAAAAAGCGGCACTTTGCACGTGCCCTACGGCCTGTTAAATATCTGCATTGTTCGCCGGATTCAACACAGGCAAAAACCATTTCACAGGGATGAACACGATCCACAGGATCATACAACGGCCCAATCCTGTTCATCGCGTATATTCCTGTGAAATGGATTAATCCGCCGACCCCCGAACCATCGCCATCTGCAAACCAATCACCGGCATGGACCTAAAAATCCAGAAACCTCTCCCCGAACTGCAACTAGACTCTTCGCGGTCATGAATGGACCTTTTTGATCAAAACGATGCCGGAGGTATCTGGAGCCAGTAGCCGGTGGTTGAGGAGCGTCAGCGACGACACCACCGGACACGACAACGCGACATAAGGTCTTTCACGCCTGCCGGGATGCCAGCAGCTTTTTTTTAGACCTCATGACCGGAAGGTGTCGCTTCGCTCAACCACCGGCGACTCGCTTTGATGCCTCCGGCATCATTCTGTTACGGGATGTCTCGTTTTTGAATCCGACAAGTATAGCAATGGATTGTTTGAATTGCTGGTTTGCTCTCATCCGGATAATGTTTATAATGCAGTCACCAGCAACTTACCCAACAAAGGCATTCTCCTGGCCCGACCAGAAAAAAAGACAAGGAATTTCATGTCCAATCCATCCAAGCCGACAGCAATCATCACGGGTGCTGGTACGGGTATCGGACAGGCGACAGCCAAAGGCCTTGCAGCCGATGGCTTTTCAGTGGCCTTACTTGGCCGTCGTGCAGATGTCCTGGAAGTCACAGCGGCGGAAATCATTGCAGACGGTGGCGATGCAATCGTTTTGCCTTGCGATGTCGCCTCTCGCGAGTCTGTGGATGAAGCCATGAGGGTTCTGGAATCGACCTGGACCCGATTTGATCTCCTGGTCTGCAATGCGGGCACGAATCTACCGCGCCGAGCCCTCAAAGATTTGACCTCAGAGGATTGGGATACCCTGATCGGGGTGAATCTGACAGGCGCATTTAATACGGTCAGGGCGGTTCTGCCGCACATGCGGGCCGCGAAGCGTGGGACTGTGATTCAAATCTGTTCGATTTCAGGCAAGCGTGCAGGCCCATTGGGTGGTATCGGTTATTCAGCGGCCAAGTTTGGCCAATCGGCTCTGGGAATTTGCCTTGGCCGGGAAGAGCGCGAAAACGGGATTCGTTCCACGGTGATTTATCCTGGCGAGGTAAATACCCCGATTCTCGAAAAACGCCCCAACCCTGTGCCTGATGCCCGCCGGCCGGTCATGCTGCAACCGGAAGATGTTGCTGCAGCCGTACGATTTGTCGTGGCTCTGCCTGAACGTGCCAACATATTTGAGCTGATCATCAAGCCAACGGCAGACGATTACGTCTGATTGAGATTCGTTTCTTCAGGCGATCCAACCACTTTGGGCCTTGAGCGGACCTTCTGCTTGAGGCCCAAACCCATTTGAGCCATCGCACGCCGGAATCCTGCATGTGTTTTTAAGAGGTTTTTGGGCGCCCCCTGAACCACTTTTTTAGGGCTTATCAGGATCACATAATCTGCTGCCAGGACCGTGGCTGAATGTCGCGTGAAGACGACCAGAGTGCGATCGCGAGCCAGCCTTCGGTAAGAATCTCTCAGGAATTCCCGCATGCTGCGAGACATGCCCGGCGACGGTTCCTCAACCAGCAAAATCGATGGGTCGTGCCACTTGCCCCTGGCCAAAGCAATCAAAAATCGGCTGTAGAGTGTTTCTTCACCCGATTTTTCCAGGTCGATCCAGGTCTGGTAGCCATTGGGCAATCGTTGGATCATACGATGGGCGTGAACTTCTTTGGCGGCCTCAATGGCGCTCAGGAGGTCGCCTCGTGGGTCTTTGAGCGTAATATTATGGAGAATCGTGCCTGTATTGACATAGGAATCGGATCGAATCGTGCCAATCTGGAGCCGGGTGGAAGCAATCGTACAATTGCGAAGATCCACCCCATCGACAAGCACTCTGCCGGATTGTGGGTCTTCCCAGCGAGCAATCATACGCATGAGTTTGCGCCTCTGCAAAATATCCGGGCAGACAATGGCAGTCACCTTGCGTGCTGGAATGTTTGCACTGAGAAGAATTTGCGATCGTGGATCCTCAGGCCCAAGCCCCAGCGGAAGGGACTCAATCTGAATCTTTGACCTGCATGGCTGCATTGCCACGGAGTCGCTCAGATCCCAAAGCCGCACGGAGGAACTCAAGGCGTGATGGATCGGCAGGATTTGATTCAAGCCGTCCTGGATTTCCAACCTCGGATTATGGGTTAGGTTCAAGATCAGCAACCCGGCACTTGCCAGGCAAAGCAGGGCGATTGTCGAACCGGGCGACAGGCTCTGAGCCGCTGTGCTCGCCCCTAGAAGAAAAATTACGAGCCCTAGAATTGCCAGACGGCCCCAGTTGCTGGTCTGCCGGATCGAGTCGAAGGCTGAGGAGACGCTCTGGTCCAAGCTCGACAGATTGTTGATCCATTGGATCGATGGACGCCCATTGCCAATGTCGGAACCAACAGCCCGAGCCTGATAGGCTTCACGCATTTCTTCCTGAAACAGTTTCCGCTGGCGATCACGCTCAGGAGCCGTCTCGAGCTCGGCTTGCGATTTCGCATTCAGCGACTGACGATTCCAAAACCAAAACAGGCCACTGCCTGTCCCGATCACAATGGCCCAATCCCATCGGATCAAACCGATGAGGACCAAGCCGCCGAGGAGTCGGGCAAAGTTCAAAAACTGGCAGCGAATCTTATCGGCAACGGCCCGAGCGTATCGAGCAGACGATTGCTCGATCAGCTCTTGGGTGGTTTGGGCGGATTCCGGCGCGATCAGCATGCCGCTGGTTCTGTGCGACTCGCGAAAGAGTCGATTTCTCAGCTCTTTGGAAATGGAACTTGAGATTCGCTCAGCATGCCAGTGGCATCGCTGGCCAAGCCAAATCCTGACAGCCAAAGCGAATACGATCAAGCCGCCAAGCTTCAGAAGCATGGGGCCTGCCGGATTTGAGTGTGAATCGGTGCCGAGCAGGACCGGGCTTGCCATGAGCCTTTGAGTGACTCCACCCAAGGCAGAAATCTGAAATAAACTGGAGGCCAGATCAACGGCAACACATTCTGCCAATACGGCAAGAAAGGTCCAGAGCCCCAGCTTCCAGAGAATGCCTTTGTAAGTCTTGCGAAGGCCTCGTTTTAAATTGATCAGCGAATCGTTCACCTGAGGAAGTCTCCAATCCTGGCTAAGGTGGATACTGGAACCTCCTCCGTGCAGGCCCAGAAAGAATCAGGCCAAGTCGCGATCCTCAAAGAGGATGAATGCAAAGCAGAGAGCGACTGACGAATACATGATGCAATAGACCATGGCAGGCAAAATGTATTCCGTCCAGGGGATCATGGCACCAGTGGCGATGGATGGGCCTGCATTGAAGAATTCGAGCGATGGCAGCACAAATTCGAAGAGCCGAGCCATGAACTGAATAAGCTCGTTTACGGCCGTGTCGCCAGTGGCCTTGACGAGGATTGGTGTCAAGTGCCCAAGAAAGAATACGGTGATACACAGCACCATGTTCACCAAAATTGGCAATCGCGTGGAAATGGCCACACTGATCGCCGTCAATAGACTGACTTCGAAGAATACAAGTGCAAGTCCTGGAAGAACTTGTAAGACCTGAGCCACTCTCTTGGCCGCAACCACTTCGCCGCCTGAACCTTCTTTAAGGTCGTAAGCGTATTTGTACCAGACCCCACCGCTGAACATGATTCCGAGAATGATCAGCATGAGCAGCACTGCGGATTCAATGCCGAAGTATTTGCCCAGCAGGAATTGTCGGCGGTTGATTGGTTTCGAGAGAAGCGTGATCGCAGTCTTGCCTTCAATTTCGTCAGCCACGGTCGAGCTGGCGGTGAGCAGGGAAAGCAGCAGGCAGACAAACGAAATGGTCGTAAGTCCTGTGTCCTTATACATTTTGATGTCTTCACCGAAGGTGAAATACGACACGAAAATCGACCAGAAAAGATAGAAGGAAGCCAAGAAAATCAGGACGTAAAACGCCGGCTGACGGATGGCTTCCTTGAATGTGGCTCGAGCAATGACCAGAGTCTTCATAACGTTGCGATTCCATGAAGATGAAGAGAGGCTGACTGATGAGTTCGGTATCCTTTATAGTCTAAACCTAAAACCATGGTCTCGCCAAGCCCCAAGCCGGACGAAAGCCACATAATTCAGGTCCATGTCGCGTTAGGATCGTTACCAGCGGAAGCCTTGCGTAGGGCATTGATCCTGCTTTCATCGCTTGCAAATAGGTTTTTGGTGTAGGCCAGGGTCCCCTGACCTGGCTCGCGCGTTCAACGATACGTTGCATTGAGAAATCGACGAACCAGCGTTATTGATCGCACGAGCCCGGTCAGGGGACCCGTGCCTACACCAAAGGCTCATTCCAAATGAGTAAGTTAATCTTGGCCTGATCCTATAAGAGTATAGATTTACAAAAAAACAGGGGGGCAGGGCATTGACCCATAGGATTGATCCTGAGAAATTAGAGTACATATCGGCTGTGGTAACACCTGGATCCGCAATTTTAAGAATATTGAAGGGGAGCGTCAGAATGTCTGACTGGAAACGATTTGCAACGGATTTACCGAGGCTTGGCCTGGCCGTTTGCCTGATGGCTTTGACCGGCTGTGGCGGCGGCGGTTCTGAGGAAGCGGCTTCGACCGAAGCCCCCAAGGCTGAAGCCGGCAAGGCTGAAGGCGAAAAATCATCCACACCGACGGTCAAAGGTTTGGGTGCGACCGCCAAAGGTCGTCAGGACGGGATTGACGCTGGGGCGGCAGGCAGTGCACCTGCGGACGAATCCGCCAATCGGAAGGCCATGATGCAGGGGCAGGGCGGCGGGCCTCCACCAGGTGCAGGCCCGGAAGTGGCTGCTGCAGGTGGCTCGGGTGCAATCTCTCCTGGTCAGCTTTCTGCTCCGGGTGGGTCAGGTGGCTATGTTCCACCAGGTGCTGGTGGGCCTCCGGGTGGTGGTCCAGGCGGACCTCCAGGTGGGGGCGGTGGTTATGTTCCACCGGGTTCTGGTGGTGCGGGGCAGGGTGCTTTTCCTGGAATGATGCCGCCGGGCGGAATGGGCGGTCCTGGTGGCTATGGGATGCCAGGTGGCGGGTCAGGATCAAGTGGTGCTGTGCTTCTCGCTCAAAATGCATTTGCCGATGGTGGAGATGCTCTCAAGACCGATGTTCCAGCCTCTGGTGGTTCAGGTGGCTCAACGGCTGACGATTTCAAAGATCCAATGAAAGCCGTGGAGAGCTTCCTCTCAGCCGTCAAGTCAAAGGATCCGGAACGTGTTGCCAGAGTGCTTTCCAGACGTGCTCCAGGCGAAGCAAAAACCGCTGCGACCAAGAAGATCCTGACCAGCGCCCTCGACCAGTCGATCACTCCGGAAGGTTTGAATGACCTGGCGAAAGTTTTTGAAGATTACACCGTCGAGAACATGAACGTAGGTAAATCAAGCGGTAGTGTGAATGTGATCATAGGTCGCAATTTGAAAAATGAAGCCGGCAAAAAGATCCTGACTCAATATGAGCGACGCATCATGCGTGTTCAGCGAGACGGCCCCACAAACTGGAAAGTGGTCGAGTTCGGTAACAAGATTGTCAATAAATAATAGATTGTTGCCATCGCCCGATTCGCACAAATAAAAAAAAAAGGCCCGACAATCAAGTCAGGCCTTCTTTTATGTTTTTTTTCAACTAACATACCGATCAGGGTCCCGATGGCGAGGTTGCGGCAGGGCCGGCACAGCGCCTCAGGTGGTCTTTGTCGATATAGACCACTTCCACCTTGTTGTCTTTCAGGTTGAAAGGAATCGGGTAGTCAGACCAATAGCTTTCATCATAGTAAATGGTACACTTGTAGTGACAGTGAACCAGTTGGCAAGGCCCGGCCAGCGGATAGACCTTACAAGGGTCGACAGATTCGCCGATCTTTTCGACCAGAATCTGAACGTTGTTACGATTGGATTCGTAGATCACGTTCTGACTATGGCGCATCTTTGGAACTTTTTCCCAAACCTCAGCTTCGCTTGGGGGATCCAGGCAAGGAGAGGTGGTCGAATCGGCAGGTATTGGGTCAAGAATGGGGACCCGATCGTTTTCTTCGCGAGCAAAGTCGCGTTCGATGCGTTGTTGTTGGCTTGGCAGGATTGGCCATGCAAAACTCCAGCCAGTGGCATGCAAAGGCGATACGTTGCGATAGACGTAGGATAACGCCCCATTGCAACCTCCCGAGCCCATTGCAAGCAATAAGAACATGGTGCCTGTCAGCAGGCCCCTGCTATTTCTGAGTCGGCTCAGGCCGCGAGTCCAAATAGGACGAAGCATCGGATTGTTCCCTCCATGGAACGGTCGCGACCGATTTTCAGGGTGAGTCCCTGAAACCGACGCCATACCGGAGACTTATGATCGTTCTCTTGTGGTCAACTCCAACCACTCGAACCGTTACTTTCATAGATCGAACAAACAGGGGGTAGAAGTGAAGGAAAACCTTCGCAAATTCGTAAGAAGTTCTTTAATCGCGGTAATCTGGACATCAGGGAATTTCGAATTCTCCCTTGTAACCAAGCGTAAAAGCCTAATTTTAGCCCGTCGCTCCTGATGGCCAGCCATACGGTGCCTTGGTCTCAATCGGCCTCTCGTTGCAAATCATTTGGCTTGTGCCTGACTCGCCCCAGTCGGTCGCAGGGCGGCTCCTGGATGGGGGAAGCGGCATTTTTCATCCTGGCCTTGATCAAGGGCAGCACAGAGAGGTCTAGTGGTGTGTATCAATGCAGAATGCCACATGGTTTGATCCATGTGGCATTCGGGCATTCGTTCTGGCTTTAGAAATCAATAAGCAAACAGGCCGAAAGGATAAGGTGTGAAGAATGGTCGTGTGTAGTGCTTTTTGAAGTCAAGCCACCAGAGACCATCGTCCCAACGCAGGGTCACAGCACGCCAATCCATAGGAACTTCTGGGTATGGGTGAACTGGACCGATGTTCGGCCAGGCTTGCCAAGGGTAAACCGTTGGGTAGCCGACAGCAGAGAAGTTAGGATAGGGAGCTTGGCTTGGCCAGGCATAATTTGGCATGGCATGGGCGCCCGAAGCGTGACCGAATCCACCGGCTGTGCCATTTTCAGGGGCAGGGCCACCGGGGTCGTATCCCGAAGGAGCCACCGGTGCTGGTGCATCTTGGACGGGTGAAGAATAGGCACCGGCGTGGCCTGCATGGCCGCCCAGGGCAACATCGTATTGAACTTGTTTGATCTCTTTGGCAGGAGCGATCGTGACATTGTCAACCACGCCCGTTACGCCTGGAACTGACAAAATCATGCTTGTCAGGGCTTGCTTGCGCTCTGGCGATGTGACTGTGCCATTGAGTGTGACAACACCCTTGGAGGCTTCCACATCCAGACGCGAGCCTTTGAACTGTCCGCTCTTGCGCAGGCTGTCCACCACCGAATCGGCGACGGCTTGGTTCTGTTTGGCAACCTCCTGAGCCATGGCGGAGGTGGTGATGCCCGCTACTGCGAAAGCCAGCGCGGCGGAAATCCGTTTCATGCGACTATTCATCGATCCTCACCTCACCCGCGGAATAACCAGCCGTCGAACCTGACACGCGGGGTTGTTGTCAGTTTCCGACGCGGGTGGAACCTCGTCCGTGAAGGTGTCCAGGCCCATCCATGTTTTCAGTTCCAATTGATCCCACGACCCTCTGACGGATTAGTCTGGTGATCATCTGCACTCTTCATCGGCCTTAAACTGCTCACCATGCAAGAGGAATTGCAACGAAAGAATTTGGACTCTAACGATTGCGCCGGTCGTATCTGTTTTGCAGGTTCAAGGCCCCCACTGCAACCCGGCCCTGATCTTTTCACAAAACTCTTGAGAATCGTGGCCCAAGGCCGTAATCTGCTTACAGTCTTCAGGCTTTTTTTTGACCCGGCGGGTCGTTCCGCAAAAGAGCCTTTCTCGAGTCATGGTCCCAAAAAAAGCTGGAAAACCAAGGAACTAAACGCGTATGTCCGCACAAAAACCGCTTCGAGTGGCCATTATTGGCCTTGGTTTCGGCGCCGAGTTCATCCCGATTTATCAGAACTATCCCGGCGCGGAAATGTATGCCATTTGCCGGCGCGACACCAAGGGCCTGAACGAGGCTGGCGACAAATACAACATTGCTGTTCGATATACAGACTATCAGCAAGTCCTGGACGACCCCAACATCGACGCCGTGCACATCAACAGCCCGATTCCCGACCACGGCTGGATGAGCGTGGCCGCGCTCAAAGCGGGCAAGCACGTCGCCTGCACAGTGCCCATGGGAACATCGGTAGAAGAGTGTCGGGCCATTGTCGAGGCTCAAAGAGCCAGCGGCAAGGTTTATATGATGATGGAAACCGTGGTCTATAGCCGCGAGTATCTTTACGTCAAGGACCTGTATGACAAAGGCGTTCTGGGCCGACTGCAATTTCTCAGAGGCAGCCACATGCAGGATATGGACGGCTGGCCGAACTATTGGCCGGGCCTGCCACCCATGTGGTATGCCACCCACTGCGTGAGCCCGTGTCTGGCGATTGTTTCGGAACCCGGCAAGCCTGCACATGCCGATAGTGTGGTTTGCCACGGTTCTGGCCGAATTTCTGAAGAGCTGATTGGCAATTACGGAAGCCCGTTTGCCATTGAGTCGGCCACGTTTAAGATCAAGGGGTCGGATGTGGTGGCCGAAGTCACAAGAAGCCTCTTCGATACGGCCCGCCAGTATCGTGAAAGCTTCGATGCCTATGGCTCCAAGGCTTCCTTTGAGTGGCAACTGGCGGAAAATCAGCAGCCGCTGATACATACCAAGAGCTCGACTCAAAAGCCGATCCCAGAACCAGAAATCGCTCAGGAAACTTCGGTTCCGGACTTTGCCCGCCTCCTGCCCGAAGGCATTCAGAAATTTACCATGCCCGCAGCCATTCAGGATGCCGATCACCTCAGCTTCCTACAGGGCGGCGGCCACGGTGGCAGCCACCCTCACCTGGTCCATGCTTTTGTTCAGGCTGTGCTGGGCCACAAAGCGGCTTTCCCTGATGCAGAAACGTCAGCCAACTGGACCATGGTTGGGATTTGCGCCCATGAATCCGCCATGAGTGGCGGCGACCGTGTGGATATTCCCAATTTCTGATCGTTTTTTTTGGGATGTTGGATCGAAACGACGATGGCCGGAAGTTGTTTTAAAAAGCAACTTCCGGCCATTTTAGGAACAGGCAAAGAGTATAGTGTTTCTAAATCGTGAGCTTGTCAAAACGAGTCATAATTCGCGGAGCGATGCGATTACATCTTTGTTAATGGCTTTTAGGGCAGGGAAAAGGCCGCCCAGCACGCCCATGGCCATTGTCATGGCAAATGCAACGCCCATGACGAGTGGGCCGAATCGGAAGTTTACGGTGACTTCACTAAACGTATTGGAATTGACCGTACCGAACGACAAAACGGTCAGGGGCAAAGTGAGCAGCAGGCCAACGATGCCACCGATGGTGCAGAGAATCACGGATTCGCCCAGAAACGAGATCAAAACATCCCTGCGTGAAAAGCCCAAAGCACGCATGGTGCCAATTTCGCGGGTGCGGCTGGCCACTGCGCCAAACATGGTATTGGCGGCAGCAAACATGGCTCCAATGGTCAGGAGCACAGCGATCAGCGAGCCAAACACCTTGAGGAATGTGCTGGATTGCTGCTGCTTGTTGAAATAGTCCTGCTCGGATTGGGCCAGGAGTTTGTATTCAACATCGTTGTTGATCCTGTTCCGGATTTCATCCATTTCTGACGGGCTTGCGGCTCGGATCTGAACACTCGAAACGGAACCCTCGCGAGAGATATTGCGTTCCAGATCTTTGCGATCCACCCAGATTTCACTTTCTGCTGATCCTCCACCCGCCCGAAACAAGCCCACGACTTTATAGCTTTCTTTTTCACCAACTTTTAGGGTGTCGCCCAGATTGCTGTTCTTGAATCGCCCGGAGAGTCGCTCGCTAACAATGGCTTCGCCCTTGCCCGATTGTAGGTCCCTTCCAACGGTGATTTTGAAATCGCGACGCAGCTTGCGGCCAACCGGGTCGAGGCCTCGCACGATCAAATTTGTGCGTGTCCCGTTGGATCGTTCCATGACCGGAATATTCAAAAGCTCGCGAGAGACCAGAACACCCTGTTCCGGATCTTTGGCCACCCCCTTCAAGGTGATCATGGTATCAGCTTTATCAAGCTCAAAACCGCCATCAGTTTCATTGGTGGAGCCTTTCCTGAGCACAATCAGGTCAAGCGGATCGCCAGAGACATCCAGGCTGTGCTGCAAGCCTTCCACCATGCTGAACAGGATACAGCTCGACCAGACGATCAAGGCTGTTCCCGCTACGGTCATGAGGGTGGTCCCACGACGCACCCAGAGGTTACGCAAATTGTATTTCAGGGGCACCATGGGAATGAGACTTTCATGAAATCGTATTCAGGGGGTTCCGTATTGCAATCAGAATCAACGACAAGATGCGGTCAAACCACCTTGCGAAGCCCTTGGATCACACCAAGCCTGGCAGCAGCAACAGCCGGAAACAGGCCGCTGACAAAACCGATGATCAGCGAAGAGCCCAAGCCCAGAATCGCTGTCTGCCAAGGAATGAAGAAGAAAGGGAGCGCACCAGCCGTATAGGGCGAGACGTCGAATACATCGAACAGCAATTTGCAGCCAAGCGAGCCCACGATGCCACCCATCAGGGCAACGAGGACGGATTCTGTCAGAACCATGCCAAGAATTTTCCCGTTGGTAAAGCCGATTGCCTTCAGGACGGCGATTTCGGTCGTGCGTTCGCGAAGGGCCATGGCCATGGCATTACCCGACACAAAAACGAGTGAAATCACCACCGCCAGACCAACCGCTGAAATCATCGTGCGCATGTCGCCCCAAAGTTCTGCAAACTGTGCCACAAACGCATCTTCCGTCTGGGTTCTTGTCGGTGTGTCGCTATTGATTGTCGACGCATCGACCTTTTTGCAGAATGCAGCCAGGTCGCCACCCGTTTTGATTTTGGCAAAGACTGTACCTGCATTGCCCGCCTGACGCCCCTGAAACTCTTTCTTCAGACCTTCTTCAAGCAGGTTCCAGTTGAACATGAGCATTCGCCCATCACGGTCCGGCGGGCATTTGTAAATGCCGCGAACAGTAAGGTTCAGGTCAAATGGATAAATTGTTCCCTTCAGAGGCAACGGGTCACCAATTTTAAGGTTCCGTTCCGCCGCCATCTTATAGCCAATCACACAGCCGGAAGGGTCGGCCTGGAAGGCTTTGGACTGGTCGTCGGGCATGTCAAGTTCGTCCCAGATCTGCAGAATCTTGTCCGGATAAATTCCGAACTGGGCAAAGGGCATCACCTCTTCCTGATACTTGCCGCCATACCATGACAGCGGCGATGCGGCCAGCACTTCGGGCATCAGGGCCACTTCATCCACAAACCGGATCGGAACTGGAGTCGCAAAGCCCTGACTGCTCATCGCAATCACCCGGTTGTAGCCCTTGAGTGATTCGCTCACGTTCTGGTTCACAGAAAGAAACGAAAGCATGATCATCATCAGAAAAAGGCTGATGGCGATCGATCCGATCGTCAAAACGGTTCGCACACGGTTTCGGCGCATGTTGCGCCAGATATAACTGAAATATTTCATGAAAACCTCTTTTTTTTCTCTCTCATCAGTCCAGAGTGAATCAGAATGCGCCCAGACGAAATTTCGCCTCGGCCTGCGTTTCATCGCCGACAAGCTGGCCTTTGTCAAGCCTCAGCAGGCGGCTGGCTCGCGATGCGGCCTGCGGGTCGTGTGTAACCATCACAATGGTCTTCTCAAGGTCCCGATGGAGCGTTTCCAGAAGGTCCAGAATCTCGCTCGCCGAGGTTCGGTCCAAGTCCCCTGTCGGCTCATCCGCCACAATCAGGGCCGGGTCTGTCACAATGGCTCGGGCTATCGCAACCCGTTGCTCCTGACCGCCTGAAAGCTGTCTCGGATAGTGATCCTCACGACCGTCCAGACCCACAATCTTCAAGGCCGTCGTGGCTCGCTTGCGACGCTCGCTACGGGAAACCGGCTGCAAAAGCAGCGGCAGTTCCACATTCTCCTGAGCCGTCATGACCGGAATCAGGTTGTACATCTGAAAGATGAACCCGATATGGTCCGCTCGCCAACGTGTCAGTTGCGATTCGCTCAGCTGCGACAAATTCAGGCCGTCTACATTCACATCGCCCGACGTGGACCTGTCAAGGCCCGCAATCAAATTCAGCAGTGTGGTCTTGCCCGACCCCGAAGGACCCATCAAGGCCAGGAATTCGCCTTGCCGAACGTCCAGATCAAGTCCCTGAAGGACCGGGATCCGCATCGAATTCCGACTGTATTCCTTGCTGACTTTGTTCAGTTGGATGGCCAGATTCTCGGACACTTCAATTCGCTCCTGCTAAAAAGAGGATTCCCTGACGTGATTCATTCTGTTCCGGCATGTCCAATGCTGTCTGGACCTTAATCGGGTACGCTTACAGCTTGATTTTCAGTCAATTCCGGCTTGGGGATCAAGACAATTCTTTGCCCCGCCTTTAGACCCGTCTCCACTTTCACCAAATCGTCTGATTTTGGAGTCGTCAAAATCGTCGTCTTGTGAATCGTTTTATCGTCGTCAATCCGCCAGACCGAACTCACCCCACTGCTTTCCAAAACGGCTGATTTTGGAATAAATAAACCAGAGAGTTGTTCTTTTGTCGCTTGATCCTTCTGCACCGGCAGGAAATTCACAATCGCGATCAGCTCCGGAAAGAGACGTTCATCAGGATTGATTATCTGCACATAAACCTTCACCGTACCCCTGGCCCGGTCGCCCAATGGCACAATCTTGCGAACCTTCCCGGTATAACGCTTACCGGGGGAGGCCGTGACCATCACCTCCGCAGGTTGGCCTACACCCACCTTGGAAAGCTGCCCTTCGCTAATGTCGGTCTCTACCTCAAGCAGCGACAAATTCGCCAGAGTCACCACAGATCCACGCCCAGATGCCGCACCCATCCCCCCCGGAGTGATCGTCTCTCCCACCTCAGCACCCTTGGCCAGAACTGTGCCTTCAAACGGTGCCAAAATAAACATGTTCTGAATCGTCTCTTCGGTTTCCTTCATGGACGCCTCCATATAAGCCATATTGGCCTTCAGGGCTTCCACTCGGGCCGCACTCATTTCGCTTTGCGACATGGACGCTTCCAGCTCTTCCAGGCTCGATGTCTTGTACTGATTCATCAAGGTCTGATTTCGCTTGACTTTACGCTGCTTGTCCCGCAAGTCAGCCTCCGCCTCGTTCCGTTCCGCCCGGGTTCGGGCCACCGACGCCTTCTTTGATAAGAGCATGGCCTTAAAGTCATTATGCTCAAGAACCGCCAGAATTTGGCCGGGAATCACCCGGTCGCCCTCCTCAACAAGCATCCGCTCCACCCGGCCAGGGCTCTTTGCGCCTACCTCAGCTTGGTTGCGTGACCTCAGGTACCCCTTGGCCGACAAGATTTTGTCGATGTCAGAATCGGTCATCTCCTGCACTGTGGCGAATTTCACTTCCGTGGCAGGCCGGATTTTCGCCACCTGGTCGCGCACCAGATAAGTTCCTACCCCAAGAATCGACAAAGGGATCAACCAGAGCGACATCGAAAATAATCGCCAGCCAAGCCCTCGACGAACCGTTTTTGCCGACGTGGGCCGGTAGGAAACATGGCTCGAACTCTGCGGCTGCGGTTGCGGCTGCGGTTGCGGATGAGCCACGGCTGTCGGCCTGGAACGGTTACGATCAATTTTGAGCGAGGCCAAGTCTTCTTTTAGTGACGAGCTCATGTGCGGCGGACCTGTCCGGGACTTTGTTTAAGGTTTCCATCCAGCCGCACCCGGCGGTGCGACTCAAACTGCTTACACATTCTGCCTTATCTTCATTTTATACAATAGCCCGAAACCGTCCAGAACGATACGAGTTTTTCATACGCCTGTTGGCTTGGGTGGACTGGGTTGATAATGCAGGCAGTTTCGTTCTCGTCTAAGTTTTCAAAAGAACATGTTGGAATGCCATAAATTTATGGTTTTACTATACTTGTCGTGGTCAAAATAGAGACATCCCGTAACAGAATGATGCCGGAGGCATCAAAGCCTGTAGCCGGTGGTTGAGCGAAGCGACACCACTGGTCATAAGGTCTAAAAAAAGCTGCTGGCACCCCGGCAGGGGTGCAAGACCTTATGTCGCGTCGTCGTCCGGTGGTGTCGTCGCTTGGGCTCCTCAACCACCGGCTACTAACTCCAGATGCCTCCGGCATCGTTTTGATCAAAAAGTGCCATTCATGACCGCGAAGAGTATAAATCAAAAAAACACCAAGCCCCCTGATCGCGCGAGCCCGGTCAGGGGACCGTGCCAACACTATAGTTGTCGCGGCCACACATGATACATCGTATCAGAATGATGCCGGAGGCATCACAGCCTGTAGCCGGTGGTTGAGCGAAGCGACACCACCGGTTATGAGAAGGGGGTAAAAGCTGCTGGCACCCCGGCAGGGGTGCAAGACCTTATGCCGCGTCGTCGTGTCCGGTGGTGTCGTCGCTTGGGCTCCTCAACCACCGGCTACTGGCTCCAGATGCCTCCGGCATCTTTTTCGATCAAAACATGTCGTTTTTGGCCGCGAAGAGTATAAGTTGTCTAAAACGAAGCTCTCAGCAGAGCAGGCGATCGCCGGCTGCCGGCGGCAAGCTGGGTTGTAACTCTTAAAACATGCTCGCGATGAAAATTTTGTGTAAATTGCCTAAATTTTTCAATAGATCCGGCCGGGAGCCGTTTTGTGTTGTAAATTTTACAAGGATAAGCATCCACTGTCTGAATCACCATCTGAATAAAAGGGCTGACCCGTGCCATCCTTTCCCTTATCCAAAACCTTTCGTCAATTGGCTTTGTCGACACTTTTTGTCGCCTGCTGCACTGCGGATATTCATGCCGGTGGATGGCCGTTTGCCAAGCGAGCGGCCGCCCGAGCCGTCGCAGGCGCAACCGTCAGCCCGACTGCCATGAAGGTGCAAAGGCCAAGCGAGCCTGTCGCCCCGTCGCCGATGCTTGGCAGTTTTGTCCCAAACCAAACCATGTGGGTGCGCGGGAATGGACTCATGGGCGGTGGCTTCACACCGTTTGATCAGGATGAACGCCAAACGCTTGCCCTGTATGGCCCGTTTTCAGCCAGCCGAGCCCAAATGAAGCCTGTACGAGTCTTGCAGCCTACAGGCTTTGGCGGCCCAATGTCGATGAGCGAGGGCGATGCCGTGGCGTATCCAAATTTCCCATGGCGGGACTCACTCCCCAACCTCTCCGCCCAAGGGCGAGCTTACAGGCCAAATTCGCCCATGATCTACCCGGGCTGGTCGACCGATGCGGATACAATCGATCAGAATTGATCGTCAACAGGTGATTCCTAAAAGAGCCAGATTTCAAACCGACTTTGGTGGTCTGGACTCTGGCTCTTATAGTTGTCGCGGCCACACATGATACATCGTATCAGAATGATGCCGGAGGCATCAAAGCGTGCGGTTCAAAGTGTGTGAAGTCAGAGAGGTGCAAGTCTTCTTCAGATGAAAGGTCCATCGTCTGTAGCCAAAGGTAACTGCGTCGC